>NZ_JAJTTE010000081.1 GCF_021343995.1 Pseudonocardia terrae | reverse complement strand
TCGACGTGCTGCAGTGCCGGACCGAGACCGGCGGCCGGGAAGGTCCGGTCGAACGGGCGCAGCACGTCGACGGCCGTCGCCTCGGCGGCCCGGCCGTTGACGTACGGGGCGAGGAACTCGTCGTTGGCCAGGATGGTGAAGCCGCGGACGCCGGTCTCCTGGTCGAGCAGCGCCGCGGACAGGTTCTGCCCGGCGGTGACGGCCGGGGTGACCTCGTCGTAGAGCGCGGTGCGCGCGTCGGCGATCCGCACGACGGCCCAGGCGCCGAGCGCGACGGCGAGCACGGAGAGCAGCCCGAGGATCGTGGCGCCGACGGTGAACCAGCGGCGCAGCGTCCAGCGCTGCTGCGCGTCCTCCATCGTGGCCGGGTCGAGACGCAGCCGGACCGGGCGACGCCGGCGGGCGGGAGCGGACGCGGTCACTCGTCGCCCGCGCGGTCGGTGAGCAGCAGCATGGCGACGTCGTCGGCGAGCGGACCGCCGTTGATCCGCTCGACGTGCTCGACGAGCCTGCCCGGAAGCTCGGACATCGGGGTGTCCCGCTCCTTCCCGAGCACGTCGATCAGACCCTCCTGCCAGAGCAACTCGTCGGGCCGGACGCCCCGGCCCTCGATCAGCCCGTCCGTGAACAGCAGCAACGCCCATCCCGGCGCCATCCGGAGCACCTCGGGCTCCCATTTCGCGTCCCGCAGCACCCCGAGCGGCACGCCGACCCGCGGTCGCAGCGACGCCGGGTCGGGCCGCAGCGAGACGGGCGGCGGGTGCCCCGCCGAGCGGATCAGCACCCGGTCGCCGCCCTCGGGCGCCGGGTCGATCGTGAGCGTGCAGACGGTGGTGAACAGCGTGCGCTCGTGCCGCTCGCTGACCAGCACCTCCTGCAGTTTCGGCAGCACCTGGGGCTCGTCGACGCCGGCCAGGACGAGCGCGCGCCAGGAGACCCGGAGCAGGGCGCCGAGCGCCGCTTCGTCGGGACCGTGGCCGGAGACGTCGCCGATGATCGCGTGCACGGTGCCGGACGGCCCGCGGACGGCGTCGAAGAAGTCCCCGCCGATCACGGCGCGGGTCCGCCCGGAGCGGTAGAAGGAGCGGCCGCGCACGCTGCTGCCGTCGAGCAGCAGCGAGGGCAGCAGGCCGCGCTCGAGGCGCACCGACTCCGCGGCCACCAGCTGCTCCTCGCGCAGCCGCACCATGCTCGCCTCGGCGCGGCGGCGCTCGACGGCGTAGCGGATCGCCCGGATCAGCACGGCGCCGTCGGCCTTGTTCTTGACCAGGTAGTCCTGGGCGCCGACACCGACCGCGGCGATGCCGAGGTGTTCGTCGTCGAGCCCGGTGAGCACGCACACGGCGGCCGACGGATCCGCCTGCAGCACCTCGCGCAGCCCGTCGAGCCCGCTCACCCCGGGCAGGTTCAGGTCCAGGAGCACGCAGTCCGCGGCCGACAGCAGGTTTCGCTCGACGACCGCACGCACCGATTCGGCGACGGTGACCCGCACGGACGGGTCGACCTCGGCGAGCAGTTCCTGCACGAGGAAGACGTCACCGGGGTCGTCCTCGACCAGCAGGACCCGGTGGCTGGCCGCACCGGGCAGGGGTCGGGTCACGAACGGCCTCTCGGTCGATGGAGCGGACCGCCAGCCTAATGGGGCGCAGTCGATCTCAGGCTGCGGGAGCACCCGCGAGTGTGCCCAGGACCGAGCTGAACAAACCCAGCCCCTGCTCGGAGGGCCCGGTGAGCAGGTCGACGGCGTGCTCCGGGTGCGGCATGAGGCCCACGACCCGGCCGTTCTCGGAGGTCACGCCCGCGATGTCGGCCGCGGAGCCGTTGGGGTTGCCGCCGACGTAGCGGAACACCACGCGGCCCTCGGCCTCCAGCGCCGTCAGCGTGTCCGGCGCGGCGACGAACCGGCCCTCGGCGTTCTTCACCGGGACGAGGATCTCCTCGCCCCGGGTGAAGCCGCTGGTCCAGGCGGTCTCGGCGTTCTCGACGCGGAGCTTCTGGTCCCGGCAGACGAAGTGCAGCTTCTCGTTGCGGGTCAGCGCGCCCGGCAGCAGCCCGGCCTCGCAGAGGATCTGGAAGCCGTTGCAGATGCCGAGGACCGGCAGGCCCTTGGCCGCCCCCTCGACGACCTCGCGCATGATCGGCGCGAGGCTCGCGATCGCACCGGCGCGCAGGTAGTCGCCGTAGGAGAAGCCCCCGGGGACCACGACGGCGTCCACGGCCAGCAGGTCGTGGTCGCCGTGCCAGAGCGCGACGGGCTCGGCGCCGGCGTAGCGGACGGCGCGCGAGGCGTCGACGTCGTCGAGCGTGCCCGGGAAGGTGATGACCCCGATCCGCGTGCTCATACCCGCGTCACCGTCCAGTCCTCGATCACCGGGTTGGCCAGCAGGTCGCCGGCGATGCGGTGCAGGGTCTCGTCGTCGACCGAGTCGTCGACCTCGAGCTCGAAGTGCTTGCCCTGCCGCACCTCGATGCCGGACACGCCGATCCGGGTGAGCGCGCGGGAGACCGCCTGGCCCTGCACGTCCAGGATCTCGGGCTTGGGCATCACGTCCACGACCACTCTCGCCACGCCGTCAAGCCTACGGTGAACTGGGACGACGTCGCCGCCCCGCCCGGGTGAGGCTGCTGACACGCGGCCGCGCGTGCCGGTCGCGCCGGGTCGGAGCAGGCTGGGGGCATGCAGCTCACGCACTACGGCCACGCCTGCGTGCTGGTCGACACCGGTTCCGCGCGCCTGCTGGTCGACCCGGGCGCCTTCTCGACCGGCTTCGAGTCGCTGACCGGCCTCGACGCGATCCTCGTGACCCACCAGCATTTCGACCACCTGGACGTCGACCGGCTCACCGCGCTCCTGCGGGCCAACCCGGACGCCCGGCTGATCGTCGACGACGGCACCGCCGAGCAGCTCGACGGCCCGGAGTACGAGACCACCGCCCCGGGCGCGGTGCTCGAGGTCGCCGGCGCGCGGATCGAGGTCGTCGGCGACGGCGACCACGCCGTGATCCATCCGGACGTCCCGATCGTCCGCAACAACGGGTACCTGGTCGACGACGCCCTCCTGCACCCCGGCGACGCCTACGTCCCGCTGCCCGAGGGCCGCGACCCCGTCGACACCCTGCTGCTCCCGACGGGTGCCCCCTGGCTCAAGGCCGGCGACGCCGTGGACTACCTGCGGGCCATGACCCCGCGCACCGCCGTGCCGATCCACGAGGCGGTGCTCGCCAACCCGGCGATGCACTACGGCCTGTTCACCAACCTCGCCCCGAAGGAGACGACGGTCGAGGTGCTGGACCGGGAGAAGGCGACCGCCGTCTGACCCCTTGACCTCGACCCGACTTCAGCTCCGAGGGTGGGGACGTCGACGACCCGAGGAGGAGACGTGCTGGTCATCAGGGTGGACGAGTTCGGCGGGCCCGAGGTGCTGCAACCGGTCGAGGTGCCGGACCCCGTCGCGGGACCCGGCGAGGTCGTGGTGGAGGTCGAAGCGGCGGGGGTGCTCACCCTCGACACCCTGATCCGCCGCGGCGGCGCGCCGGGACCGCGGTTCGCCACCCCGCTCCCCTACGTCCCCGGGCGCGGGGCGGCGGGCCGGGTCCGCGCGGTCGGCGACGGCGTGGACCCCGGCTGGCGGGGGCGGCGGGTCCTGGCCGACGTCGAGGGCGGTGCCTACGCCGAGCAGCTCGCCGCCCCGCTCGGCTCCGTCCTGCCCGTCCCCGACGGGCTCGGCGCCGCCGAGGCCATCGTGATGCTGCACGACGGCGGCACGGCGCTCGCCGTCTTCGGTGACGTCGGGGTGCGGCCCGGCGAGCTGGTGCTGGTCCTGCCGGCCGCGGGCGGGGTCGGCAGTCTGCTCGTCCAGCTCGCACGTTCCACCGGGGCGCGCGTGCTCGCGGCGGCGCGGGGCGCGGAGAAGCTCGCCCTGGCCCGGTCGCTCGGCGCGGACCTCGCCGTCGACTACGGAGACGCCGGCTGGGCCGACGCCGTCCGGCGGAGGGTCGGCCAGGTCGACGTCGTGGTGGACGGCGTCGGCGGCGAGCTCGGACGGGCCGCGTTCGGCCTGGTCGCCGAGGGTGGCCGCTACTCCAACTACGGCATCGCGGGTGGGCCGCCGACCGAGGTGGACCCGGCGGAGGCACACTCCCCGGGCGTCTCGGTGCGGGGGACCGAGCAGCTCGCCGAGTACGGGGGCGGTCGGCGGGCCCGTCAGGAACGGATGCTGCGGGAGGCGGCGGCCGGGCGGATCCGGCCGGTGGTCGGGCGGCGGTTCCCGCTCGCGAAGGCCGCGGACGCGCACACCGCGCTGCAGGACCGCGAGGTCGTCGGTAAGGCCGTGCTGATCCCGTGAACCCCGGGTCGGCACCTCCGGACCGCACATCCGGGGACGACGGGATGTGCGGTTCGGACGACCGGAGGTGCCGACTCGCGCTCGCCGTCAGGCGGTCCGGACGGCCGGGGCGGACGCGGAGAGCGCCGCGTAGGTCGTGGGCCAGGCCCCCTCGGCGAGCACGGCATCGACCGTCTCGAGCACGGTGCGGACCCGGTCCGGACGGCGGAGGTCCTTGGCGCGCACCCCGATCCGCACCACGCCGGCCCGCCGCGCGACGCGCACCGCCTCGGCGTGCAGCACCCGACACCGCCAGGACTCGGCGCGCCTCCGTTCCTCGCCGGACACCACGGCCTCCAGCCGGAAGCCGAGGGCACGGGTCCGCAACAGCACGCCGTCGTCGAACAGGTGGACGCCGCCCTCGTCGAGGCACATGCGGAAGCCCTGCTCCCGCACCGCGTCGACGGTGCCGGGCGAGGCGAGCCAGCGCGGCGCGGCGAACACCGCCGTGCCGTGCCCGAGCCCGGTGAGGGCGCGGCGCGCGGCGGTGAGCCGCAGCCCCGCCTCGTGCCGGGGCAGGGCGGCGAACTCGCCCTTGCGCCCGACGCCGCCGCGCCGGGCGGGGTCGGGGGTGTGGTCGTAGCCGTGCAGGGCGAGCTCGTCGGCGCCACTGGTGCGGTCGCGCAGCCAGGAGAGCAGCGGCGGCGCGGGTGGCCCGTCGGGCGAGGCGGGCTGCACCAGGTGGGTCAGCGGGACTCCGCGCCGGTCCAGGTCGGCGGCCAGCGCGCGGGCGCGGGGCAGGGCGTCGCCCCGGGCGTCGGTGAGCCCGGAGAGCGAGACGACCAGTCGGGCGGGCATGCCCCGAAGGGAACGCGCCCGATGTGAACGCCCGACGACCCCGGCGTGAGAACCGCATTATGGTTCCACAACACCCGGAAACCCGGTCCGGGACAGCGTTATGGAACCATACTGCGCCAGGACCCGGCTCCAAGATCGCGTTACGGAACCATACTGCGCCCGGGGGCGGGCTCGATCACTCCCAGGGCGTGCCGGTGATCCGCTCGTAGACCTCGACGTAGCGGGCCCGGACCGCGGCGACCACGTCCGGCGGGACCTCGGGACCGGGCTCGGTCTTGTCCCAGCCGGTGGAGAGCGCCCATTCCCGTGCGTACTGCTTGTCGAAGCTGTACTGCGGGCGCCCCGGCTCCCACTGGTCGGCAGGCCAGAACCGCGAGGAGTCCGGGGTGAGGACCTCGTCGCCCAGCACGATCCGCCCGTCGGCGTCCCGGCCGAACTCCAGCTTGGTGTCGGCGAGCAGGATCCCGTTCTTCTCCGTGATCTCCGCGCCCATCCGGTAGACCTCGAGCGTGAGGTCGCGGATCCGGGCGGCGGTCTCGGCGCCGACCAGGTCCTCGACGTCCGCGAACGTGATCGCCTCGTCGTGCTGCCCCTTCGGGGCCTTGCTCGACGGCGTGAAGATCGGCTGCGGGAAGCGCGACCCGTCCTCCAGACCCGGCGGCAGCGCGATCCCCGACACGGTGCCGGTCTCGCGGTACTCCTTCAGCCCACCGCCGGTCAGGTACCCGCGCGCCACGCACTCGACCGGCAGCATGTCCAGCCGCCGGCACCGCACGGCCCGCCCGGCGAACTCCTCCGGCACGTCGGTCGCAGAGATCACGTGGTGCGGCACGAGGTCCGCGACCCTGTCGAACCACCAGAGCGACAGGGAGGTGAGGATCTTTCCCTTGTCCGGCACCGGCGTCGGGAGGATGACGTCGAACACCGAAAGCCGGTCCGACGCCACGAGGACGATGTCGCCCCGGTCGGAGTAGATGTCCCGGACCTTGCCCGAGT
Organism: Pseudonocardia terrae; assembly: GCF_021343995.1. Taxonomy (GTDB): domain Bacteria; phylum Actinomycetota; class Actinomycetes; order Mycobacteriales; family Pseudonocardiaceae; genus Pseudonocardia; species Pseudonocardia terrae. The sequence goes on along the minus strand of NZ_JAJTTE010000081.1, from coordinate 15,167 downwards.
GCAGCAGCTTCACAGGATCGCTCCGGGGGTGTAGGCGGCGGCCTCGGGGTGCGCCTCGGTGATCTCCGCGACCTGCGCGACCACCGCGGCGACCTGCGCGGTCGCGGCACCGGTGAAGGACAGCGGGTCGGCGAGCAGCCCGTCGAGCAGGCCCGCCGGGAGGCCGAGGCGCTCGTCGGCCTGCAGGCGTTCGACCAGGTCGTTGTCCTGCTGGCCCTTCTCCCGCATCGCCAGCGCGACGCCGACGGCGTGCTCCTTGATCGCCTCGTGCGCGGTCTCCCGCCCGACGCCGGCCCGCACCGCCGCCATCAGCACCTTGGTGGTGGCGAGGAAGGGCAGGTAGCGGTCCAGCTCGCGGGCGATGACGGCCGGGTAGGCGCCGAACTCGTCGAGCACCGTCAGTGTGGTCTCGTACAGCCCGTCGAGGGCGAAGAAGGCGTCGGGCAGCGCGACCCGGCGGACGACGGAGCAGAACACGTCGCCCTCGTTCCACTGCGCCCCGGCCAGCTCGGCGGCCATCGACGCGGTGCCGCGCAGCACCACCTGCAGCCCGTTGATCCGCTCCGCGGACCGGGTGTTCATCTTGTGCGGCATCGCGCTCGACCCGACCTGGCCGGGCTTGAAGCCCTCGGTCGCGAGCTCCTGGCCCGCCATCAGCCGGATCGTGGTGGCGAGCGACGACGGCGCCGCGCCCAGCTGCACGAGCAGCGAGCAGACGTCGTGGTCGAGCGAGCGCGGGTAGACCTGCCCGACGCTGGTGAACACGCCGGCGAAGCCGAGGTGTGCGGCGATCCGGGACTCGAGCTGCGCCAGCTTGGCGGCGTCGCCGTCGAGCAGGTCGAGCATGTCCTGGGCGGTCCCGACCGGGCCCTTGATGCCGCGCAGCGGGTACCGCGCCCGCAGCTCCTCCAGCCGCCGGTACGCGACGAGCAGCTCGTCGGCCGCGGAGGCGAAGCGCTTGCCGAGCGTGGTGGCCTGGGCCGCGACGTTGTGGCTGCGGCCGGCCATCACCAGCTCGGCGTACTCGGACGCCCGCCGCGCCAGCCTGGCCAGGACCGCGACAGTGCGGTCCCGGACCAGCTCCAGCGACAGCCGCAGCTGCAGCTGCTCGACGTTCTCGGTGAGGTCGCGGCTGGTCAGGCCCTTGTGCACCTGCTCGTGCCCGGCGAGGGCGTTGAACTCCTCGATCCGGGCCTTCACGTCGTGGCGGGTCACGCGCTCGCGCTCGGCGATCGACGCCAGGTCCACCTGCTCGACGACGCGTTCGTAGTCCGCGATCGCCTGCTCGGGCACCTCGACGCCCAGGTCGCGCTGCGCCTTCAGCACCGCGATCCACAGGCGGCGCTCCAGCACGATCTTGTACTCGGGCGACCAGATCTCGACCAGCTGCGGGCTGGCGTAGCGGGCGGCGAGGACGTTGGGGATGACCACGTTGTGCCAGCTTACGTCGCTACAGAACGCGCAGGAGCGCCGCCCGCGCGGTGGCCCGTGGGTCCGGGTCGGCCTCGATCAACGCGGACAGCACCGCGCCGTCGACGACCTCGACCACGCGGCGCAGCCCGCCCGCGTCGAGCCGGTGCCCGGCGCGGGCCAGGGCCTCGGTGAGCAGGCCGTCGAGCTCGGAGCGCAGCGTACGCATGAGCGGGGCGAGGTAGGGCCGCCGTCCGGCCCCGACGAGCTGCTCGTAGCGCAGCAGCACCGCGTCGAGGCCGCCCTGGCGCGAGTTCCGGCCCAGCAGCTGGTCGAGCACCAGGTCGAGCGGGTCCGCGGGGGTGGCGGCGTCGAGCTCCGCGCGGCCGGCCGCGAGGTCCTGCCGGCTGGTGAGCTCGACCGCCGCCGTGACCAGCGCGTCGAGCGAGTCGAAGTAGTACGTCGTGGAGGCCAGCGGGAGCCCGGCCCGTTCGGCGACGGCGCGGTGCCGGACGGCGTCGAAGCCGCCCTCGCGCAGCAGCGCGCCCGCGGCCTCGGTGAGCGCCTGCTTGCGGCGCTCACCCTTCTCCGTCGTCACGCCGTCAGTCTGCCCTGTGCCTCCCTGGACGCCGTGCCGCCGTGCTCGCGGAGCCCGCTCGGAGCCGCTCAGAGCCGCTCAGGGCCGCTCAGAGCCGGGGGCCGAGCGCGTCCGCCAGCGGCCGGACGTCGTCGGCGAAGGGCACACCCCCGGAGTCCAAGGCGCCCCGCGAGGTCACCACCACGGTGCCGCCCGAGGCGGTCGGCGCCTCGGCCGTGACCCAGCCGACGGCCGTCGCGGTCTGCGCGGGCGGCTCGCCCGCCGGGGTGTAGACGACGGTGAACAGGCCGGTCAGCGCCCCGTCGGCCACCTCCAGGTTCACCTCGCGACCGCCGCCGGGCCGGCAGATCATGGTGGTCGGTGCCTCCTGCGCGCCGGCCAGCGCGGGCAGGGCCGCGTCGACCAGCGCCCGCAGCTGCGGGTCCTGGGGGTTCACGCAGTCCCCTGCGGCTGGGCCCAGCGGGGCTCCGGGCGCGGGCGCCGACGGGGCCGCCGCCGCCCGCGGTGCCGCCGCGTCGGCCACCGATCCGGGTCCCGCCCGCTCGGGCGCGGGGGCCGCCGCCGAGGTCACGGCGCCGTCGTCGCGGGTCAGCACCACCCCCGTCGTCACCCCTCCGGCCAGCACGATCACCGCGGCGGCCACCCCGCCGGTGAGCAGCATCCGGCGGCGCCGGGCGAGCCGCCGCGAGCCGGCGAGCACGTCCTCGTGGTCGAAGCCGGCCGCCGGGGTGTCCTGCACGGCGGCCCGGAAGGCGGCCGCCAGCCGCTCGTCGTCGTTCTCCATCCGGATCACCTCACCCCGCCGGTCTCAGGTCGTCGAGCGCGTCGCCGAGGATCGTCCGCAGCGCCGCCAGCCCGCGCGCGGCCTGGCTCTTCACCGTGCCCTCCGAGCAGCCGAGCGCCGCCGCGGTGGCCCCGACGTCGAGCCCCTCCAGGTACCGCAGCACCAGGACCGCACGCTGCCGGGCCGGGACCGCCCGCAAGGCGTCGACCAGCGCGGTGCGGGTGGCGACGCCGTCGGCCGTCGACCCCGTGACCGCACGGTCCGGCGTGACGTCGACCGGCCGCTCGCGGTGCGAACGCGCGCTCGGCGGCGTCGTCCACCCGGCGCCCTCCCTTCGTCACCCAGGCGACGGTGCGGACGCCGACCACGGTTGCATCCCCCCGCAGCCCTCACCCATCCGGCCCAACGTCGTGACCGTTTCGTGACCCGGCAGGACCGAGCGTGGTGGGGGCTGACAGAATTCCGTCCGATGCGGACCCCGACGCGATCCCGGCGCCCTGCGGCGAGAGCTGTCTCCTCGGCCGTCTCCTCCGCCCGGGCCAAGGCGAGCAGACCGGCTCCGGACGGACCGATCGACCTCCGGTCGGACACCGTCACCCGGCCCACGCGCGAGATGCGGGCGGCGATGGCCGACGCCGAGGTGGGCGACGACGTCCTCGACGGCGACCCCACGATGCGCGAGCTGGAGGAGCAGGTCGCCGGGATCCTCGGTGCGTCCGCCGCCCTGTGGACGCCGAGCGGCTCGATGGGCAACCTCATCGCGCTGATGTCGCACCTGCAGCGGGGCGACGCGTTCCTCGCGCCCCGGGGCGCCCACGTGCTCGATGCCGAGCTGGGGACCGCCGCATGGCTGGCCGGTGGTATGCCGCAGCCGCTCGACCACGACGCCGGGCCCGGCAAGGTCTCCGCCGCCGCGGTCCGCCGTGCCGCGGGCACCGCCGGGCCGTACTACACGCTGCGCACCCGGCTGCTGTGCCTGGAGAACACGCACAACGCCGCGGGCGGCACGGTCACCCGGCCCGAGGAGCACGCGAAGGTCGCCGGCGCCGCCCGGGCCGCGGGCCTCGCAGTGCACCTCGACGGGGCGCGGCTCTGGCACGCGGCCGTGAAGCTCGGGGTGCCGCCGGGCGCGCTGACCGTCGGCTCGGACACCGTGCAGGTCTGCCTGTCGAAGGGCCTGGGCGCGCCCGTCGGGTCGGTCGTCGCCGGGTCCGTCGAGTTCGTCGAGGAGGCCCGCCGCCTGCGGAAGATGCTCGGTGGCGGGGTCCGGCAGGGCGGGGTGCTGGCCGCCGCGGGACTGGTCGCCCTGGACCGGGTCGACCGGCTCGCCGAGGACCACGCCCGCGCCGCCACCCTCGCGGCCGGCCTGCGCGAGCGCGGCTGGCGGGTGCAGGAGCCCGAGACCAACATCGTGCTGGTCACGGTCGCCGACCTCGCCGGGACGATCGCCCGGTTCGCCGAGGCCGGGGTCCGGGTCAGCGCCATGTCGGGGAAGGTCCGGCTGATGACCCACGCGGACCTCACCGACGGCGACGTCGACGCGGCGCTGGAGCGGATCGGCCCCCTGGAGAGGGCGGACCGGCAGCCGGCGCGCCGCGCCTGATCACGCGGTCAGCGCGACCGTTTCGCCACGAACGGCCGCAACCGCTCGAGCGCCTCGGCGATGGGCTCGGTGGCCCCCGCGAAGGACAGCCGCACGTACCGGTGGCCCTCCACCGGGTCGAAGTCGACGCCCGGCGCGACCGCGATCCCCGTCTCGTCGAGCAGCTCGTAGGTCAGCCGCATCGAGTCCTCGGTGAGGTGCCCGACGTCGGCGTAGACATAGAAGGCCCCGTCGGCAGGCGCGAGCCGCTCGATCCCCAGCGCAGGCAGGCCCCGGAGCAGCAGGTCCCGGTTCACGGCGTAGCGCTGCACGTGGGAGTCCGCCTCGGCGTAGGAGTCCGGGGTGAAGGCGGAGACGGCGGCGTGCTGCGGGAGCGCGGGCGGGCAGACGGTGAGGTTGCCCGCGAGCCGGTCCACGGCCCGGCGCAGCCGCTCGGGCACCAGCAGCCAGCCCAGTCGCCAGCCCGTCATCGAGAAGTACTTCGAGAAGGAGTTGACCACGATCGCCTCGCGCGAGGTCTCCCAGGCGCAGGCCGTCGCGGGTGACCCCGCGTAGCCGATGCCGTGGTAGATCTCGTCGCTCACGAACTGGATCCCGCGCTCCTCGCAGTACCGCGCGAGCGCGGCCAGCTCCGCGGGGTCGAGCACGGTCCCCGTCGGGTTCGCCGGGCTGGCCACGATCAGGCCCTTCACCGGCTCGTCGAGCTCCTCGAGCATCGCCACGGTCGGTTGGAACCGCGTCTGCGGCCCGCACGGCAGCTCGACGACCTCGCAGCCCAGCGCGGTGAGGATGTTGCGGTAGCAGGGGTAGCCGGGGCGGGCCATGGCGACGCGGTCGCCGGCGTCGAACGCGGCGAGGAAGGCGAGCAGGAAACCGCCGGACCCCGCGGTGGTGACCACGACGTCGTCCGGGTCGACGGTGATGCCGTAGGCGTGCCCGTGGTGGCCGGCGATGCCGGCCCGCAGCTCCGGTATGCCGAGCGCGACCGTGTAGCCGAGCACCTCGGTCTCGAGGGCCGTCGCGGCGGCGGCCCGGACGGCGGCGGGGGCCGGGGTGGAGGGCTGCCCGGCGGAGAGGTTGATCAGGTCACCGCGGGCGCGCTGCCGCTCGCCGGCCGCCGCCCAGACGTCCATGACGTGGAAGGGGGCGATGCCGGACCGGGCCGAGGGACCCGCGATCCCGGGGTTCACGGAGGTCACGCCCGCGAGCCTACGAAATCCGCCCCGGGCGACCGGTGCCGGACGGCGGTCGGCAGCGACCCGCCGCCCGGCGACGGATCGGCTCCCGACCTCCGCAGCCACGACGCGGGGAGCGGGATCACCGTCCGGGGATCGAGATCTCGCCCTTCTCCGCCCGCAGCCCGATGTCCGTGCGGTGGTGCGAGCCCGCCAGGTGGATGCCCTCCACCCGGCGGTAGACGTCCGCGCGGGCCGCCGCGAGGTCCGGCCCGGTGCCGACCACGGACAGCACGCGGCCGCCCGCCGAGACCACCGCACCGTCGTCGCGCCGCCGGGTGCCGGCGTGCAGCACGCCCTCGGCCTCCGCACCGCTGATGACGTCGCCGAGCCGCGGCGTGCCCGGGTATCCCTCGGCGGCCACGACGACCGTGACCGCCGCGCCGTCGCTCCACTCGAGCGGGGCGTGGTCGGCGAGCGTCCCGGTCGCCACGGCGTTGAGCACGCCGGCCAGCGGGGTGCGCAGCAGCGCCAGCACGACCTGGGTCTCCGGGTCGCCGAAGCGGCAGTTGAACTCGATGACCGCCGGGCCGTTCGAGGTCAGGGCGAGGCCGGCATAGAGCAGGCCGCTGAAGGGCGTGCCGCGGCGGGCGAGCTCGTCGGCGACCGGCTGGACGATCCGCGCGACCAGGTCGTCGACCAGGCCGTCGCCGGCCCACGGCAGCGGCGCGTAGGCGCCCATGCCGCCGGTGTTGGGGCCCGCGTCGCCGTCGCCGACCCGCTTGAAGTCCTGCGCGGGCACCAGCGGCACCACGGTCGTGCCGTCGACCAGGCAGAACAGCGAGGCCTCGGGGCCGTCGAGGTAGGCCTCGAGCAGCACGGGGTGGCCCTCGTCGAGCAGGTGCATGGCGTGCGCCCGCGCGACCTCCAGGTCCTCGCTGACCACCACGCCCTTGCCGGCGGCGAGCCCGTCGTCCTTGACCACGTAGGGCGGGGTGAAGCCGGCGAGCGCGGCGTCGAGGTTCGCGGGGTTGTCCACGACGATCGAGGTCGCCGTCGGCACCCCCGCCGCGGCCATGACGTCCTTCGCGAACTGCTTGGAGCCCTCGATGCGGGCGGCCTCGGCACCCGGGCCGAAGACCGCGATGCCCGCCTCCCGCACGGCGTCGGCGACGCCGGCGACCAGCGGCACCTCCGGCCCGATCACCACCAGCTCGGCGCCCCAGTCCCGGGCGAGCGCCACGACGGCGCCGCCGTCGCGGGCGTCGAGCCCGTGCTGCTCGGCGACCGCCGCGGTCCCCGCGTTGCCGGGGGCGCAGGCCAGCGCTGTCACCTGGGGGTCCTGCGCCAGGGCGAGGACGAGGGCGTGTTCTCGGGCTCCGCTCCCGACGACCAGTACGCGCACGGGGCACGAGCCTAGGCCGTGCCCTCCGGGTCCGGGACGCCGCGGCGCCCGCTCCGGCCCCGGCCGCATGATCCCGCTCACCCGTCCGGGGCGTACGCCCGGCCGCGTGGGTAGCCTCGCGAGCCGCCGTCCGGCGTTCACGAGCCCGACGCCCGACGGTCGCATCCCCGATCCTTCGCCCGCACACGCTGGCAGCGAGCCGTCTCCCGGCGAAAGGACACTCCCCCGTGCCCACCGCGCTGCTCACCGCCCCGGCGACGCACGCCCCCCTGGTCATCGCCCACCGCGGTGCCTCCGGCTACCGGCCCGAGCACACGCTCGCCGGCTACGAGCTGGCCGCGCGGATGGGCGCCGACTACCTCGAGCCGGACCTGGTCAGCACGGCCGACGGCGTGCTCGTCGCGCGGCACGAGCCGATGATCGGCGCGACCACGGACGTCGCGGCGCACCCGGAGTTCGCCGACCGGCGCACGGTCCGCACGGTCGACGGGCACACGGTCGAGGACTGGTTCGCCGACGACTTCACCCTCGCCGAGCTGCGCACCCTGCGGGCGGTCGAGCGGCTACCCCTGCTGCGCCAGGAGAACACGGTCTATGACGGCCTGTTCCGGGTCCCGACCTTCGACGAGATCCTCGACCTGCGCGCCCGGCTCTCCGCCGAGCTGGGCCGCGAGATCGGCGTCTACCCGGAGACCAAGACCCCGACGTACTTCGCCGGTCGCGGCCTGCCCTGCGGGCCCGCGCTCGTCGCGGCCCTGCGCGCGCACGGCCTCGACCGGGCCGACTCGCCGGTGTTCGTGCAGTCCTTCGAGACGGCCAACCTGCGTTCCCTGCACGCGGAGATCCCGGTGCGGCTGATCCAGCTGCTCGACGACGTCGGCGCCCCGGCCGACCTCGCCGCCGCCGGCGACCCGCGAACCTTCGGCGACCTGACACGGCCGGCCGAGCTGGCCGGGATCGCCGCGTACGCCGCCGGCATCGGCCCCGCGAAGGAGCTGGTGATCCCGCCGGACGGCGAGCCCACCACCCTCGTCGCCGACGCGCACGCGGCCGGCCTGCTCGTGCACGCCTTCACGTTCCGCAACGAGAACTCGTTCCTGCCCAGCGGGATGCGCCGCGCGGGCCGCGAGGCGGACCACGGCGACGTGTTCGCCGAGTACCGCGCCTTCCTCGCCGCGGGCGTCGACGGTGTGTTCTCCGACTACCCCGACACCGCGGTGGCCGCGTTCAGCCTGTGATCCCGATCAGCCTCTGATCCGGGCCAGGATCGCCGCGGTCGTCGCGGCGGGCCGTTCCTGGTGCGGGAAGTGCCCCGTGCCGGGCAGGACGTGGTGCACGAAGGGCCCGGTGACCCAGCGCGACGAGAGCTGCGCCGTGCGCTCGAGCAGGCACGGGTCGTCCGCGCCGTGGACCTGCAGGACCGGCACCGCGGCGGGCCGGGCGACCGCGGCGGCGAACCGGCGGCCCTCCGCGCGGAGCTGGGAGCGCAGCGCCCAGCGGTAGTACTCGAGGCTGCAGTGCGCCACCGTCGAGATCAGCATGGCCTCGCGGTTGCGGTGCGCGGCCTCGGCGAAGTCCGCGGTGCCCGGCCAGTCCGGGCCCGACCAGGCCCGCATGATCCGCTCGACCCGGGCGCCGCCGTCGGCGCGCAGGGAACGCTCGGGATGCCGCGGGAGCTGGAAGCCGAGGGCGTAGCTCGCGGTCGCGCGGAACTGCCCCGCCGGGTCGCGCACCGCCGCGGCGCGGATCGCGAGCGGGTGCGGCGCGTCGACCACCGTGAGCGTGTGGACGAGGCGCGAATGCAGGGCGGTGAGCGTCCAGGCGATGAGCCCGCCCCAGTCGTGGCCCACGACGTGCGCCTTCTGCTCGCCCAGAGCCCGGATCAGGCCCGCGACGTCCCCGGCCAGCGTCCACAGGTCGTAGCCACGGGGTGGCTTGTCCGAGTCGCCGTACCCGCGCAGGTCCACCGCGACCGCCCGGAAACCCTCGGCGGCCAGCGCGACCAGCTGGTGCCGCCAGGACCACCAGAACTCCGGGAAGCCGTGCAGCAGCACGACCAGCGGGCCCTCACCCGCCTCGACCGTGTGCAGCCGGATGCCGTTGGCGGACACCGCCCCGTGCCGCCACGGGCCGGGGACCCGGACGGACGACGGCTCGGGCCGCGGACCTCCCCGACCCATCCGGTTCAGCGGCCCGGCTCAGCGAGCGGTGCCGTCCAGCTGGGGCGTCCCGTCGGAGTGGGCCCTGCCCCGGCTCTGCAGCACCTCGGCCGTCTCCTTGAGCGAGGAGATGGTCCGCTCGGGCTTGCGGATCTTCTTCACCCGCATGTAGCCGATCAGCGCCGACACGCCGGCCGCGATGAGCATGATGCCGAAGACGATGCCGAACGCCGCGGCGCGGTTCAGCCAGATCGACAGCAGCTCACCGATGGCGAAGAAGAAGAAGAACAGGCTGAACAGGGCGATGACCAGCGCGACGATGAAGAAGACGCTGCCCTGGACGCCCTTCTTGACCTCGGTCGTCACCTCGGCCTTGGCCAGCTCCACCTCGGAGCGGATCAGCGTCGAGACGTGGGTGGTGACGTCGCGCACGAGGGCGCCGATCGACTGCTCGCCGGAGCCGGGAGCGGGCTCCTTCGACAGCGGGATCGACGGCAGCACGGGCGGGACGTCCGTGCCGCTGGAGCTGGTCGGGGTGGCCACCGCGGTGCCTCCTGCGTGTGTCGAGCGGAACCGCCGCACCGGTCCGGGCCCGGTCGGCGAGTGGTCATCGTGCCACGGCGACCGGCGGGGTGCCTGGGCGCATGCGCGGTCCAGCGTGGTCTTCCCCGGATCGTGGACGGCGAACCGGCGATCACTCGTCGGGGCGGGACCGCAGCCTCTTGACCGCGCCGCGGCGGGCCTTGGCGTCGAGCCGGCGGCGTTGCGAGCCCTTCGTCGGCCGGGTGGCGCGCCGCGCGGGCGGGTCGGGCGCGGTGGCCGCACGCAGCGCCTGGGCGAGCCGCTCGCGGGCCGCCTCGCGGTTGCGGAGCTGGCTGCGGTGCTCGCTCGCGACCACCGTCAGCACGCCGTCCACGAGCCGTCCGCCGAGCCGCGCCAGGGCGCGTTCCCGCAGGTCCACGGGCAGGCTGGGCGAGCCCGCGACGTCGAACGAGAGCTCGGCGCGCGAGTCGGTGGTGTTCACGCCCTGCCCACCCGGGCCGGACGAGCGGGAGAACCGCCAGTGCAGCTCGCGCGCGGGCACGACGACACCGCGGCGCACGAGCACGCCGCCGTCGGGCTCCTCACCACCGGTCACGGACGCAGGATGCCCCACCCGGCCGCCCCACGAACGGCACTGGCGTGAACGGCTGCTGCACGAACGGCACCCCTGCCCACGCGGGGGCGCCGTTCGCGCCGAGGCCCAGGCTCAGCTCAGTCCTCGCCCTTGCCTTCCTTGAGGCCCGTCTGGATCAGGTCCATGACGGCGGAGTCGGCCAGCGTGGAGACGTCGCCGACCTCGCGGTTCTCCGCGACGTCGCGCAGCAGCCGACGCATGATCTTGCCGGAGCGGGTCTTGGGCAGCTCGTCCACGACCATGATCTGGCGCGGCTTCGCGATCGGCCCGATCTCCTTCGAGACGTGGTCGCGCAGCGCCGCGATGGCCTGCTCGCCCTTCGCCTCGTCCTGGGCCACGTTCCCGCGCAGGATCACGAACGCGACGATGCCCTGGCCCGTCGTCGGGTCCGAGGCGCCGACGACCGCAGCCTCGGCCACCGTCGGGTGGCTGACCAGCGCCGACTCGACCTCGGTGGTCGAGATCCGGTGGCCCGAGACGTTCATCACGTCGTCGACGCGGCCGAGCAGCCAGACCGCGCCGTCGTCGTCGTACTTCGCGCCGTCGCCGGCGAAGTAGTAGCCCTGCTCCTCGAAGCGCGACCAGTAGGTGTCGCGGTAGCGCTCCTCGTCGCCCCAGATCGTGCGCAACATCGCCGGCCACGGCTTGTCCAGCACGAGGTAGCCGCCCTGGCCGTTGCCGACCGGGGTGCCGTTCTCGTCGACGACGGCGGCGCCGATGCCGGGCAGCGGGCGCATCGCCGAGCCGGGCTTGGTGGCGGTGACGCCGGGCAGCGGCGAGATCATGATCGCGCCGGTCTCGGTCTGCCACCAGGTGTCGACGATCGGGCAGCGCTCACCGCCGATGACCTGGCGGTACCACATCCAGGCCTCGGGGTTGATCGGCTCGCCCACGGAGCCGAGCACCTTCAGCGAGGACAGGTCGAACTTCTCCGGGATCTCCTTGCCCCACTTCATGAACGTGCGGATCAGCGTGGGCGCCGTGTAGTAGATGGTGACGCCGTACTTCTGCACGATCTCCCAGTGCCGGCCCTCGTGCGGGGTGTTCGGCGTGCCCTCGTACATCACCGACGTGGCGCCGTTGGCCAGCGGCCCGTACACGATGTAGGAGTGCCCGGTGACCCAGCCGATGTCGGCGGTGCACCAGTAGACGCTCTCGCCCGGTTTGTGGTCGAACACCACGTGGTGGGTGTAGGCCGTCTGGGCCAGGAAGCCGCCCGAGGTGTGCAGGATCCCCTTCGGCTTCCCGGTGGTGCCCGAGGTGTAGAGGATGAACAGCGGGTGCTCGGAGTCGAAGTCCTCCGGCGTGTGCTGGTCCGAGGCCCCGTCGACGACGTCGTGCCACCACAGGTCGCGGCCCTCGGTCCACGGCACGTCGGTCTCGGTCCGCTTGACCACCAGGACGTGCTCGATCGTGGTGCCCTCGACCGCCTGGTCGGTGTTCTCCTTCATCGGGGCCGGCTTGCCCCGGCGGAACTGCCCGTCGCTCGTGATGAGCAGCTTGGCCTCGGCGTCCTCGATACGAGCCTTCAGCGCGCCCGGCGAGAACCCGCCGAAGACCACGCTGTGCAGCGCGCCGAGCCGGGCGCAGGCCAGCATGGAGAACACCGCCTCGGGGATCATCGGGAGCTGGATCGCGACCCGGTCGCCGGTGCCCACGCCCAGCTCCACCAGCGCGTTCGCCGTCTTCGAGACCTCGCGCTGCAGGTCGGCGTAGGTGATGGTGCGGGTGTCCCCCGGCTCGCCCTCCCAGTGGAACGCGACCCGGTCCCCGTGCCCGGCCTCCACGTGCCGGTCCACGCAGTTGTAGGCGACGTTGAGCTTCCCGCCCACGAACCACTTCGCGAACGGTGCCTCCCAGTCGAGGACCCGCTCCCACTTCGTGCCCCAGCTCAGCCGCTCGGCCTGTTCGGCCCAGAAGCCCTCGCGATCGGCGTCCGCCCGCTCGTACCAGTCCTCCGTGGCGTTCGCCTGCGCCGCGAACTCCTGGCTCGGGGGGAAGGTCCGGCTCTCGGTCGAGAGGTTGTCGAGCGTCGCTCCGGACTCGGCCATATCTCGTGCCCTCCTCTAGCCGCGCTTCGGCGCACCGGAGGCTGAGCAGCGGCGCGCACGTCAGGGAAAACGTAGTGCTCCGGATGCCCCGGCGCACCGTCAGTACGGAGAGGACACCCCCCGGCCGGTGACCAGGTCCCGGTGGCAGCATGGCCCGGTGCCCGCCCGTACCGACCCGCTCGCCCCGCTGACGGACCTGCCCGGGGTGGCCGACGCCGTCGCCGCCGCCCGCGCGGCCCTCGTCCCGGTGCACAACCACCAGGTCAACCGGCGCGGGTGGCCGGCCACCTCGGCAGAGGCGGCGCTGCGCGGGGCCCGGGCGTCGGCGGCGCTCGACGGCGCCCCGCTCACCCCGGCGCGCGAGGACCATGTCACCGACCCGGTGCTGGCCGGCGCGGTCCGCGTGGCCGACGAGGCGACGAAGCTCCTCGCGGTGTGGAAGGGCGCGCCGCTGCAGGCGCTGGCCCGGCTGCACGTGCTGGCGGCGACCGACCTGATCCCGGTCGAGGAGCACGAGGCCCGGCTCGGCCGCCCGCGCGAGGGGGCGTCGGCGCGCCTGTCCCTGCTGGCCGACCTGGTGACGGGCGGGACCTCCGCGCCCGCCCCGGTCGTCGTCGCGGTGGTGCACGGGGAGCTGCTCGCCCTGCGGCCCTTCGGGACCGCCGACGGTGTCGTCGCCCGGGCGGCGGCCCGGCTCACCGCCGTCGCCACCGGGTTCGACCCCAAGTCGCTCGCCGTGCCGGAGGTCGGGCACCTGCGCCGGGCACAGGAGTACCGCGCGGCCGCCGACGGCTTCGCCTCCGGAACGCCGGAGGGACTGCGGGAGTGGATCCTGCACTGCTGCCGCGCCTGGGAGGCCGGCGCGCGCGAGGGGATGTCGATCGCCGACTCCCGGGCCTGACCGGGCCCCGACATGAGAGGGGGCGGTACCCCCGAGGGAGTACCGCCCACTCGCACGACGGACCGGGATCCAGGCGTGCACTACGTGTCGTGCTCCGGCCTCGGCGTCCGGCGTCCCGGTACGCAGGCCCACGACGACATGCCTCCCGCGGCGTGCTGTGCGTGGAGTGCCCGGCGATCGTGCACGGAGCCCCGGGAAGGGGGGTCGGGTGCTTCTCTGCCGCACCGGCCCTGGCCTCTCAGAGGTCCGTGAGACCCATTGGTACCCCGTCAGCGGCACCACAGCAAGGGGTCCGGCGAGGTGCACCGGTTCAGCTTCGGAGGGTGGTGATCAGCGCTCCGTGACACGACCCGGACGGCGGATGCGAGCGCCCCGCCCCGTCCGTCAGAATGCCTCCGACCTGCGGAAACGGCTGCCCCGCTCGCGGATCCGCTGCGCCCACCACCCGGCGCCGCCGGCGACCGCGAGCCCGAGCCCGGCGGCCGCCAGTCCCAACCCCGCGGCCAGCGCCGGCGCCCGCGGACGGAGCCGGGAACGCAGCGAGACCGGGGCCGCGAAGGTGAGCACCGGCCAGCCCCGCTGCTCCGCCTCGCGCCGCAGCGCCCTGTCCGGGTTGACGACCGTCGGGTGCCCGACGGCGAGCAGCAGCGGCAGGTCGGTGATCGAGTCCGAGTAGGCCCGGCAGTCGGCCAGGTCGTAGCCGCGCTCGGCGGCGATCGCCCGCGCGGCGACGGCCTTCTCCTCGCCGTAGCAGTAGAAGTCGATCTCCCCGGTGTAGCGCCCGTCGCGCACGGACATGCGGGTGGCCATGCTGCGGTCGGCGCCGATGAGCGCGGCGATGGGCTCGACGACCTCCAGCCCCGAGGCGCTCAGCACCACGATCTCGTCGCCCGCGGCGTGGTGCTCGGTGATCAGCTCGGCGGCCTCGGCGTAGATCATCGGCGCGACGATCTCGTGCAGCGTCTCGGCCACGATGGACCGGACCTGTGCCACCTCCCAGCCGGTCGCGAGCGCGGTGATGCGGTGGCGCAGGAGGTCCATCGTGTCCGCGTCGGCCCCGGCGAACAGGAGCAGGAGCTGGGCGTACGCGCTGCGCAGCACGGCGCGACGGGTGATCAGCCCCTGTCGGCGGAAGGGCCGCGAGAAGGCCAGCGCGGAGGACCCGGCGATGATCGTCTTGTCGAGGTCGAAGAAGGCGGCCCGCCGCGGCGCCCGGGGAGCGGCCGTCGTCGCGGGGGGAGCGGTCGGAGCGGGCACCGGGGAAGCCTGCCAGACCACGTTGCCGTGGCCCGACCGGGATGCGGGCCGGACTCCGGTCGGTCCGGGCCGCGGCTCGGTCCGGAACGAGCCCGGACATGGGGACGGCCTCCGCCAGGGGGGATTGGCGGAGGCCGTCGGGCGGTTCAGCCCCGGGGGGTCGAGCTGAACCCGCTCGGACACGGTCCGAGCCGACGACAACTGTAACCGCAAGTACGTCCCGGGGCCATGACTGTCTGACGGGCGATCGCCCGACGGCGGCGGGCGGGTCGGCAGGTGCGGGCCGGCGCGGACCGGGTCGCCGCAGGTACGGGCGCGCCCCCCGCTCCGTGCCGCGGAAGAACAATCGTGCGGCCCTGGTGCGCCGGGCGTGGCGACCGTCGCGACGCGCGTGGGTGGCGGGTCGCGAGGGCCGGGACGCGCACACGCCCCCGCACGATCGTGCCACCCCGCCCCGACGGTTCCCGAGGTCGGAGATCTTTCCGGGCGATCTGTCCACACCCGACCCCGACGATCCACAGCGGTGCGATCGGCCCGTCCGCCCACCCCTCGAGGCCGCAGGCTCGACACGGCCCCGAGGGACGGGAGCGGCGGAGGGAGCGGGCGATGGGCGAGCGGACACTGGTGATGGTCGAGGAGTTCGGGGT
>NZ_JAJTTE010000080.1 GCF_021343995.1 Pseudonocardia terrae | reverse complement strand
TGGGCCGTCGTCGCCCTCACCATCGCCCTGTTCGGCCCGCGGACCGGCAACCAGCGACTCGAGAGCCTCGACGACGCAGCACCGGGCCCCCGCGGACGGGGTCGAACCGGTCCTCCGCGGTGACCGACAGGCCCGCCAGCGCCGACGGGTCCACCGACCGTAGGACACCCGGATTCCCCCGCCACACGGCCTCATCGACCGACGGTGCCAGGTCGGCCTCCGGCGGACCGTCATGAACGAGCGAGGCGCAGCAAGGCGCTCCGCAACCCGATCAGAGGAGTTCGCAATGCCGATCATTACTGCGCCGCAGCAGTTCAACGAGCAGCGACTGTTCGTGGACCTGCGTTCGATGTTCGGGCAGCGGCTGTTCCTGAAGTGCGAGGGCTTCAACTTCGCCGGTTCGGTCAAGCTCAAGGCTGCGGCCGCAATGGTCGAGGACGCCGAACGGAGGGGCCGCCTCCGGCCCGGGATGACCCTCATCGAGTCGTCCTCGGGCAACCTGGGCGTGGCGCTGAGCATGATCGCCGCCAACAAGGGCTACCGGTTCGTGTGCGTGACCGACTCCCGCTGCAACCTGGCCACCCGCCGGTTGATGCAGGCCCTGGGCAGCGAGGTGCACGTGATCACCGAGCCGGACCCCGTGGAGGGCTACCTCGGCGCGCGGCTGAAGTTCGTGCGGGCCCGCTGCGAGGCCGACCCGAGCTACCTGTGGCCCAACCAGTACGCCAACCCGAACAGCTGGAAGGCACACTACCGCACGACCGCGCCGGAGATCGCGGCCGAGTTCAGTGACCTGGACGTGCTGTTCGTCGGCGCCGGCACGACCGGCACGCTGATGGGCTGCGCACGGTGGTTCCGTGAACACCGCCCCGAGGTGCGCATCGTCGCCGTCGACGCGGTCGGCTCGGTGACCTTCGGTGCCCCGTCCGGACGCCGGATGATCCCCGGGCTGGGCACCAGCGTGCGCCCGGATCTGCTCGACGAGTCCTACATCGACGAGGTGGTCTGGGTCGAGGAGGCGGACGCCATCACCGCCTGCCACCGGCTGGCCCGCTCCGGATTCCTGTTCGGCGGCTCCACCGGCACCGTCGTCAGCGGCGCCACGGACTGGCTGTCCCGCAACGACGACGGAAACCTGACCGCCGCGGCCCTCGCCCCGGACCTGGGCGAGCGCTACCTGGACACCGTGTACCAGACGAACTGGGTCCAGGAGCTCTACGGCGAGGACGTGCTCGCCGGGATCGGCGCGGTCGAGTCCCCCGACTACTCCCTGGTGGCCTGAGCCATGGGTTCGCAGGTCGCCCCGATGGTTCCGTCCCCGATCACCGTCCCGGCACCGGAGCCGCAGCCGGGGATCCTGACGTTCGACCAGATCCTGGCGCCGCCGGCGCCGACGTCCTCTGCACCCCCGGTCGCGCCGGCTCCGGCCTCCCTGCCCTCACGGCCGACCCCCGTCCGCGGGGTGTCGACGGGAGGTCTGGCGGCCGAGCTGGCGAGCGTGCTCGCCGAGGTGCTGACCGTCGAGCACGTGCCCGTCGACAGCAACGTGTTCGACGACCTGGGTGCCGACTCGATGGTGATGACGCGCTTCTGCGCGCGGCTGCGCAAGCGCGACGACCTGCCCTCGATCTCGATCCGCGACGTGTACGCCAACCCGACGATCGCCGGTATGGCCGCAGCCGCCGCCCCGGCGGCCGGCTCTTCCGCCACCCAGGCCGCGCCGACCGTCGCCGCGCCGCCGGTGACCCCGGTTCGGCACAGCACCGCGGGATACCTGCTCACCGGCGCGCTGCAGCTGCTGACCTTCCTGGCGTACGCCACCGGGGTCGGCTACGTCATGGACCGCGTCTACACCTGGATCCTGGCGAGCAACGGGCCGCTGGACATCTACCTCCGCTCGGTCGTCGCGGGCGGCGCCGCGATCCTGGCGATGTGCGTCCTGCCGATCGTGGCGAAGTGGCTGCTCATCGGCCGCTGGACGGAACGGGAGATCCCGATCTGGAGCCTGCGGTACTTCCGGTTCTGGCTGGTCAAGACGCTGACGCGGGCCAACCCGCTCGTCCTGGTCATGGTCGGGTCGCCCCTGTACACGCTGTACCTGCGGGCACTCGGGGCGAAGGTCGGGCGGAACGTCGTCGTCCTCACCCGGCACCTGCCCGTCGCCACCGACCTGCTCACCATCGGCGCGGGCACCGTGATCCGCAAGGACGCCGTGCTCCTGGGCTACCGCGCCCACGCCGGCCGGATCCAGACCGGGCGGGTCACCCTGGGCCGTGACGTCGTCGTCGGCGAGAAGAGCGTGCTCGGCATCGGCACCGCGATGGGCGACGGCGCCCAGCTCGGCCACGCCTCGTCGCTGCACCGCGGCCAGGCCGTGCCGGCGGGCCAGAGCTGGCACGGGTCGCCCGCGGTCCCGACCACGACCGACTTCCGCGCGGTCCCTGCGACGCGGGTGCGCGCGCTGCGCTCGCTCGCGTACGTCACCAGCCAGGTGGTGAAGCTGTTCGCCCTCTACGTACCGCTCGTCTTCGGCGGCATGGTCCTGGTGCTCACCCAGGTGCCCGGACTGGGCGAGCCGCTCAAGCCCGGAGCGACGGAGCACACCGACGCGCAGTTCTACCTCAACGCCGTGACCGAGTCCGCCCTCGTCGTCGTCGGTGGCCTGCTCGCCGGGCTGCTGGTGGTGTTCACCGTGCCGCGGCTCCTCGCACCGTTCGTCCGTCCCGACCGCGTCTACCCCGTCCACGGCTGGCGCTACTCCCTGCACCGCACGATCACCCGGCTCACGAACATCCGGCTGTTCGTCTACCTGTTCGGCGACAGCTCCTTCATCGTCGGCTACCTCTACGTGCTGGGCTACCGCCTCGGCAAGGTCGAGCAGACCGGCTCGAACTTCGGCTCCAACCTCAACCAGGAGACGCCGTTCCTGACCTCGGTGGGGCGTGGCACGGTCGTCGCCGACGGGCTCTCGGTGGTCAACGCCGACTTCTCGAACACGTCGTTCCGCACCTCGCGCGTCGCCATCGGCGCCGACAACTTCCTCGGCAACAACATCGCCTACCCGGTCGGCGGCCGCACCGGCGACGACTGCCTGCTGGCCACGAAGGTCGCGGTGCCGATCGACGGCCCGCTCCGCCAGGGCGTCGGACTGCTCGGCTCGCCCGCGTTCGAGATCCCCCGCACGGTCAAGCGCGACCGTGTCCTGGAGATCGACGCCACGGAGCGCCGACGGCGCCTGCGCCGCAAGAATGCCCACAACCTGGGCACCATGGCGCTGGCCCTCGTGGTCCGCTGGGGCCACATCCTCGGCCTGCTGCTGCTCGGCCTGCTGGCCCTCAACCAGTACGCCGACCTGGGTCCGGCCGCGTTCGCCGGCGAGATGGCCGCCACCGTGCTGTTCACGATGCTGTGGTTCGTCCTCTGGGAGCGGATCTCCACCGGGTTCCGACGGCTGCGCCCGAAGTCGTGCTCGATCTACGACGCGCGCTTCTGGCGCCACGAGCGCTACTGGAAGCTGATGGTGCCGCCGCTGGACCGGATGCTGGCCGGCACCCCGTTCAAGAACCTGCTCATGCGCCTGCTCGGCGTGAAGATCGGCCGGCGGGTCTACGACGACGGCGCCGCCGTCCTCGAGCGCACCCTCACCACGATCGGCGACGACTGCACGCTGAACTTCGGCAGCATCATCCAGTGCCACTCGCAGGAGGACGGCGCCTTCAAGTCCGACCACATCGTCATCGGCTCGGGTGTGACCCTCGGAGTCGGCGCCTTCGTGCACTACGGCGTCACCATCGGCGACGGCGCCGAGATCGCCCCCGACTCCTTCGTCATGAAGGGCGAGGAGATCCCGGCCGGCTCACGGTGGGGCGGCAACCCCGCTCGCGAGCTCGTCGAGCCGCCCGCCGGCTCGACCGGCACGTCCCTCGCGGTACCGCCGACCGGGAACCGGCACCGTGCCGCCGTCGGCGACCGCTGCGTCCCTCCGGCTCTCTCGTGGGGTGGCGACGACGATCCCGGGGCCGAACGATCGGGCGTCGCTCGGCGGGGCAGGCGGTCAGCTGGCCGGCATCGGCGCGCGCGGCTCCAACCCGCTTCGGGAAGGCGTGCCCGCCGGGCCGCGACGACCGGCTGAGCCCGGCGTCGACCGGTCGGTGGGCCGGCCGAGCACCCGGCCCGTCGGTCGGCGGGTGGATCCCGCGTGGAGCCCGACGCGGCGAGGGTGGGGGACGTCCCTGACAGCGAGGTTTCCAAGGAGAACACCATGTACGTGCACGACTCCGCTCCCGAGCGCTCGACGTCGGCCGGGTCCGTCGTGAGGATGCGGGCGAAGGACAGCGGCCGCCCCCAGGTCGTCGTGATCGGCGGCGGGTTCGGCGGGGTCCGGGCCGCGAAGGCGCTCGCCCGCGCCGACGTCGACGTGACGCTCGTGGACCGCACCAACCATCATCTCTTCCAGCCGCTGCTCTACCAGGTCGCGACCGGGATCCTCGCCCCCGGCCTCATCGCGCCGGCGCTGCGCCGCGTCGTGAAGAAGGAGCGCAACGTCCGCACGCTGCTCGCCGAGGTCCACGACATCGACCCGGAACGCAAGGTGGTCCGCGCCGCCACCCCCGCCGGGCAGACGCTCGAGCTGCCCTACGACTACCTGGTCGTCGCGGGCGGGGCCACGCACGCCTACTTCGGGCACCCGCAGTGGTCGCAGTTCGCGCCGGGAATGAAGACCGTCGACGACGCGCGCATGCTGCGCAGCCACATCCTGGGCGCCTACGAGTTGGCCGAGCTCGCCACCGACGACGCGGAGCGCCGGGCCCGCCTGACCTTCGTCGTGGTCGGCGCCGGGCCGACCGGCGTCGAGATCACCGGTCAGCTGGCGGAACTCGCCCGGTACGTGCTGCCCGAGGACTACCGCTCGATCGACACCCGGCGGGCGAGGATCATCCTGCTGGACGCGGGCCCGGCGGTGCTGGGACCGTTCGCGCCGAAGCTGCAGGCGTACACCCGGCGCCGGCTCGAGGAGATGGGCGTCGAGGTCCGGGTGAACACCGCCGCCACGGACATGGACGACGAGTCGATCACGGTGAAGGGCCCGGCGGGGGAGGAGCGGATCGTCGCCCGTACCAAGATCTGGGCGGCCGGGGTGCAGGCGTCGCCGTTGGCCGCGATGCTCGCCGAAGCGACCGGCGCCCCGACCGACCGCGCGGGCCGGGTGGCCGTGCGCGCGGACTGCAGCCTCCCCGGCGCGGAGGGCGTCTACGCGATCGGCGACATGGTCACCACGCCGGACCGGTTGCCCGGCGTGGCACAGGTGGCCATGCAGCAGGGCACCTACGTGGGCAGGCAGATCGCGGACCAGGTGAAGGGCCACACGGGGACACCCGCGCCGTTCCGCTACGTCGACAAGGGCAGCATGGCCACGATCGGCGCCCGCCAGGCGGTGGCCGACGTGCGCGGTGTCACGATCACCGGATACCTCGCCTACCTGCTCTGGTGTTACGTGCACGTCATGTTCCTGGTCGGCTGGGGCAACCGGCTGGGCACGCTCTACAACTGGGTCCGCTCGCTCCACCACTCCCGCAACCGCGGTCACCGGCTGATCAGCATGACCGGTGCCCCGGCGGCCGAGGAGATGCAGGCCGCGGCCTGATGTCCCCGGACCGTCCGACGCCGGTCGCCGCGGCCACGACGGGCAAGCCCCGCCGATGAGGACCACAATCCTGCCGACCACCGAGACCTCGGAGTCGCTGTGAACACATCTCAGGTGCTGAGCACGCTCGACGGAACGCGGGCGTGGCAGGAGGAGCTCTACCGGGACCTGCACGCCCATCCTGAGCTGTCGCACCAGGAACGGCGCACCGCGGGGCGGGTGAGCGAGCGGCTGCGGCAGTCCGGGTACGAGGTGCACGAGGGCATCGGTGGCACCGGCGTGGTGGGTGTGCTGGGCAACGGCACCGGCCCGACGGTGCTGCTGCGCGCCGACATGGACGCGCTCCCGGTGCGGGAGGACACCGGGCTGCCGTACGCCAGCACCGTCACCGCGACCGACGCCGGCGGTGACGAGGTGCCGGTGGCCCACGCGTGCGGGCACGACGTGCACGTGAGCTGCCTGCTCGGCGCCGCCCAGGTGCTCGGCGACGGCCGGAACTCCTGGCAGGGCACCCTGGTGGCGTTGTTCCAGCCGGCCGAGGAGACCGGCGACGGCGCCCGCGGCATGGTCGACGACGGGCTCGCCGAACGGATCCCGACCCCGGACGTGGCGCTGGCGCAGCACGTGCTGCCGCTACCGGCTGGGCAGGTGGGCACCCTGGCCGGCCCGGTGCTGTCCGCCGCGGACAGCATGCGGATCACCGTCCACGGGCGGGGTGCGCACGGGTCGATGCCCCAGGCCGCGGTCGATCCGGTGGTGCTCGCGGCCATGATCGTGATCAGGCTGCAGACGATCGTCGCGCGGGAGACCCCGCCGAGCCGGACCGCCGTGCTGACCGTGGGCTCGCTCCGGGCCGGCAGCAAGAGCAACGTCATCCCGGACCGTGCCGTGCTCGAGCTGAACGTGCGCACCTACGACGACGCCACCCGGACCACGATCCTGGACGCGATACGCCGGATCGTGACCGCGGAGTGCCAGGCGTCGGGCTGCCCGCGGGAGCCGGAGTTCGCGCTGTTCGACCGGTTCCCGCTCACCACCAACGACGCCGCGGTGACCGACCGCGTGGCCCGCGCGTTCGGTGAAGCCTTCGGCGAGCGCGCCGGCCCGCTGGAGCAGCAGACCGCGAGCGAGGACTTCAGCGACATCCCCACCGCGCTCGGCGTCCCCTACACCTACTGGGGCATCGGCGGCATCGACCCGCAGACCTACCGGCAGGCGCACGACGCCGGCCGGGTGGCGCAGGACGTCCCGGTCAACCACTCCCCGGGCTTCGCCCCGGTCATCCAGCCCACCCTCGACACCGGTACCCAGGCCCTCGTCGTCGCCGCCCTCGCCTGGCTGGCGCCGTAGCTCACGAGCCGTCGTGGCCCTCGTCGTGACGATGGTCGCGATCGTCGTGGGGACGGCCGCCGCCGGGCGGGCCCGGCGCGTTGAGGTGGAACCGGACTCCGATCATCCTGACGGCGAAGCAGACCGCGGCGGCGCCGAGGGCCGCCGGTAGCCCGTAGGTCCCCGTGCGGACGGCGGCGGCGGTGAGGGCGGCGGCGATCAGCGCCGGGATCGCGTACAGGTCGGAGTGCAGCACCGACGGGACCCGCCGGATCAGCACGTCGCGGATCGTGCCGCCGCCCACGGCGGTGATCGCGCCGAGCAGGATCGCCGGGCCGACGCCGAGGTGGTACTCCAGCGCCTTGACCGTGCCGATCACCGCGAACACGCTCAACCCGACGGCGTCGAGCAGGACGATCGGCGTCTCCAGCCGGTCCAGCCACCGGCTCAGCGCGAACGCCACCACTCCGCCGCCCAGGGCGAGGGCGAGGTAGCGCCAGTCGCCGAAGGCGGCCGGCGGTATCGCCCCGATCAGCACGTCGCGCGTGATCCCGCCCCCCAGCGCGGTGATCACCGCGAGGGCGAGGACGCCGACGATGTCGAGTCGAGCCGTGCGGACCGCGGTCAACGCGCCGTTGAGGCCGAACACGAACGTGCCGGCCAGATCGAGCGCGAGCAACAACGGTGGCTCGGACGTCACGCGCCCATCCTCACAGCACCGGCCCGCCCGGGCCCGCCGGCCCGGTCGAGCGGGTGGGCAGGGCGGCCGCGGGACACGACCGGTCCCGGGTCGGTCGGGGTCGTCCGTGAGGAGGAGGGCTACCGCAGGTAGAAGGCGACGGCGTTGTCGTGCAGCACCGCGTCGAGGTGTTCGCCTGCGGCGTCGGCGACCAGCTCGAGGTCGGCGTCGGCGAAGGGGCGGCGGGCGCGGGTCGAGGGGAGGTCGGTGCCGACCATGAGCGCGGTCGGATCGACCTCGAGGATGGCTCGGACGGCCTGGGCGGGGTCGAGGACGATCCGGCCGAACCCGGTGGCCTTGACCTTGATGCCGCGCTCGACCAGGGCGAGCAGCTCCGGCAGGCCGTCGGCGTGCAGGCCGAGGTGGTCGATGCTGACCGCGGGCAGCGCGGCGAGGGTGTCGGCGAGGCCGGGCAGGTCGCGGGCGTCGACGTAGAGCTCGGTGTGCATCCCGGCGAGGTCGTGGACGCGGCGGGCGAGGTGATCGAGGTGTTCCAGGCCGGCCGATCCGCCGCGGCGCAGGTTGAACCGGACTGCGCGGACGCCCTGGTCGGCGAGTTCGACGATCTCCCGGTCGGGCAGGTCGTGCGGGATCTGGGTGACGCCGACGAAGCGGGGGCCGAGTTGTCGGAGGGCGTCGAGCAGGTAGGTCTGGTCGAAGCGCTGGAACGAGCCGGAGACGACGGCGCCACCGGTGATGTTCAGCGTCGTGGTGCGGTCGCGGTAGTCGCCGACGGTGAACTCGTCGGGCAGGTAGCCGTTGTTCTCGTAGAGCGGGAAGCGGGCGTCGACGACGTGGAAGTGGGCATCGAACACCGGGCGGGAGACGGACATGACGCGGCTGCTTTCGGGAGAGGAGTGGAGGAGGGTCCGACGAGCGCGGCGAGCTGCAGCGGCCCCGCTGCCGCCGCGGGTTCCGACACGGTCATGGGCGACAGTGTGCTCCCGCCGAAACGGCGAGATCGCTCTCGCGACGCACCCCATCGCTCTCGGCGACCGGTCGGTGACCGACCGCCGTCGACGCATCCACCCGCGCGACGATCGACGCGGTTCCCCGCCAGTTCTCTGCTCTTTTCCGGAGATCGCGATTAGCATGCGGAGGGTCGCGGATGAGCGGTGCATCGGGCGACCGCGTCATCGCCCGCGCTCGGGCGACCCGGTCGAGGTGCGTCACGACCGGGAGGAGGCTGCGCCCACGCGCCGGCCCACGGCCGCCCCAGCTCGTTCCGTCCGGACGGACATGCCGCGCGGCACTCCCACGCCCACCGGCATCTCGCCCCCGCCGGCGAACAACGCCTCAATGACGAGGAGTTTCAATGACAGTCAGCACACGCCCGGCAACCGCAACGACGAATCCCCTGGCGCCGCTCTCCCCGGACGAGATCCGACGAACGACGGAGATCCTGCACGCCGAGCGGCAGATCGATCAGAGGATCCGCTTCGTGACCGTCACGCTCCACGAGCCTCCCAAGACCGAGGTCCTCGGACACGGCCGGGGCGACGGTCCGGTCCCCGAGCGGGCGGCCTTCGTGGTCCTCTACGACCGCCGCCACCAGCAGACCATCGAGGCACTGGTTTCGCTCGACAGGGGAGCGGTGGCCTCCTGGGAGGTCCTCGACGACGTCCAGCCGAGCGTGATGCTCGAGGAGTTCTTCAGTGCCGAGGAGATCACGCGGTCCGATCCACGGTGGCAGGAGGCGATGCGCAAGCGCGGGGTGACCGACTTCTCGCTGGCGATGATCGACCCGTGGGCGGCCGGTTACGACATCGACGACCCCACGGGTCGCCGGCTGCTCCGCCCGCTGACGTTCGTCCGCACCCGGGAGGACGACAACGGCTACGCCCGGCCGGTCGAGGGGCTGATCGTGCTGCTCGACATGGACAGGATGGAGGTCATCGACGTCCGTGACCACGGCGTCGTGCCGCTGCCGCCGAAGGCGGGCAACTACATGCCCGAGCTGATGGTCGACGGCGACAACCGGCCGGCGTTCACCGGGCTGCGCGACGACGTCAGGCCGCTGGAGATCACCCAGCCGGAGGGCCCGAGCTTCACCGTCGACGGGCACGAGGTGAGCTGGCAGAAGTGGCGGCTGCGGGTCGGCTACACCCCGCGCGAGGGCCTGGTGCTGCACCAGGTGGGGTACGAGGACCGGGGTCGGCGGCGTCCGGTCCTCTACCGGGCCTCGCTGTCGGAGATGTACATCCCGTACGGCGACCCGGCGCCGACACATCGGATCAAGAACGTCTTCGACGAGGGCGAGTACGGGGTCGGGCTGCTGCTCAACCCGCTGACCCTCGGCTGCGACTGCCTCGGCGAGATCTTCTACTTCGACGTCACCGCGAACGACCAGGACGGGCGACCCGTCACGATCCCGAACGCCATCTGCATGCACGAGGAGGACTACGGGATCAGCTGGAAGCACACCGACTTCCGCACCGAGAAGGTCGAGGTCCGCCGTTCCCGGCGGTTGGTGATCTCCTGCATCGCCACGGTCGGCAACTACGAGTACGGCTTCTTCTGGTACCTCTACACCGACGGCACCATCCAGTTCGAGGTGAAGCTGACCGGCGTCCTGTCCACCGGCGCGCTCGCCGACGGCGAGGAGCCGCGCCACGGCGTCGTCGTCGCCCCCGGCCTGTACGGCCCGCACCACCAGCACTTCTTCAACGTCCGGCTGGACATGCAGGTCGACGGCGAGCGCAACTCGGTCTACGAGGTCGACGCCGCCGCGGTACCGCCCGGGCCGGACAACCCGTACGGCAACGCATGGGTGACCACGAAGACGCTGCTGGCGCGGGAGAGCGACGCGCGGCGGCTGATCGACCCGCTGGTCGCGCGCGTCTGGTACGTCGTCAACCCGAACGAGACCACCGAGCTCGGGCAGCCGACCGGCTACAAGCTGATGCCCGGCGAGAACGTGCTGCCCCTGCAGCAGGAGGGGTCGCAGGCGTTCGCCCGTGCGCAGTTCGCCTACAAGCATCTGTGGGTCACCCGGCACGACCCAGGTGAGATGTACGCGGCGGGCGACTACCCCAACCAGCACGGGTCCCCGGGTGGGCTGCTGGAGTACCAGAAGGCCGACCGCCCGCTCGAGAACGAGGACGTCGTCGTCTGGTACTCCTTCGGCGCGCACCACGTGGTCCGCCCGGAGGACTGGCCGGTCATGCCGGCGACCTCCCTCGGCTTCTCCCTCAAGCCGGTCGGGTTCTTCGACGGCAACCCCGCCCTGGACATGCCGCGTTCCCCGGAATGCCACGGGGGCGACGGACACGCCGGACACGGCAACGGGCAGTCGGTGCCGCCGCAGCAGGTGACCGAGTGAGTGCGCAGGGGGCCGGGCCGCACCCGGTCCACTCCGACACGGGACTGGCCCACGGGACGATGAGCCAGCTCGACGTGATGGCGCAGTCGGTCGCGGGGATCGCCCCCAGCGCCGCGATGGCCACCACCCCGGCGCTGATCGCCCTCTATGCCGGCCAGGGCGCGTGGCTGTCCTACGTGGCGGCGACCGTCGTCGTCATCCTGGTCGGGCTGGTCGCGACCCAGTTCGGGCGCCGGTTCGCCTCCTCCGGGTCGCTGTACAGCTATGTCGCCCGGGGCCTGGGCCCGGGCGGCGCCTTCGTGGCCGGCTGGGGGCTGGTCATCGGCTACGGGTTCATCGCGATGATCGGAGTGGTCGGCACCGGCATCTACTTCGGCAGCTTCCTCACCACCCTGGGGCTGCCGGCCGCCGGCACGCTCGCGATCTGCGTCATCCTGGCGGTCGCCGCGATCGGGGCCGCCGCGTTCGCGATCATCGGTATCAAGATCTCCACTCGCGTGGGGCTGGTCCTCGAGATCATCTCGGTCGCCGCCATCCTGGTCGTGCTGATCGCCGTCCTGGTCGGCAGCGGGTCCCGCGGGGCCACCGCCCCGTTCGACCTGTCGACCCTGTCCTTCAACGGCGTGGCCTTCGGGATCGTGCTCGGGGTGCTCGGTTTCGTCGGGTTCGAGAGCGCGGCCAGCCTCGGCGCGGAGGCACGCGATCCGCACCGGGCCATCCCGCGCGCCGTGCTCGGCAGCGCGGTGCTGGTCGGCGTCCTGTACGTCTTCGCGGCCTACGACATGGTGCGGGGATTCGGCGACCCGGTCGCCCTGAGCCAGAGCACCGCGCCGATCAGCGACCTGGCCGCGCGGTACGGGCTCGGCGGGGTCTCCTGGATCGTCGACCTGGGCATCACGGCGTCGTTCTTCGCCGTCACGATCGCGTGCATCAACGCCTCGTCCCGCATCCTCTACACGATGGGCGAGGAGGACATCCTGCCGAAGGCGCTGGGGAGGGCACATCCCACGCACAAGACACCGCACGTGGCGATCGCCGTCATCGCGCCGGTCGTGCTCGTGGTGCCGATCGTCCTGGTCGCCACCGGGATGACGCCACTGAACGTGTTCACCTACACCGGCACCATCGGCACCTTCGGCTACATGCTCGCCTACGTCCTGATGGCCGTCGCGCTGCCGTTCTTCCTGCGCAGGCGCGGGGAGCTCACCGTCCTGTCGACGGTGCTGGCGGTCGTGGTCGTCGCGGCGCTGGTCTACGTCTTCTACAAGAACGTGGTCCCGGTGCCCGAGTACCCGCTCAACCTGATGCCGTGGATCTTCCTCGGGCTGGTCGTCCTCGGCCTGGTCGGGTACGCGGTGGCACGGTCCCGCAGGCCTCGACTCGTCGAGGAGGTCGGCAGCTTCGAGGAGGAGTCGGTTCCGCCGCATACTCCGCACGATCGCCAGACGTAGGCGGTAGCACGAACGCACGGTCGTGCGTGGTGGTCAGTCCGTGACGTGGTCGACCAGGGCCGCCTGGAGCTCGGAGTAGGGGAGTCCGGGTGGTGGGGTGCGGCCGTCACGGACTGCCGCCGCGACGTCGAGGGCGGCGTGGAGTGCGGCCCGGTAGGGCAGCGACCCGGTGCTGACGCGCCGTACGCCGAGGTCGGCGAGCTGCGCGAGGGTGAGGTCGGGGACGACGAGTGTGTTGACCGGCACCGGCAGGGCCCGGGTGGCCTCGCGGAGCACGGCGGGATCGGTGAGGCCGGGCAGGAAGACACCGTCGGCCCCGGCGCGGACGTAGGCCTCGGCGCGGGTCAGGGTGATGTCGGGCGTGGCGTCCTGGCCGAGCCAGTAGGTGTCGACCCGCGCATTGAGGAAGACGTCCGGGCAGCGCTCCTTGATCGCGGCGACCTTCGCACCGTGCCGTGCGGGGTCGACGAGGACCTCGGCGGTGCTGTCCTCGATGTTGATGCCCGCGACGCCGGCCCGGGACAGGCGCGCGACGTACTCGGCGACGGTATCGGGGTCGTCGTGGTAGCCGTCCTCGATGTCCACGCTCACCGGGATCGGGAGTGGGCGGAGTGCCGCGACGAGGGCCAGGTTGGCCTCGCGGGTGGCGCGGCCACCGTCGGGCCGGCCTGCGCTCGCGGCGACGCCGAAGCTGGTGGTGCCGACGGCCGGGTAGCCGGCACGGGCGAACGCGAGCGCCGAGGTGACGTCCCACGCGTTGGGCAGCAGCAACGGGGTCGGGCCGTGGTGCAGCCGGGCGAATGCGGTCCTCCCGGTCGCGGCGTCCGGCGGTTCGCTCGCGGTCATTGTGGGTCTCCCTCCGCTTCCGATGTCCCGGCCTGCAGAGCCGCCATCCTGTTGCGTGTCGAGGTTGTACCGTCGGCGGCACGACGACGCCGGACGCAGCTCTGGTGGAGGAGCCGACCGCGCCCGGGAACGGGGCGGCTCCCGCCGACGAGGACGAGCGGGTCTGCACGATCGCCCGGGTGCTCGGCATCGTCGGCGACAAGTGGACCTTGCGCATCCTCTGCGAGGCGGCCCTCAACGGCGTCTCGCGGTTCACGGACTTCCAGGAGCTGCTGGGCATCGCCACCGACATCCTCGCGCAGCGCCTGAACAAGCTGGTGGACGAGGGCCTCCTGACGAAGCAGTCGTACAAGGAGCCCGGGCGGCGCAGCCGCTTCCGGTACGAGCTCACCCAGGCGGGCGAGGAGATGCGGCTGGTGCTGGCGGCTCCGGGTGGCGCCGAGGCCGAGCACCGGGATCACGGCTTCGTCGAGGCTGTCGGCAGGGCGGTGCGTGCCAGCCGGTGTCGTCGTCGTTGTCGTGGCAGGTGCGCGATCCACGACGTCTCGTCGAGCCGACCACGTTCGGTCGAGCGGAAATCGGTGTCGACGGCGACGTCGAGGCCGCCCGTGCGCTCGTGGTCGAGCACGTCCGTAAAGGTCGGGGAGAAGCGACGACTGCCCCGTACCCGGGTCCCCGACGAAATGTGCGACATGCCGTCGAGCCTACGCCGCAATCGCGACCGATGTCGGTGGGTCCTGGCCTGGAAAAACCAAGTGTGGGTCGACTCGGGAATTTGCGCGAAGGGGACGAGGGTGGCGCGGAAATGCCGAGTCAGCAATTTCTTCGATGGCGCTTGACGAGTGCGCTCCGGTCGGCTTTAGTTGGGTATCGAATCGCCACTCAATGAAAGGTCTCGATGATGCCACCGATCGGCAGCGTGCGAAGGCCGCCGCGCTGCGTGCACTCCAGACCGACGACGTGGTGGTGCTCCCCAACGCCTGGGACGCCGCGAGCGCGGCGCTGATCGCCGCCGGCGGGGCGCAGGCGATCGCCACCACGAGCGCAGGGGTCTCGTGGAGTCTGGGGCGCCCGGACGGGCAGAACCTCACCCGCGCCGAGATGATCGACGCCGTGGCGCGGATCGCGGCCGTCGTCGACCTCCCGGTCTCGGCCGACGTCGAAGGCGGGTACGGGCCCGGAGCCGACTCGCTGTTCGTGCCCGGCCGCGGTGATGCGAGAAACGGTCGACGACGGGCGTCGGTGTCGCCGCCGTGGACCGGCACCTTCCATCGCTCACGGCCGATCTCCGCTACACGTGCGGTCCGGAAAGCAGATGGGCTCCTCCGGAGAAGACCGGAATCGCGCAGCACATGGCGATCGAGGCGCTGCTCGTCCACTTCTGACGGGCGAGCGACCTCGCGCCGATCGGACGGCAATTTCCCGGGATCGAGGCGGGAGCAGGCTTCCCGGTGCGCCAAATCCATTCGCAGAATGCTCGGGAAGGTCAGTTGTGAGAATCTCGGGTTCGGTCGTTCTCGTCACCGGTGCGAACCGTGACCGACTGCCGACGGGGGGCAGGTGAATGCGCCGGACGGACCGGGCGACGGTCGCCGTGGCGTCCGCGGCGACGTTCCTCTCGCTCATCGCCTTCACCACCCCGCTGGCCACGCTGCCCTCGACCGCGTACGCGCTGGGTTCCGGGCCCGAGGCTCTTCCGCTCCCGGCCCTTCCTCGCCGTGACGATCGGGGCCTTCGCGACCGGCGCAGGGATCATCGCGACGTCGTCGTTCCTGCTGACCGTGATGTCCCGGGGGCTCGGCATCTCCTCGGTCCTCGCTGCGGTGGTGCTGCTGGCGTGGTCGGGGACCGGCGTGGTCACCTCGTTGCTGGCCCGGCGCCTCCCGAACTCCTGGAGCGGGCGGATGCAGCTGGCGAGCGGGCTCGTCGTGGTCGCCGTCGGGCAGCTGCTGTTGCTGGGTGCACGGTGCTCGGGGCGATCGCGATCTTCGCCTGCCGTCCCTGGGGGCGTCGCGTGGGCTCGAGGACGACCTTCCCGACGGGATGTGCTCCAGATCACGGTGAAGGCTGTACCCGGGTACGGCCTCAGCGTCGTCCTCAGCCGACCGGCTGCGGCTACGGCGTCAACTCTCCAACCGGTCGCGCGCTGCCCGCCCGACGGCGTCGGCGCATCCTCGCGGTGGCCGGCGAAACCGCTAGGGAGAATGGCCGAACCGGGCGGCGCTGCCCGACATCGACACGATGATCGGCGCCACGGGGTGCGGGAAGCGGGACTGGTTGAGCGACAGCGAGAGCGGCACCGCCGACACCGGCCTCGTGGCGTGGATGGAGCGCCGCCAGGTTCCGATCTACCTCGGTGCCATCGCAGCCGGAGTCCTCGTCGGGCTCGCCGCCCCCGGCGCCGGTCCCGGCCTCGAGGTCGCCATCAACCCGGTCCTCGGTCTGCTGCTCTACGTGACCTTCCTGGAGGTGCCGGCCCGGGAGTTGCTGCGGTCGCTGCGGGCCGGGCGGTTCCTCGGTGCCGTCCTGGTGGTGAACTTCGTCGTCGTCCCGCTGGTCGTGGCTGCGATGTTCGGATTCCTGCCCGCCGACCAGGGCGTCCGCCTCGGGGTCCTGCTGGTGCTGCTCGCGCCGTGCGTGGACTACGTGATCGTGTTCTCCGGGCTCGCCGGGGGCAGCAGCGACCGGCTCCTGGCGGCCACCCCGCTGCTGCTGATCGCGCAGATGGTGCTGCTGCCGGCGTTCCTGCTGCTGTTCCTCGGCTCCGGCCTGGCCGAGGTCGTCGACGTCGGACCGTTCGTCGAGGCCTTCGTCGTCCTGATCGTGATGCCGCTGGCCCTGGCCTGGCTGACCCAGGGCTGGGCCGCCGGGCACCACGTCGGACGGAGGGTCGCCGGCGGCGCCGGCATGCTGATGGTCCCGCTGATGGTCGCGACCCTGCTGATCGTGGTCGCGTCGCAGGTGTCGAAGCTCGGCAGAGACCTGTCGGTCGCTGCCGCCGTCGCCCCCTTCTACGTGCTCTTCCTGGTCGTGACGGCGCTGCTCGGGACCGGTGTCGCGCGCCTGTTCGGGCTGGGCCCGCGCGAGGGGCGCGCGGTCGTGTTCACCGGGGCGACCCGCAACTCGCTCGTCGTGCTGCCGCTCGCGCTCGCCCTCCCGGCCCCCTTCGCGGTGGGCCCGGTCGTGGTCGTCACCCAGACCTTGGTGGAGATCGTCGGCATGGTCGCCTTCGTGCGGCTCGTCCCGCGTCTGCTCCCGGCCTAGGTCCGGCCGGGAGCGTGCCGGGCCCTTCCTCGGGTTCAGCCGTGGACTTACAGTTCGGCGCATGCTGACCAGTGCGACGCGGGAGGTCGCACCGGCCCGCGTTCTCGCGCGCGCGCCGGTGAGCTGCTCGCGGTGGTCCTGGCCGTCGACCCCGGCCCCGCCTGCCTCGATCAGGACGACTGTGCCCCACCGGCTCCGCACGAGGCGGCACGGTCATGACTGAAGGGCCCCGCCCCGTCTCCGGCACGGACCAGGCCGTCTGCGCCGACGGGTGCTGCGCGGCCCCGGCCCCCTCGGCCGGGCCCGAGGTGACGGCACAGCGGCGCGCGGTCCTGACCCGCCGCGTGCGCCTGCTCGTCGCGGCGACGATCACCTACAACGTGATCGAGGCGGTCGTCGCGATCAGCGCCGGACGCGTCGCGTCGTCCACCGCCCTGATCGGGTTCGGCCTCGACTCGGTGATCGAGGTCGCCTCGGCCGCCGCGGTCGCGTGGCAGTTCTCCGGCGCCGACCCGGCCCGGCGCGAACGCGCCGCCCTGAGGGTCATCGCGCTGTCGTTCTTCGCCCTCGCCGCGTACGTGAGCCTCGAGTCGATCCGCAGCCTGTTGGGTGCCGGCGAGCCGGACCACTCGACCGTCGGGATCGTGCTGGCCGCCCTCTCCCTGCTGGTCATGCCGATCCTGTCCGCGGCCCAGCGCCGGGCCGGCCGCGAGCTCGGCTCGACCAGCGCGGTCGCCGACTCCAGGCAGACCCTGCTCTGCACGTACCTGTCGGGCGTCCTGCTCGTCGGCCTGCTCCTGAACAGCCTCCTCGGCTGGTCCCTGGCCGACCCGATCGCCGCGCTGGTCATCGCCGCCGTTGCGGTGCGTGAAGGTCGGGAGGCGTGGAAGGGCCACCACTGCTGCTGAGGTCGTGCTCGCCCCTGCGAGGCGATCGCTCAGGGGGTTCGGCTCCGGCGGCCGCCGGCCGTTCCGAACCCGGCTCGCGAGGAGCACGAGCTTCCGAGGTCGGAACAGTGCTGAATCCGTCAGCCCGCGAAGACGATCGGCAGAACGACCGCGGCCGACAGGAGCGAGATTCCGCCCAACAGGTCCGAGCGTATCGGAATGAGACGTGCGGCAAAGCGTCCGAGGCACAATCCGGCGAGGGACATCACCGCGGTCATCGTTCCGAAGACGGCCGCCGGGACCAATGGCGAGAACCCGAGCAGTCCCAGTCCGGTGCCCGCGAGCAGGTTGTCCAGACTGAGGGCCAGCGGCATCCCGAAGAGCGTCACCCAGGGTTGGTCGACCTCCTCCGGCGCGGGCCTCCGCAACGCGGTGACGATGAGGTACACGCCGTACACGCCGAGCACCGCCGGCCCGACGTAGTCCGCGATCGGTCCGATCAGCTCGCCGAGGTAGTGCCCCGCCACTCCGCCGACCAGGGGCGCCACGAAATCCCAGAATCCGAACACGAGGGCGATCTGCACGGCGCGGGCGAATCCGAAGGGAACCGTCCCGAGTGCGACCGATGACCGGAAATTGTCGAGGCTGAGGAAGAAGCCCAAGGTCAGAAGTTCGATCATCGGACACCGATCTCGGCAGGACGACAATGGCAGTTGACGAGGAGGATCGTTGTCTCGGCCCGCATTTCTGAGAGTCGGAGTTTACCGTCGGGCATTTGCCGCGGACAACGCTCGCCGCCCACCCTCGATCGCCTACCGTTCACCCATCCTGGATGACCGTCTGCACGGCGGCGTGCCGCGCAGCGCTCCAGGAGGTCTCGCCACGCGCTCACGGACCACCCGCCGGAGTGGTCATCGGAGCGGTCGCCCGCGTCCCGGATGCACGCCGACCTGCCCGGCTCGTCGGATCGGCGAACTCTCGGTACCGGCCGCCCCACTGGGCTAGGTTCAGGGCGTGAGGCTCCGACGTCGCCGCCCACGCGAGGTCGACCTGTACCTCCCGATGAAGCGGATCGAGCACCTGTTCGAGGCTCCGCGGCTCGACCCGTTCGCGCCGGAGCTGGAGCACTACGACCCGCGACCCGGCCTCGAGCAGATGGTGCGGGCGGTGCAGCGGGCCAAGCGGAAGGCCACGTTGAGTGTGGCCCTCGGGTTGCCGGCCGACGTCATCACGCCCGGCCTCGAGGAACGTGCCCGGGCCGCCCTGGCACGCGAATGTCGCCGCCGGATCGCCCTGCTCGACGACGACGTCGCCGGCGTCCGGCGGCTCGGGATCCGCACGCTCTTGTGGGGACTGCTCGCCGTGCTGTTCATCAACGGAGCGGTCGGCGCGCTCGGGACCACGGAACCGGGCTCGATCGAGGACGCCCTGTCGACCGGGCTGCAGACCGTCGCCTGGGTGGTCCTCTGGGTCCCGATCAACCTGCTGATCTACGACCTGTGGTACTACCGCCGGGACCGGCGCGCCTACCGCAGGCTGCGCGATCTCGCACTCACGGTCGTCCCCCAGCGTCCGGCCAAGGCCGGCCTTCTCGCGCCCCCGCCGGGCGCCGACAGCGAGCGCCCACCTCGGCAGGGAGACCCCGATCGTCCGCCGGAGACCCGGCAGGAGACGCCGTAGGGCTGCCGGGCCGGCGGGGCCCGCAGGCCGAGCTCAGTGCGGTCGCAGACCGACGAGCGGCAGCTCGTGGGCGAGGCGCCGGCGCTGGTCGGAGGTCCCGCGATACGTCCAGCCGAGGAGCCCGGAGAGAACCCGGTGGATCACGGGCGCGACGAGCCGGTTCCGGTGCTCGTAGCCGCGCAGGACGGCCACCGCCTCGTCGGTGTCGAGCTCGCGGGCCTGCGCGGGGAAGCGCCGGCGTCCGACGGTGACCGCGAGCGGCCCTCCCGCACGGACGTTGCGGTACCAGTCCGCCTCACGACCGAGTCCCGCCACGACCACGTACTCACCGCTCGCCCGGTCGTGGTGCACGACCTCGAGCACGGTGTCGTAGCGGCGGCCGCTGCGCCGACCGGTGTGGGTGAGCTGCAGGAACCGCGAGCCGAGCAGGCCGCCGAGACCGTGGGCGTAGAGGTGCCGGGGGAGCCCGAGGACCAGCCGGACCCGGCTCGGGACCCGTGCGGGACGGGCGTTCAGAGGGTCACCTCCCGCGTCGGGCTGCATACGGCGGAGCGTAGGGGGCATCGGAGTCAGGCGTGGCCGGGTACCTCGGCGCGCCGCTGCCGGGCGGTGGCGGCGATGACCGGGAGGATCGCCAGGGCGACGATCCCGCCGGCGACGGCCAGGGCCGGGTAGCTCGTCGCGGCGACGACGGCGCCGGAGGCCAGGCCGCCGCCCGCTCCGGCGACGGCGATGCCGACGTCGACGGTGCCCTGGGTGGCGGCGCGCCGTTCGAGCGGAACCGCGTCGGTGATGATCGCGGTGCCGCTGATCAGGCCGAAGTTCCAGCCCAGGCCGAGCAGGGCGAGGGCGACCGTGAGGAGGACGACCGAGTCGCCGGGCGCCGCGGCGGCCAGGACCCCGGCGGCGAGCAGGGTGAGCCCGGACAGCGCGGCGACGACGATGCGGCCGTAGCGGTCGACGAGCCATCCGCTGACGGGTGAGGGCAGGTACATCGCCGCGACGTGCACGGCGATGACCGCCCCGGCGGCACTGACGCCGTGGCCGTGCGCGGCCATGTGGACCGGCGTCATGGTCATGACGGCGACCATCACCAGCTGGGTGAGCACCATGACCGACGCACCGAGGAGGAGCCCGCCGGTCTGCGGGGTTCCCGTGCCGGCCGGTCGCCGTGTCCCCTCGACGGGCCGGGGGGCGGCGGCCGCCCGTGCGCGGGCGAGCCGCAAGGGGTCGGGGCGCAGCAGGACGGCGAGGACGACGGCGGCCACCAGGTAGGCGGCGCCCGACAGCAGGAAGGGTCCGGCCAGCGACGGGATGCCCCAGGTGGCGGCGAGGGACCCCGTCGGGGAGACCAGGTTCGGGCCGAGCACCCCGCCGAGGGTGGTCGCGACGAGCACCGTGCTGACGGCCCGCCCGCGGCGGGCGGGCGAGGCGAGGTCGGCGCCGGCGTAGCGGGCCTGCAGGTTGGTGGCGGTCCCGGCGCCGTAGACGAACAACGCGACGAACAGCAGTGCGACGTTGTCGAGCACTGCGGCGGCGACGACCCCGGCGCTGCCGAGCGCGCCCGTCGCGTAGCCCGCGGTGAGACCGGCGCGCCGGCCGAGGCGCTGCGAGAGCCGCCCGACCCAGGCCGCCGCGGCGGCCGAGCCGATGGTGTACAGGGCGGCCGGGATCCCGGCGAGGCCGGTCGTGTGCAGCATGTCCTGCGCGAGCAGGGCACCGACGGTGATCCCGGCGGCGAGCCCGGCGCCGCTGAACACCTGGGCCAGGACGAGCGTGCGGACGATGCGCCGTTGCTCGGGCGGGTCGGTGGTGGTGGCGGCGAGGGCGGTGGGGGCGCCGGTCGCGTCGTCGAGCACGGCACCCTGCGCCGGCTCTGCCGCAGGTTCGGCGCCGACCCGCTGCTCGTGTGGGTCCGTCACTGGTGGGCCTCCGTCCGGCCGTCGTGCACCCGCGTTCCCAGGATGCGCAGGCGCCGCAGCTCACCGGTAGCCGTCCGCCACGAATGGAGCGATAACCTCGGTGTATGGCCGAGCGGCTGAGCACGGAGGCCCTGCGCCACGCCCGGGCGGTCGCGCGGTCGGGCTCGTTCAGCGCCGCCGCCCGTGAGCAGGGCGTGTCCCAGCCGGCGTTGTCCACCGCGATCGCCAAGCTGGAGGAGCGGCTCGGTGGTCGGCTGTTCGACAGGTCCCCGCGCGGCGTGACCCCGACGGCCTTCGGCACGCAGATCCTGCCGCTGGTCGAGCGGGCGCTCGCGGGCCTGGACGCGGTGCCGATCGAGGCACGCAGGATCCTGGAGTCCGGGAGCACGCGGATCCGCATGGGCGTCTCCCCGCTGATCAAGGCCGCTCTGGTCACGAGGGCGTTCGCCGCGGTCCGCGACCTGCCCACGCCCCGCGAGCTGGTCCTGCGCGAGGCGGACATGGCCGACCTGCAAGCCGGCCTGCTCGCGGGCGAGCTGGACGTGATCCTCGTGCCGTCGGTCGGGCCGCTGCCCGGGCTGGAGCACCGGATCATCGACTCGGAGCCGATCGTGGTCGTCGGCTCGCGGGAGCGGACCCCGGTCGAGCTCGCCGAGGCGGCCGACGACGAGTTCATCCTCGTCCCCGACTCGTGCGGGCTGACCCGGTTCACCAGCCAGCTCTTCGACGCCCACGAGCTGCCGTTGCGAACCTACGCCGGGGAGGCGGCGAGCTACCAGGTGCTCGAGCAGTGGGCCGATCTCGGCCTCGGCGCGGCCATCCTGCCCCTGTCCAAGCTGACCTCACCGGACGCCCGGCACCGGGTCCTGCACGAGAACGGCCAGGAGGTCGAGATCTTCTACGAGGCCGCCTGGCACCCCGGGTCACCGCTGGCCCCCGAGCTCGGCCGGCTCGTGCACACCCTCGCCGAGACCGCCGGCGGGGAGCCGCGCCGGCCCGACTCGTCTGTCTCCTCGCGCCTGCCATAGCTCTCGGCTATCGCGGTATTCGCCGCGCCCTGCTACTGCCGACCAGCGTGCACGCCTACCGGGGTTCCACAGATCAGCCAGTCGACTAGTCCGTGAAAATGGGTTGTGAGCT
>NZ_JAJTTE010000007.1 GCF_021343995.1 Pseudonocardia terrae | reverse complement strand
TGGCGTTGCGCCCCGACCCGGCGGCCGTGGGGTTGATCTCGGTGGATGTCATGGTGGTGTCTCCTGACGCGTCGGTGCGCTCCGGCCCCGAATGCTCAATGGGGACCGAACCACCGGGAATGGGGAATCCCTCGGGAGCGAGGAAAGGATTCCCCTAGGGACGGGAATTCATGACCGTTTCGCGCACCCCGTGTCCCGTCGTCGTTTCGGCACGCAGAGTCCGCGAAACGTCGTCGACCCTCCAGGGTCGGTCCTCGTTCCGCTGCAGCGCCATAGGTAGTTCCTCCAATTGCCCCGCCCGGCGCACGCGTTCGACGGTGAGGCATCCCGACCCGGCCGCGCCGGACGACTGCGCCACTCGTGTGCGCGCCCCGGGCGCTGCGCCGTCGGTCCCGAGCACGTTCACCACCGCGATGAGGAGCACGCCATGACGAGCACGCTGGCCTCGGCCGCCGAGCTGTACCTCGACGGAGGGTGGACCGCCGGCGGTGGCACGTTCACCACCGCCAACCCGACCACGGGCGAGACGCTCGCCGAGGTGGCCGCGGCCGACGCCGCCGACGTCGACCGGGCGGTGGAGGCAGCCGCCCGAGCACTGCGCGGGGAATGGGCCGCGACCCCGCCGTCCGCCAAGGGCGCGCTCCTCCACACCCTCGCCGGCCTCGTCGAGCGGGACGTCGAGACGCTCGCCCGGCTCGAGGCGCAGGACATGGGCGTGCCGCTGGGCATTGCCCAGGGACTGTTCGTGCCGAACCTGATCGCGTCGCTGCGCTACTACGCCGGCTGGGCCGACAAGATCAACGGCGATCTCCTCGCCACCGACGGCTACTTCGGGGCCCCGACGCACTCCTACACCCGGCGCGAGCCGATCGGCGTGATCGCCGCGATCGTGCCGTGGAACGCGCCGCTGATGATCCTGGGCTGGAAGCTGGCGCCGGCGCTGGCGACCGGCAACACGGTGATCGTCAAGCCCCCCGAGGACGCGTCCCTGTCTATCCTCCACCTGGCCCGGCTCGTCGACGAGGCCGGCTTCCCGGCCGGCACGGTCCAGGTCCTGCCCGGCCTGGGCGAGGTGGCCGGCGAGGCCCTCACCCTGCACCCGGGTGTGCACAAGGTCAGCTTCACCGGCTCCACCGAAGTCGGTCGGCGGATCCTGCGCAACTCCGCCACGCACTTCACCCGCACCACCCTCGAGCTGGGCGGGAAGTCCCCACAGATCATCTTCGACGACGCCGACCTCGAGTCCGCGGTCCGCGGTGCGGCGATGGGGCTGTTCACGAACCAGGGCCGGGTGTGTGCGGCGGGCACCCGCATCCTGGTCCACCGTTCGGTGGCGGACGCGATGCTCGACGGGCTCACGCAGGCCGCCGAGGCCCAGGTCCTGGGTGACCCCCTGGCCCCGGAGACCACCATGGGGCCGCTGGTCAACGCGGCGCAGCGGGACCGGGTGCTCGGCTACCTGCACCGTGGCCTCGACGAGGGCGCCACCCTGGTCGCCGGCGGAGCCGCCCCCGATGGGCCGGGCCATTTCGTGGCACCGACCGTGTTCGCGGGCGGGAACGACATCACGATCAGCCGGGAGGAGATCTTCGGCCCGGTCGGCACCGTCATCACCTTCGACGACGACGCCGAGGCGATCGCGCTCGCCAACGACAACCGCTACGGCCTCGCCGCGACGGTGTGGACCTCCGACGTCCGCCGTGCGCACGCCGTGGCGGCCGCGTTGGAGGCCGGCGCCGTCGGTGTCAACGGCTGGTCGCCGCTGGCGCCCCAGCTGCCCTGGGGCGGGCTGAAGGCCAGCGGGATCGGCCGCGAGCTCGGCCACGAGGGAATCCTGGCCAACACCGAGTCCAAGACCGTCACCGTCGTCCTCTGACAGCCCGAGGAGCCAGAATGACCGACACGAACGAGGCGATCGCCGCCCTCACCCGCCGGGTCGAGGTCCTCGAGGCCGAGGCGGACATCCGGCGCCTCCAGGCCCGCTACATGTTCCTGTGCGACACCCCGATCCCCGAGTTCGACGTCGCCGACGACGAGCAGCGCATCGACCTGATCATGGAGCTCTACACCGACGACGCCGTCTGGGAGGGTGTGGGAGAGTACTACGACGGCCAGTTCGGGCGCGCGGAGGGAGCGGACGCGGTGCGCAGGCACTTCGAAGGCTTCTGGTCGCAGGAGCGGGACCCGGCGCTGGTGCTCAACGCGCATTACCTCACGTCCGAGCAGATCCAGGTCGACGGTGAGACCGCGACCGGCCAGTGGATCCACATGCAGCCCTGGCTGTTCGCCGACGGCTCGTCGGTGCTGCGCTCCAGCCGGCTCAACAACGCCTTCCGCAAGGTCGGCGGGAGCTGGAAGATCTCGCGGACCCGGACCGAGAACGTGTTCGTCGCACCGTTGCCCGACCGTTGGGCCGGCGACTACCCGTCACGTTCGGTCCTCATGCGGCCGTGACCACTCCGCGGGCGGACCCCACCGACGTGGTGGTCCACATCGTCGACGACGACGAGGACCTCCGGGAGTCGTTGAGGTTCCTGCTCGCCAGCGTGGGCATCCAGGCGCTCGACTATCCGGACGCCCCCACCTTCCTCGCCGAGTTCGACCCGGCGGAGCCGGCCGTGATCATCGTCGACGTCCGGATGCCCGGGATGAGCGGCTTCCAGCTCCAGGAGGAGCTGGACGGCCGCGGGTACCCGGCGCCGATGATCTTCTGTTCGGCGCACGGCGACATCCCCATGTCGGTGCGCGCGATGGCCCGCGGCGCGGTCGACTTCCTGGAGAAGCCCTACGATCCGCAGCGCATCCTCGAGGTCGTCCAGCAGCAGCAGGCACTGGCCCGCCAGCGATTCGTCGCCGACATCGAACGCCGGGAGGTGGAACGCCGGATCGCCGAGCTGACCCAGCGCGAACGCGAGGTGCTGCGGCTGGTGATCGAGGGCATGGCCAGCCAGGCCGTCGCGCGGCGGCTGGGCACGAGCGTCAAGACGATCGACGTGCACCGGGCCCGGATCAAGGCCAAGACCGGCGCCGACAGCCTGGGGGCGTTGGTCCGCGACATCCTGCTGCACCGCATCGAGGTCTGACGCCGCGAGGTCACCAGGACGGGCCGCAGACGGGAGCTCTCCCGTCCGCGGCCCGTTCCTCATCCGCGCAGTACGGACTCCGCCCAGCATCCGGCGCGGAGCAGTGCGGTCTCGGCTCCGGGGGCGCCGACCAGCTGAATTCCCAGGGGCAGACCGGCCGAGGTGGAGAGACCGGGCACGGTGAGGGCCGGGAACCCGAGCGTCTGCCACGGTCGGCTCAGCGCCGGGTCACCGGTGGCCGCCAACCCCTTCGGCGCAGGTCCGAGCGCCGCCGGCCCGACAACGGCGTCGTACGAGCCGAACAGGGCGGCGATCCGTTCACGGCCCCGGGCCACCACCGTGCGGCCGTCATGCAGCTCCTCGGAGCCGATGGCCGCGCCGCGGCGGAGCAGCTCGGCGAGTTGCGCGCTCAGCTCCTCGGCCCGAGCCGCCTCGGCGGCGCGTTCGACCGCCGCCTCGGCGGCCATCACCACGGGATGAGCCGCGGTCAGTGCGGCGACCACCCCGGGGTCGGGCAGCTCGTCGACGAGTGCACCGGCGGCGGTCCAGAGCTCGCGGGCCGCGAGCAGGGCTGTGCGCATCTCGGGATCGACGGGGTTCGGCTCCGCGGACCAGAGCAACAGCCGGGGCGGACGCGCCTCGGCTCGCCCGGCGTCGGGTTCCCCGGTCAGCGCCGCGAAGGCCAGGGCGAGGTCGTCGACGCGGGCGGCGAACAGGCCGTGGCTGTCCAGGCTCGGACTCAGGCCCGTCACGCCGTCGACCGGGATCCGGTCGTGGGTGAGCACCAGCGCGGCGACCCCGCAGAACGACGCGGGTCGGGTGACCGAGCCCGCCGTCTGCGAGCCGAGGGCCAGCGGCACCTGTCCGGAGGCGACGGCGGCCGCGGAGCCGCTGGACGAGCCCCCGGGCGTGTGCCCCGGCGCGGCCGGATTGCCCGTCGGGCCCGGCGCGAAATAGGCGAACTCCGTGGTCACGGTCTTACCGACCGGAACGGCACCGGCCCGGCGCCACGCGGTCACGATCGCGGCGTCGGTGTCCGCGGGCGCGGCGTCCGCCCGGAGCGACGATCCGCACCGCGTGGGGAAGCCGGCGACGTCGACGATGTCCTTGACGCCCAACGGAACGCCCCGGAGCAGCCCTGCGGGCGACGGGTCCGGCGTGCTGGTCGCCGCGGGCGGCACGACCCAGGCACGAAGGCCGGTCTCGGTCGCCGCGACGCGCGCCCGCGCGCCTTCGAAGGCCGCGCCCGGGGTGGTGCGCCCGGCGGCGAGATCGTCGACCAGGGCCCGCAACGACCAGGGTCGGTACAGCGCGGACGGCGCGCTCATTCGTCGGCCCACTCGGCGTCGGCGACCCAGTAGTGCACGCCGCTCGGGCCGATGTCGTGGCGCCACTCCGAGGTCCGGCGCAACGTCGGCTCGACGCGGGCGGTGACGAGGTCGGCCTCCTCCGGGCCGTCCCCCGGGACCTGCCAGTGCACCCAGTTCAGCTCTCGTCCCTCGGCGTCGTGCACGAACAGGTCGACGTGCCGCCAGCCGAAGCCATGGGTGTCGTTGTAGCAGGTCAGCGTCATGCGGTGGTCGCTGTCCGGGGCTGAGGTCACGGGCGCTCCTCGTTGTCGGGCCGGGGTGGGTCAGGCGCTGAGCCGAGCGGTTCCCAGGCTGTGGAACCGGCGCTGGAAGTACACCAGCGCGCCGCCGTCGTCCTGGGTGCCGACCTGCTCGACGTCGATGAACAGCACGGTGTGCGACCCCAGCTCACGACGGGCCCAGATGCGGCCGATCACGGTGGCGGCGGCGTCGCGGAGCACCGGGACGCCGTGACCGGTGAGGTCCCAGCGGTCGTCGGTGAAGCGCTCCGCGGTCGGGACCTTCGTGGCGCCGGCGAAGTGCATCGCCAACTCCTCGTGCTCGCCGGCCAGGACGTTCACGCAGAGACGGCCGTTGCCGACCAGCACGGAATGGGAGCGGCTGGAACGGTTGACGCACACCAGTACCGTCGGCGGGGAGTCGGTGACCGAGCAGGCCGCGCTCACGGTCATACCGGCGCGGCCGTGGGGGCCGTCGGTCGTCACGACGTTGACCGCGGCCGACAGGTTGGCCATGGCGGAGCGGAAATCTGACTGGGTCCGGGTCGGTTCGGGCATTGCTCCTCCTGGACTTCTCGGCCGATCGGAGATCCGTCGGTGGGTACCGGAAAAGTACGACCCGGCACGGCGACCTCGATATCGAGAGTTCCTCCGGGCTCACTGAGGCTTTTCCCTACTCGGGCCGCCGATCCGCGGACAGTGGCAGGGCGAAACCGAAGCGGGAGCCGCCGCCCTCGCGTGCTTCCGCCCAGATCCGCCCGTGCTGCCGGGTGACGATGCGGTAACTCAGGGCCAGACCGATCCCGCTCCCCTCCTCCTTGGACGTGAAGGACTCGGCGAAGGGATCCCGTACCAGGCCACGGCCGCTGTCCTCGACGGTCAGGACGGCCTCGCCGTCGGCGCCGCCGGTCGTGATCACGAGCTCCCGCTCGCCCTGCGGGCAGGCCGTCATCTCGTCGATGGCGTTGAAGCACAGGTTGAGCAGCACCTGACCGGTGAGCACGCGCTCGCAGACGGCCGGCAGTGGCTCGGGGTGGCGGTGCAGGACGACCCGCACGCCCGGTTCGGCGGCCCGCAGCCGCACGAAGTACAGACACTCGTCGACCACGTCGTGGAGGTCGACCACC
Source organism: Pseudonocardia terrae (assembly GCF_021343995.1). Taxonomy (GTDB): domain Bacteria; phylum Actinomycetota; class Actinomycetes; order Mycobacteriales; family Pseudonocardiaceae; genus Pseudonocardia; species Pseudonocardia terrae. Next base: position 169,746 of record NZ_JAJTTE010000007.1, on the reverse strand, counting down.
TGACTCGTGTGTTCGAGGTGCCCCACGAACGCCCGGACGGCGCCCACGATCGCACTGGCCCGGTCGATCTGGCGGACGGCGCTGCCGATGCCGAACCGGAGACGGTCGGCGGACTCGTGCGACAGCGTCCCCTCGTCCTCCAGGACGCCCGCATGCCGGGTGGTCCCGGCCAGGAAGTTCCCTGCCGCGGCCAACGGCTGCCCGAGCTCGTGGGCGATCGCCATCGCCATGTCGCCCATGGCCGTGTACCGGGCCTGGTAGTTCTCCCGCTGCAGCTCTCGCTCGCGCAGCACCTCGCGGTGCACCCGTCCGGAGACGTCGTGGAGGATCATCAACAGCCCGTCGCCGTCCGTCTCGGCGAGCCGTTCCAGGGTGCCCTCCAGCCAGATCACCTCGTCGTCGGGGCGTGGCACCTGCAGCTGCACCTCGGCCGTGGGCGCCGCGCGGGCGACGAGGTCGGCCCAGGTCACCGGACGACCACCCACCCGCAGGGTGCCGAGCTCGTCGAGAGGACGGCCCATGTCCTCCGGCACCATCCCGAGCAGCGCGAGGGCGGTGTCGGTGGCGAACCGGACGGTCCCGGCGGCGTCCAGGGTGAGAGCGATGGTCGAGGTGTGGCGGGCCAGGGCGTCGATCGACGAGGTCGTTCGGCGCAGCGCCTGCTCGGTGGCCTGCTCCCGCTCGATGTCGCGGAACTCGACCATGACCGCGGGCCCCTGCGCCAGCTCGACGCGCCTCGCCAGGGCATCCGTGGGCACCACCCGGCCGCTGCGCGTGCGGTAGTGCCACTCGATGCGGCTGCTCCCCCGCTCCACGGCCTCCTGCAGCCAGGCGCGGCCGAGCACGCGGTGGTACTGCGGGGCGGTGCTGCTCATGTCGTTGGCCTTGAGCGGACGCAGCTCGTCGAGGGGCCAGCCGAGCAGCTCGCACGCGGCCGGGTTCGCCCAGAGGATGTTCTTCGTCTCGGCGTCGTGCACCAGCACGCACGTCCTGGCCGCGTTCATCAGGGTCACCAGGTCCTGGGTGACGATCTCCGGCGCACTCGGGTCGACCGACATCGGTCCAGCGTAGGGCGCGGTCGGCGGGGCGAGCTGAAGGAATCCCCTACGGAAAGGGCGGGATATCCCTAGCCGGGCAGGGATGGTTCTGATTCCGGCGGACGCGGCCTTTTCCTACCGTCGATTCGGCAACCGCATCGACGAGGAGGCACGATGCTGCGGAATGAATCGGGAGCGCTCACCCTCCCGGCGACGCAGGAGAGCGTGAGCGGCGCCGTTCCGCTCGAGGAGGTCCTCCGCGAGTTGGTCGACCGCCGCAGCGAGTTCCGCGCGCTGCGGTACGTCCCCAAGGACTTCGTGGCGCGGCTCAAGCAGGCCGGCCTCTACCGCGCGGCCGCCCCGGCGCGCTTCGGCGGCGAGCCGCAGCCGCCCGCCGAGTTCCTGACCCGCATCGAGCGGATCTCCGAGGTCGACGGGTCGACGGGCTGGGTCGCCAGCTTCGGCTCCGCGCTGATCTACCTGGCGGCGCTGCCGATCGAGACCCAGGAGAAGATCTACGCCGACGGCCCGGACGTGGCCTTCGCCGGTGCGCTCTTCCCCCCGCAGCGCGGTGCGGAGACCGAGCGGGGCTACCGGCTGTCCGGCCGCTGGAAGTTCGCCAGCGGGTGCATGGGCGCCGACCTCCTCGGCGTCGGGATGCCGGGCGACGAGGCCTCCGGCGGCAAGCCGCGGACCGCGGTCCTCCGGCCCGAGCAGGTCGAGATCGTCCAGGACTGGGACGTCGTCGGCATGCAGGGCACCGGATCGTTCGACCTGGTCGTCGACGGCGTCGAGGTCCCCCGCGAGTGGACCTTCGTCCGCGGCGGCGAGCCCACCGTCGACGAGCCGCTTTACCGCTACCCCACCATCGCCTATGCCGCGCAGGTGCTGGCCGTGGTCGGTGCCGGGGTCGCCCGCGCCGCACTGGACCATGCCCGTGAGGTCGGTGGCGGGTACAAGGGCGTCACCGGCGCCCCCAAGCTGGCCGACCGCGCCTACTACCGGACCGAGGTCGCGCAGGCCGAGGCCGCGCTGCGCTCGGCCCGGGCCTACTTCTACGAGTCGACCGGGCAGGCGTGGGACACCGTTCTCATCGGGGACCCGGTCACCGACGAGCAGAACGCCGAGCTCCGGCTCGCCTCGGCCCACCTGGCGAAGACCGCGTCGGACGTCGTGGCGCAGCTCGTCGAGGTCTCCGGAACCGCCCCGATCACCACCACTCACCCGTTGCAGCGGCTCCTCGGCGATGCCCTGGTCCCCAAGCAGCACGCGTTCCTCGGCCCGGCCATCTACGACGCAGCCGGCGCGGTCCTCATGGGCCTGCCCGCGACCACCCCCGGCTTCCGCTGACGGCACCGCCCACCGACCCCCACGAGGAGACTCCTCCATGGCCACCCAGCCGCTTCGGGTGCTGTTCTGCATCGGCATCAACCAGAACTTCTTCGACCTCCCGACGGACGGCATCACGACCGGCCACGTCTGGCAGGCCTTCGTGTCGATGATGGACGGCCTGAAGGCCCTGCCCGGGGTCGACTTCATCGGCGACATCGACGACGACGCACACATGGTCGGCCCGTCCGACGGCTGGCCGTGGACCTGCTACATCCTCGCCGACGTCGACACCCAGGAGACCGTGAAGGCCGCGTGCAACCTGCTGCGCACCACTCCCGTCGGCGACGGGGACGTGAAGCTCTGGAGGTTCGCGAAGATCGAGGCCCGGATCGGCCGGGCCCTCACCGTGCGCGACGACGTCGCGCTCCCCGAGTGACCGGAGACGACCGATGATCGAGAACGTCATGGGCAGTGCGCCCGATGAGCTGGTCCGCGAGGACCGCGTGGCGGGCCGCCTGTACACCGACCCCGAGCTCTTCGAGCTGGAGATGACCCGCATCTTCGAGCGGACCTGGATCTGGGTCGCGCACGAGAGCGAGCTGCCGAAGGCCGGCTCGTTCAAGTCCACCGTCGTCGGCCGTCAGCCGGTGATCGTCACCAAGGACCGCAAGGGCGTCGTCCGGACCCTGCTGAACCGGTGCCGGCACCGTGGCGCCAGTATCTGCGAGAAGCCCAGCGGGCAGGTCAACGGCTTCACCTGCCCCTACCACGCGTGGTCCTACGGCCTGGACGGCTCGCTGCGCGGCATCCCGTACCCCGACGGCTATGAGGGCGTGATGGAGAAGCGCGACCTGTCGCTGGGCAGGCTGCGCACCGAGTCCTACCGCGGGATGATCTTCGCGACCCTCGACGACGACGCCGAACCCCTCGAGGAGTTCCTGGGCGACGCGCGCCTGTGGATCGACCGCTTCATGAAGCAGGGCGGTGGCTACCCGATCAAGGTGCTGGGCCGGCACCAGTTCAGCTTCCGGGGGAACTGGAAGATCCAGCTCGAGAACACCACCGACGGGTACCACTTCCCGATCGTGCACCGCTCGTGGATGGCGTCGGTGGACTCCGAGACCGCGGACATGATGTCGTTCATGACCGACCCGACGTGCACCACGCACGCCCTGGGGCACGGCCACAGCGTCATGCAGATGGTGCCCGAGCACTCCGACCTCGACCTCGACGACCGCTCCGAGCCCCTGCAGGGCAGGTTCGACGACGTCGTCGCCGAGCTGTCGAGGACCCTGGACGCTGCACAGGTCCGCAAGGTCGTGCGGGCCATGCACGGCACCGGGTTCAACCTGAACCTCTTCCCGAACGTGTCGATGTCCGCCGCGTTCTTCCGGGTGCTGCGCCCCGTCTCCGTGAACGAGACCCGCATCGAACACGTGGCGATCGGGCCGGACGGCCCGCCCGAGCTCGCCGTCGTCAACCGTGAGCGGCTGCGGATCCACGAGCACTTCCAGGGCCCCTTCGGCTTCGGCACCCCGGACGACGCCGAGGGCTGGGACCGCGTCCAGCGCGGCGCCGCCGCGGCACCCGCGATGCCGATCATGGTCAACCGCGGCCTGGCCCGGGAGAAGCCGAGCCCCGAGGGCTGGCCGACCTCCCACGTCACCGACGAGACGGGCATGCGCGCCGCGTATGCCCAGTGGAAGGCGATGATGAGCGATGACTGAGACCGTCACCGAGGCCGCGGCCCCCGCCGTGCCGATCCCGACCACCGACCCGCGGGTGGTGCGGACGATCGAGCTGATCTGGCGCGAGGCGGAGCTGCTCGACCGCAAGGCCTACGAGGCCTGGGACTCGCTCTACACCGACGACGGGTTCTACGTGATCCCGATCGACCCCGAGGCCGAGCGCTTCGACGACATCCTCAACATGGTCTACGACGACGCCCGGATGCGCCGGATGCGCGTGACGCGCATGACCGAGGGGTACGCGATCGCCGCCGTCGACGCCGCACGGACCGTCCGCACGGTCTCCCGGTTCGTGCCGGAGTCCGTGTCCGACGACGAGGTCATCGTGCGGTCCGCGCAGATCCTCGTCGCTTACAAGCGGGAGAACCACCACCTCTGGGCCGCCGACCTGGTGCACCGGGTCCGGCTCTCGCCGGACGGGCCGATCGGCGACCGGATCGTGCACAAGATCGTCCGCCTCGTCGACAGCGAGTCGGCGGTGCCCGCCGCGGGATTCCTGCTGTGACCGGGCGAGGCGCCACGGCCCAGGTCGCCGTGGTCACCGGCGGCGCACGCGGGCTCGGCGAGGCGATCGTCCGCCGGCTGCACGCCGACGGCTACCGGGTCGCGGTCGCCGACCTCGACGGCGCCGCGGCCGAGGCCCTCGCCAAGGAGCTCGACGGCACGGCGGCGACCGCCCGGGCCTTCCCGGTCGACGTCGCCGACCCCGGCGCGCCCGCCGCGCTGCTGCGGGACGTGCTCGTGGTCTTCGACGCGGTGCACGTGCTGGTCAACAACGCGGCCCGCACCCAGGCCACGCCGCTCATGGAGATCGGCGCGGACGAGCTCGACGCCGTCATGAACGTCAACTTCGGCGGGACCTTCCGGACGTGCCAGGTGTTCGGCGCCCACCTCGCCGAGCAGGGCTACGGCCGGATCGTGAACATGGCCTCGCTGGCCGGGCAGAACGGCGGCACCGCCACCGGGGCCCACTACGCCGCGTCCAAGGGCGCGATCCTCACGGCGACCAAGGTCTTCGCCCGCGATCTCGCCGCGCGCGGCGTCACCGTCAACGCGGTCTCGCCGGGCCCGCAGGACGGCGACACCGTCCGGACCCTCCTCGGAGAGGACCGGGTGGAGACGCTGCGGGCCGGGATCCCGGTCGGCCGGCTCGGTGACCCGGCGTTCGTCGCCCGGATGGTCGCCCTGCTCGCCTCCCCCGACGCCGCCTCGGTCACCGGCGCCTGTTGGGACGTCAACGGTGGCCTCTACCTGCGGTGACACCGCACCTGATCGCTCACGTCTGAGTTGCACGGAAAGGAGGAAGGTCCGATGACGACTACCGTCGCGGTCCGCGTCAGCGAGGTCACCGACGAGGCGACCGATGTCCGCAGCCTTCGGCTGGTCACCACCGACGGGTCCCCCCTGGGGCCCTACCCGGCCGGCGCGCACGTCGACGTCGTCGGCCCGACGGGCGTGCGGCGCCAGTACTCACTGTGCAGCCCGCCGGACGACCCGGCCTCCCTCCTGATCGCGGTCAAGCGCGAGCAGGCGTCCCGGGGTGGCTCCGCGGCCCTGCACGAGGTCCGGGTGGGCGACACCCTCGAGATCGGCGCTCCGCGCAACCTGCTCGCCCTGGCCGACGACGCCGACCACCACCTCCTGGTCGCGGGCGGGATCGGGGTCACGCCGCTGCTGAGCATGGCCTACGAGCTGCACCGGCGCGGCGCGGACTTCACGCTGCACTACTTCGCCCGCTCCCGGGAGGAGGCGGCGTTCGCGGACCTTCTCGAGCACCGGGCCGAGTTCCGCGAGCGCGTGCACCTCCACTTCGGCGTGCCCCGAGCAGACCAGCCCGGTGTGCTCAGCACGCACGTCGACAGCCTCACCGGCGCGAGTCGCGTCTACACCTGCGGTCCGGACGGCTTCATGGACCAGGTCGCCGCCACGCTCGGCCCGATCGTCGGAGCCGATCACGTGTACGTGGAGCACTTCGTCGCCGCGGAAGTCGACACCTCCGACGACCAGGCCTTCGTCGTGGAGCTGGACACCGGCGAGGAGTTCGAGATCCCCGCCGACCGCTCGATCCTGTCTGTGCTCGACGAGAACGGCATCGAGGTCTTCAAGTCCTGTGAGGAAGGCGTCTGCGGGTCCTGCGTGTCCGGTGTCCTCGAAGGCGTGCCGGACCACCGCGACAGCTGCCTGTCCGCGGCCGACCACGCGGCGAACGACCAGATGGCGCTCTGCGTCTCCCGCGCACACACCGCCCGATTGACGATCGAACTCTACTGACCCGATCCCCCTGCGAGCTCTCCCCGGTCGCTGCCCGACATCGACGTCCCACCACCGGTCCGCCCGGCGACGACGCCACGGACCCGTCCGATCGGAGAACCATGTCCTCCTCCACCGACGCGCCCGACGCCGGGACGCTGACCACCGCCGTCCGCACGGGACGGATGAACCGCCGAGCCTGGCTCGTCACAGCGCTGCTCGTCCTCTTCCAGGTCATCGCCTTCGCCGACAAGGCCGTACTGGGGCTGGTGGCCGGGGAGGCGATGCCCGAGCTCGGCATCTCCGCGGTCGAGTTCGGCTTCATCGGCAGCGCCTTCTTCTTCCTCTACTCCGTGGCGTCCTTCGGCGTAGGAATGCTGTCCCGTCGGGTGTCGGTCACCTGGATCCTGCTCGCGATGGGCGTGTTCTGGGCCGTGATGCAGTTCCCGATGCTGGTCGGCGGGGGCGCGGCGCTGCTGCTGGTCACACGGATCCTGCTCGGCGGCGCAGAGGGACCCGCGACCGCGATGTCGCTCGCGTCCGTGCACGGCTGGCACGCACCCGCGAACCGGGCCCTCCCCAGCAACCTGGTCGCCGTCGGCTCCGCACTCGGGCCGGTGGTCGCGGCCCCGGCGCTGGCCTGGGTCATCGTCGCGTTCGGCTGGCGCTGGGCCTTCGGCGTGCTGGGCATCGTCGGGCTCGCGTGGGCGGTGGCGTGGCTCCTGCTCGGATCGGACGGCCCGTTCGCCGGCCGCCGAACCGCGGCGGCGACGGCTTCGGAGGACCGAGCTGATGCCCCGGCCGCGGACGCGACCGGGGTCGACGCCCAGCGGGTCGTCCCGATCCGTGCCCTGCTGCTCAGCGGCTCGTTCGTCGCCGCGGTGCTCGGCGGCTTCGGCAACTTCTGGACCCAGGGCTTCCTCACGACGTGGTCACCGCAGTACCTGTCCGGTGTCGTGGGCCTATCGCTCGGCCAGGTGGGCGTGGTGTCGACCTTGCCGTGGCTGTTCGGCGCAGGCCTGCTGCTGGGTCTGGGCATGCTCGGGCGGACCCTCATGCGCCGGGGGGCGAGCGTGCGGTCCGGCATCGCGGTGCCGTTCGGCGTGGCCGCCGCGGTCGCCGGCGTGTCGTTCCTCCTGCTGCCCGCTACCGACGGAGCGCTCGCCGTCGTCCTGCTCACCGTGGCCGCGGGCTGCAGCATCATCTACCCGATGCTGCCGAGCGCGCTGGCCTATGCGGTCGCGCCACAGCAACGCGGCCTGGTCATGGCGGTCCTGGGCGGCGTCGCCTCGATCGGGGCAATTTGCTCGCCGTTCGTCATCGGCGTCCTGATGGACACAGCTGGCTACCGCGCCCCCGCCGCGGGACAGCAGCGCACCGCCGAGATGGTCGCGAACATGGCCACCGGGCTGGACCACGGATTCCTGCTCACCGGTGTCGTGCTGCTCCTGGCCGCGATCGCGACCCTACTCTTCCTGCGCCCCGACCGCACCGGCCGGCGGCTGCAGGAACGGCACACCGGCTGAGACCACCCGGCCGGCCCGCGGAACGCCCTCCGCGGGCCGCCCTACCCGCCGCCTGTTCACCGAGGGCCCTCGACGGGGTACGACAGGCCCCCGCCGCGACACGCCGTCGTCGGCGTGTCGTGACTCAACTCAGCTCCGCGTCCGCCACACACTGGGGCCCGATCGAAGGAGTGATGTCACAGCTGGTGTTCATGACACCCGGCGTGTCGTGACAGAACTGAACAGCTCTGCCGTGCTGAACTGGGTGGGCGCGGCAGGGATCGAACCTGGGACCGCTCGGGTGTAGAGCGCGCACTACCTCCCTCTCAGGCCGTCTACCAGCAACAACGCTGGCACGTAAGGCCTCTCCAGCCCCTCCCGCAGCACCATTCAACGAGATTTCGTGTCATGAGTGGCGTCATGCCGACAGCTCGTAACACCCGCCGGAGATCAGGCGTCGCCTGAAGCTCGTACGAGCTTCGCACAGACGAGCGGTCAAAGCTCCCGCACGATCACACGCCCACTCCCCGTCCTCGGGAATGAGCTGTGCTCCCGGATCTCGTCCGGGACACCACGGCGGCCGAGGTGCTCGTGACACCAGGCGCGGAAGCTTCTCTCCTCGTAGCCGGCAGCCGGGATCACGTGCGCGACGACGACGGCGTCGAGGGTCTCGTCGGGACGGGCCGTGACGGCGACGTCGCGAACGAGCGGGCAGGCCTGCAGATCGACCTCCAGCGCGTAGGTCGAGATGTTCTCCCCGCCACGTCGGATGATGTGCATGCCGCGGCCGCGGAACTCGAAGCGGCCGTTCGGGCGCCGGACCATGATGTCGCCCGTCCGCAGCCATTCGCCGTCGACGAGGGTCGCAGCGGTGGCATCGGAAGCGTCGAGGTAGCCGAGCATGAGCGTGTTGCCCGGGCTCCCGCGGACCCACAGCTCCCCCGGCTCGCCGTCCGGAGCGTCGGAACCGTCGTCGCGGACCAGGCGGACGCCGTCGACGCCGAGGAACGGGCGCCCGATCGTTGCGCGGTCATCCAGTTCCCACGGCGACCCGCCGAGGACGCCGGTCACGGACTCGGTCTGTCCGTAGATCTGGCGCATGTGGATTCCGGGAACCAGCCCGTCCCACTCCTGCCAGTCCGCGTTGCTGAGCGTCATTCCGTAGTGGACGGCACGGAGCGGGCCCGGGTCGACCGGTCGTCCCGAGCCGACGGCGCGGTGCAGCGCCATCCGCATGGGCGGGGCGACCATCGAGGCGATCGTGGCGCCGGTGCGGCGGGCGGCGTCGAACCAGGTGCTCGCGCTGAAACGGGGCACGATCGCGATCGAGCCGCCCGTGACGAAGGGCGGGGCGCACAGGTAGAGCTGCGCGTTGGTGTGGAAGAACGGCGAGCAGAGGTAGTGCCGGTCGGTGCTCAGATAGCCGCCGTTGCGCGCAAGTCGTTCGGCGGACATGACGTAGTTGCGGTGCGTGAGCTGCACCAGCTTCGGGGCGCCGCTGGTGCCGGAGGTCGGCAGCAGCCCCGCGACGAGGTCGGGCGTGGCGGACGGGGGCTCGCTGCCCGCTGTGCCGAGGTCGGCGGGACAGGCGGTGGTCCACAGCTCCTCGTCGGTCAGGACCAGTAGCCGCGTCGACACCTCTGCGCGGGCGATGGCGTCGGCGACGAGGCCGGCGTTGGACACAGCCGCGACGACGGCGACCGGCCCGGTCGCCCGGAGGGCCCTCTCGACGGCGAGCAGCCCGGAGTCCGGGTCGATCACCTGCACGATCGCGCCGTTGGCCGGGATCGCCAGCCACAACGCCACGGTGAGTGGGCTGTTGGGCAGGGCCAACACCACGCTTCGCCCGTCCTGCACGCCGATCCCCGCAATTCGGTGGCGAAGGCCGTGGACATCGGTGGCGAGGCGCTCCCAGGTCACCGTGCCCGGCTTCGCGGGTCCAGCAGGGTCGCGGAGGTGGACCAGGGCGGGCTCTCCGGGCCGCAGGGCCGCCCACTGGTCGAGCAACCCGTGCAGGGTGCGGTCCGAGCTGACGTCGTGTCCGGCCATTCTCAGTCCCGCAGGGCCTGTCGGTGGGCCGCTGTTCCCCGTAGTGCCAGCAGGGTCGTGAGCGTGATGAGGCTGCAGGCGATCGTGTACCAGGCCGCGGCCAGCGAGTTGCCCGTCGCCGAGACGACCGCGGTGATGATGAACGGGGCCGTCCCGCCGAACAGCGCCACCGACACCGCGTAGGCCAAGGAGACTCCGGTGACCCGGGTGCGCGTCGGGAACCGCTCGGACAGCAGCGCCGGTAGCGGTCCGCCGACCAGGCCGATCAGCACGCCGGCCACGACGAGGGCGACCAGAGCGGCACCGAAGCCGCCGCGGAGCATGAGGAACAGCGGGTAGGACAGCACGAGGGTGCCGACGGTGCCGACGAGCATCACGGCGCGACGGCCGACGCGGTCCGACCACGCACCCGCGAACGGGACGACCAGACCCGCGACCGTGCCGTTGATCAGGGTGAGCACGTAGGACTGCTTCAGTGACATCCCCAGGGTCTTCGACAGGTAGGTCGGCATCAACACCATGAACGTGTAACCGGTGCAGGAGTAGACGACGACGATCCCGACCGTGGTCAACACCTGCCGCAGCAGCCCCGGTTCCCGCGCGCTTACTGACGCGGGCGTCGACGTGACGGGTGACGCGCCAGTCGCGGCGCGGAACGACGGTGTCTCGTCGACCCGCATCCGCAGGTAGAGCGCGATGAGGCCCATCGGGGCGGCGACGAGGAAGCCGATGCGCCAGCCCCAGGAGGCCAGGGCGTCGTCGGGGAGGACGGCGATCAGCACGGTGGCCATCCCGGCCCCGAACACGAACCCGATCACCGTGGTGAAGAACGACCACGAGCCGTAGAGCCCACGCCGGCCTGGCGGCGCGTACTCGGCCATCAGCGACACCGCACCACCGAACTCCCCGCCCGCCGCGAGTCCCTGCACCACCCGCAGCACGGTGAGCAGCAGCGGCGCCCAGACGCCGATCGTCGCGTAGGTGGGCAGGACACCGATCAACGCCGTGGCCCCGGACATCAGGGTGATGATGAGGACGAGCACCGGACGACGGCCCGCCCGGTCGGCGAAGCGGCCGAACACCGCCGCTCCGACGGGCCTGAGGAAGAACGCCAGGGCGAACAGCGAGAAGGTGGCCAGCAAGCCGGCCACACCGTCGCCGGTCGGGAAGAAGAGCCCGGCGATGACGGGCGCCATGTAGCCGTAGAGCGCGTACTCGTACCACTCGACGAGATTGCCGATGGAGCCCGCGACGAGCGCGCGCCGCGAGGCACGCACGTCGATCACCGGGCTGCTCTCCCCGCTGACGGTCTTCGTCATCTCCTGTCCCCTATTTCGCGATCAACGGCCCATGGCCGGCGAGCTCGCCGCCGTCGACAAGGATCTCGGTGCCGCTGATGAAGCTGGATTCATCGCTGGCGAGGTACACGACCAAGGAGGAGACCTCCGCCGGGTCGGCCTTCCGGTTCATCGGGTTGAATCCGCTGACGTCGAGTCCCTCGTTCATGGGCGTCGCGATCGTGCCCGGACAGATCGTGTTTGCCCGGACGTTTCGCGACGCGAGCTCCAGGGCCGCCGACTTCGTCAGGCCACGTACGCCGAACTTGGAGGCGGTGTAGCCGTGCAGTTCGGCGATGCCTTCGACACCCTGAGTCGACGAGATGTTGATGATCGAGGACGGTGCGCTCTCCAACAGAGCGCTCACCGCCGCCCGAATCCCGAGGAACTGGCCGGTCAGGTTGACCCCGATGATGTGGTTCCAGTCTTCGAGCGTGTAGTCGAAGAGACTGCCCACTGTGCAGATGCCGGCGTTGTTCACCAGCACGTTGAGCTTCCCGAACGCATCGGTGGCAGCCCTGACCGCGGCGCCCCAGTCCTCCTCGCGGGTCACGTCCAGCGGCACGAACCGCGCGGAGTCCCCAAGCTCGTCGGCCAAGGCTTTTCCCTCGGCTTCGAGGACATCACCGAGCACGACGCGACCGCCTTCGTGGACGATGGCGCGAGCGTGCGCCGCCCCCATTCCGCGCGCTCCCCCGCTGATCAGGGCAACTTTGTCCTGAAGACGTCCCATTTCTCCGCCTTTCGGTACTTGAGGTGTGATCAGCGCGTGTCCGGGGCAAGCCGGATGGCCTGGGAGGGGCATAGCTCGGCAGCAGTCCTGACGGCTTCCGCCGCGTCGCCGGCAACCTCCGTTGTGTAGGTCATCTCGCCGTCGTCGTTCACGTCGAAGACGGTCGGGGCGTGGTAGGTGCACTGCAGCGTGTAGACGCATCTGTCCATGTCGACGCTCACGCGCGTGTGCCCGGCCATCAGGGCGCCGGGGTCAGGTCGAGCAGCAGTTTGCGTGGGGCACGGGTGAAGACGCCTTCCTCGACGGGGACGAACCCGGCTTGCAGGCGGATGTCGGAGGTGCGGTCGAGCAGGACGTTCAGGCCGACTTCCACCTCCTGCTTGGCCAAGAGTGAGCCGACGCAGAAGTGCCGTCCGTGGACGAAGGCGAGCTGCTTGGACGCGCCGGAGAACTCGCGGGAGGCGTCGACGTCCGTGCGGTGGATGTCGAAGTGGTCCGGGTTGGAGAAGACAGCCGGGTCACGGTTGGCCGACGCGATCAGGCACACGACGGTGCTCCCTGCCGGGATCGCTCCGTCGGCTATCTCGACGTCCACGGCGGTCTGCCGCATCACCATGTGTAGTGGCGGGGCGACACGCAGGGTCTCGGCCAGGGCCGCCGGTATCAACGACCGGCCCCGGCGCACGTCGGCGAGCTGGTCGGGATGCTCCACCAGCTTGGCGAGCAGGCTCGTCAGCACCTTGTCGGTGGTCTCACCGCCGGCGGTCAGCAGGAGGCTCGCGAATGACTTGATCTCCTCGTCGGACATCTGCACCCCGTCGACCTCGGCGGCGCACAGCGTCGAGAGCAGGTCGTCGCCGGGGTTGCGCCGCCGCTCGGCGATGACGGGCAACATGTACTTGGCCATCTCGTCGCGTGCGCGCAGGCCGGCCTGCGTGACGGCCTCGTCCTGAGTCAGGTTGCCGAGGAAGTCGATGATCGCGCTGTACCACCCGCGGAAGGTCTCGAGGTCCTCAACCGGCAGGCCCATCATGTCAGCGGTGACGTTGATCGGGTACAACCGGGAGAACTCCGCGGAGAACTCGCAGCTTCCCCGGCCGACAAACTCATCGACCAGTCGGACGGCGTTCCCCTCGATGATCGCAGTGAGCTTGCCGAGGATCGCCTTAGGTCGGAAGCAGGGCGCCACGATTGCCCGCTTCGTCGCGTGCTCGCGGCCGTCCATCTGCACGATGGTCCGGCCGTGCACGGGTTCCAGCTGCCACTCGTAGTTGCGGTTGGTGAACGCGGGATCTTTGAAGGCGCGGGCGACGTCGGAGTAGCGACTGATGACGTATGCCTGGAGCTGGTCGTCGTAGTAGAGAGGGGCTTCCTCGCGCATCAGCGCGTAGGAGCGGTAGGGGTCGGACTCGAACGCCGGCGTCAGGATGCCGGGGATGTGCTCGGGCAAGGACTGCGTCATTGCAGGGCTGCTCTCTTCTCCGGTGTTCCGAAGGGATGGCACTTCCAGGGTCGCTAGGCATGAGGGGCGAGAGGGTGCCATCGCACGGCACCCTCTCGCTCCTCTGGGGTGAGCGCTCAGCTCTGGCCGGACGAGCTGAAGGGCAGCTGGATCTTGGGAGCGACCTCCTGCGCGATGAGCTGCAGGGACTGGAACCACGGGGACGGGTCGTCCATGTAGTCGTGGGACTCGACCTGCAGGGTGCCCCACCCACCGGTGAACTCGTAGAGCGTGTTGAGCTTGTCGATCACCGTCTCCGGGGAGCCGACGACCCACACGTTGTCGCAGATCCACTCGAGGTCGACGTCGCCCGGCTCGGCGCCGGCGTCCTTGATGTAGCCCTCGAGCATGCCGAAGCGCTCCCAGATGGGCCACAGGTACCGCTCGAAGGCGTACCCGATGCCGCCCTCCATGGCGAGCTTCTTGGCCTCCTTGTCGGTGTCTGCGACGAACACCGTCTGGGAGACGTGGTACTTCGACCGATCCGGGGTGTGACCGTTCTCCAGGGCGGCCTTCTCGTAGGTCTCCCAGTGGGTCTTGAGGATCGAGGACCCGGAGTAGATCGAGACCGGCATGAATCCGCGCTCACCGGCGAACCGGATCGACGGCGAGTTCACCGACAGCCCGGTCACGGCGATGTCGAGCTTGCCGCCCCAGGGGCTGAAGTCGGCGAGCTTGTGGTCGTCGTGGCCGAGGCCGTCGTCGACCTCCTCCGGGTAGCCGGCGTTCCAGAACTCGCCCTCGTGGAAGAACGGCTCGCGCTTCCAGATCTTCTCCATGATCTCGAGCGACTCGCGGACCCGCTTCGGGTTGTTCTGCAGGTCGGTGATGCCGTGCAGGTACGACGCCTGCGGGTACGCCCCCGCGCCCACACCGAGGAAGTAGCGTCCCTCGAGGATCTGGGACAGCCAGCCCACCTGGATCGCCAGGTCGGCCGGGTGGTGGTGCGGAAGCAGATGGGCCATCGGAGCGAACTTGATCCGCTCCGTCTGCGTGGCCGCCGCTGCGATGACCAGCTCCGGGGTGGGGATGCACTCCCACTTCTGGGTCGCGTGTTCGGCCACCATGAACTCGGTCAGCCCGGCCTGGTCCGCCTGACGAGCGTTCTCCAGCGCCCACTCGAAGGTCTGCCGGCTGGTGCGCTCCGGGCGCATGTACGGGATGTGGATGAGACCGGAATCCATCTGTTCTGTGCTCCTCGTTGCTGGACGTCGTCGTTCAGGTGCGGGGTTTCCGGAGGGTCAGCCGCCGAAGAAGATGTCCTTGGCGTGCTGGGTGTCGAGGTACTCGTGCACCTCGGCGATGCGCCCGTCGGGCGCGACGCGGAACAGGAAGTGGCAGCGCGGGTCGTAGACCCGCCCGTCCTTCAGCTCCGCGTACGAGTCGGCCTCGACGGCCACGGAGTCGCCCTCGGCGACCATCGAGCGCGGAGTGATGCGCAGGGGCGCCTTGTAGACGTCCGCCACGCCACCGATCAGCTGTCCGAACCCGGCCTTGTCGTAGGAGCCGGACATGCCCTCGAGCTTCCCCGAGACCCACCAGGTGACGTCGTCGGTGAGGGCGGCGAGGGTCTTCTCGGGGTTCCCCTCGGAGAAGAGCTCCAGGAACCGGGTGACGGCGGCCTTGTTGTCCTCGGTGCTCGGCATCGTTGCCTCCTCGGATGAGCGGGACGGATCAGACGAGGGTTCCGTCTGGGGCCTTGCTGGAGAAGCGGGGGGCGACCTCCTCGGCGAACCGGACCAGCTCGGCGTTCTGTCGCTCCGGCTCGAGGTGCCCCTGGCCGAACATGAGGAAGCACTCGTCGAACCCGAGCCGCTCGTGGGCCTGCTCGATCTGCCTCGAGATGTCGTCCGGGGTCCCGATCAGGACGTTGGGGAACTGCTGGCCGTGCGGGATGAACCACTTGTCCCAGAACCAGCGGTGCTCCGCCTCGAGCTCCTGCGCCTCCTCCTTCGAGTCGGTCAGGATCAGGAACCCGCCCCAGGCACCGACGTCCTCCCGCTTCACGTCCCGCCCCGCCTTCTTGGCGGTCTCGGTGTAGCGGTTCCACAGGGCGTCGCAGAAGTCGAGGTCGTTGGCGAACACGATCTGCTTGCCGCCCTCGCGGGCCCACATGTCCACCGTGCGCATGGAGTATGCGAACGCGCCGTAGAGCTTGGGGTGCGGGTCGGTGTAGGGACGCGGCGCGATGCCGATCTCCCGGACGACGCCGTTCTCGTCCTGCCCGGCGCCGAACTCCGCGTAGCCGGGGTGACCGGCCGAGCCGCCCTCGGGCGGGTACTCCCAGTACTTGCCCTTGTGCGAGAACATCGAGTTCTCCCAGGCCTTCTTCACGATCTGGACGGACTCCTCGAAGATCTCGCGGTTGATCGCGTCCTGCTCGTTCTTGGCCTTGGCGTGGGTGACGTTGGTGGCCCCGATGCCCCGGACCGCGGCGTAGGCGTCGACCCAGCGGGCGTGGTAGCCGCGGGTGAACCCGACGATCAGCCGGCCCCGCAACATGTGGTCCAGCGTCGCGATCTCCTCGGCGACCCGGACCGGATTGTGGGTCGGGAGGACATAGCCGAGGATCCCCGCCTTGAGCCGCTGGGCGTGCAGGCCGACATAGGCGGCCAGGATGCCCGGGTGGTTCGTGATCTCGAAGCCCTCGACCTGGAGGTGGTGCTCCGGCGAGCAGTAGGCGTCGTAGCCCAGTTCGTCGGCGAGCTTGATGTAGCCGACCATCTCCTCGAGGAACCGCTGGTAGAGGTCACCGCGCTGGCCGGCCATGCCGGCCTCGAGCTCGTGCCGGCGTCCGATCACGCCGGTCTGCATCAAACTGAATCTCACAAGAGCCGTCTCCTCGGTGGTCTTCTCCGGTGCAGGTGTCAGGCGACCTCGCCGGACGGCGTGCCCGGACGGCCGATCCGGACCGTCTCGCCGAGCAGGCCTCCCAGGGCCGCTCGGACCGGTGCGGGATTGTGCAGGTGCCGGATCGACCGGACACCCAGGTCGTCGAGGACCGCCGCCACCAGCGCGGGGTCCAGGGGGCCGCAGAGCGCCTCCAACCTGCCGATACAGGCGCCCTGTTCGCGTAGCGTGCGGTGCGGGTCCGCACCGGAGCGCAGGTAGACGATCACTCCGCAGCGCGTCACCGCCACCTCGCGCATCGCGGCGTCGAGCCTGCGCGCGCAGCCGCAGCGCACGGACCCGAACACGTCGCCCGGCAGGCATTCGACGTGAACGTGCACGGGGACGTCCGCCGCCGCGGCGACCTCCCCTGCGACCAGTGCGAGGTGCTCGCCACCGTCCGGGACACCGCGGTACCCCACGGCGCGGACCGTCCCGCTCACGGTCGGCAGGCGAGCCGCGGTGACCCGCTCGACCCGGGTCTCCCGGCGCCTGCGGTACGTCGCGAGGTCCTCGATCGTGATCATGACGAGGCCGTGCTCGGCGGCGAAGTCCAGCAGCTCCGGACGCCGCGCCATGCGACCCGGCTCCCGGGTGCTGACGATCTCGCAGAGCACGCCCGCGGGACGCAGCCCCGCGAGGCGGGCGAGGTCCACCGCGGCCTCGGTGTGCCCGGTCCGCTCGAGCACTCCACCCGGCCGGGCCGCAAGGGGCACGACATGCCCCGGCCGGACGAGGTCGCGGGACGTCGAAGCCCGCGAGGCGAGAACCCGAGCGGTGCGGGCCCGGTCGCGCGCCGAGATCCCGGTCGAGACCCCGTCCGCCGCGTCGACCGTGACCCGGTACGCGGTGCCGAAACCGTCGGCGTTGGTGTGGTGCAGGGGCGGCAGGTCCAGCCGCTCGCAGTCCTGCTCGGGCAGCGCGACGCACACGAATCCCGAAGTGTGGCGCACCACGAACGCCATGGTCGCGGTGTCGACCAGGTCCGCGGCGACGATCAGGTCGCCCTCGTTCTCCCGGTCCTCGCCGTCCACGACGACGACCGGGCGACCCGCGGCGATCTCGGCCAGGGCCTGCTCGATGGTGTCCATCTCACACCGCCACGAGCTGCCGGAACCGGCTGCCGTGGAACACCAGCGGTGCAGCGCCCGGCTCGGCGCGCATCCCGTGCACGGCAAGCAGCACCACGGCGTGGTCGCCCGCCGGGACCTCCGCGTACACGGAACAGTCCAGCCACGCGACGGCGCCGTGCATGAGCAGGCCCCCCTCCGGGGTCTCGGTCCACTCGAGGCCCGCGAAGCGGTCCCCGTCCTTGGCCGCGAGCTGCCCGGCGGCGCCGCGCTGGTCCTGGCCCAGCACGCTGATCCCCAACCGCGGGAGGTCACGCAGCTGTGGCCAGGTGGTCGAGGTGTTCTGCACGCACACCGACACCAGGGCCGGGTCCAACGACACGCACGTGAAGGAACTGGCGGCCATGCCCACGGGCAGGCCGTCGTCCAACGCACAGACGGCGGTGACACCGCTGGGGAAACACCCGTAGACCTGCCGCAGCCGGGCGGGGTCCCCGGTCACCTTCTCGAGCTCGATCATGCGGCTCCTCCCCTTCGAGGTGATGCCTCGTCGCTCGACGACGGGACCGAAGCTATCTACACCGACGTAAACTGTCAACGCTCTCGTAACTCTCGATCGTCCGGCCGGGTCGTCAGCCCGAGATCAGCCGCCCGACACTCATTGCGCGTTTACATCGATGTAGATACGGTGGCTGCCGACCGCGCACAGGGAGGTGGCGGCCAGGAGGCGTCCGGGGACGCCCACGCATGCCCCTCCCGCACGAGATCCGGAGGGTCCCCTGTGACGACCACGCAGAAGTCCAGCGAAGCGCTCGTCGCCGAGCTGGTCGAGACCGAGAAGGTCCACCGCCTGCTGTTCGACTACGCATTCCACCTCGACATGAACCACCCCGACGAGATCGCGGCGCTGTTCACCGAGGACTGCTACGTGGCGTACGGGCCGAACTTCGGCGCCGAGGGCCGCGCCGCCTACCGGGAGACGCTCTCGGGGATCGGCAGCTTCTTCGCCGCCACCAGCCACCACGTCTCGAACATCGTCGTGGACTTCGGCGACGACTTGAGCACGGCCACGGTGCGTTCGGTGCTCTACGCCTGGCACAAGTACACGAAGGACCGCCCGGACGGACACTTCTTTGGCCAGTACCACGACGAGCTGGTCAAGGTCGACGGCGAGTGGCGGTTCGCCCGTCGCGAGCTGCGCGCCTCCGGTGTCGTGGACTTCCACGTCAAGCAGCAGATCCCGATCGGCCGCGCGTGAGCCAGCTCGCGAGCGAACCCTCGGCTCAGCGCGACCTACCCACGTACCGCGACATCCGCGTCGAGCACGCAGGCCCGATCTCCTGGATCGTGCTCGCCCGGCCTGACAAGGCCAACGCCCTGTCCAACGCCATGCTCGACGAGTTCTCCGACGCGCTGGCCCGGCTGACCGACGCCGGCGGGCCCGTCGTCGGGATCCGCGGCGAGGGCAGGGGGTTCTGCGCCGGCTACGACGTCGACCAGGTCGGCAAGCCGAAGGCCGCTGACCCGGTCGCCGACCGGGAGCGCCTGGCCCGCAACATCGACCGCTACCTGGCGATCTGGGACCACCCGAAGCCGGTGATCGCGGCCGTGCACGGGTACTGCATCGCCGGCGCGACACAACTGTGCGTGTTCTGCGACCTCACGATCGTCGCCGAGGACGCCCGCATCGGCGAACCCGCACTTCCCCTCGGCGGCGGCTACATCGCGCCGCTGTGGGCCCCGCTGGTCGGGCCGAAGCGCGCCAAGGAGCTCGCCTTCCTGCCGGGCAACGCGATCGACGGCCGCACCGCCGTCGAGTGGGGCTGGGCCAACCAGGCGGTGCCCGCGGACCGCGTGCAGGCCACCGTCGAGGGACTGGCCGCGCGGATGGCGAAGATCCCGTCCGACGTCCTGCGCATCAAGAAGCTCTCGATCAACCGCACGATGGACGCCATGGGCGTGCGCACCGCCGCCGCCCAGGTGCCCGAGATGGACGCGCTGCTGCACCTGTCCCCGTCGGTGCTGCAGCTGCGCGAATGGATCGGCGAGGTCGGCCTCAAGACGGCCATCGCCGAGTTCCGCACACCACCGGAGGAACGCACATGAGCATCGGGTTCACCAAGGACGGCCACGTCGCCCGGGTCACGCTCGACAACCCCAAGGCGCTCAACGCCATCTCCCCCGCCATGGACGACGAGTTGCTCGCCGCCTGGACCGAGATCGACGCGGACCCCGACATCTGGGTGGCCGTCCTCGACGCCACCCCCGGGAAGGCGTTCTGCGCGGGCGCGGACGTCTCCGGCGGCACCGACCGCGACGGGCGGATGGCCCTGGGCGGCGGCCTCACCGGTGTCGGCGGGCCCCGCTACGTCCTGCGCAAGCCGCTGATCGCCGCCGTGCACGGCTACGTCATCGGCGGCGGCTTCGAGCTGGCGATGTGCGCGGACGTGATCGTCGCGGCCGACGACGCCCAGTTCTTCATCCCGGAGGTCAAGGCCGGAATCATCGGCGAGTCCGGGATCCTGCACCGCGCCGTGCGCAGACTGCCCCACCACGTCGCCATGGGCATGATCCTCACCGGCGACCGGCTCCCCGTCACCAAGGCCGAGCAGTACGGCCTGGTCAACGAGGTCGTCCCGGTCGACGAGCTCGCCGCCACGGCGGACCGCTGGGCCGCGAAGATCATGGCCTGCGCGCCGCTGGCCGTCCAGGCCGCGAAGGACGCCGCGCTGCGGGGCCTCGACATGTCGTTGGAGCAGGCGCTCGGCACCCGCTACGAGCCCATCGAGGCCTACGCGGGCACGAAGGACCAGCTCGAAGGCCTCGCCGCGTTCGCCGAGAAGCGCAAGCCGGTGTGGACCGGACGGTGAGTCCGCGATGACCCCGGCCGGGCTGCGCCGCTCAGTCCTGGTGGCGCAGCCCGTCGAAGAAGATCGCCGAGAACGTCTCGACAGTCTGCTCGGCGGTGTATTTCCGGTCCCCCGGCTTGAACCAGCGATGCGTCCAGTTCACCATTCCGAAAAGGGTGCGAACCACCAGAGGAACGGACAGGTCCGACCGGAACTCGCCATTCTTGATGCCCTCCGCGATGATGTCCGTGACGATTCCCTCGAAACGACGGGTCTTACGGACCATCTCCTTCGCCCACGGCGTGGACTGGAAGGCGACCTTGCCCATGTCCTCCTGGATGTAGACGTAGACGTACGGGTAGTTCGCCTCGTACGACGTGATCTGCAGCCTGATCAACATGCGGAGCTTCTCGTGCGCGCTGATCTCCAGCCCGGAGATCCGGACGGCCTCGGCGAGGTTCTCGTCGAGGACCTTCTTCGCCGTGGCCTGGAAGACCTCCTGGAAGATCTCCTCCTTGCCCGCGAAGTAGTAGTAGATCGCGGCGCGGTCGGTGCCGAAGCGGGCGGCGATGTCGTTCAGGGTGGCCGCCTCGAAGCCCTTCTCCTTGAAGACGTCCCCGGCGATCTGCAGCAGCTCGTTGCGCTTGGCCTGGTAGGTGGCGCTGCCCTCGATCTGTGCGCTGCGCCTGCGCTTCGACAACCCGCTGCCCGCCGCGGACTCCGGTGGACGCCGGGTGGGAGAAGCCATGTGGCGGACGATACCACCGCGTTTGCCGGAAATGTTCCCCGGCTGCCGCAGTAATGGAAGAATGACCACAATTCGTGCACCCGTACGACGGCGTGTGAGAAGTTCAGGAGGACCCATGAGAGCGTCGCCCGACCGCACCGCGCGGTGGACGGAGGCATCCCCCATCGCCGACCTGCTCGTCCGCGCCGCCACCGAACACCCCGACCGGGCCGCCCTCGTCCTCCCGACCGCGCGGGTCAGCTACGCCGACCTGCTGGCCGGGGCGCACCGCGTCGCCCGTGGCCTGCTCGGTCTCGGGGTCCGGCCCGGCGAGCACGTCGCGCTGCTGGCCCCCAACGGGGTCGAGTACGTCGAGGCGTTCTTCGGGGTGAGCCTGATCGGCGCGGTGGTCGTGCCGCTCAACGCCCGCCACCGCGCCGCGGAGCTCGGCCACGTGATCGACGACGGGGACGTCGTCGTGCTGCTGACCACGGCGGCCGAGGGCCAACACAGCGACCTCGCGGGGGCCCTGCGCGAGGGGCTGCCGTCGCTGGCCGCCGCCGCGGACCCCACCGCCCTCGACCTTCCCGAGGCACGACGGCTGCGCGCCGCCGCCCTGCTCGCCGGCGAGTCCAGCCCCGGTTTCCTCCCCCGGTCGCGGTTCGACGCCCTCGCCGACGGCGTGGATCCCGCGCAGGTCGACGTGCTGCGCGCCCGGGTCCGGCTCCGCGATGTCGGCGCCATCATGTACACCTCCGGCACCACCGCCAACCCCAAGGGCTGCGTGCTCACCCACGAGGCCATGACCCGCGGCCCCGTCGACCGGGCGCGCCACCGCTTCGGCACCGGCGACCACGACGTGACCTGGTCCCCCGGCCCGCTGTTCCACATCGGCACCCTCTCCCCGTTCCTCGGGGTCATCGGGTCCGCCGGCACCTTCGTGACCGACGTCCACTTCGACCCCACGCGCGCGCTCGAACTGCTCGTCCGTGAGCGCGTGACGGTCGCGTTCCCCTGGTTCCCCGCCCTCGTCCAGCCGCTGCTCGACCACCCGGAGTTCGACCCGGCAGCCCTGTCGGCACTGCGCTCGCTGCTCCTCATCGGCCCCAGCGTGCTGCTCGAGCGCGTACAGACGCTGCTACCCGGGTGCGAGCTCGTCGCCGCCTGCGGGATGACCGAAGCCGCCGGAATCTACGCGGTCAGCGACCGGGAGGACGACGTCGACCTGAGGTCCCGCGCGCAGGGCAAGGCCTGCCCCGGCATGGAGATCCGGATCATCGACGTGGAATCCGGAGCCGACGTCGGACCGGGGGTGATCGGCGAGATCCTGCTGCGCGGCTACTCGGTGATGGAGGGGTACTACCGCGCCCCGGAGAAGACCGCCGATGCGCTCGACGCCGACGGCTGGCTGCACACCGGCGACCTCTACAGCTTCACCCCCGAGGCCCAGGTCGCCTTCCACGGCAGGCTCAAGGACATGCTCAAGGTCGGCGGGGAGAACGTCGCCGCCGTCGAGATCGAGTCCTTCGTCGCTCGGCACCCCGCCGTGGAGTGGGTGGAGGTGGTGGGCCGCCCAGATGCCCGGCTCGACGAGGTCCCGGTGGCCTTTGTCGAGGTCAAGGTCGGGCACACCGTCACCGAGGCCGAGCTCCTGGACTTCTGCACGGGCCGCATCGCCCGCTACAAGGTGCCCCGGGCCTTCCATTTCCTGACCGCGGACGAGTGGCCCCGATCCGCCACGAAGATCAACAAGAACGAGCTGCGGGCGCGCGTCGCCGCGCCGGCGGCACCGCTCGCCGAGGTGGGAAGCACCTCGTGACCACCCGACTGCGACGCACCCTGGTCACCGTCGCCGAGGTGCGGGAGGCCGCCGAGACGCTCCTGGAACCGGTTCCCGACGGACCCGACCTCGACGGCCTCTCGGCCGCGCTGATCCGACTCGCCGTCCACGCCTCGGTCTGCACCCTCGATCCCGCCGGCATCGACGACGCCGTCTGCCGGGCGCTCGACGCGGGCGCGACGCCCGAGCAGGTCCAGGAGACCCTCGTCCTGGTGTCCGCCCTCGGCGTCCACACCCTGATGGAAGGCACCCGGCGCCTCTCGGCGATCCTGCGCGAGCGCGGGACGCCGGCCGCGCCGATCGACGAGGAGCGGGCCGGGCTGCGGTCCCGTCTGCACGGCGACGACCCCTACTGGGCGGACTTCGACCGCGAGATCCCGGGGTTCCTGGACGCCCTGCTCGAGCACTCCCCCGACGCCTACCAGGCGTTCTTCGCCTACTGCGCCCTGCCCTGGCGGAGCGGGACCGTCCGGGGACGGCTCAAGGAGCTGATCGCGATGGCCTGCGATGCCACGCCCACCCACCGGTACCTGCCCGGCGTCCGACTGCACCTGGCCAACGCCGTCCGCCTCGGTGCGGGACGCATTGCGGTCCGCCGGGCGCTCGACATCGCCGCCGCGGCCCCCTCCCACCCAGGAGTGCCCGCAGCGGAGTGCGACGGCCGGGTGCGGGCAGGCTGCCCGCACCCGGTCCCGCTCATTTGACCAGGAAGCCCGCGTCGACCGGCAGCTGGACACCGGTCACGTAGCGCCCGGCGTCCGAGGCCAGGTAGACGATCGCGTTGCTGATGTCGACCGGGTCGACGGCGTCGACCGGCAGCGAGTTCAGCACCAGCTTCGCGAAGCCGGAGTTCTCCGCCATGTACCGTTCGACCACCGCGTTCTCCACCATCGGCGTGTGCACGCCGGTCGGGTGCACCGTGTTCACCCGGATGCTGTGCGGCGCAAGATCCACCGCGAAGTTGCGCATCAGACCGACCACACCGTGCTTGGCCGCGGTGTAGGCGTCCATCGCCAGGCTGCGGTTCGCCGCCGACTTCGACGCCGCCGTGGAGGCGGTCAACACGATCGCCCCGCCGTTGCCCGCCTCGATCATGATCGGCGCCGCGGCATCGACGGTGTTCCACACCCCGGTCAGGTTCACGTCGATGGTGTCCTGCCAGAACTGCCGCCGCTCGACCGGATCGGTCGGCTCATCGAGCGTCAGTGCGTACACGCCGGCGTTGGCACACACGATGTCGAGCCGACCCAGCTCGGCCACACCCGCGTTCACGGCCTCACGCAGCGCCACTCCGTCCCGCACGTCTGCCACGCTCGCAACGATCCGCCGGTCCAACGCCTCGACCAACCGAACGGTCTCCTCGAGGTCCTCCTTGGTCGCCATCGGGATCTCCACCGACGGGATCTGCGCGCAGATGTCGACCGCGATGACGTCCGCGCCCTCCTCGGCCAGCCGGACGGCGTGACTCCGCCCCTGGCCCCGCGCCGCCCCGGTGACCAGCGCGACCTTGCCTTCGAGCACTCCCACGATTCCTCCTCCTCGACGAGGTGATGCCCCTGGGACGCTATCAACGTTGACGTAAACCATCAACGCTTATGTAAACTCGCGAACCGGGCTGGTCCGAGGTCGACCGCACCCAGGCCGGCTCCCTTGATCGACGCACTCGCGGCCGGTGACGTCGACGCGTCCCGGGATGGGATCACCGCGCACTTCCGCGGCACCGGAGAACTGCTCATGCCCTGGCTGGGCTCGCTGTACTTCTGGGGGGCCGGACATGCCGAAGGCGCCCCGGGATCCGGGGCGCCTGGCGGGCTGAGCAGGTATGTCAGCGGTCGAGAACGAGGCGGGGCGACCGGGAGCGGGAACAGCACGGCATGATGACTTCGCCGGAGGCCTGCTCTTCTGTGCTGAGGTAGGAGTCGCGGTGGTCCGGCTCCCCCTCCAGGACCAAGGTCTCGCAGGTCCCGCAGGTGCCTTCGCGGCAGGAGGTCGGGATGTCCACCCCTGCCGCCTCGATCGCCTCGGCCAGGGTCTGGTCGGCCGTGACGGTCAGTGTGATGCCCGAGGCGTCCAGCTCGACCTCGAACGCGGTGTTCACCCCGTCGAGCGCCCCCTCCTTGGGGCGGAACCGCTCCAGGTGCAGCGCCCCCGCCGGCCACGCCGCACACTGCTGCTCCACGGCGTCGAGCAGCACGCAGGGGCCGCAGCAGTAGATCGCGGTGCCCCCAGTGGGGGTGCCGAGGATCGTGGCCAGGTCGAGGAGGCCGTGGGTGTCCTGCGGCCACGACGTGACCCGCTCGCCGTAGGGTGCGAGCTCGCCGCGGAACGCCATCGTGGACTCGTGGCGCCCGCCGTAGAACAGCCGCCACGGCTTCCCCGCCGCCTCACAGGCCGCGATCATGGGCAGGATCGGGGTGATCCCGATGCCGCCCGCGATGAAGAGGTACTCGCTCTCGTCGACCAGGGCGAAGTTGTTCCGGGGGCTCCGGCACACCACCTGGTCGCCGACGGCGAGGGTCTCGTGCACGTACGCCGAGCCACCGCGGCTCTCGGGCTCGCGCAAGACGCCCAGCCGCCAGTGGGACAGGTCCGTCGGGTCCCCGCACAGCGAGTACTGCCGCTCCAGGTCCGGGCCGAGGACGAGGTCGACGTGCGCGCCGGGCTCCCAGGCCGGCATCTTCTCTCCCACCGCGGGCTCCAGGCGCAGCGAGACGATCCCGTCCGCCTCGGCCTCGATCGCCGCAACGACCGCGGTCAGGTCCTCCGTCACGGCCCGAGCACCTTCGCGGCCACGGCCTTG
The DNA here is from genome assembly GCF_021343995.1 of Pseudonocardia terrae. Classification (GTDB taxonomy): domain Bacteria; phylum Actinomycetota; class Actinomycetes; order Mycobacteriales; family Pseudonocardiaceae; genus Pseudonocardia; species Pseudonocardia terrae. The sequence continues at coordinate 144,079 of NZ_JAJTTE010000007.1, read as the reverse complement.
GTCGCCTCGGCGTCGCCGGTGAGCACCTGCACGGCGTTGACGACCATCATCTGCGTGATCTGGTCCTCGGTGACCCCACGCTTGCGCAGCTCGGGCAGCACGTAGTCCGAGATGCGGTGGTGGTGCCAGTTCGGGGTGTGCTTCGCGCGCCACGACGGCGGGGTGTTGATCGAGAAGAATCCGGCGTCGTGGGAGATCGTGATCTTCTCGGCGTAGCCCTGCTCGAGGAGCTTCGCGAGGGTGTCGACGCGGGACTCGTCGTCGAGCACGAACTCCATGCCGAAGCGGTCCATGCCGATGAAGGAGCCGTTGTCCATCAGCTCCCGGAGGTAGTCCAGGTCGGTCGAGTCGCCGCTGTGCCCGATGACCGTCCGCTCGAGGTCGACGCCGTTGGCCTTGAACCACTTCTGCTGGTCCCGGCCGTTGGCGTGGTGAACGTTGGTGTGCGTGGAGATCGGCACGCCGGTCTCCGCCTGCGCGCGGGCGGCGGCGCGGTAGACCCGGTCGAGGTCCGGGGTGATGCCGTGCTCGTCCGTGACGATCTTGATGATCCCGGCCTTGACGCCGTCCGTGCGCGGGATGCCCTCGGTGATGTCCTCGACGAACATCGTCTCCAGCACGTCCGGGCCGCCGAGGGTCTTCCCGACCAGCCCGTCCGGACCGTGGGTGTGGAAGTACGTCGGGAGGTCCTTGGCGGTGTAGTAGCCGGTGGCCACGACGATGTTCAGCGGCACGCCCTCGGCGAGGCGCTGCACGGTGGGGATGTCCCGACCCAGGCCGAGCACCGTCAGGTCGACGAAGGTGTCGATGCCCTTGTCCTCGTGCAGCGAGGTCAGGCTCTTCCGAGCGCGTTCGAAGATCGCGGCCTCGTCGTACTCCGGGTGCACGATGTTCTGCTCGAGCTCCGGGTTGCGAGCCATGATGTGCTCATGCATCAGCGTGGTGCCGATCTGCGAGCTGTCGATCGGGCCGCGCAGGGTGTTGACGGTGCTCATGCGGTGGCATCTCCTTCGGTGTCGTTCTTGCTGATCAGGGCGTCGCGACGGGCGCGGGCAGCGGCCAGGCCCGCCTTGAGGAAGCCGACGTCCGAGCCGGCGGTGACCATGCGGAAGCCGCGCGCGGCCTCCGTGGCGGGGTCACCGGTGATCCCGGCCGCGATGCCTGCCGTGGCGCAGGCCGCGACGATCTCGGCGACGGCGGCGCGGTGCCGCTCGTCGCGGGGGCCGGTGACCGGGTCGAGGCCGAGGCTGACGGCGAGGTCGCCCGGGCCGACGTACACGCCGTGCACGCCGGGGACCGCAGTGATCTCCTTCGCGTTGGCCACGCCCTCGGCGGTCTCGATCATGACGAGGCACAGCACCTGGCCGTTGACGGTCGCCGGGTCCGGGCCGAGGCCGTAGGCCGACCGGGTCGGCCCCCAGCTGCGCACCCCCATCGGCGGGTAGTGCGCGGCCGCCGCTGCCCGGTGAGCGTCCTCGGCCGACTCGACATTGGGCACGATGATTCCCTCGGCGCCGGCGTCGAGCGCCCGACCGATCAGCACGGGGTCGTTGGTCGCGACCCGGACGAGCGCGGTGGTGCCGGTCCGGGCGGTGGCCCGCAGCATCTCCACGGGACTGGCGAGTCCGCCCACGCTGTGCTGCTGGTCGAGGTAGAGGTAGTCGAACCCGGCCATCGCCAGAGTCTCCGCGACGTGCGGGTCCCCCGTGTGGCAGGCCAGGCCGACGGCCCGCCCACCCGACTCCAGGATCCCGCGGAGCCGGTTGGCGTTGGCCTCGGTCGTGACGGCGTAGCTCACGACGGCGCCGTCCCCGCGGCCTTGTCCAGCCGGTACCACTGTCGGGCGGACTCGTGCATCACCTTGGGCCGCATGGACTCCGGCATCAGGTTCAGCACCCGGGCGAGGTCGTCGGTGTGGAGGTGCGGGTAGTCCGTGGCGAACATCAGGATGTCCTCGGAGCCCAGCCACTCGATGATCCGGCGGGCGTGCGCGTCCGGGCCGAGGTCGGCCGGGGCGATCGAGAACCGGAAGTGGTCCCGGATGATCTCGGTGGGCAGGCGGTCGACCCACGGGATCTCGCGGCGCAGGCCCTTCCACTTCTTGTTGATGCTCCAGGTCCAGGTGGGCAGCCAGGCGAAGCCGCTCTCCAGCATCGTGACCCGCATGCCGGGGAACTTCTGGAAGATGCCCTCGTAGATCAGGCTGGTCAGCTGCGCACCGTAGACCTGGATCTCCGCCGCGTACTCCTCGGCATACCAGGACGCGTAGCCCGTGGGGGACGGCGCATCCTCCGAAGTGCCGCCCCAGCTCAGGCCCATGACCAGGTCATGGCGGGTCATCGCCTCGTAGATCGGCCAGAACACCCGCTGCCCGTAGAGCCGCTCCGAGCGCACAGGCATGGTGACCTGCACGATCCGCGGGTGCGAGCCGACGCGCTCGATCTCGGCGGCGGCCGCGGCGGGGTCGCGGGCCGGGACCACCATCGAGCCGACGAGCCGCGGGTCGCGGTCCAGCCACTCGGCGATCAGCCAGTCGTTGACCGCGCGGGCCAGCGCCGGGGCCCAGTCCGGGTGGCGCAGCGAGTCCACGCCGTAGGCGGTGTTGACGAGCGCGACCTCCGTCCGCCACGGGTCCAGGACGTGCCGCTGCAGGTCCTCCAGGCGGGACGCCGGGGGCCGGCCCTCGGGGCGCCACTCGTCCCGCGCTGTCGTCGGCGCGTTCGGCGGGTACGCCAGCGCCTGGCCGTTCGGGCCTTTCCAGCCGCGCTCCCGGGCGCCCTGCACCCACACCGGGTCGGTGTAGGGGAACAGCGCCTCCAACGACGGCGGGGTGGCGTGCACGTCGCAGTCGATCACCGGTCCGGTCCACAGCGTGTCCCGGGTGGTGCCCTGCAGCAGTGCGGTGGTCATGGCTTTCCTCCGGGCTGTTCTTGGCGGGCCGGCCGCAGGGACAGCACGACGTAGTCGGACTCGACCGCCACGTCGACGGTCTCGGCGGTGTAGGGGCCGGGGATTCGGCCGAGCTCGCCGCGGTCGAGCGCGGCCTTGACCTCATCGGCGCCCTCGAGGGCGACGGAGAACGGGCGGGCGCGCAGTCGCGGGTTCCAGTAGGACCGGCCGTCCTCGACGTCGAACTCCCAGTTGTGGTATGGGCAGGTCACAAAGGTCTGGCCCTCGTCGAGGCGGACTTCGCCGGGGACCGGGGACTCGATCTGGTTGACGACACCGCCCTCGCACAGCGGCGCGCCCAGGTGCGGACAGCGGTTGAGCATCGCGTAGAACGTGCCGCCGATGTTGAACACGCCGATCTCGCGGCCGTTCGCCTCGACGATCCGGCGCTCCCCCGGCGGGATCTCGTCGACTCGGCCGACCACGAAGCGGGTGGTGCGGGCCGGGCGGGTGGGTGAGGCCGTCACAGGACCTCCACCTCCTTCGTGCGGTGGCCGGGCACGGTCTCCGGGTCCAGCCAAGTCGGGTCCAGGTCGGCGACGCTGCGGCAGCCCATGAGCCGCATCGTGCGGACCATCTCGGTGCGCAGGATCTCCAGGACCCGCTCGACGCCCGCGGTGCCGGCCGCGGCGAGCCCCCAGGCCGGCAGCCTGCCGACGAGTACGGCGCGGGCGCCCAGCGACAACGCCTTGAGCACGTCACTGCCACGCCGGATCCCGCTGTCCAGCAACACCTCGGCCTGCTCGCTCACGGCGTCGACGATCCGTGGGAGCGCGGTCAGCGTGGCTGGGGAGCCGTCGAGCTGGCGGCCCCCGTGGTTGGACACGATCACCGCGTCCGCCCCGGCGTCGACGGCGCGCTGGGCGTCGGCCGGGGTGATGATCCCCTTGACCACGAGTGGTCCGGGCCAGTTCGCGCGCAGCCAGTCGAGGTCGGTCCAGGTCGGCGAGTGCGAGCCGGCGCCGCCCTTGGTCATCTCGGTGAGCACCATCGGCTTGCCGTCGACGGTGACCTCGGCGGTGTTCGGGATCTCGAAGGGCAGCCCGTCCAGCAGGTATCGGGCCAGCCAAGCCGGCTTGGGCAGCAGCTGCGGTGCGAGCTTCACGGCGTTGCGGGCGTTGACCCGCATCGAGTAGCTGAAGCCGTTCTTGTAGTCCCGCGGCCGAAAGCCCGCCACGGCCGTGTCGACCGTGGCGACCAGCGCGGAGTAGCCGGCCGTCTGCGCCCGACCGACCAGGTTCTCCATCGTGGCCTGCGAGGAGAAGCGGTAGAGCTGGAACCACTGCGGCCCCTCGACCGCGGCGATGTCCTCGAGCGTGTAGCCGGCCGCCGAGCTGGCGACGTGAATCGTGCCCGCCCGCGCGGCCCCGGTCGCCAGCCCGAGGTCGCCGTCCGGGTGCACCAGGCGCATCCCGCCGCACGGGGCGGTGAGCACGGGCAGGTCGATCGGGGTGCCGAGCACCTTCGTGGACAGGTCGGGCTGGTCGACCCAGGTGGCCATCCGCGGCGCGAAGGCCACGTCCCGGAACGCGCGGGCGTTGCGTTCGAGGGTCACCTCCCCCTCGGAGCCGCCGTCGACGTACTCCCGGATCCCGCGCGGCAGCACCCGGGCCGCGGCACGCTGGGCGTCCCCGTGGTCGAGCAGCCGGGCCGCCCGCCTGCGGCGAACGTTTTCCACCAGGGCCATGTCAGGCCCCCACTGCCGGGATGCCGTGTCCCGCCCGCAGCGGGATCTTGTACAGCGCACTGGCGTTCGCCCCGAGGATCCGACGGCGTCGCTCCAGCGGGAACGACCGCGGCACCGACTCGTAGGGCGAGTCGAAGTCCCAGTGCGGGTAGTCGGAGGAGAACATCAGCCGGTCCGCGAACCCGGACTCCTCGAACATCGCGTAGACGTCCGGGGTCCACTGCGGGTTCTCGGGCTCCTCGATCGGCTGCGTGGAGAACCAGAAGTGTTCCCGCAGGTACTCCGACGGCTTCCGGGTCAGGTGCGGGAGCTCGTCGCGCAGCTTCTCGAAGGTCGCGTCGAGCCGCCAGGAGAACGGCACGGCCCAGTCCCAGCCCAGCTCCAGCAGCGCGATCTTCAACCTCGGGAAGCGCTCGAACACGCCCTCGAAGATCAGACTGGGCACCATCGAGATCGGCAGGACCGCGAACGCCGCATGCATCTCGGCGTAGAAGTTCTGTCGCCCCGCACCGGTGGGCTGCCGGCCCATGCCCGGCACGTGGAAGCCCAGCGGGATGTCGTAGTGCTCGCACGCCTCGAAGATCGGCCAGTAGCGCTGTTTGCCCAGCGGGTCCTGCCCGGCCGGGGACATCAGCACCTGCACATAGGAGTCGCCGTTCGGGCCCTCCTTACAGCGGACGATCTCGTCGGCGGCGCCCGCGAGGTCGCGGGGCAGGGTGATGCTCGCCTTGAAGCGGTCGTCTGCACCCGACCAGGTGTGGGCCAGGGCGTCGTTGTAGGCGCGGTAGATCGCGAACGCGCACTCGTAGGGCATGTTCGCCCCGCCGTGGGTGATGATGTAGGTCTGCGGGCAGGTCAGAACCACGGCGGACATGTCGTACTTGTCGACCACCTGCTCCACGGCCAGGTGGGGGTCCACCCCCACGCGGCCGCGGGAATCCACCGCGTCCAGCCGGTGGGTGAACTCGCGCTGCGAGGGCGCCACACCGCCACCGAAGCTGCCCAGGCCGTAGCGCGCGATGTAGTCGCGCCAGCGCTTGGGCAGGTGCTCGGCGACCTGCGGGTCGGTCGGCAGCGGCATCGGGTGGAAGTCCGTGTCGATGATGCCGAGCTTCTCCTCGACGGGCGCGTCGACCGGACGGACGTCGGTGAGGGTCATGATGAGCTTCCTCTGCGGAGTTGCGGCTTACAGGGTGCTGCGGCTGGTCTCGGCGGCGAAGAACACCGCAATCACCGTGATCAGGCAGGTGGCCCCGATGAACAGGGAGATCCCGGCGGTGCCACCACCCGAGGCGGCGAGCAGCGAGGCGCAGATCAGCGGAGCGAAGCCACCGCCGATCGTGCCGGCGATCTGGTAGCCGAGCGAGGCGCCGGTGTAGCGCTGGGTCGTGGGGAACAGCTCGCCCAGCCACGCCCCCAGTGGGCTGTAGACGATGGCGTGCGTGAACGCGGCGAGCGAGATGCCCAGGTACATCGCGCCGACGCTGCCGCCGTCCATCAGCGCGAACATGACCGGGAAGCTGAGCGCCTGCAGGACCGCGCCGACCCCGACGACGACGCGACGACCCCAACGGTCGGACAGGTAGGCGAACACCGGCTGGAACACCAGGCCGATCGCCGCGGAGACGAGCACGGCGTTCAGGACGTCCGCCCGGGGGAAGCCGACCTCGATGCCGTAGCTGACGATCCAGGTGCCGTACACGGCGCTCGCCGCGAAGGCACCGAGCACCAGCGCGATCGACAGCAGCAGATTCTTCGGGCGGCGGAGGACGTCGAGCAGCGGCACGCGGGGCTTCTCCCCCGCCGCCTGCTCCGCCCGCTCGCGGGCCTGCTTGAAGATCGGGCTCTCCTGGACCCCGAGCCTGATCCACAAGCCGATGACCACGAGGACCGCAGAGATCAGGAAGGGGATACGCCAGCCCCACGTCATGAAGGCGTCCCCGGTCGCGGCGGAGGCCAGCGCGAACACGCCGTTGGCCAGCAGGATGCCGCCGTAGAGACCCATCTGCGCGACCGAGCTGGACAACCCCCGACGCCTGGGGGCGTGCTCCATGCTCATGAGCACCGCGCCGCCCCACTCACCACCCGCGGAGACCCCCTGGATCAGCCGCATCAGCACCAGCAGCAGCGGTGCCCAGATACCGATCGCCGCGTAGGTGGGGAGGAGGCCCACGAGGGTCGTCGAGACGCCCATCAGGACGATGGAGAGCACGAGCATGCCCTTGCGGCCGACCTTGTCGCCGAAGTGCCCCCAGATGATGCCGCCGATGGGCCGGGCGATGAAGCCCGCGGCGAGGGTGGCGAATGAGGCGAGGGTGCCCGCCGTTGAGCTGAACTCGGGGAAGAACAGCTTGTTGAACACAGCCGCGGACGCGATGCCGAAGAGGTAGAAGTCGTACCACTCGATCACGGAACCGAAGAAGCTCGACAGGAGCACCCGGTTCCGCATGCGTCGGCTGGATTGCTGGGCGGGATCGACTGCCGGAGTGCCGTCGGCACTGCGGGCAGCGATCTGCGAGTCGGTCACCGTCGACCTCCATGGTGGGAGCACGATCAGGCGCTATCCCGATCGTATATTCTTGTACCGAAGAATATACGTTCTTTCGCCGCGCTGTCCAGAGCCTGCGCCCCGGGTGCCTGGCGACGAAGCGGCGAAGCTCGATGTCCGCCGGCGCCCGTGCGCACGCGGCCTTCGCCGGCACATGTGCTGACTGCTGGAAGCGCAGCCTCGTGATCCCGACAGTCATCGGGTCGAGCTCGTCGACTCAGCCGCGCATCAGGCCGTCTCATCGCCACACCGTGGCGGCGGTGAACGGCGCGCCCCGCGACCCCGAGGAGATGCACGCCACGGCCCTGAATCGGACCCTCGGCGGGCGCTCAGGCGCTTGCTTCCGGCCTGCTCCCGGCGGGTCAGCCGGCGAGGCGGCCCGGCCCCCGAGGGGTCTGCGGTGCGTCCGGCTCGCCCCAGAAGTCCAGAGAGTCCAGCCACCGCATGAGCAGATCGCCGGTGCCCATGAAGTGGTCCTTGGCCAGCATGCGCGCCTGGTCGACGTCCCCAGCCGCGATGGCGTCGATCAAAGGGGTGTGCTGGGTGCGATTCACGTCCGACCAACCCGGCACGACGTGGAAGTTCTCCGGGAACTGCAAGGGGACGAGCCTGCTCGCCGCTCTGGCGAACCACTCCAACTTGGGCGCGTCCGCGATGACCGACACATAATGGTGCAGCGCCGAGTTCAGCGAGGTGGCCAGGTGCCCGTCGGACGGGTCTGCGTCGCGGATCTGCGCGTCCATCTTCCGCAGCTCGTCCACGTCCCGGGCCGTGGCCCGGGTGGCGGCACGTGCCGCGAGCTCCCCTTCGGCGGTGCCCCACATCAGGTAGGTGTCCTCGACGTCCTTACGGCGGACCGCCGACACCCGGAAACCCCGGTTCGGCTCGTGGGTCACCCAGCCGTCCTGGGTCAGCAGCAGTAACGCCTCTCGAACGGGCGTCACACTCACTCCGAGCTGCTCCGCCAGCTGGCCGAGTCGCAGGGGTTCGCCCGGCTGCACGGTGCGGGCCATGATCTGGTCCCGGATCGCGCTCGCGACGTTGCCGCGCAGCTGCTCCTTACCCGTCCGACCCACGGGCCGATCCTACCGAGCCACCCGATCGCCGACAGTGATGGTGTGATGACGCAAGGTCGACACTCCTCGAGCCCGTCGCCGCCGAGCTCTTGTACGAGAGGGAGGTGACGACGCCCTCGGACGGGCACAAGGGGCATCACAGACCGAGACCGTCAACCGGACGTACCGCCGCGGGTTTCACCGCGTCCCAGCGCTATCCGACAGGCCCGGTCCGGGAATGATTCGGGCAAGCGGAGCAGGTGCCGATCATCTTGCGAGCGGCGTCGGATGTGAACAGGACACTGGCTCCCTCGCGCTGAACCGGGGTCTGCGCGTGCGCGATCCCCAGCCACGCCGACGGCGGGGACCATATCCAACTCAGCCAGGTCAGTACGAGGGGTCGAGGTAGATCGTCTTGAGCACCTGGTAGCCGTGCAGCCCTTCCAGACCGAGCTCGCGGCCGATCCCGCTGGCCTTGACCCCGCCGAAGGGGGGTCGGGTCGTTGACGTAGCCGTTGATCCCGATCGTGCCGGACACGACGCGCCGGGCCACGGCCTCGCCCCGCTCCCCGTCGGCGGTCCACACCGAGCCGCCGAGGCCGAGTCGCTGTCGTTGGCGAGCGCGACCGCCTGGTCCTCGTCGGCGTACGGGATCACCGAGAGCACCGGGCCGAAGATCTCCTCCTGGGCGATCGTGTACTTGTTGTCCACGTCGGCGAAGACGGTGGGCTCCACGAACCAGCCGTGGTCGAGGCCGTCCGGGCGACCGCCACCGACGGTCAGCCGCGCGCCCTCGGCCTTGCCTTGGCGATGTAGCCCTCGACCCGGTCCCGCTGCCGGGACGACACGAGCGGGCCCACCTGGGTGGTCTCGTGCAGCGGGTCGCCGACGGCGAGCGAGCGGACCAGGTCGCTGACGGTGTCGACGACCTCCCGGTACCGGCTTTGCGGCGCGAGGACGCGGGTGCCCAGCCAGCAGATCTGCCCGTTGTTGAGGAGCGTCGCGGCGAAGAAGCTCTAGATCGTCGAGGCGAGGTCGGCGTCGTCGAGCACGATCGCCGCGGACTTCCCACCCAGCTCGAGGGTCACCGGCCGCAGCAGCCGGCCACAGGTCTCCGCGATGCTCCGCCCGGCCGCCGTGGACCCGGTGAACGACACCTTGTCCACGCCGGGGTGCGCGACCAGGTAGGCGCCTAGGTCCCGCCCGCCGGGCACGACGTTGAGCACGCCCTCGGGCAGCCCGGCCTCGACCGCGGCCTCGGCCATCAGGAACGCGTCGAGCACGGTCTCCGGCGCCGGCTTGAGCACCACGGTGCAGCCCGCGGCCAGCGCCTGGGCCAACTTGAGGAAGGTGATGGCCTGCGGGACGTTCCACGGCACGATCGCACCGACGACGCCGATCGGCGCGCGGATGACCCGCGATGTGCCACGAGCATGCCCGGCCGGGTCTCCTCCTGCGGGTTCTCGGTGACCAGGCCGGAGAAGTACCGCAGCAGGACGGGCGGGAAGCCGCCCTCGAAGTTGTTCGCCAGCGCGATCGGCATGCCGTTCTGCACGGCGACCCGTCGTGCGGTCTCCGCCGCCCGGGCCTCGAGGGCCTGCGCGAACCGCTCGAGGACCTCGGCGCGCCGGGCGGGCTCCCAGCGGTACCACCCTTGCGGATCGTCGAAGGCGCGGCGGGCAGCCGCGACGGCGTCGTCGACGTCCGGCTCGGCCGCCTCCGGGACCGAGCCGACGAGCTCCTCGGTCGCAGCCGAGTGCACCTCGATGCGCGTGCCGGTGGCCGGGGCACGCCAGTCCCCCGCGATGTACAGCGAGTCGTAGTCGATCATTGAAGAGTCCTCGGGATCAGGGGATCAGGACGATCTTCACGGCCTCGCCCCGGTGCTGGGCGGCGACGGCCTCGTTGATCTCCGACAGCGGCATGGTGGTGACCAGCTTGTCGAAGGGGAAGCGACCGGCGCGGTAGAGCTCGATGAGCTCGGGCAGGAACACGTCCGGGTCGCTGTCGCCCTCGACGATGCCCTTCACCGTGATCCCGATGACCTGCGCCTGGATCAGGCCCAGCGACAGCGCCGCCTCGGGATCGGACGGCACGCCGATGATGCCGAGGGACCCGCGCTGCGCGAGCGCGGCCACCGCCTGCTGAACGACCGGCGCGACGCCGGTGGTGTCGATGGCGTACTCGACGCCGTCGGCGAGGATCGCGCGGACCTGCTCGTCGATCGGCCCGTCGGCCGGGTCGAGCGCGTGCGTGGCGCCCAGCGACAGGGCCAGCTCACGCCGGGACGCCATCGGTTCGACGACGACGATCGTGTCCAGCTCACGGGCCGCGGCGGCGAGCACCGCGGACTGGCCGACCGACCCGCCGCCCAGCACCAGCAGCGAGGAGCCGGCGGGGCAGTCGAAGCTGCGCAGCACGGCACCGGCACCGGTCTGGACTCCGCAGCCGAGCGGACCCAGGATCTCCAGCGGCAGGTCGGCGTCGACCTTGACCACGTTGCGCTCGTGGGCCAGCGCGTGGGTGGCGAAGGAGGACTGGCCGAAGAAGTCCGAGCCGAGCGCCTCGCCGCCGCGGGTCAGCGCGCTCGGGCCGCCCGGCCGCGCGCCGCCGAAGTTGAGCGGCATGAAGTTCTGGCAGTACGACGGCTCGTCGCGGCGGCACTGCGTGCAGTCTCCGCAGCTGGCGAAGCTCAACAGCACCGAGTCGCCCTCGGCGACCTTGGTGACGCCGGTGCCGACGGCGCGCACGATCCCGCTGCCCTCGTGCCCGAACACGCCGGGGAGCGGGAAGGGCAGGTGGCCGTCCTTCGCGGCGAGGTCGGTGTGGCACAGACCGACGCCCTTGATCTCGACCAGCACCTCGCCCTCGGCAGGGCCGTCGAGCGCGACCTGCTCGACGGAGAAGTCGGCGCCGACGGCGGTCGCGACAGCAGCAGTGATGTCCATGGGAATCCTCGGAGGCAGCGGGTGGAGGGTTCAGGCTTCCGGCGCGACGGTCACCCGGACGCCGTCGCAGGAGCCGGTCACGATGAGCTGGCAGGACAGCCGGGAGGTCGGCCGAGCGCCCTCGGCGTACTCGAGCAGTTCCTGCTCCTCGTCCGTGGCGTCGTCGAACCGGTCGGCGAACTCGCCGTCGAGGTAGACGTGGCACGTGGCGCAGGAGCAGCTGCCGCCGCACTCGGCGACGATCCCGGGCAGGTTGTTGCGGACCGAGCCGTCCATCACGCTCTGTCCCACCGGGACGTCGACGACGTGGACCGAGCCGTCCGGGACGACGTAGGTGATCGCGGGCATGGGCCTTCCGTTCCGTGACGCAGGAGAGGAGGGGGCACCCGCACGCCGGTGGGGGCGCCGGCGTGCAGGCGGCGGGGTCAGCTCAGCTCGAGCTCCACCGGCAGGTTCTTCAGGCCGCCGACGAAGTTGGTCTGCACGACCTTGCGCTCACCGGTGACCCGGATGCCCTTGATTCGCGGGAGCAGTTCCTCGAGCAGGATCCGCAGCTCCATCTTGGCCAGGTGCTGGCCGATGCACATGTGCGGCCCGTACCCGAAGGCGATGTGCCGGTTGGGCTTGCGGTCCAACCGGAACTCCTCCGGGGCCTCGAACACGTCCGTGTCCCGGTTCGCCGACTGATAGAGCAGCATGAACCGGTCGCCCTTACGGATCTGCTGGCCCCGCAGCTCGTAGTCCTCCAGCGCCTGGCGGGTGAACTGCTTGACCGGCGACGCCCAGCGCAGGCCCTCGTTCACGAGGTCCGGGATGAGCGAGGGCTCGGCCTGGACCCGCGCGAGCTGGTCCGGGAACAGGGCCAGCGCCTCGATCAGGCTCGCCATGGTGCTCGACGTCGTGTCGTGGCCCGCGGTGGCGATGGCGATGAACCAGCCGTAGGCGAACTCCTTGGCGTGGAACTCGCCGGTCTCGTCCTTGGCGCTGGCGATGAGGGTCGCCAGGTCGTCACGCGGGTTCGCCCGCCGGTCCTCGACCAGCGCGTCGAAGTACGCGTAGAAGTCCTTGATCGCGGCGGCCCACTGCTGCGCGGCGGCCTCGGGCGTGAGCGGCTCGACGTCCTCGCGTGCCGCATCGGGGTCCGCGGTGCCGAAGAACTCCTGGGTGAGCCCCATCATCCGCGGCTCGTCCTCCTCGGGGACCCCGAACAGCGTCATGATCACGTGCAGGGGGTAGTAGACCGCGAACTCCTTCACGAAGTCGATCGCGTTGGCCCCGCCGTGCAGGTACTTCTCGATGGCCTCGCGCGCCAGGGCCCGGATCTGGTCCTCCCACTTCTTCAGGTTCGCGACCCGGAACCAGTCGTTGGCGATGTCCTTGATCGCCGTGTGCTCCGGCGGGTCCAGGTAGGTCAGCGTCTCCAGGATCCGCAGGCTGCCGCCGGTGAGGCTCTTGGTGAACGCGTCGCCCGCCTGGTTCTGCAGGATCGGGTTGTGCGAGCCCTTGTCCTCGCCGCCGCCGCTGGTGAAGACGTGCGGCTGCCGCTCGATCTCCATGATGTCGGCGTGCTTGCTGACCAGGTAGACGGGGTCGTAGCCGTCGACGTCGGCGATCGCGAGCGGGGCGTTCTCGCGCAGCCAGCGGTAGGCCTCGAACAGCGCGACCTCGTCGCGGTGGCCCTCGGGGAGCACCACCTGACGCGCGATGTGCTCCGGGACGGTGGCCCGGGTGTCCTTCTCCGTGGTGGTCATCCACTACCTCCGTGGGGCGCGTCGTTGCTGCTGGCGTAATGATCGGACCAAAGTCTGTGACCCACCTCTCCCGCGGGAGGGAGATTTCTCCCCCTCAGCAGGCCCCGGTGGACACGTCCCGAAGCGGGACCGCGGGATCGGCCAGCCGGACCGGGTCGACGAGGACACCCGAGGCGATGAGCTTCTTCCCGGCCATGAACTCCGCCGGGGAGTTCGCCGTCTCGACGGCCCGCACCTGGCCGCGCTCCAGGTGGAACAGGGCGAACCTGCCGATGCCCGGGTCGCCGCGCAGCACGACCTCGCGGCCCGGGAGCACCACGCCGGCGATCTTCAGCTTCAGGTCGAGCTGATCGGACCAGAACCACGGGAGCTCGGGGGCGGGCGGTGGAGTGCCCAGGATCGTGGCGGCGGCCTGTTTCGCCTGTTCCGTCGCGCTCGGGATGCTCTCGAGCCGCATCCGGCCGACGCCGGCCACCGGACGCACGGTCGCGTCACCGATTGCGAGGACCGCGGGATCGCTGGTCCGCGCCGTCTCGTCGACGACGATGCCGCCCGCGCACGCCAGGCCGGCCGCCTCGGCCAGTTCGGTGTTGGGGATCGCGCCGATGCCCACCAGCACTCCGTCCGCGGGCAGCGTCCCGCCTGAGCCGAGGACCACCTCGCGCACGGCGCCGTTCCCGGCCAGCGCGCAGACCTGGGCGTCGACCCTGATGTCCACTCCACGCGCGCCGTGCGCCGCCGTGAGGATCGCCGAGAGCTCGCTGCTCGCGACCCGGTTCAGCACGCGTTCCTCGCGCTCGAGCACCGTGACCGGAACACCCGCGGCGGTTGCCACGGCGGCGACCTCCAGCCCGATGTACCCGGCGCCGACGATCACCAGCCTGCGTCGCTCGGCGAGCCAGTCCCGCAGGACGCGGGCGTCCGCGAGGGTGCGGAGCGCGGCGACGCCGTCCAGGTTTGCCCCGGGAGCGGGCAGCGGCCGCGGCCGCGCGCCGGTGGCCAGGACGAGGAAGTCGTAGCCGAAGGTGCCACCGGAGGTAGTGGTCAGCTTCTGCGCCGCGGCGTCGAGGCCGGTGACCCGCTCGCCGAGCTGCAGGACGACCTGTTGCTCGGCGTAGAACTCCCGAGGCCGGATGACCTGCTCCAGCTCGCCCGAGGTGAACTTCTTCGACAGCGGTGGGCGCTGGTACGGGTGCTCGGGCTCGTCACCGATCAGCACGATCTCCCCGCGGTGGCCGCCCTGGCGGAGCAGCGCCACGAGCGCTGCGCCGCCGTGCCCGGCTCCGACCACGACAACTCGCGCCTCGGGTCCTGCCGCCTGCTGTGGTCCGTCGGTGTGCGCGGGCCGGGGGCCCGGGTTCCTCGCCATCGATCCTCCGGTGGATGTCCGGTACCGGTGGACCGATCGTCGCCCTCCGGGTCCGCGCGGACATCGCTCCCGAGGGGGAGTTTTCTCTCCCCCGGTCACCCCGTGGCGGAGCGGCCGAGCCCGTGGAACCGCGCCGCGGCCTCCGCCCGATTGGCGGCGCCGAGCTTGCGCAGGACGTGCTTCATGTGGGTCTTGACCGTGCCGGTCGACACCCCGAGCCGCTCGGCGATGTCCTGGTTGCTCGCGCCCCGGGCGAGGTGGCGCAGGACCTCGAACTCCCGGCGGGTGAGCTCGCCGAGCGGCCCGTCCGCGAGGAAGGGGTGCACTCCCGGATCGGCGTCGAGCACCGAGGACGGCTCGGCGGTCGACGGCCAGTGCGCGGTGCCGTAGAGGAGGTCGTCGATGCCGGTGAGCTGGCGCTCGAACTGGGACTTGAGCGCAGTGAAGCGTTCCTGGTAGCGGGCCCGCTCGAACGCGAGTCCCACGGCGTCGGCGAAGAGCCCGAGCAGGTCGCGGTCCCCGGCGTCGACGACGTCCGCCTGTGAGTGCCGGTCCACGTGCAGCAGTGCGATGACCGAGCCGTGGGCGACGACGGGCGCAGCCGCGTAGTCCCGCGTGTCCGCGAGGGAGATCAGCTCGCGGTGGATGTGGAGCCGGCTCTGCGCATTCCGGACCAGGATCGGTGTGCGACGGCGCACCGCCTCGGTCTCCGGTTCCTCGCGGCCGATCCGGCCCGGCATCGCGCCACCCACCCGTAGGAGGGCGTCGGCCAGGGAGTCGTCCCCGTGGGCGAAGGCGCCCTCCGGGGTCCACGCCGTGCCGCGCAGGGCGGAGAAGAGCGACCGGCTGTACCCGATCTCGCCCAGCTCCAGGGGGACCTGCCGGAGGAGATCCGCGACGCCGAGGCCCGCCCGCAGCCGGGTGACGGCACGGTGGAGCTGCTCGGTCACCTTCGCCCGCCGGGCCATGCGGGCCTCTCCGACCGCCAGTCGCAGCGCTTGCACCTGGACGAGCAACGTGAGGGCGGTCGTCGTGGGCGGCTCTCCGCATCGTTCGCCCGCGGCGAGGTGGCGCCGCAGCGCCCGCTCGGCGGCGTGCAGGGAGTCCGAGGCGGTCTCGAGATCCTCGACGTGGGGCGCAGGGAGCGCAGTGTCCGGGCCGCCGAGGGCGTCGACGACGGCGGTGAGTGCCTCGCCTGCGCGCGTGACGAGGGAGTCGGCGGCGGCCGTTCCACGGAGCGGGTCGTTCCGATCGCCGGCAACGGTGTCCACGAGAGCCTCCTGACCCACGTCCTCGTGAGTTGGTTGGTCCGACCGTTCGAAGGATCGTATCGTTCAGGTAGGCGTCATCGCACACCCCGTTCGGGGAGGCGTCTCATCGCATGCGCCACGTCGGGTCGCGCTTCTCGCGGAACGCCGCCACCCCTTCCCTGATGTCCTCGGTCGTGAAGGCCAGGGCGAGCCGGGAACGCAGGGCGTCCAGCGCCTCGGGCAGGGACATGTCCCGGGTCGCCGCGATCGCGTCCTTGCCCAGGCTCATGAGCAGCGGCGACTTCGCCGCGATCCGGCGCGCCCAGTCGCGCACCGTCGCGTCGAAGTCCTCCGCGTCCACGACGACGTTGACGAAGCCGAGTCGCGCCGCCTCGTCGGCGTCGACCGGGTCGCCGAGCATCATCAGCTCGTTGGCCTTCATGCGGTCGATCGACCGGTAGATCAACGCCGAGATCATGAAGGGGAAGACGCCGACGTTGATCTCCGGGCAGCCGAACCGGACGCCGCGCCGGGCGATGACCAGGTCGCAGGCCAGTGCGAGCCCGAAGGCCCCGGCCAGCACGTCGCCGCCGGCTGCGCAGATCACCGGCTTTCCCAGCTCGCCGAGCAGGGTGAACAGCCTCGGAAAGCGGTCCAGGCCCGCGTACTTCTCGACGGTCGGGGCGTCGGAGGCGAAGGCCTTCAGGTCGCCGCCGGCCGAGAAGACCCGGTCATGAGCCGAGGCCAGCACCACGACCCGCACGGTGTCGTCGCAGCGGGCCCGCTCGAGCGCGGCGAGCAGGGCGTCGAGCATCTCGTCGCTCAACGCGTTGCGGTTCTCGGGCCGGTCGAGCACCAGCCACGCGACACCCGGCTCCCGCGCATCGTGCTCGTAGCGGACGGCGGGCCGTGCGGCTCCGACGGACGCCGCGGTCGCTGATGTCACCCTTGCCTCCTTCGTCGCCGACCCTCGTCGCCGGTACGGACCGATGATATAAAGGTCTGGCCAAAACTCAACTCAGGCCATGAACCGGCGTTCCGGCTGCCGTGACTTGTTCACGTTAGCAAGTCTGCGACGTCGATAACGATCGTTCACACGCGTGAGCGTCGGCTCAGGCTGTACTCACCGTCGAGGAAGGGGCACGACATGAAGCCCGAGGAGTTCACCGACGTCGTCTACGAGGTCGACAACGGCCTGGCGTGGATCACCATCAACCGTCCCGACCGCTACAACGCCTTCCGAGCCCGGACGGTCGACGAGCTCGTCCTCGCGTTCAAGCTCGCCTGGGCGGACGACGAGGTGGGCGTCATCGCCCTGACCGGCGCGGGCGAGAAGGCCTTCTGCTCCGGTGGCGACCAGAAGCAGCGGATGGAGACCGGGGACTACGGCCCCTCCGAGTCCGGCCTGTTCGAGGTCGAGGCCCTGCACCGGGTGATGCGCGACGTGCCCAAGCCCGTCGTCGCCGCGGTCAACGGCATCGCCATCGGCGGCGGGCACGTGCTGCACGTGCTGGCCGACCTGACCATCGCCGCCGACACCGCGACGTTCGGCCAGAACGGGCCGCGCGTCGGCTCCTTCGACGCCGGCCTCGGCTCCGGCTACCTCGCCCGCGTGGTCGGCGAGAAGCGCGCCCGAGAGATCTGGTTCATGCTCCGCCGGCTCTCCGCCGAGGAGGCCCTGGACTGGGGTCTGGTCAACAAGGTGGTCCCGGCCGCCGAGCTGCGCTCCGCGGTCCGCGAGTGGGCCGACACCATGCTCGCCTACTCCCCGACCGCCCTGAAGGTGCTCAAGCAGTCCTTCAACACCGACACCGAGCACCTGATCAGCATCGGCAACATGGCTTACACGACGCTGAAGCTGTTCGGCGAGACCGAGGAGGCCCGGGAGGGCATCACCGCGTTCAACGAGAAGCGGCAGCCCGTCTTCGGCAAGTACCGCTCGCACTGACATGCGGTTCAGCGACGACCAGTTGCGGTTCGCGGAGGCGGTACGCGCGTTCTGCGCACGCGAGTGCGGCACGTTGGCCCAGCGAGACGCCCTGACCGACGCCGGCGCGGAGACCAACAGCCCCGCGCTGCTGCGCCGGATCGCGGAGCTGGGCTGGCTGGGCATCTCGCTGCCGGAGGAGGACGGCGGGATCGGCGGGTCGTTCGTCGACGAGTGCCTGTTCCTCGAGGAGAGCACCCGCGGCCTCGCCCCGATCTCCGGCTACTCGACCGGCCTGACGGCGGCCCAGACGTACCTCAAGTACGGCACCGCGGACCAGCGGCGGACGATCGTCGAGAACCTGTGTGCCGGCGGTATCGAGGCCATCTCCCTCTCCGAGCCGGGGGCCGGGACGGACCTGGCCTCGGCCCGGCTGCAGGCCCGGCCCGACGGCGCGGACTACGTGCTCAACGGCCAGAAGACCTGGACCTCCGTGGCCCACCTGGCCGACCACCTGCTCGTCCTGGCGCGCACGGACGCGACCGGGCCGAAGCACAAGGGCCTCACCCTGTTCATGGTGGAGGGATCGGCCCCGGGCCTGGAGATCCGCGCGATCGACACGATGGAGGGGCACGTCGTCAACGACGTCTTCTTCACCGACGTCCGGGTGCCGGCCTCCGCCGTCGTCGGCACCGAGGGTGCGGCCTGGGAACACCTCAACCGCGGCCTCGGGGTCGAGCGCGTGATCATCGCTGCGATGTCGGTCGGGGCCGCTCAGCGCGCGCTCGACGACGTCGTGGCCTACACCTCGGAACGCGAGCAGTTCGGCCGGGCCATCGGCTCGTTCCAGGCCGTCCGACACCGGCTCGCTGACCTGGCCACCGAGATCGAGCACTGCCGGGCCTTCCTCTACGACGTCGCCGACCGCATCGACGCCGGCGAGGAGGCCGACCTCGGCACCCGCTCGTCCATGGCCAAGCTCAAGAGCACCGAGGTCGCCAAGCAGGCCACCCTGGAGGCCATGCAACTCATGGGCGGGTACGGCTACGCCCGCGAGTACGGCATGGAGGGCCAGGTCCGCCGGGCACTCGCGCCACCGATCTACGGCGGGACCAACGAGATCCAGCGCGAGATCATCAGTCGCGGCCTGCGGTCTCCCGTCGCGAAGGAGCGATCATGACCAGCCCGAAGAAGAGCCCGTTCGCCCCGGACCTGCTGGTGGGCAAGCGGATCCTGATCACCGGCGGCGGAACCGGGCTCGGTCGCGGCGTCGCCCGCCACCTCGTCGACCACGGCGCCTCCGTCCATCTCTGGGGCCGCCGTCCCGCGGTGCTCGAGGAGGCCGCGGCCGAGGCCTCGCAGTCCCGGCCCGGGTCCGTCCACGTGCAGACCGTGGACGTCCGGGACGGCGACGGGGTGGACGCGGCGATGGAGGCGCTCTGGCAGGAGCACGGCCCGGTGACGAGCGTGGTCAACAACGCGGCCGCCAACTTCATCGCGCCCACCGAGTCGCTCAGCCCGCGGGCGTTCGACGCGGTCAGCTCCACGGTGATGAAGGGGTCGTTCCACACGACCCACGCCGCGGGGAAGCGCTGGATCGCCGCCGGGCTGCCGGGCAGTGTGCTCTCCACGCTCACCACCTGGGTGTGGACGGGGTCGGCGTTCGTCACGCCGTCCGCGATGGCGAAGGCCGCCGTGCACTCGATGACGATGTCGCTGGCCGTGGAGTGGGCGCGGTACGGGATCCGGCTCAACGCCGTGGCGCCCGGCCCGATCCCCACGGACTATGCCTGGGAGATGCTCAACCCCACGGACAAGAGCTCCGTCGGTGCGACCCAGGCGGACCAGATCCCCATGGGCCGCACCGGGACCGTGGAGGAGTTGGCGAACCTGACGATCTTCCTGCTCTCCGACGCCTGCGACTACCTGACCGGGCAGACCATCGCCATGGACGGCGGGCAGATGCTCGCCGGCCCGGGCACGTTCGCCGGTCTGACCTCGATGACGGCCGAGGACTGGGCGGCGGCGAAGGAGAAGAGCAAGGCGGCCAGCGCGGCCTCCAAGGCCCAACGCGGCTGAGTCCTCCGCGCACGCGAACGCCCGCCCCGAGTCGATCGGGGCGGGCGCTCCGTGTCTCTGCCGGCTTCCTGCGGTCGGGCGGCGTAGAAGTCAGCGCCGCGCCGGAATACCCAGGTCGAGAGTGCCCGACTCGTTCGTCCCGTCGCACCCAGCACAGTCCCGGCCGGCGGGCGCGTGCCCTCGGGCCCGGGGAAACATCTCGTCCGCGCCGGGGACGTCCAGGGCGACCTGCCGCTTCCGGTCCGCGTCGCGCGCCAGGAGCGCCGCTCCGAAGGCCCCGGTGATCTGGGGGTGTGCCGGCACCGTGACCACGGCGTCCAGAGCCCGGCTCAGGAAGTGCACGGCCGCCGGGTTGCGGGCCACGCCTCCGGTCAGCACGACCGGAGTGTGCCGGCCGACCTGCGCTACCAGCGCGAGCGTCCGCGCCGCGATCGCCCGGTGGACCGACGACGCGATGTCCGCGACGTCCTGGTCCTCGGCCAGCATCGACACGATCTCGGTCTCGGCGAACGTGGCGCACATGCTGCTCACCTCGAGGTCGTCGGACCCGCGCAGGGCCAGCTCCCCGAGCCCCTCGATCGGCACGTCCACGGCCCGGGCGAGCACCTCGTAGAACCGGCCCGTGCCGCTGGCGCAGCGGTCGTTCATGGCGAAGTCCTGCACGAGGCCGTCCGGCCCCACGGTGATCGCCTTGGAGTCCTGACCGCCGACGTCGATCACCAGCCGCACGCCGGGGACCATCTCGGCGGTCCCCCGCGCGTGGCAGGTGATCTCGGTGTACGTGCGGCCCGCGCCCGGCACCAGCCGGCGCCCGTAGCCGGTCGACACCGTGCCGTGAAGGTCCGACTCGGTGAGCCCCGCCTCCCGCAGCGCCTGATCGACCGCGCGCTGCATGCCCGCACGCGAGACGGCTCCCATCGTGACGACGGACGAGGACAGGATCTCCCCCGCGCCGTCGACGACGACGGCCTTCGCCGTCGTCGAGCCCAGGTCGACGCCGAGGTAGCGGCCTGTCATGCCGGCCACGCCACCTCGGCGCCGCGGCCCGCCCGACGGTGATCACCGCGCTCCCGCGCGACGTCGATCGCCTCCAGCATCGCGACCAGCCGACTGTCGAGGATCTCCTCCTTGTAGAAGGAGGCGTCGGCGACGTCACCCTCGAAGAAGATCGACGGAATGCCGAGATTGTCCCGCGCGGACCTGGCGAGGAGGCGCTGCGGCCCGGTGAACGCCCGGCAGGTGCGGGTGGAGTGGAAGACGATGCCGTCGATGCCGTAGGACTCGCAGTCCCGCAGGGTGAGGTGATCCAGCGTCTTCGATCCGTGGTTGGTCGGACAGAGCAGGTAGTGCTGGGCCATACCGAGCAGCGGGTCCGAGGTGTCGATCAGGTGCGGTTCCTGCCAGAACGCGTTCTGGATGTAGCGCCCGGCCAGCACGGCCGCGCCGTGCTCGGCGAACTTGCGGGACAGGAACCCCAGCTTGTTCCAGTTCATGATCCCGTCGAAGTACAGCCGGTACTTCTCGTCCCGCACACCCGAGATGCCGGCGTCGATGCGCTGCTGGATCTCGTCCTTCACGTTCTGGAAGTAGTCGACCAGCGCCTGGTTGCCGGGGAGGAAGTTGATCGGCGCGATGCAGGAGATCCAGTCCCAGAACGTGGCCGGGGCCGGGGTCGCCTTGCAGAGGTCGAGACCTTCGCGGCGCAGCTCGCCCGCGCGCTTGATGTAGGTCATCGATTCGCTCAGCGCGTCGTAGTCGAAGGGGCGGCCGGTCTGCACCTCGAGAAAGTCGATCAGCTCGACGAGCTGGTCTCGGACGTAGCGGGAGGCCTCGTCCCATTCCGAGCCGACCAGGTAGCCGGCGTCGGGCCGGTTGCCCCAGAGGAACGGGTGCGAGACGTTGAAGATCGGCACGTTCTTGCCGAACACGCGGTACGAGACCTCGTCCCACTGCTGCCCGGTGCTGCAGCCCGCGTAGTTGTTGACGAAGAGATCCGGCGCGGGCAGCTTGGCCGCCAGGTCGGCGCGGTCGTGCAGACCGACGACGCCGCTGTCCGGCTCCTCGCTGCCCTTGAGGGTCAGCACCGCGCAGCCGAGGTGCGTGCGGGAGTAGGAGCAGAGCTCGGCGTTGTAGCCGTACTCGGCGCCCGCCAGCTGGGCCGGGCCCTCCAGGCGCTGCGCGGCCAGCCGGGCCGCGAAGGCCTCGCCGTGACACCACGCCAGGCCGGCCGCCTGGAACATCGGGTTGAGCGCGCCGCCGTTGTACCAGACGATCTTGCGTCCGGACTCGCGGGCGACGAAGAGATCCTCCCAGTAGTCGGCGATCATGCGCCCGCCCTCGCGGGTGATGGCAAGCCGCTCGGTGCGGGGTTCGGCCGTCGGGGCGGTCGGAGCGGTGGTGGTCATGTCGGTTCTCCGATCAGGCGTAGGCGGGCCGGTGCCGGACGGCCCGCTCGACGAGGGCCTCCAACCGGGTGCGCAGCGCTTCCAGGGGGATGCCCTCGTGCTCGGTCTCGACCAGCAGCTGCGGGATGCCGGCGGCGTCGAGGGCCTTGCGGAGCTCGGGATAGAACAGCATGTGGGGCTCGCAGAACTTGGGCATGAGGTGCACGACGACCTCGGCCCCGCTGCGCCGCGTCGCGTCGATCAGCCAGGCGTCCCAGTCCACGTCGTGCTGCACCCGGGTGGGACACGGCAGGTCCACGTTGCGCTCGGCGTACCAGCGGCCGATCGCGCTCATCGGATCCTCGCCCGGGGTGAACGGGACCAGGGACTGCACGTAGCGCCGCCCCGACCACAGGTCGTCGTCGACCACGACGGCCCCGGTCTCCTCGATCACCTCGAGCAGCTCGCGACGGGGCGCGTGACAGAGATGCCCGGACAGGTGGACCCGGACACGGTCGTCCCGTTCGCCGCGCGGCGCTGCGGCCAGGGCCTCGACGAGCAGGTCGTGATGCTCGACGGGATCCATGACCTGCGCCGACACGACCATGTCCTGCAGCTCGACCGGCGACCACGTGGTGTCGCCCGCGGCGCGCTCGTCGAAGACCCGGCGCAGCAGCTGGCGGTCGGCGTTGTAGGCCTCGATGGCCAGGGCCAGGGCCTCGTCCTCGACGGGGGCGCCGGAGAGCTTCTCGAACTCGGCACGGAAGTGCCCCATCATCTCGGCGATCTTCTTCTCGGCCCAGGAGTCGCTCAGGGAGCTGATGAGCATCCCGAAGAACACCGGCCGGTCGCCGATCGCCCGCGCCACGTCCGAGGCCCCGAGCAGCTGGATGCAGTGGTCGGCGAGCAGGAGCGCGTCGAAGTGGTCCAACCGGCCGGTCGCCGCCTGGTCGGCCAGGTTCCGCGTGTAGCCGCAGTAGAACTCCGGCAGATAGGCGCGGCCCTCGGCGACCGGCCGCTGGTCGTCCTGGACATAGACCGGGAGGACACCCGCGGCCAGGGCGATCTCGCGCGGAAAGTTCATCGGCATCACACCGACGACGAAACAGCCGGGGTGGTGGGCCCGCCACTGCGCGACATACGCCCGCGGATCACGGGCGGCGTCGCGTAGCCGCTGCAGGGCAGCCGATTCGGGCATCGGAGCTCCTTGAGCTTTGACGAATGTGAGTAACGAGTGTCTTGGACTGTAAAACATCATCGGGCGAAGCGCGAGCACCTGAGATCGATCCGCACCTACCCCTCGGCCACGATGAGCCGGTGACGTCGCCACTTCCTGCGCCGAGCGCACGGTCACTCCTGCTGACCGTGGCCGGCGAGATGCTCTACGACGAGCCCGCCGGCGCCTGGACGACCGCGCTGCTCCGGGTGTTCGCCAGCCTCGGCGTCGAGGATCACGCGTGTCGCCAGCTGCTCGCCCGGTCGACGAACGCGGGATGGCTCACCAGGGTCCGCGAGGGCCGCGCCGTTCGCTGGACGCTCGACGCGCGGGGGCGAGAGCTGGTCGAGGAGGGCATGCGTCGCTCCGACGCCTACCTCTCCGACGATCGCACCTGGGACGAGCACTGGCTGGTGCTCTACGTCAACGTCCCCCAGAACCGGCGGACCACGCGCAAACGCCTCTACGGTGGTCTCGACTGGCTCGGCTTCGGCAACCCGGTGGCCGGCGTCTGGGTCACGCCGCACTCCGAACGAGCTCCCGCGCTGACCCGACTGATCGCGGCCCTCGAGCTCGAGCAGACGTCGTTCGCCGTCTCGGGCAGGAGGGTCGACCTCGGCCTGACCGAGTCCGAACTCGTGGCCCGGGCCTGGGACCTCACCGAGCTCGAGGTGGCCTACCAGCGCTTCCTCCAGATGGATACAGAGCGGCCCGACCCACGGACACCCGACGAGGTACTCACCGCGTACCTGGAGCTGCTCAACCTGCAGCAGCGCTTCATGCGCCGTGACCCGCAGCTCCCCGTGGCACTGCAGCCCGAGTGGGTCGGCCGCGAGGCGGCGGCCCGGTTCCGCGCACGACGCGGGCGGTGGGCGGAGGCCGCTCACCGCCGCTTCCGGGAGATCGTCGCCGAGTCGAGCCCCCGGACACCCGACCGAGTTTAGACAGATATTCACACTGAGGGTTGCGATCTGTACAAGCTCCCCACTACGGTCAGACCAAATTTCGCGGTGACCCACCTCTCATCCCGGCTGACCTCTGGAGCCCTCCGTGACCACTCGAGACACCCCGGTCGTCGTCGCCCGGGGGGCACGACACGCCACCCCGCGACGCGCGGCCGCCGCGGCCTTCCTCGGCTCCGTCGTCGAGTACTACGACCTCGTCGCCTTTGGGACCGCCGCTGCCCTGGTGTTCAACACTTTGTTCTTCCGCGACGTCTCCCCCTCGGTCGCCCTCCTCCTCTCCTTCGCCACCTTCGCCAGCGGTTACGTCGTCCGCCCTCTCGGCGGACTGCTCTTCGGGTGGATCGGCGACCGGCACGGCAGACGCACCGCCGTCATGCTCACCATCGTCGTGATGGGCGCGGCCACGGTGCTGATCGGCCTGCTTCCGACGTACGCGGCGATCGGTTGGGTCGCGCCGGTCCTGCTCGTGGTGCTGCGCGTGCTGCAGGGCCTCGCCGTCGGGGGCGAGCTCGGCGGGGCGGTCCTCATCGCCGTCGAGCACGCCCCGGAGCGGCGCCGCGGCTTCTACGGCAGCTTCTCCACCGCGGGCGCCCAGGCCGGCACCGTCCTGGCCACGGTCGTCTTCGCGCTCCTGACCGCCACGCTGTCCGACGAGTCCTTCGCATCCTGGGGCTGGCGGGTCCCGTTCCTCGCGAGCGCCGTCATCGTCCTGGTCGGCGTCCTGATCCGCTACGGCCTGGACGAGACCCCGGACTTCGAGCGCGCCCGCACACAGGAGCGCACCCGCACGCCCATCCGCACGGCGATCACCGCCCACCCCGGCGCCATCCTCGGCATCACCGCCGTGATGGCCGGGATGATGTCCATCTGGTACCTGCTGACCGTGTACAGCCTCAGCTACGCGACCACCGAGGTCGGTATCGCCAAGCCGACGATCCTGTAGGTCGTCACCGCGGCGACCTTTCTCGTCGTCGTCATGAACCCGGTCTGGGGTGCCCTCTCCGACCGGATCGGCCGCAGCACCCTGCTGTCCGCCGGCCTGGTGGTCGAGGGCGTGCTGCTGGTCGGGTACTTCCTCGCCCTGCGCAGCGGCAGCGTCGCGTTGATCTTCGCATCGCTGCTCGCCGTGGCCGGGATCGGCCACGCCTGCGTCAACGGCATCTTCCCGGCCTTCGTCACCGAGGCCCTGCCGCCAGAGGTGCGCTACACCGCCGGCTCGCTCGGCATGCAGCTCGCGGCACTGATCGCCGGGTTCGCCCCACTGGTCGCGGTCGCCCTGGAGGGCTCGACGTTCGGCGTCTGGACCATCTGCGGGCTGGCTCTGCTGCTGTGTCTGGCAGGCGCCGTGGCCGCGCAGTTCCTCGTCCGGGCGCGCCGTCCTGAGCCCGCCGTCGAGCCCGCTGCAGCCTGAGCGACACCCTCCCCACCACGTCGTCGGAAAGGACACCCATGGCCCTGGACACCCGCCTCGACTTCACCGACCGGTCGGTCGTGATCGCCGGTGGCACCTCAGGGGTCGGTCTCGCGACCGCGGCGGCCTTCGTCGGCGCCGGCTGCCGGCGGCTGGTCCTCATCGGCCGCAACCAGGAGCGTGGCAAAGCCGCCGTCGACTCGATCCGGACCCCGGACGCGCAGGTGGAGTTCCTCTCCGCGGACCTCAACGAGCCCGAGGCGGCCCAGCAGGCCGCCGACGAGGCGGCCCGACTGCTCGGGGGGATCGACGTCCTGGTGAACTCGACCGTCGCGCCGTACCAGCCCATGCTGCTGCACGACATCCCGCTGGAGCAGCTGCGCGCGGTGCTGGTGGAGCAGGCCGTCGGCTCGCTGCTGATGACCCGCGCGGTGCTCCCCGTGATGCGGGCGGCGGGCCACGGATCGATCATCAGCATCGCCAGCGACGCGGTGAAGGTCCCGACCCCCGGCGAGACCGGCATCGGCGCGGCGATGGCCGCCATCGTGACGTTCTGCCGGACCCTGGCCCTGGAGGCCAAGAACGACGGGATCCGGGTCAACGTGCTCACCCCGTCGCTGATCGTCGACACCGCCTCGTACGACCGGGCGATGAGCCAGGAGTTCAGCAAGAAGATCTTCGATCGGATCGTTAGGCGGGCCGGGCTCAGGCTTACCGAACCGGACGACCTCGCGGGGACCATCCTGTTCCTCGCCTCTCCCCTCGCGCAGCGCATCACCGGACAGGTCATCAGCGTCAACGGGGGGATCTCGGTTGCCTGAGCGCACACTGGTCCGCCGCCGTGTGCGGGGCCCGGCGGACGTGGCCGACATCGAACGGCACGACCCGGCCGACCTGCGGCCCGCCGACACGATCGTCGGCTGTCTGCGCAGCGTCACCGAACACCAGCCCGGGAAACAGGCGATCGTCCTCGTCGAGCCGCCGGACCTGCTCACCCCGGCACGGACTCTCACCTACGCCGACGTCGTGTCCGCGATCGAGAGCACCGCCGACCTGTTCCACGAGGCGGGTGGTGCGGACAGCGTCGTCGGATTGCTGCTGCCGATGGTCCCGGAGGGGCTGGTCGCACTGTGGGGCGCACAGACCGCGGGCACGGCCGTGCCGATCAACCCGTTCCTCGAGCCGGCCGCGATCATCGCCATCCTCGACCGCACACTTGCGACGGCGCTGGTCACCACCCGGGAGCTGCTCGAGGAGAAGGGCGGACCGGAAGGGCTGCGCACAGCGGTCCCGTCGCTGCGTCGGGTGTTCACCGTCGACGAGCCGGGCTCCGAACGGGACCTCGCCGCAGCGGCACGCCCCTTCGCGGGTCGCGGGCTCACCTTCGTCCCGGACGAGGACCCGACGCGTGACGCGCTGATCATGCCGACGGGCGGCACCACCGGCACGCCGAAGCTGGTCCGGATGTCCCAGGGCGGCCAACTCACCGTGGCCTGGAACGTCGGAGCCCTGATGGGCAACGAGCCGGACACCGTCACCCTGCACGGTATGCCGAACTTCCACTGCGGCGGCACGATCTCGCTCGGACTGCGGACCCTGCTGTTCGGCGGCACCCTGCTCACCCTGACCACCGAGGGCTTCCGCTCCCGGCGCGCCGTCACGGCCTTCTGGGACATCGCGCGCCGGTACCGGGTGACGAGCCTGCTCGCGACCCCCACGACCGCCACCGCCCTGCTCCACGGCCAGGGCGACGCGCACGGGTGCTCTATCCGCGACTTCCACGTCGGCGGCGCGCCACTGTCCACGGACGTCCTCGAACGGTTCCACCAGCGGTTCGGGATCTGGCTGCGCGAGAACTGGGGCATGACCGAGCTCCACGGCACCACCACCGGGCACTTCGACGACGGCCGACGGCCACGGGTGGGTTCGGCGGGGCGGGCGCTACCGTTCGTGCGGGTCAAGGCGGTGGAACTCGACCCGGCCGGCCGCTGGCTGCGGGACTGCGCACCCGGCGAACGTGGTCTGTTGCTGACCGGGACCCCCACCGTCACGGCGGGCTACCTCGATCCCGCGCTCGACGCCGACTACTTTCCCGGCGGGCTGCCCGACGATCTGCCGCCGGGCTGGCGTTGGGGCAACACCGGTGACCTCGGGACAGTCGACGAGGACGGCTACGTGTGGCTATTCGGGCGGGCGAAGGACCTGATCATCCGCGGCGGGCACAACATCGACCCCGGCGAGATCGAGGACGTCCTGGTCCGCCACCCCGCCGTGCACCTCGCCGCAGCGATCGGCAGGCCGGACCCGGTGAAGGGCGAGCTGCCCATGGCCTACGTGCAACTCCGGGACGACGCGAAGGCAGAGCCCGCCGACCTCCTCGCCCACTGCCGCGCTCACGTCGGGTAGCGCGCCGCGGACCCGGTCGAGGTCGTCGTGCTGGACCGGATGCCCACCACTCCGGTCGGCAAGATCTCCAAGCCCGCCCTGCGAGCGGATGCGTTGGTCCGCGAGGTGCATCGCGTCGTGTGGGAGCACGCTCCGGGCGGCGCGGTCAGGCTGGACGAGACCGGTCCGCGGCAGCGGGTGGTCATCACCGTCCCCGACCCCGGCGCGGCCGGGGTGCTGCGTGCTGCGTTGTCCGGCTACCCGTTCGAGATCTCGCTCGTCGTCCCACCGTCGCGACCCGCCCCTCCGACACCCGTTCCCCACTGAACCGCCAGCCCGACGACTGGAGCCACTGATGTCCCTGTCGACCGGTCGGTCCTCCTGGGCCGCCACCGGGAGCCTCGCCGAGCTCTGGGAGATGTCCCTCGGCGACCTCCTGCGCGAATGCGCGGCCGACCACCCCGATCGGTGCGCCCTGGTGGACGCCGACCCCGACCCGGCGCGAAGGCGGTCCTGGACCTACGTGGAACTGCTCGCGACCGCCGAGCGGGTCGCGCAAGCCCTGCTGTCCCGGTTCCGGCCCGGGGAACGGCTCGCGATCTGGGCCCCCAACTGTGCCGAGTGGGTGCTGCTGCAGCAGGGGGCGAGCCTGGCCGGGCTGGTCCTCGTGACCGTCAACCCGGCGAACCGCAGAATGGAGCTGGAGTACGTCCTGCAGAAGTCCCGCGCCGCCGGCATCGTGCACGCCCCCGGATACCGCGGCGTGGACATGGCGGCCACGGTGCGCGAGGTCCGTGCCGCGACGCCGGACCTGCGCGAGGCGATCGACCTGGCGGACTGGGACGAGTTCCTGGCGTCCGCCACCGGAACGCACGAGCTCCCCGATGTGGCGCCCGGCGATCCCGCGCAGATCCAGTACACCTCGGGCACCACCGGGTTCCCCAAGGGCGCTCTCCTGCACCACCGCGGGGTCCTGAATGCCTCGCGGCTCGTCGCCCGCGGCGCCGGGGCCACCGACGGCGCCGTGTGGGTGAACGCGATGCCGATGTTCCACATCGGCGGCGGCGCCCTGACCGAGATCGGCACTTTCTCGTTCGGCGGCACCTACGTGCTGATGCCCGCATTCGACGCAGGATCGCTGCTCGAGTTGATCGAGACCTACCGCGGCACGATCACCCTGCTCGTACCCACGATGCTCACGGCCGTCCTCGCCCACCCGGACCTGCCGACACGCGACGTCTCCAGCCTGCAGACGGTGATGTCCGGCGCGTCCTTCGTCCCGGCCGAGCTCGTGATCCGTACGAAGGAGACGCTGGGCTGCCGGTTCACCATCGTCTTCGGCCAGACCGAGCTCCACGGGGTGATCACCCAGACCGCCCTGGACGACTCCCCCGAGGACCAGTCACGCACGATCGGCCGCCCGCTGCCGCTGGTCGACGTGCGGATCGTCGCCCCCGGGACCGACGAGGTGGTCCCGATCGGGACGCGGGGAGAGATCTGCGCCCGCGGTTACCAGACGATGCTGGGGTACTTCGAGCAGCCGGACGACACGGCGCTGGTGTTCTCCGACGGCTGGCTGCGCACCGGCGACCTGGGGACGATGGACGGGCGCGGGTACCTGACGATCACCGGCCGCCTCAAGGACATGATCATCCGGGGCGGCGAGAACATCTACCCGCGCGAGGTCGAGGACACGCTCACCGCACACCCGGGAGTCGCCGAGGCGGCCGTGGTGGGTGTTCCCGATGCCGAGTGGGGCGAGCAGGTCGGCGCCGTCATCGTCCCGGTCGACCACACGACGCCGCCGGACCCCGCCGACCTGCGAGCCCACTGCCGCGCGCGGCTCGCCGGCTTCAAGGCACCCAGCCACTGGTTCATCGTCGACTCCCTGCCCACGACCCCGACGGGGAAGGTCCAGAAGTTCGTCCTGCGGGACCGCATCGACAGCGGGGACCTCACCGGTGTCGTGACCGTCTCGCGGACGCGGGACGACCGACAGCTGCGCAGTTGAGCACGACACCGGCGGACCTCCCTGGCCGCCCGGTGCGCGGCCGTGCAGGCGGGCCAGGTGGTGACCTTCGACCACCGCCCGCCCGCCCCGAGTCGATCGGGGCGGGCGTTCCGCGTTCGGCTCAGATCCCGGCGGTCCGGTGGGCCGCGGCCAGGAACGACCGCACCAGCCCGGGGTCGGCGTAGTACGGATCGCCGTGACCGGCGGCCGCGCGGCGGTGGCTGTACTCGTACAGCACCGCGAGCTTCCACAGGGCCAGCGCGGTGTACCAGCGCAGACCGGACAGATCCCGCCCGGTCGCGGCGGCGTAGCGCTCGGCCAGCTCGTCCCTCGTCGCGTACCCGGGCTCCAGGACGGCCGCGCCCAGCTCCGCGGTCGGGGTGAGCGATTCCCCTGCGAGCGGCCACGAGGCCAGGAAGTAACCGACGTCGAACAGGGGGTCGCCGATCGTCGCCAGCTCCCAGTCCAGCACCGCCGCCACCGAGCCCGACGGGCCGAGGATGACGTTGCCCAGCCGATAGTCGTTGTGCACCAGTGTCGCCCCGGACTCGGCCGGGACGTGGGCCTCGAGCCAGGCGTCGATGTCGGCGAACGCCAGGGGCGGGTTCCCGTCGGCGTCCGAGACGAGTCGGCGCATGCGGCGCAGGTGCCGGCCGTTGAAGCCCTCCGGCCTGCCCATCTCGGCCAGTCCTGCGGCCTGCCAGTCGACGGCGTGCAGGCGGCCCAGGGTGTCGACCATCGACTCGCCGATCACGCGGCGGTGCTCGGCCAGCGCCGGCGGCGTCCGGGTGGTCACGACCGGGCCGGGCACGTGGCTCATCACGTACAGCGGGCTGTCGATCACCTCCCCCGCCTCCGCGGTGGCCAGCACCTCGGGCACGGGCACGCCCGTCCCGGCGAGCCCCATCAGCAGCCGGGCCTCGCGCAGGACGTCGTGCGCGCCCGGCGGCAGCGGCGGGG
The DNA here is from genome assembly GCF_021343995.1 of Pseudonocardia terrae. Lineage (GTDB taxonomy): Bacteria > Actinomycetota > Actinomycetes > Mycobacteriales > Pseudonocardiaceae > Pseudonocardia > Pseudonocardia terrae. Next base: position 113,184 of record NZ_JAJTTE010000007.1, on the reverse strand, counting down.
GCGGCGGCCGCCGGACGACGACGTCGCGGCTGCCGCGGACCAGGTAGGTCAGGTTGGAGTGCCCGTCCCCGATCCGCCGGGTGGTGAGCGGGCCGTCCGTCACACCGTGCTTGGCCAGGAACGTCTCCAACGCGGCCAGGTCGGCCTCCGACCAGTCCCAGCCGGCCTCCGCGTCGGCCGAGCTCACCGGTTCCTGCTCGCGACGAGGTGGTTCAGGTACTCGCGGGGCCAGTGCGTCTCCCACTGCCCGGCAGCGGACTCGCCGTCGATCGTGGCGTCGCAGGCCGACTCCCAGATCTCGGTGGCCATCTTGTCGTTCGTGGGCAGCTTGACCAGGCCGTAGCGGTCGAAGGTGACCTCGGTCCGGCCGCCCGCGGTGTCGACGAGCGTGGCCTCGAGCCGCTTCTGGGACATGTCGTCGTGGTAGGTGGCGCGGTGCTCGATGTGCGCCACCGGGATCGTGACGCCGTCCTTGAGGACGGAGCCGGCGAAGCCCCACTCGCCGCCCGCGATCCAGATCCAGCCGTTGATCGCGCGCCCGGAGTCGGTGTAGGCCACGAACCACTTCCAGTGGTGCGGCACGCCCCAGTCCCGGTTGCCCCAGGAGTGGTCGCGGTGACCCATGCGGCGGTCCCACTCGATGCGCCGTCCTGCGACCTCCAGGAACCCGGAGACGCGGCCGGTCTGTTCGAGCCGGTTCGCGGCGAACCACTCGGGCAGGCCGTCGGGGTTGGAACGGTAGGAGAAGGCGTCCTGAATCGCCTCGAAGCGGTACTCCAACCGCACCTTCCCGCTTTCGTAGGTGACCTCGGCGGTGCGCCGCAGCTCCGGCTGGCGCACGGTCAGGCCCTTCAGCCGGAAGTCGTCGAAGTCCATGTCCTCCGGCACCGCGCCGCCGTCGAGGTCCAAAGCCAGCGGCTGGGCGTCGGGGCCCCACACCGACACGTTGAAGCCGGACTTCCCGTGCGCGGTCAGGTACAGGTAGACCTGCAGCCCGAGCCGCTCGTCGGGCATGATCATCTCCCAGAACAGCGAGTCGCGCATCCGGCCGCCCGGCTCGGCGGGCCAGTGCCGCAGGTCGTCCTGCGGACCGAAGCCGGGGTCGGGGATGTGCACGTCGGGCAGGGTCATCGGCTAGCTCCCGGTGAAGTTCGGCGAACGGCCTTCGAGGAAGGCGGACAGGGCCTCGGGCATGTCGTCGGCGCGGGTCAGCAGGGCCTGCCCGCGGTTCTCCAGTTCCATGGCCGCGCCGTAGGAGGTGATCTCCTGGTTGCGCAGCAGGGCGCGCTTGGACATCCGGATGCCGCCCGGCGAGTTCGTGGCGATCTCCGCGGCCAGCGCGTCCGCCTCGGCGTAGAGCTCTTCGCTCGCTACCACCCGGTTGACCAGCCCGATCCGTTCGGCCTCGGCCGCGTCGACGATCCGGCCGGTGAAGCCGAGCTCCGCCGCGCGGCCGTAGCCGAGCAGCCGGGTGAGCAGGTAGCTCGTGCCGAGCTCCCCGCAGGACAGCCCGACGCGGACGAACGCGCAGGACAGCTTGGCGGTCGGCGCGGCCAGCCGGATGTCCGCGGCCAGGGCCAGCGCGAGCCCGCCACCCACCGCGGGGCCGTGGATCGCGGCGATCACCGGGAACGGCAGCGCCCGGATCGCGGCGATGCCGCCGGCGGCGGCCTCCTGGAAGAACAGGAACTCGCGCACACCGAGCTCCTGGATGGAGCCGATCTCGGCGAGGTCGAACCCGGCGCAGAAGGCCTTCTCCCCCGCCCCGCGCACGATCAGCGCGCGGGCGCCACTGTCGCGCAGCGCCAGCGCGGCGTCGTTGTGGTCGTAGAACGTCTGCACGGTCTGGGAGTTGGCCCGCTTGGGCCGGTTCATCGTCAGCACGGCCACGCCGTCCGCGCGCAGCTCGACGAGCAGCGTCTCCAGCTCGACCAGGGTCGTCGTCGAGCAGTCCTCGGTGGTGGTCATCAGCGCCCCGAGAAGATCGGCGCACGCTTGGCGCGGAACGCATCCAGGGCCTCGGCCATGTCGTCGCTGCGGGTGAGCAGGGCCTGGCCCCGGTTCTCCAGCTCCAGCGCCGCGGCGTACGAGGACGCCTCCATGTTGGCCTGCAGCGCCCGCTTCGACAGCTGGACGCCCCCCGGCGAGTTGGCACAGATCTGCTCGGCCATCGCCAGGGCGGCGCCGAGCAACTCCTCCTCGGGCACCACCCGGTTGACCAGCCCGGTCCGCTCCGCCTTCTCGGCGTCCATCATGCCGGCGGTGTAGGCGAACTCGGCGGCGGCGGCGGGGCCGATCAGCCGCGGGAGCAGCCACGACGTGCCGAGATCGCCGGCGGACAGGCCGATCTTGACGAAGGCCGCGTTGAACTTGGCGCGCGGCGAGGCCAGCCGGATGTCCGCGGCGAGGGCCAGCGCGAGCCCGCCCCCTGCCGCCGCCCCGTTGACCGCGGCGATCACCGGCACGCGAATGCCGCGGATCGCCGCGAGCGCCCGCGCGGCGCGCTCCTGCAGGTCCAGCATGCCCAGTGCGCCCAGCTCCGGGAGCTTCTCGGCGTCGGCGAGGTCGTAGCCGGCGCAGAAGGCCTTGCCCGCGCCGGTCAGGATCAGCACACGCAGGCCCGGCTCGCGGTCCAGCTCGCGCGCGGTGGTCTCCAACTCGCGGAACATGTCCGCGGTCATCGCGTTGTAGCGCTCCGGCCGGTCCAGGGTCAGCACGACCACGCCCTCGCGCGGCCGCTCCAGCCGGAAGGTGGTCGGGGTGTCGGGCATCGGTGGTCGTCCTCTCGGTCAGGCGTGGGCCGGGGCAGGGGTCAGGGCCGCGAGGATCCCCTCGGTGGCCTCCTCGAGCCCCTCGGGGTCCAGGCCCCAGGGCGGGGCGCAGAGATCCAGGTGGTCGAACGCCGCGGCGTGAGCGGCGACGCGGTCCGGCAGCTCCGCCGGCCTGCAGGCGATGCCGATCGCGTCGATCGCCTCGTCCGGCACGGCGGCCGCCGCCGCGGCCGGGTCGCCCGCCTTGGCCACGGACCGGATCCGCTGCTGCGCAGCGTCCCAGCCGTGCAGCGCGAACAGCCGGTCGTACACACGGGACGCGGCGTACTGGGCGACGGCGAAGGCGACCCGCCGCCGGGCCGCCTCCTCGTCGTGGTCGAGCGCGACCATCCGCAGCCCCTTGACCACGAAGCCGTCGAGATCGCGTCCGGTGTCGGCAGCGCCGGCCGTGAGCGCGGGCCGGACCACCTCGTCGAGGTAGCCGGCCGTGGTCATCGGGTGGCAGACGAGTCCGTCGGCGACCCGGCCCGCGGCGCGAACCATGCGCGGTCCGACACCGGCGGTCCAGATCGGCAGGTGCTCCCGCAGGGGTGCGGGTGTCCCGGCCGTCGGGACCAGGTGCAGCCTGTAGAAGCGGCCCTCGTGGTGCACCGGGCCCTGGTGCAGCCGCCAGAGCTTGCGGAGGACCGTGACCAGCTCCTCCATCCGCACCGCGGGAGCGTCCCCGCTGGTGGACAGCCAGTTCTCCATCATCCCCGGGGTGCCGTTGCCGAGTCCGAGGACGATCCGCCCGCCGGTCAGCTCGTCGAGGTCCCGCGCCTCAGCCGCCCAGATCAGCGGCGAGCGTCCGACGCCGTAGGCGATGTTCGAGCCGATCGCGATCCGCTCGGTCGCCGCGCCCAGCACCGCCATCGGCACCGTCGCGGAGCGGCTGTAGAGCTCGCCCGTCCACACCGCGCCGAAACCGGCCGCCTCGGCCCGGCACGCGAGATCTGCGGCCGCGCGGAACCGTCGGGGGCCGCGGCCGCCGGTGAAGATCGTGAGCCCGTACTGCTCGCGCATCGTCGCGCTCCTCCGTGCTGGGGGTCGTAGGACGTCTAGGCGAACTTCGGTGCCCGCTTCTCCAGGAACGCCGTGATGCCCTCGCGGGCCTCGCCGTGTTCGAACAGCTCCTGGATCTGCTCCACCTCGTACCGCTTGCCCTCCGCGAACGGCAGGTCGAAGGCCGCGTCGACGGTCCGCAGCACGGCGGCGAGCGCGGGCCGGGACAGGGAGCTCAGCTGCCCCGCCAGCTCCAGCCCGGCGTCGCGCGCCTCGCCGGCCTCGACGAGCCGGTCGACGAGCCCGATCGCCTTCGCCTCGTCGGCCGGGACCTGGCGGGCCGTGGCCATGATGTCGATCGCCCGCCCGCGGCCGACGAGGCGCGGCAGCCGCTGGGTGCCCGCGGCGCCGGGGATCAGGCCCAGCTTCACCTCCGGCAGGCCGTACTTCGCGTCCGCCCCGGAGACCCGCATCGTGCATGCCATGGCCAGCTCCAGACCGCCACCGAGGGCGACACCCTCCACGGCGGCGATGCTGACCAGCTCGGCCGCGGCCAGCCGCTCGACGGCCCCGCGCAGCCGGTCGCCGTAGGCGGTGAACGACTCGGCGTCGACGGTTCCCATGTGCTTGATGTCCGCGCCCGCGGCGAAGAACGCGGGGATGGCCGAGGTCAGCACGAGCACCCGGGTGCCCCGGCGCTCCGCCTCGTCGAGCACCGCGTTCAGCCCGTCGATGATCGGCGGCCCGAGCGCGTTCGCGGGGCGCCGGTCCATGGTCGCGACGAGCACGCCGTCCGCGGCGTCCTCCCAGGTCACCACATCGGTCACAGGCTCATCCTCTCGCTCAGGCGCGGCGCGGGAAGCGGTCGAAGTCCGGCACGCGCTTCGCCTTGTACGCCTCGCGGCCCTCCTGCGCCTCCTCGGTGGCGTAGAAGAGCAGGTTGGTGTCGTGGGCCAGCTGCTGGATGCCGGACAGCCCGTCCTCGGCGGCGTGGAAGCTCGCCTTGCACAGCCGCATCGCCATCGGCGACAGCTGCAGCATCCGCCGGCACCACGCGACGGTCTCGGACTCCAGCTCGGCCAACGGCACGACGGTGTTGACCAGGCCCATCTCCAGGGCCTCGGCGGCATCGTACTGCTCGCAGAGCAGCCAGAACTCCTTGGCGCGCTTCTGCCCGACCTGCTGGGCGAGCAGGCCGGCGCCGAAACCGCCGTCGAACGAGCCGACCTTGGGTCCGACCTGGCCGAAGCGGGCGTTGTCCGCAGCGATCGTCAGGTCGCAGACCAGATGAAGGACGTGCCCGCCGCCGATCGCATAGCCCGCCACCATGGCGACGACGGGCTTGGGCAGCCGACGGATCTGCACCTGCAGGTCCGTGACGTGGAAGCGGCCGACGGCATCCTCGCGGCCCGGCTCGGTCAGGTAGCCGGTGTCGCCGCGGACCCGCTGGTCCCCGCCGGAGCAGAAGGCGTCCGGCCCCTCCCCCGTCAGCACGATCACGCCGATCGAGCCGTCCTCACGGGCGCGGGTCAACGCGTCGGAGATCTCCATGAGCGTCTGCGGCCGGAACGCGTTGCGCACCTCCGGCCGACAGATGGTGATCTTGGCGATGCCGTCGCCCGAGTGGTCGAGGCGGATGTCGTCGTACTTGCCGACGCTCGTCCACTCCACGGGCTCACGCGGCCCCGAGACCCTCATGATGGTCGACTCCGCCAGCTCCGTCTCCGCATCAGGCCATCGTCAGGCCGCCGCTGACGGACAGCGTCTGGCCCGTGATGTAACCGGCGGCGTCGGAGGCGAAGAAGGCGACGGCGGCGGCCACGTCCTCGGGCTGCGCCAGCCGCTTCATCGGTACCGCCTTGGTCATCCCGCCCAGCACCTTGTCCGCGTCCTGCCCGGAGTTGTCGGCGAACTTGCGCAGCGCCGGGGTGTCGGTCGGGCCGGGGCAGACGGTGTTGGCGGTGACGCCCTTCGTCGCGACCTCACGAGCGAGGGTCTTGGTGAAGGCGATGATCCCGCCCTTCGCGCCGGAGTAGACGGCCTCGAGCGAGGAGCCGACGCGGCCGGCGTCGGAGCCGATGTTGACGACGCGACCGAAGCCGCGCTCGATCATGCCCGGCACGACCGCCTGCACGACGCGCAGCTGGCCCTTGAAGTTGATCTCCAGGATGCGGTCCCAGAAGTCCTCGCCGGTCTTGAGGAACGGCATGAAGTCGTCCCATCCGGCGTTGTTCACCGCGACCTCGACCGGGCCGAGCTCCTCGGTCACGGTCTTGACGGCGGCCTGGACGGACGCGGTGTCGGTGACGTCGGCCTGCACGGCGATCGCGGTGCCGCCGGCGTCGGTGATGGACTTCGCGGTGGCCTGCGCGGCCTCCAGGTTCAGGTCGACCACGGCCACCTTGAAGCCGTGCCCACCCAGCGTGGTGGCGATGCCCTGGCCGATGCCCTGGGCGCCGCCGGTGACGAACGCGGTGCGGTTGCTCATCAGTGAGTCCTCTTCTCGGGGTCAGGCGCTCTGCAGGTGCCAGTCGACGGGTCCTGCGATGAGCGAGTGGCTGGTCAGGGTGCGGCCGAGCACCCGTTGGGCCTCGCGGGCGGCCTCGATCACGGCGGGCAGGTCGAGCCCGGTCTCCACACCCATCTCGTGGAACATGCTCACCAGGTCCTCGGTGGCGATGTTGCCGGTGGAGCCCTGCGGCACCGGGCAGCCGCCCAGCTCGCCGAAGCTGGACTCGAAGCTCGTACAGCCCGCCTCGAGCGCGGCGTAGGCGTTGGCCAGGCCCTGTCCGCGGGTGTTGTGGAAGTGGGCCGTGACCTCGACGCCGGGGAGCCGCTCGAGCGCCGCGGCGAAGAACTCCCGGGCGTAGGCCGGGTTGCACATGCCGGTGGTGTCGCCGAAGCCGATCTCGGTGGCGCCGGCCTCGGCGAACCGCTCGGTCAGGTCCAGCACCCGGTCCAGCTCGACCTTGCCCTCGTAGGGGCAGCCGAAGGAGGTGGCAACGACTGCGGCGCACTTCAGGCCCTCGGCCCGGATGCGCTTCGCCATGACGTCGTTGTCCGCCATGGTCTCGGCGACGCTGCGGTTGACGTTCTTCCTGTTGTGCGTCTCGGAGGCGGACACGAAGATCGCCGCCTCGTGGAAGCGCTCCCGGACCTTCAGCGCGTTGTCCAGGCCGCGGCTGTTCGGGATCAGCACCATCAGCTCGACGTGCTCGGGCACGTCGATGCGGTTCAGCACCTCCACGCCGTCGGCCAGCTGGGGGATCACGTCCGGGCGCACGAAGCTCGCGACCTCGATGCGCCGGAAGCCCGCCCGGGCCAGAGCCTCGATCAGCCGGATCTTGTCGTCCGTGGCGATGCGCTCGGGCTCGTTCTGGAACCCGTCACGCGGCCCGACCTCACGGATCTGGACACGCCTGCTCATGAACCCTCCCGGAGAGCTCGCTCGAGGTCTTCTCGGTGTTCGGGGGCGGCGACCGCCACGAGGCGGGCGCCGCGGTCGGCGAGCGGGCAGCCGCGCAGCCGGGCGACGCCGTGTTCGGTGACCACGACGTCGACGTCCGCCCGGGCGGTGCTGACCGGTCCCCTCAGCGCAGGCACGATCGTGGACGCGCCGCCGGCGGTGGAGCGCAGGGCGATGATCGACCGAGCCCCGGTGCGGGCGGCGGCGCCGGAGAAGTCCGCCTGCCCCCCGATGCCGCCGAGGTATCGGCCGGCGGCGACCTCGCTGCCCACCTGGCCGCTCAGGTCGACCTCGATCGCGGAGTTGATCGCCACGAGACGCCGCAGCCGGGCCAGCACACCGGGATCGTGGGTGTAGCTCGCCGGGCGGAACACGACGGGCAGATCGGCGAGTCGCGCGTAGAGCTCGGCGGACCCGATCGCCGTCCCGGTGACCAGCAGCCCCTCGTCGATCTCCTTGCGGCGGCCGGTCAGCACGCCCTTCTCCACCAGCCGCAGCACGCCGTCGGTCAGCATTCCGGAGTGGAAGCCGAGGTCCCGGTGTCCGGCGAGCCCGTCCATGATCGCCGTCGGCAATGCACCAACGCCCATCTGCACGGTGTCCCCGTCCTCGACGAGCTCGGCGACGCGGGCGGCGATCGCCCCGTCGACGGCGTCCGGCGCCCGGTCCGGGGCCTCCGGGACGGGCCGGTCGGTCTCGACGGTGGCGTCGAACCGCTCCAGCGGGATCCCGGGCGTGCCGACGGTGGCCGGCATCCGGTGGTTGATCTCGCCGATCAGCACCCTGCTGTGCCGCACGGCGTCGGCCGCGTAGTCGGCGCCGATCCCGAGCGAGCAGAGGCCGTCCGGCCCGGGCGGGGAGACCTGCACCAGGCCGACGTCACCCGGGAGGAGGCGCTCCGCGAACAGCCGCGGCAGCACCGAGTAGTGCGCGGGCACGATCTGCAGGCCGCGCGCCCTGCGCAGCTCCCCCATCGCGCCGTACGAGGTCAGGGTGAGCTCGGCGGGGACGTCACGGAGCCGCCGATTGAAGCTCAGCCCGCAGAACGTCCGCACCGGCCCGATGTTGGCGACCTGGTCCAGCAGGGCGTCGACGAGCGGGGTGGCCTCGGCACCGGCCTGGCTCCACCAGACGCCGTCCCCCGGACGGATGTGCGACCTGAGATCGAGCGCGGAATCGACCATGTCAGACCCGCTGCACCAGGGTCCCGGTGCCGAGGCCGCCGCCGCAGCACATCGTGACCAGGCCGAGCTCGACGTCCCGGCGCTCCATCTCGGCGACGATCGTGGCCAGCAGCCGTCCGCCGGTCGCGCCGACGGGGTGGCCCAGGGCGATCGCCCCGCCGTTGACGTTGACCCGGTCCATGTCCGGCTTGAGCTCGCGCTGCCAGGCCAGGACGACCGAGGAGAACGCCTCGTTGACCTCGAACAGGTCGACGTCGGACATGCTGAGCCCGTTGCGCTCCAACAGCTTGTGCGTGGCCGGGATGGGACCGGTCAGCATGATCACCGGGTCCACGCCGACGGTCGTATGGTCGAGGATCTTCGCGCGCGGGGTGAGGCCGTACTCGTCGACGGCGCTCTGCGAGGCCAGCAGCACCCCGGCCGCGCCATCGCAGATCGGCGACGACGTTCCCGCGGTGATCCGGCCGTTCTCCGTGCGGAAGACCGTCTTCAGCCCGGCCAGGGTCTCCACGGTCGTACCCGGGCGGACGGTCTGGTCGCTGCGGCGCACCTCGCCGTCGAGCTCCCAGTCGATCAGCTCCGCGTCGAACCGGCCCGCCTCGACGGCGTCGGCGGCGAGGGCGTGCGAGCGCGCGGCGAACTCGTCCATCTCCTCGCGCGACAGGTCCCAGCGCTCGGCGATCAGCTCGGCGCTCTCGCCCTGCGGCACGAAGTCGTACTGCTCCCACATCCGCGCCGTCCACGGCTCGCCGTAGAGTTCGGAGATCTTCGCCGGCGAGTTCATCGGGACGTGCCCCATGTGCTCGACGCCCGCGGCGATCACGACGTCGTGCACACCGGAGGCCACCAGGGAGGCCGCCATCTCGCTCGCGGTCTGCGCCGAGCCGCAGCGCCGGTCGAGGACGACGGCCGGGACCTCGGGCGGGTAGCCCTCCTGCAGCCAGGCGTTGCGCGCGATGTTGCGGGACTGCTCGCCGAACGGGGCCGTGCAGCCCACGACGAGGTCCTCGACGACGGCGGGGGCGATTCCGGCGCGGCGCAGCAGGTCGCGGTAGACCGCGCCGAGCAGGTCGTTGGGATGACTGTCGCGAAACCAGCCCTTCTCCGGGTGCGACTTCCCGAAGGGCGTGCGCGCGCCCTCGACGAGGAAGACGTCCCGACCCTGCAGCGGCACGTCAGATCACCGTCCCGCCGTCGACCGGCAGCACCTGGCCGGTGATGTAGCCCGCCGCGGGCGAGGCCAGGAACACGAACGACGCCGCGATCTCGTCCGGGTAGGCCCAGCGCTGCAGCGGGATCCGCTCCAGGGTCTTGGCAGCGAGCTTCTCGTTGCTGCGGATGTTCTCGGTCATCGCCGTGGCCGCCAGCGGCGCCAGCGCGTTCACCGTGACCTGGCGGCGCGCCAGCTCCTTGGCCAGCGACTTGGTCAGCCCGATGATCCCGGCCTTCGCGGCGCCGTAGTTCGCCTGGCCGATCGTGCCGACCAGCCCGGCGGCCGAGGTGACGTTCAGGATCCGGCCCGAGCCGTCGTCCGGCAGGAACGGCAGGGCGGCCTGCGAGCAGGTGAACGAACCCATCAGGTGGATCTCGACGATCCGCCGGAAGGCGTCCTCGGTCAGCTTGGGGAACATCGCCGGCGCGATGGCACCGGCGTTGTTGACCAGGATGTGCAGCGCCCCGCCGCCGAGGTCGGCCGCCTTGGCGGCGGCCGCATCGGCGGCGGCCCGGTCGCGGACGTCGAGCACCTGGCTGTCCGCCCTGCCCCCGGCCTCGACGATCTGCTTGGCGACCACGCGGGCGGCGTCCTCGTCCACGTCCGTGACGAGCACCGCGGCGCCTGCACGGGCGAACGTGGTGGCGACCGCGGCGCCGATCCCTCCCCCGGCACCGGTGACCAGGGCCGCGCGGCCGTCCAGGGAAAACGCCTCGAGCGCGGGCATCAGTAGCTCCTCGGGAGGCCCAGTACGTGCGAGCCCAGGTAGTTGAGCACCATCTCCTGGCTGAGCGGCGCGATCTTGAGCAGGCGGGCCTCCCGGAAGTACCGGGCGACGTTGTACTCCTCGGAGTAGCCCATCCCGCCGTGGGTCTGCAGCGCCCGGTCCGCGGCCTGGAAGCCGGCGTCGGCGCACAGGTACTTGGCGGTGTTGGCCTCGCGACCGCACGGCTCGCCCCGGTCGTAGAGCCAGGTCGCCTTGCGCAGCACCAGCTCCGCCGCGTCGAGGCGGGCCAGCGAGTCCGCCAGCGGGAACTGCAGGCCCTGGTTCATGCCGATCGGCCGGCCGAACACCTCGCGCTGGTTGCCGTAGGTCACCGCGCGGTCCAGCGCGACCCGGCCCAGGCCGAGCGCCTCGGCCGCGACCAGCATCCGCTCCGGGTTGAGCCCGTCGAGGATGTAGGTGAAGCCCTTGCCCTCCTCGCCGACGCGGTCCTCCACCGGGATCATCAGGTCGTCGATGAAGAGCTCGTTCGAGGTGACGGCATTGCGCCCCATCTTCGGGATGGGCCGGATGTCGATCTTCGAACGGTCGAGGTCGGTGAGGAACAGCGTCATGCCGTCCGTCTTCTTGGCGACCTCGTCGACCTTCTGCGTGCGGGTCAGCAGCAGGACCTTCTCCGACTCGACGGCCTTCGAGATCCACACCTTGCGGCCGTTGACCCGGTAGTGGTCGCCCTCGCGCTTGGCGAAGGTCGTGATCCGCGGGGTGTCCAGGCCCGCGCCGGGCTCCGTCACCCCGAAGCAGACGTGCAGCGAGCCGTCGACGATCCGCGGCAGGGTGCGCTTCTTCAGCTCGTCGGAGCCGTGCTTGATCACCGGGTGCATGCCGAAGATCGACAGGTGGATCGCCGAGGCGGCGTTCATGCCGCCGCCGGACTTGGCGACCTCCTCGATCAGGATCGACGCCTCGGTGATGCCGAAGCCGTGGCCGCCGTACTCCTCCGGCGTGGTGATGCCGAGCCAGCCGCCCGTCGCCAGCGCGTCGTAGAACTCGGTCGGGAACCGCTTGTCCCGGTCGTGCTCCATCCAGTACTGGTCGTCGAACTTGCCGGCGAGGTCCCGGACCGCGTCCCGGATCGTCGACTGGTCATCGGTGAGCCCGAAGTCCACCGCACACCTCCTCCGACCACGTCGTCACTGCGCGGTCGATCGTAACAAAGGACTGACCAAAACTGGCGACACTCGTCGCCGTGGGAAAGGTCATACCGAACGGGCGTGGAGCTATGCCTACGCGCCCGGAATCAGGGCCAACCGGTCCGCCAAGCGGTCGTTCCATGCCGCGGGTGAGCCGAACAGCTCGGCGTCGAGCTTGGCCCGCTTGTAGAAGATCTGCAGGTCGTGCTCCCAGGTGTAGCCGATCGCCCCGTGCAGGGTCAGGGCCGCGTCCGCAGCGGCGGACGCCGCACCGCACACCTGCGCCTTCGCGGCCGCGGCATGCAGCGGCGCGTCGGGATGGCCGGCCCCGACCGAGGCAGCGGCGAGGTACACGATCGACCGGGCGGACTCGACCTTCACCAGCATCTCCGCGGCCGCGTGCTTGACCGCCTGGAACGACCCGATCGGGACGCCGAACTGCTTGCGCTGCAGCGTGTACTCGACCGTCGTGTCGAGCATCTGCTCCATGACCCCGAGCGCGTCGGCCGCGACCAGCACCGCAGCCCGCAGCGCCGCGACCTCCAGGACCTCGGGCCCCACGAGCGGGATCGCGGTGCCGTGGGCGCCGTCGAGCTCGACGTCGGCCACTGAGCGGCTGCGGTCGGTGAGGGCCCGCGCGCGAATCCGCACCCCCGGCTGGTCGACCTCCACGAGCTGCAGCGAGGGCCGCGCTCCGCCGACCGGGACGACCAGGCGGTGCGCGCGGTCCGCGGCGAGCACCGTGCCGACGGTTCCGCCGAGCCGCGACCCGTCGCCGGTCACCCCGGTCCCCGCAGTCGGGACGACGCCGGCCGGCGAGGCCAGCACCGTGGTCACGCCGTCGGCCAGGAGCGCCTTGGCCGCCTCGGGCATCCCCGCCAGCGCGGGAAGTGCGAGCATCGAGCCGAGCCAGGCCGCGGACGGCGCCGCTCGCCTGCCGAGCTCCTCCGCGGCCAGGGCGAGCTCGACCAGCCCGCCGCCCTCGCCGCCGAGGTCCTCGGGGGACCCGACCCCGAACCAGCCCTCGCCCACGAAACGCTCCTCGAACGAGGCGTGGTCGCCGGCGTCGAGCCAGCCGCGCAGCGTCTCCGGCGGGCAGGTCCCGCTCAGCCAGTCCGCGAGCACCGCCCGGAAGTCGGCCTGCTCGGCAGAGAGTTCCCAACGCATGAGTTGCTCCTACTCGGCTCGCGGGCGTGTGACGACGACGTCGTGGCCCGCGACGATGGTAAATTGGGTCAGACCTTTAGACCAGGAAAGGAGGACCCCATGGCCGCAGGCGACGCCCGGTCGGCGATCCGGCTCTCCCCGATGGAGGTCCCCAAGGCCTCCGACGTCCTCGCCAACGAGCTGCGCGAACGCATCCTCTCGGGCGAGTACCCCGAGGGCACCCCGCTCCCCCCGGAGCGCGAGCTCGTCACCCAGACCCGGATGAGCCGCACCACGGTGCGCGAGGCCCTGCGCATCCTCGAGGTGCAGGGCCTCATCCGCATCAAGGCCGGCCGCGCGGGCGGAGCGTTCGTGCAGCGCCCGGGCGAGGAGTCCGTGGCCAGCTCGCTCGAGCTCCTGATCCGGGGCCGGCAGATCCGCCTCGCCTCGGTGCACGAGACCCGCGAGGCGATCGAGCCCTCCTGCGCCCGGCTCGCGGCGCAGCACCGGACCGCCGGGGACCTGCGGCGCCTGGAGGCCGCCAACGAGGAGATCGCCGCCAGCGCGGACCTCGACGGGTTCCTGCGCGCCAACGTGGACTGGCACGTAGCCGTGGCCACCGCCAGCCACAACGAGATCCTGACCGGCATCATGATGGCGCTGTCGCGGGCGATCTACACCACGACCCACAACGAGGGCTTCGTCAACGACGAGGTCCGCGACATCACCGTCCGCGCCCATCGGTCCGTCACCCGGGCGATCAAGGAGCGCGATGCCGACGCGGCCGTCCGCCGGATGACCCGGCACGTGCACTCCTACGCCGCCGCCGCGCTCGAGGTCGACGAGCGCACGACCGTCTCGGTGCCCGAGGAGGACTGACACCGGGGCGGACGGTGCCCGCCCGCGAAGCTCAACCATCGCGGGCGCCCGCCTGTTCACCCACCGCCGCCCGGACCACGTCCAGCGCCTCGGGGTTCTCCGCGCCGGACAGGTCACCGGGATCCTGCCCCAGCGCGGCGGCCCGCACGGCCCGGCGCATGATCTTCGCCGAGCGGGTCTTCGGCAGCTGGTCCACGCGGCGGATCAGGCTCGGCGCGAAGGGTCTGCCCAGCTCCTCGCCCACCCGGCGGCGCAATGTCTCGGCGAGCTCCTCGTCGCTCGCGGTCGCGTCGGTCCGCGGCACCCAGAAGGCCCATACGGCCTCGCCCTTCTTCGCGTCGGGCACCCCGACGACCGCGGCCTCCGCGACGGCCGGGTGCGCGATCAGCACGGCCTCGACCTCGGCCGGCGCCAACCGCTTGCCCGCCACGTTCATCACGTCGTCCGAGCGGCCGCGCAGGAACCACTGCCCGTCCGCGTCGACGACGGCGTGGTCGCCGTGCCGCCACAGCCCGGGGAAGGTCGACCAGTAGGCCTCGAGGTAGCGCTCGCGGTCCCGCCAGATCCCCCGGGTCATCGCTGGCCAGGGCTGGCGGCACACCAGCTCGCCCACCTCGCCGCGCACGGGCTCGCCTGCGGCGTCGACGACGTCGACGTCCATCCCGAGCGACGGCCCGCCCAGTGAGCAGCTGCGGATCGGCTCGACCGGGTAGGGGGCGAGGAACGACCCGCCCACCTCGGTGCCACCGGAGAAGTTGATGATCGGCACGCGGCCGCCGAAGACGGCGCGCGCGAGCCACTCGTACGACTCGGCGTCCCACGGCTCGCCCGTGGAACCGAGCGTGTGCACCGAGGACAGGTCCACGGCCGCCACCGAGTCGGTGTCGAGCGTGCGGACGGTGCGGATCAGGGTGGGCGACACCCCGAGCATGGTGACCCGGTGCCGCTCCGCGAGCCGCCACAGCCGACCGAGGTCCGGCACGTCCGGCGAGCCCTCGTAGAGCACCAACGCGCCGCCGTTGGCGTGTGTGCCGACGATCGACAGCGGGCCCATGATCCAGCCCATGTCGGTGATCCAGCAGAACACTCCGCCGGGTCCGAGGTCGAACGAGTAGGCGACCTCGCTCGCCGTCTTGACCAGGAAGCCGGCATGCGTGTGCACCGCGCCCTTCGGGCGGCCCGTCGTCCCCGAGGTGTAGGCGAGCAGCAGCGTGTCCGACGACGCCATCGGCTCGGGCGGGCCCGGGTCGGGATCGTGGGTGAGCAGGTCCGACCAGGCGGTCTCGCCGTCGCCAGGTGTGCCGACGACCACGACGTGCCGGACCGACGGACTCTGCGCCACGGCCTCGCGGACCGGCGGCAGCATCGACACCGTCCGTCCCCGCCGGACGGTCGACTCCGCGACGACGACCGCCCGCACCTCTCCGTCCTGCAGGCGGGAGGCGATCGCGCCCGCGGCGAACCCGGAGAAGAGCGGGACTAGGACCGCGCCGAGCCGGGCCGCGGCGTAGAACGCGACGACCGCCTCGGCGACCATGGGGAGGTAGAGCGCCACGGCGTCGCCCCGACCGACGCCGAGCTCCCGCAGGCCGGCCGCGACCCGCCGCGACCGCTCGTCGAGCTCCGCGAAGGTCAGCCGGTCGACCGTGCCGTCCTCGGCCTCGTGCACCACCGCCGTCCGGTCGCGCGCCGCCGGGTCCGCAGCCCAGCGTGCCAGGCAGGCGTCGGCCACGTTCAGCTCGCCGCCGACGAACCAGTCCGGATCGGTCACGCCGCGGGACAGGTCGAGAACCTGCGTGTACGGGCGCGAGAACGGCAGGCCCAGGTCGGTGACGACCGCGTCCCAGTACCAGCCGACGTCGGAGACCGAGCGGGCGCGCAACGCGTCGATGTCCTCGATGCCGTGGCGGCGCGCGAACCGGGCGATCCGCGCGTTCTCGAGGTACTCCGCGCCGGGGGTCCAGACGTAGGTGCCGGACGCGGTCGAGGGCGCGGCAGGGGTCGTCATGCTCCGCTCCTCGGCATGCCGAGCATCCGCTCGGCCACGATGTTGCGTTGGATGAAGGTGGAGCCGCCGGCGATCGCGGTGCCCCGGGCCTGGTAGGCGAGCCGTTGCCAACGACTCTCCGCCTCGGACTGCTCCTCGGGGGCCAGCTGACCGCCGAGCGGGGACAGCGACTGCCGGAAGTCCGCGAGGTCCTCCACCAGCGGGCAGAAGTAGAGCTTGCCGATCGAGGTCACCGGCCCCGGCGGGCCGCCGTCCGCGGCGATGGTCAGCACGCGCTGGCCGATGGCATGGTGCACGAGCGCGCGGCCGTAGAGATCGGCCACCTTCTGCCGCACCGTCGGGTCCGCTCCGAGGGGGGCGCCGTCCGGTCCGGTCATCTCACGGATCTGCGCGACGATGTCGTCGACGGCGCGTCGGGTGTTGACCCGGCCCGTCGCGATGCCGACCCGCTCGAAGCCGAGCGTGGCCATCGCGACCTTCCAGCCGCCGTTCACCTCGCCCAGCACGAGCTCGTCCGGCACGAAGACGTCGTCGAGGAAGACCTCGTTGAACTCCGCCTCGCCGAGCATGTGGGCGAGCGGGCGG
Source organism: Pseudonocardia terrae (assembly GCF_021343995.1). GTDB lineage: Bacteria > Actinomycetota > Actinomycetes > Mycobacteriales > Pseudonocardiaceae > Pseudonocardia > Pseudonocardia terrae. Next base: position 96,974 of record NZ_JAJTTE010000007.1, on the reverse strand, counting down.
ATCGTCACTCCCTCGCCGGCCAGGGGGAGCAGGAAGTAGGTGATGCCCTTGTGCCGTGGCAGTTCGGTACCGCCGGTGCGGGCGAGCAGGATGGCGTTCGTGGCCAGATGGGCGCGGCTGGTCCAGATCTTCTGCCCGGAGATCCGCCAGCCGCCGTCGACCTTGGTGGCCTTCGTCCGCAACGATGCGAGGTCCGAGCCGGACTCCGGCTCCGAGAACAGCTGGCACCACAGCTCGTCGCCGGTGAGGATCGGGCGCAGGAACCGCTCCTTCTGCGCGTCCGTGCCGAAGGCGATGATCGTGGGGCCCGCGAAGTCCTCGCCCACCGTGTTGAGCCGCTCGGGCGCACCCGCGCGGTCGGCCTCGTCGGTGAACACCGCGCGGATCTTGGCGTCGGCGCCCTGGCCGCCGTACTCCCGCGGCCAGGACATGCCCGCGTACCCGCCCTCGAACAGCAGGCGCTGCCACCGCCGCCAGAACGGCAGCTTGTCGGCCAGCTCGACAGGTTCGGGCCACGGCAGCGTCGGGAGCGTGTCGGCGAGCCATGCCCGCACCCGCGCCCGGAACTCCGCCTCCGCGGGGGAGTCAGCGAGATCCATGGAAGCTCCTTCGTCGATCGCCGCCGATATTATGCTATCGGTCAGACCAAAGTCTAGCCTCGGCCTCCGCCCGTGCATCATTGCTGTTTCGGCCAGACCATTGTAACTTCGGACCGAACGACGGGCTCGGACCCGACCCTCATCCCAGGACGGAAATCGATGGAGATTCCCACCGTGAGCGATCGCTACCCGGCGGTCGAGGTGCAGGAGTACTACGACTCCGGCTGCTGGAGCACGGAAACCTTCGCCGAGGTGCTCACCCGCCAGGCGGGCGTCACGCCGGACAAGACGTTCGTCACCGACGGCACGGCCGGATACACCTACGCCGAGCTGCGCGACCTGTCCGCTCGCCTCGCCGTGGGCCTGCGCGAGCGCGGGGTGCGCGCGGGCGACCGGGTCGCCGTGCAGCTGCCGAACTGGGCGGAGTTCGCCGTGGTCACCGCCGCCGTCGCGCGGCTCGGCGCGATCACCGTCCCGATCATGCCGATCTACCGCCGCGACGAGGTCGGCCACGTGCTCGACGACGCCGAGGTCTCCGCGGTGGTGACGCCGTCGACGTTCAAGGGCTTCGACTACCTCGGCATGTACCGCGACCTCGCCGCCTCCCGGCCCGGGGTGCACACGGTCGTCGTCGTGCGGGACGACGCCGCGGCCGGCGGCCCCGTCACGCCGCTCACCGCGTTGCTCTCCGATTTCGATCCCGCTGAGGCCGTAGCGTCCCTGGGCAGGCCGGTCGGGCCGGACGATCCCTACGTCATCGTCTACACCTCGGGCACGACGGCGCGCCCGAAGGGCTGCGTGCACACGTTCAACACCTACGCCGGGGGCGCCCGCTGCCTGAACCAGGCGTTCGCGGTCACCTCGGCGGACGTGGGGTTCAGCCCCTCCCCCATCACCCACACCACCGGCCTGGTCACCGGGATCCTGATGCCGCTGCTGGCGGGGGGCTCCACCCACGTGATGGCCGAGTGGGAGCCGCGCCGCGGCCTCGAGGAGATCGCGCGGTACCGCTGCTCGATCACCGTCACCGCCACGACGTTCCTGCAGATGGCGCTGGACGTCCTCGACCCCGCCCTGCACGACGCCTCGAGCCTGCGGGTGTGGGTCTCCGCCGGTGCGCCCATCCCGCGCTCGGTGGTGGAGCGGGCCCGTACGCTGCTGCCGTCGACCAGGATCCTCAGCCTGTACGGGCGCAGCGAGAACCTCACGACGACGACCTGCACGGTCGCCGACGATCCGGAGAAGGCATTGATCTCGGACGGCTCGGCACTGCCGTACGCCGAGGTCCGGGTGGTCGACGAGGCCGGCGTGCCCGTGCCCGCCGGGCAGGAGGGCGACATCGCCTACCGCGGACCCAGCCACATGCTCGGCTATCTCGGACGGCCCGACGAGACGGCCGAGCTCTACACCGCCGACGGCCTCTCCCGGTCCGGCGACCTCGGCCGCATGGACGCCGACGGCTACGTCCGGGTCACCGGCCGCACGAAGGACATCGTGATCCGCGGCGGCATGAACATCAGTGTCCGCGAGCTCGAGGACCTGCTGGCCGAACACCCGGGTGTCCGGGCCTCTGCCGTCGTCGGCATGCCGGACCTGCGGCTCGGCGAGCGGGTCTGCTGCTACGCCGTCCCCACCGACCGGGACTCGCCGCCGACTCTGGACTCGCTCAAGGCCTACCTGCTGGAGCGCGGCGTCGCGATCCAGAAGACCCCCGAGCGCCTGGAGCTGGTCGACGAGCTGCCGATGACCGCGACCGGCAAGATCCAGAAGCACCTGCTGCGGCAGGACATCGCGCGCAAGCTCGACGCCCGCGAGAAGGTCCCGTCCACCACGTGAGCGCGGAGCGGACGAGGACGGTCGGGGACGTGCTCGACGAGGTGGCCTTCACCGTGGAGGCCGGAAAGGTGGGCGAGTTCGCCCGCGCCACCCACGCCACCGACCCGGTGCACAGCGACCCGGTCGCCGCCGCGGCAGCCGGTTTCGGCGCGCTCGCGGCCACGCCCACTCATGTCGTGGTCAGCGGGCACCACCGCGACCAGCGAGCGATGGTCGAGCGCCTCGGACTGGCCCTGGAACGTGTGATCGTCGGCTCCGTGCGGTGGCGCTACCGGCGCCCGCTCGTGGTCGGCGACGAGCTCCGCGGCGTCCGCAGGCTCGTCGGCGACGAACGGGTCGGCGGCGGGTCGGGCAGGCCGCCGATGCGGCGGATCACCCTCGAGACGACCTTCGTCGACGCTGCGGGAGAGGCCGCGGTGGAGTGGCGCGAGGTCGTCCTGGAGCGCGGGGTGCCGTCGTGAGCGTGCGTGAGCCGGTGGCGGTGGCCACCGGGACGGCGGTGCCCGAGCGGGAGGTCGGGCCGATCACGCCGACCGACATCGTGCGGTTCGCCGGGGCCGGCGGGGACTTCAACCCGCTGCACCACGATCCCGCGTTCGCCCGGCGCGCCGGGTTCGACGGCGTCATCGCGATGGGCCAGATGCAGGCCGGCATGCTCGCCTCCTGGCTGACCGACTGGTGCGGGGTCGAGTACCTCCGTGAGCTCGACGTCCGGTTCCGGGCCCCGGTGCGGCCGGGCGCGGTGCTGAGGTTCACCGGCGAGGCCACCGGGCTCGGGGACCTCGACGGCGAGCCGGTCGCCGCGCTGGCGCTGCGCGCTGCTGTCGGCGAGGACGAGGTGGTACGGGCGAGCGCGGTGATCGCAGTGAACGACGGTTCGCGGGCCGGGCCCGTGGGCCGGTCCTAGCGGCGTCGACCACGGAACGACGGTTCATGCGCTCTGCTAGCGTCCGCCGGGTGGACAGCGGCGACCGCGAGAGGCTGATCCTCGAGACCGCCGCCGAGCTGTTCCGGGAGAAGGGCTTCCACGGCGCCGGGATGGACGAGATCGGCACCCGCGCCGGGCTGAGCGGGCCGGCCCTCTACCGGACATTCGGGGGCAAGAACGAGATCCTCGCGGCGCTGTTCACTGAGGCCCTCGACGAGCTCGTCGGGGCGACGACAGAGCTACTCCCCGACCCCGTCGCTGACCTGCGCCGGCTGGTCCACCATCACGTGACGTTCACCGTGGGGCGGCGGGCGCTCGTCGCCGTCTACCAACGCGAGGACCGGGCGCTCGTCGAGCCGTGGCGGCGCGACTTCGACCGGCGCCGACGGCGCTACGTCGAGCGGTGGGAGGCCGCCGTCGCCCGCGCCGTCCCGGCGGCCTCCCCTGTGGAGGTCGAGGCGGCGACGCAGGGCTGCCTGGGCACGATCTTCTCGTTGGCGGTCTGGCCGCGACGGACCTTGCGCTCACCGGGCGCCGTCGACGCGGCGGAGGCCTACGTCCTGCGCGGGCTGGGCCTCCCCGAGGGCCCGGGCGCGTAGCGCGGCGAGCAGGATCTTCCCGGCGTCGCTGCGCGGCACCCGGTCGACGAGGTGGATCCGTCGTGGGCATTTGTAGTGCGCCAAACGCTCCCGGCAGTACCCGACGAGCTCGTCGGGGAGCCCCGGGTCCGGGTCGCCCAACGGGGCGACGGCAGCGCGGACCTGCTCGCCGAACTCCTCGTCCGGCACGCCGAAGACCGCCACGTCGGCCACCGCCGGGTGCAGGGCGAGCACGTCCTCGATCTCCCGGGGGTAGACGTTCACGCCGCCCGTGATGACGGTCTGCCCGCGGCGACCTGTGAGGTGCAGGTAGCCCGCGGGCTCGACGAACCCGAGGTCGCCGGCCGACCCCCAGCCCGCGGTCGCGGCCAGGTCGGCGGCACCGTCGGCGCTCCGGTCGGGCTTCCCGGCGCCGGACCGGACCAGCCACACCTGCCCCACCTCACCCGTGGGAAGCTCGCGGCCCTCCTCGTCGCAGATGCGGACCGTGCCCCCCTTGGGCAGGCCGACCGAACCGGGATGGGCCAGCCACTCCTCGGGCCCGATGGATGTGCGGCCGTAGCCCTCCGACGAGCCGTAGTACTCGTGGACGATCGGCCCCCACCAGTCCAGCATCGCGCGCTTGACCTCGGGCGGGCACGGCGCCGCCCCGTGCACGGCGACCCGGTGGGTGCTCAGGTCGTGGCGGCGCCGGACCTCCTCGGGCAGCCGTAGCATCCGGACGAACATCGTCGGGACCCAGAGGCTGTGGGTCACGCCGTGCCGCGCGATCGCGGCCAGCGAGCCCTCGGCGTCGAACCGGGTGCTGGTGACGACCGTGCCGCCGAGCTGGTGGACCGCGTGCAGGAACGCCATCGGCGCGGAGTGGTAGGCGGGCCCGGGGCTGAACAGCACCGGCGGCGGTTCCCCCGGCGCCGGGACCACCTGCAGGTCGGTCATCATCGCGGCGTAGCGCAGTGGCACGTCCGCGGGGTGGGTGCCAGGTGGGTCCTCTCGGAACGGCTTGGGTCGGCCGGTGGTGCCGGAGCTGAACAGCAGCCGGCCACCCATCGTCTCGGGCGGGTCGACTCCTCCGACGTCGGCGATCGCGGCGTCGTACCCTTCCCCCAGCACCAGGAGCGGCCCGGTCGCCCCGGCCGCGCGGACCGACTCGACCGCAGAACTGTCCGCGACGACGGCCGCGGGCGCGGCGCCCTCCACCATCGGGTACAGCTCCCCTGCGCCCAGGCGTGGGTTCAGCGGCGCGACGACGAGCCCGCTGCGCCAGCACGCCCACACGATCTCGGCCCAACGCATGTCGTTGCCCGCGACCAGCAGCACGACGTCGCCGGGGCGCAACCCGTGCCCGTGGAACCACCGCGCGAGAGCGGCGCTGCGTCGGTCGACCTGTTGCCAGGACACCTGTTCACCGGTGTCCGCCACGACGAAGGCCGGCCGTTGCGGCGCCGTCGCCGCATGCGTCGGGGGGTACACGCCACCACCGTACGAGATTGGACTGACCATTGATAAGGGCGATCGGACACGGCTACCCTCGTGGCCTCGCTCACAGCTAGACGTTCGTGACGAAGCGGAGGCTCGGATGGTCAGCCCGGATATCGCGGTCGACGGCCCCACCCTGACGGTGCACGGCCGGTACGACGAGGTGTCCGTGCGCCTCTTCCGCGAGCGCGGTTGGTGGCAGGACGGCTCCGCTGCGGCACTCCTCGACAGATGGGCCACGGAGACGCCGACCCGGCGGTTCGTGTCCGACGGAACGGTCGAGCTGGACTACGCAACGGTGCGCGAGCGCGCGAACGGCCTCGGGGCCGCACTGCTGCACGCCGGCGTGCGCCGAGGCGACCGCGTCGCGATGCAACTGCCGAACTGGGCCGAGTTCGTGGTGGGGTACCTCGCCGTCGCCCGGATCGGCGCGGTCCTCGTCCCGATCATGACGGTGTACCGGCAGACCGAGGTCGGGCACGTCCTGCGCAACTCCGGAGCGGTCGCGGCGATCACCACCGGCGAGTTCCGCGGGTTCGACCATGCCGCCATGTTCCGGGCGCTGCAGAAGGAGCTGCCCGCGCTCCACACCCTCGTCGTCGCCCGAGGTGTCGCGAACGAGGGCGAGCTGGCCTTCGACGAGGCCTGCACCACTGCGGCCGCCCAGCCCGAACTCGGTCCGTATCCCGACCCGGACCTGCCGCACATGATCGTCTACACCTCGGGCACGGAGTCCACGGCGAAGGGCTGCGTGCACACGTGGAACACCGCGGACTACTCCGCCCGCGGACTCGCGCACGACGTGTTCCGGACCCGTCCCGAGGACGTCGTGTTCATGCCCTCGCCGGTGGCGCACGCGACGGGCCTGGTCGTCGGGATCCTCGTGCCACTCGCCGTCGGCGCGGAGACGCACCTGCTGGACGTGTGGGAGCCGAACGAGGGCCTGCGGCGGATCGAGGACTACCGGTGCACGGCCACGGCCACCGCGACCCCGTTCGTGCGCATGGCCCTCGACTCCCAGCGCGAGGCACAGCGGGACCTCTCGTCGATGCGGTTCTGGCTCTGCGCGGGTGCGCCGATCCCGGCGGCGCTCGCGACCGAGTTCGAGCGGGCCTTCGACGACGGCGTCCTCATGCCGCTCTACGGCGCCACCGAGATCCTCGCCGCCACGTGCTGCCACCTCGGCGACCCGCTCGAGCGCCGGGCGGGATCGGACGGCTCCCCGGCCCTCGAGGGGATCCGGATCGACCTCGTCGGCGCCGACGGCGAGGACGTGGCCGACGGCGAGGAGGGCGAGATCTGCTACTGGGGGCCCGGTGCAGTGCTGGGGTACTGGCGCGACCCCGAGCGCACGGCCGCCACGATCGACGATCGGGGCCGCCACCACACCGGAGACCTCGGCCGTCTCGACGACCAGGGCTACCTGCGGGTCTCGGGCCGGCTCAAGGACATCATCATCCGCGGTGGGACCAACATCAGTGCCGCCGAGGTCGAGGGGTACGTCGCCGCACATCCGACTGTCGCCCAGGTGGCGGTGGTGCCGTACCCGGACGAGCGGCTGGGCGAGAAGGCGTGCGCCGTGGTGGTCCCGAGGCCGGGCGAGCAGCCGACACTCGGCGAGATCACCGACTTCCTCCGGAGCCGCCACATCGCCACGCAGAAGTTGCCCGAGAAGCTCCTGCTCGTGGACGCGCTGCCGATGACCGCCACGGGGAAGGTGAAGAAGTTCGAGCTCCGGGACCTCGCCCGACGAGGCTGATGCCCGCTCCGGCGCCTGGCCGGGCGCCGGAGCGGGGGCTGTCAGGCCGAGGAACCGGACGGGACGTTCGGGTCCTCGTCACGGTCCTGGGTCTCGGCGCCGGTCTCTCGGTGGTCGAGGGTGAAGCGGTACGGCCCCATGAACAGCAGGCACACGATGCTCACCCCGACGAGGACGATGATCGGGATCGCGCCCGCCGTGTAGGAACCGGTGGCGGAGAAGACCTGGCCGAGCAGGAAGATCCCGAACGCCGACCCCTGGGCGTAGAGGAAGTAGATGAAACCGAGCGCCCGCCCGTAGGAGTGTTTCGGGAAGTAGCGGCTGGCCATGTACGCCGCGACGTCGCCCTCCGCACCGAGACCGAGGCCGATCAGGATCGCCGCGAGGAACAGCAGGGCCACCTGGCTCGAGAGGATCATGAGTGCCGCCCCGACCGCGCACGCCGCGAAGATGACGACGCCGACGGCCGGTGCGTAGAAGCGGTCCAGCAGGTACCCGACCAGCAGGCGTGCGGCCAGGGACGCGAGGCTGAGCACCGAGAGGATCGAGACGGCGGTCCCCTGGCCGATCCCCTTGTCGGTGCTCATCGGCACGACCTGCGACATGAGACCGAACGTCGCCGAGGACACCAGGAAGATCGCCAACGAGAGCAGCCAGAACTGGCGGCACTTGCGGGCGAGCGTCCACAGCGACTCCCCCGCGACCCGTCCCTGCTCACGGGCGGCCCGACGCTCCCGCTCGTCCTGCGCGGGCATCCGGGTGACGAAGGCGTAGACCGCGGTCGGGATCACCGTGCACAACGCACCGATGATCACGAAGCTCATTCGCCAACCGGCAAGGCCCAGGAGCCAGTTCGCCAGGAACGGCATCAGCACACCGCAGGCCCCGAGGCCGGCCATGAGAATGCCGAGCGCGAGCCCCCGGCGGTCGGAGAACCACGCGCTGACCACGGTTGCGTGGGCGATGGGGTTGACCGCACCGGCACCGACACCCATGACGATGCACAGCAGGTAGAATGGCGTCTGCCCACCCTGCAGGGTGGCCATGAGCATCAGGCCGGCGCCGAACAGCAGGGCCATCGGGACGGAGGGGCCCCGCGGACCGAACCGGTCGATCAGCAGGCCCAGCGCCACGATGCTGACCCCGACCAGCACGGTCTCCAGCGAGAGACCGTTGCTGATCACGCTGCGTTCCCAGCCGAACTCCTTGGCCATGGGCCCGCCGAGTACGTTGAACAGGACGTTGACCGTGCTGGTTCCGAACAACAACGTCACGAAGCCCGTCGCGACGTACCACCAGCGATTCAGGTGGCCGGTCCGCGGCGGCGTCGAGGCGACACTGCCTGCACTCATCGTCGATGTACTCCTCTGTCGGCGCGCACCTCCGCGCCGAAGGCGGCCCCGACGGTCGGTGCGTGGAAGGGAATCGGCCGTCGCTCCCGGTCGTTCGGAGCACGACGCCTCCTGTGGCGCCGCGTCTCGACGGCATCAGCACCGTAGCACTTTGGCTAGACCATTAAAATGGTCGATGCTAACTATGCCGACCGGGCGCCCGTCGGCCCGTGCCGAGCACGTGCAGTGACGTCCGGTCGACGACGACCACAGGCCCACCGGCGTGCGCTCCGGTCCGCGCCAGACGATCGACTCGACCGGAGTCAGTGCGACGACCGCGATGAACACCGGCACTTCGATGGCCATCCGGCCGACGCAGGCGTGTGCGGGGCCGTTGAGCGATCTATCACCTCGCCCAGGTTCGGGTACATGCGAGCGTGCCCGTTTACCTCGCGTGGACCTCACAACAGCCCACTGACCTCGTCGGACCCTGGGAAGAGGCGCGGACGGCAGGCCCGGGCCTGCTGCTGATCGACAGCGCTGCCTCCCTCTCTGCGGTCTACCACGCCGTCAAATGGTCCCTACCGCAAGAAGCCGCGCTCCTCGTCAGCGTCGTGCCGCACACGCCGAAGTCGCGCGGCCTGCCCGCAGGAACCACCAAGTGGCTGCGTGCGAGGACGACGCCGCCGAGCAGCTGAAGTGGGCCCACTTCGAAAGCGCCGAAAGTGCGCGATGCAGAGTCGGGCTGCGCTTCGGGTGGAGCGGAAAGGTCGAACTGAGTCGGCTCGTCGAATCGTCATCCGCTGGTCGTTCATGGCGTCGCGCTGTTGGCCTGTCCGCCGCCCGCGGGACAGAGGAGCAGTCAGATTGGTCGCAAGGATCGGCCCGTAGCCGCCGAGCGAGCCGTTGTGGGCACCTACAGGAGGACGACCTCGGCGAGGATGACCATCCCGATCAGGTGCAGAGGTAGGAGCGTCGACGCCCACGCGGGTTCGATGCGCGGCAGTCTCCCGCTGCGGCACGCCGTGCTCGGCGTGTCGTGACTCAACTCAGCTCCGGGTCCGCCACACACCGGAGCGCGACCGAAGGAGTTGGTGTCACAACTGGTGTCATGAGACTGGCGTGTCGTGACAGAACTGAGCAGCTCTGCCGTGCTGAACTGGGTGGGCGCGGCAGGGATCGAACCTGCGACCGCTCGGGTGTAAAGCGCGCAGCACTCCCCTCTCAAGCCTCCTACCAGCGACGACGCGAGCGCGCGAGACCTCTCCCAGCCGCTCTGGCACCCCCCTTGACCGGCATTTCGTGTCATGAGTGGTGTCATGAGAGAAATCCCTGAAGATCTTCCCGTTAACCTCCCAATCAACGAGGTCGTCCTGCACGAGCAGGCCCACCAGCGCGGCCTGGAGATCGCGCGGAAGCTGGCGGCCAAGCCCGCGCTCTACCGCAGCCTGCAAGCAGACGCTGAACCTACGCTGAGTGATCGAGGCCGTCCCCCGCGGCATGGCGCTCGAGGGTCTCACCGCCGCCGACCTCGCCTACCAGGCGAACTAGCCGATCGCGGGGGCCGGGGCGCCCCGGCCCGCTCCTTCGTATCGCCTTCACCCGGCACGACGCACTTCGTGAGGTCGGACGCCGGACCAGCCGGCGAGAGCGTCGAGGTCGCGCAGGAACTCGGCCCAGACGTCGAAGTAGGCATCCTGTTCGGGGTCGCCGAGCGCAGCGTGTTCGCCGAGCCTCACCCGGCGCCACGCGTCGGCCAGCCGACCCGCGTAGCGCTCCATCCTCGGAACGATGACCACCGCGGCGTAGATCGCGGTGATGCGCTCGGGATGTGTCCGCGCGACGTCCTCCAGCACGGCGGCATCATAGATCGGGTCGTGGTGATCGTTGATCACCATGGCTGCTCCTCGGTCGCCCGCCTCGCCCTCGCGCAAGAACCAGCGAGACGTCAGGTTCGCGACTTCGACGTCCAGTTCCGCCAGTCGCGGCCTCAAGCTGGCCAGTCGCGTCCGGTGCCCCTCGACGGTTTCGGCCGACGCCAACCGCCTCAGCAGGATCCTGCCGATCGCGGTGGAGGACCATCGCCCGGTGGCCGCGCAGTCTACAACGAGGCCTACCGACTCCGCTGCGAGCAGTTCGCCGTGCGCGATGCCGACCCCGATGCCGGACCGCCGCGCCACGCCCTCGACGGTCAACGACCCGGCCACGCACAGCGCGCGGAGAACACGCGTCCGGTAACGCTCTGGCGTCGCTGTCAGCATGCGGCCTCACCTTTCATGACCCGCCCGTACATCGGTGTCGGAGCGGCGAGCCGGAGCGCTCCTCCTCGGAGCACCCCGGCTGCATTCACTCAGAGTAGGAAGGGGACCCGGCCGTGACTCCCCCTTCAGGGAGGAGAGTCGTACCCACTTCGAGTGAGTAGCGATGCTTCGACTACCTGGCGTCGACATTGCCGCCCGAAAGACCGGGTCAGGTCGCGGGGTCGAGATAGATCGTCTTCAGGTTCTGATGACCCCGCAAACCCTCCGCCCGAGCTCGCGGCCGATGCCGCTGGCCTTGACCCCGCCAAAGGGCGCGGTGCAGTCGTTGACGTAGCCATTGATCCCGATCGTTCCGTTGCTCGGCGAGGTGGTGCGAACTGCGACAACCCGGCACCCCGCCGCATGCGCACAGTGGGTCGAACCCGGACGGATGGAGGATGTGTGCAGATACGCGGAGTGGTTGCGCTGGTGACCGGAGGGGCGTCGGGGCTCGGGCTCGCGACGACCGAGAAGCTGCTCAACGAGGGTGCCGACGTCGTGGTGGTCGACCTGCCCTCGTCCCCGGGGCCTGCGGTGGCCGAGAAGCTGGGCCCGGCGGCACAGTTCGTCGCGGCGGACGTCCGGGACCCCGAGCAGGTCGCCGCAGCGATCGCGGCGGCGGGCGAGCGCGGCCCGCTGCGGGTGGCGGTGAACTGTGCGGGGATCGGTGATCCGGGCCGCACGCTCGGCAGGAGTGGTCCGCTGGAGCTGGAGCGGTTCGCTCGCGTCGTGGAGATCAACCTCATCGGGACGTTCAACGTCATCAGGTTGGCCGCCGAGGCGATCCGGGCGACCGACCCGGTCGACGGCGAGCGAGGCGTCGTGGTGAACACCGCCTCGGTCGCGGCCTTCGACGGGCAGATCGGGCAGGCGTCGTACTCGGCGTCGAAGGGCGGCGTCGTCGGCATGACGCTGCCGATCGCTCGGGACCTGGCCCGCGACCTGATCCGGGTCATGACCATCGCGCCGGGGATGTTCGCTACGCCCATCCTGCGGGGTCTGAGCGACGAGGCCCGCGCCTCGCTCGAGTCCCAGGTCCCCCACCCGTCACGGCTCGGCGAGCCGTCCGAGTACGCGGACCTGGTGGCACACATCGTCGCCAATCCCATGCTCAACGGCGAGACGATCCGGCTCGACGGAGCGATCCGGATGGCCCCCCGATGAGCGCGCCCGTCGCGCTCGTCACCGGGGCCTCCCGCGGGATCGGCGCCCTGATCGCGGACAAGCTGGCTGCTGCGGGCTGGGACCTCACCGTCTCCGCGCGCTCGGAGGGCCCGCTGCAGGAGCGTGCGGGCCTGCTGTCCGCGCACGGGCACGCGGTCCGCGCTGTCCCCGCCGACATGGGTGTGGAGGAGGACGTGGTGCGCCTCGCCGACGTCCACGTCGAGGCGTACGGGCGGCTCGACGCCCTGGTCCTCAACGCCGGCATGGGCTCGATCGGCCCGTTCGCCGACTTCCCGGCCCGCCGCTTCGACAAGCTCTATGCGATCAACGTCCGCTCGGGCTACGTGCTGACGCAGCGGCTGCTGCCGGTGCTGCGCAAGACGGCAGCCGGTGAGCGCGGCACGGCCAAGGTGATCGCGGTGTCCTCGTTGACCGGGGTCGCCGCCGAACCGCTCAACTCCGCCTACGGCGCGAGCAAGGCCGCGCTGACGTCCCTGTGCGAGACGCTGAACACCGAGGAGTCGGAGGCCGGCGTGACCGCCACGGCGGTCTGCCCCGGCTACGTCGCGACCGACATGACCGCTCCGCTCGCGGACCAGGTGGACCCGGGAGCCATGATCGACCCGGCGGACGTCGCGGAGCTGGTCGTGGCCCTCACCCGGCTCGGCCGCTCGGTCGTGGTGCCGAGCATCCCGATGACCCGGCCGGGCCCGCACCTCTGGCGGGCCTGACCGCGGGTCAGCCCGCCGCGGCCTGCGGGGCGACGGTTCCGCCGTCGATCCGCAGGCCGTAGCTGTGCAGGGTGTCCCGCAGGACGTCGTCCATCGTGCGCGCGGAGGCGACACCGAGGTCCAGGACGACGGCGGCGGCCACCTCCGCGGACACCCGACGGGCGCCCTCGTCGAGCGGCGCGAACAGCCCGCAGCCACGGGCGGCCCCCGCCGACCGGGTGTAGACGACGACGCCACGTCCCGCCAGGGTGATGTCCGCGATCGCGGTGTCGAGGTCGGCGCGACAGGAGCACCCCAACCCACTGAAGACGTCGCCGAGCAGGCACTCGGTGTGCGCGTGGACCGGGAGGTCCGGCCCCCCGACGTGACCGGCGACGAGGGCCACGTGCTCGGCCCCGTCGAGCAGCGTGCGGTACCCGATTGCCCGGAGCCCGCCCCGGCTGGTGGGGAGCGAGGTCACGGCGACCCGCTCGACCTGCGGCTCGGTCCGCCGGCGGTGAGCGATCAGCTCGGCGATGGAGACGGTCTCCAGCCCGTGCTCGGCCGCGAACCGGACCAGCTCGCCGCCGCGCGCCATCTCCCCCGGGCGCTCACGAGAGACGATCTCGCAGAGCGCCCCCGCGGGCTGCAGCCCCGCCAGCCGCGCGAGGTCGACGGCTGCCTCGGTGTGCCCGGGCCGCCGGAGCACCCCGCCGTCGCGGGCCCGCAAGGGGACGACGTGGCCGGGCCGGACGAAGTCCTGTGCGGTCACGTCCGCCGAACCGAGCGCGGCGACCGTGCGGGCACGCGCCGCCGCCGAGATGCCCGTCCCCGTGCCCACGAGGTCCACCGTGACGCGGTACGCCGTGCCGAACCGATCGCCGTCCCGATGGTGCATGGGCGGGAGCGCCAGCCGTTCGCACTCCTCCTCCGGCAGCGCAACGCAGACGTATCCGGAGGTGTGCCGGACCGTGAAGGCCATCAGCTCAGGGGTCGCGCACTCGGCCGCGAAGATCAGGTCGCCCTCGTCCTCACGGTCCTCGTCGTCCACCACGACGACCGCGCGACCCGCCGCGATCGCCGCGACGGCCCTGCTGACCCGGTCGGAGACGGTGCTCACCACGATGTGCGTCCTTCCGCGAGGGGTGATTCAGACTGCGGCGAGCCGCCGGAAGCGGCTGCCGTGGAACACGAGCGGCGGGGTGTCCGGTTCGGCCCGGAGCCCGTGGATCTCGAGCAGCGCGATGGCGTGGTCGCCCGCCGGGAGCTCCGCGTGGAGGGAGCAATCCAGCCAGACGCTCGACCCGTGGACGAAAACCCCACCGTCCGGCGCAGCGACCCAGTCCACGCCCGCGAACCGGTCGCCGGTCTTGCGGGACAGGCTCAGGCACACGGCGTCGTGCCCCTCCGCCAGGACGCTCACCCCGAGCCGCGTGCGGTCACGCAGCTTCGGCCAGGTCGTCGAGGTGTCCTGTACGCACACCGACACGAGCGGCGGCGTCACCGACACCGAGGTGAACGAGCTCGCGGCCATCCCCACCGGGACACCGTCGATCAGCGCGCACACCGCGGTCACTCCGGACGGGAAGCATCCGAAGGCCTGCCGCAGCTGCGCACCGTCAGCCGGCACCGGCTCGATCCCGATCATCCTGCGTTGCACCCTCCGTCAATCACCAACGTCTGTCCTGTCATGTAGTCCGAGGCCGCCGCGCTGAGCAGGAGCAGCGCCCCTGCCAGCTCGGCCGGCTCGGCGATCCGTCCCATCGGCACCTGGGCGGTGAGCCGCGCGAGGAAGTCGGGGTCGGAGTAGACGCCGCCCGACAGCCCCGTCCGGACGAACCCCGGGCAGAGAGCGTTGACCTGGATCCCCGAGCTCGCGTACTGCAGCCCGAGCTCGCGCGTCAGGTTCACCACCGCCCCCTTGGCGGCGGAGTAGGCCGGTATCGGCGAGATCCGCGCGCCTGTCAGGCCGAACATGGACGCGACGTTGACGATCTTCCCGGACCGCCGCTCCGCCATGATCCGCAGAGCGGCGCGGCTGCAGAGGAAGACCCCGCCGAGGTCGACGTCCAGGACCCGCTGCCAGTCCGCGGTCCGCACCCGGTGCAGGGGCACCGACCGCGGGTCGCCGATGCCGGCGTTGTTCACCAGGACGTCGAACCCGCCGAGCTCCCGGTCCACTCGGCCGAACGCCTCGTCGACGGCGGCCTCCTCGGTCACGTCGAGCTCGAGGTCCAGGGCGGTTGCGCCGCGGTCGCGCAGCGCGTCGGCGGTCTGCTTCGCGGCCGTGCCGTCGAGGTCCGTACAGGCCACGCGGGCGCCGGCGGCCGCCAGCGCGTGAGCGAACTCCCGGCCGAGCCCGCCGCCGGCACCGGTCACCACCGCGACCCGTCCGGTCAGGTCGAACAGCGCGGGCAACGCGGTCCTTCCCGGCCGGTAGAAGGTCTCCGGCACGTCCTCCGGCCGCCAGTACTCCTCCGCCATCTCAGCTCCTTGGCAGGCCGAGCACGCGCTCGCCGATGTAGTTCAGGATGCTCTCGTTGTTCAGCGGGGCGATCTGCAGGATGCGGATCATTGGCCACAGCGTCACAACGTCGGTCTCGTAGACGAACGCCGACCCGCCGTGGGTTTGGATCGCGGCCTCGACCGCGGCGAGGGCGGCCCGGCTGGCCAGCAGCTTCGCCATGTTCGCCTTCGCCCCGGCGTCCCGCCCCGAGTCGTACTCCGCGGCCGCTGAGTACATGACCTGCCGGGCCGCCTCCATCTCCGCCTTGGCCAGCGCCAACGGGTGCTGGACGCCCTGGTGCGCGCCGATCGGGGTTCCGAACGGCGCCCGGACCTTGGCGTACTCGACCGCCTTGGCCAGGGCGTACTCGCCGAGCCCGAGCGCCCAGGCGGCGATCGTCACTCGCTCCTGGTTGAGGCACGCGAGGAGATGGTCGAAGCCCAGGCCCTCCTCGCCGATCAACGCCTCCGCCGGGACCTCGACGTCGTCGAGGAAGACCTCGAACTGGTACTCCGGTGCGTGCCACTCGATGTCCAGGCGTCGCAATTCGATCCCCGGGGAGCCGAGATCGACGGCGAACAGCCCGAATCCCGAGCGGCGGCCGACCGGCTCGCCGTAAGGTGCGGTGCGGGCGAGCAGCAGAATGTGGTCGGACTCGTCCGCCGCGGAAATGAACACCTTCTGACCGGTGATGCGGTAGCCGCCGCCCTCGACGGGGCGGGCGATCGTCCGCGCGGCAAATGAGTTCGTCCCCGCCTCGGGCTCGGTGACGCCGAGGCAGAACCGCCGCTGACCGCTGATGGTGGACACCACGTGGTCCTTGATCTGACGCTCCGAGCCGTGTCGGAGGATCGCCTCGCGGGAGAACGTGGTGAGCGAGTACTGCAGCGGCGGCACACCCGCCCGGGCGAGTGCCTCCATCACCGCGGTGCACCCGGTCAGCCCGCCGCCTGCGCCGCCGAGCTCCTCGGGTACGCCGATCGCCAGCAGGTCGGCCGCGACGATCGCTTCCCACAGCTCGGGAGCGTGCTCGCGGTCCCGGGACCGCTGCAGGTAGAGCGTGCGCGGGCAGGCGGCCAACACACCGTCGACCGCGTCGAAGACCGACGCGACGAGCTCACGGTGGTCGGGATGGATGGTGGGGACGAGATCGACCGTCATCGAGGACTCCTACCGTCCGACGAACTTCGGTGTGCGCTTCTCCGTGAAGGCGCGCGGGCCCTCCCGCGCGTCCTCGGAGGCAACCACGCGGGCGTTGAGCGCGTACTCGAGCGCGAACCGCGGCTCGTTCGCCAGGGCACGCACGGCGATCTCCTTCGCCGCGCGAACCGCCAGCGGAGCGTTGCGGGCGATCCCGGCCGCGATCGCCTGGGCGCGCGGCAGGACGTCGGCGCGCGGGAGGACCTCGTTGACCAGCCCGGCCTCGCGGGCCCGCTCCGCGCCGACGTGGTCACCACTGAGCAGCAGCTGCATGGCGAACGCCCAGGGCACCTGCTGCGGCAGCCGCACGTGCGAGCCGCCGCCGGGCACCAGACCCCAGCGCACCTCCGGCAGCCCGAACACCGCACCGTTCGCGGCGACCCTGATGTCGGTCCCCAGCAGGAGCTCCAGGCCGCCCGCAACGCACAGCCCGTTGACCGCCGCCACCACCGGCTTGTCCACGTCGGACAGGAACCGCTTGGTCGGGTCCGGGGTGAGGATCTCCAGCTCGCCTGTGGTCAGTCGGGGGATCAGCTCGCCGAGGTCACCGCCCGCACAGAACGCCTTGTCCCCCGCCCCGGTCACGACCACGACGCGCACGTCGTCGTCGGCCTGGGCTGCCGCGCTGGCCTCGGCGAAGCGCCGGACCATATGGACGGTCAGGGCGTTGTGCGCCTCGGGCCGGTCCAGGGTCAAGGTGGCTATCCCGTCGACGACGTCGTACCCGACGTCACCCGCGGTCACAGCAGGCCGAGCTTCTCGTCGCCCGCGGGGATCGGCGCCATCACGGTGACGCCGAGCGGCTCGGCCAGCAGGTCCTCGAAGCGGGCCGAGAGCGCAGTGAACGCCGCTCCGGCGCCGTGCGCAGCGAGCGCCTCGGTCGAGGCCCACTTCTCGATGACAACGAAGCCATCCGGCCCGCGGACCGACCGGTGCAGCGCGTACAGCTCGCAGCCCTCGTCCTGGGCATGGGTGGCGGCGACCGCGGCCAGGAAGGCCGCTTCGGTCTCCGCCTCGCGGCCGGGCTTCGGCACGACGGTGGCGACGACGACGACGGATTCGGCCACGAGGACTCCTTCGGCTCGCGAGTGAGCGGCGGTGCCGCACTCCGGGAGGGACGCTAAGTGACACCGCGGACCGGACGGTGTTGCATTCCGCTCCAGCCCGGTCCGGCCGTCCCGTTCTGCGACATCTGTACCGTCCGTCCGCTCCCTACCCTTCGCGTCACCCGATCCGGCGACGGCGCCGGACATTGTCTGGAGGGGCGTGACGACAGTGGTCGATGAGCACGGTGGGGGCGCGGAAGGCCGAAAGGCACCGCCCGAGAGAGTGCTGCGCCGGGTGGCGGGCGCGGCGCTCTCCGCGAGCACGCTCGAGTGGTACGACTTCTACATCTACGGGACAGCCGCGGCGCTGGTCTTCAACACCGTCTTCTTCCCCTCCGTGTCACCGGTGCTCGGCACCCTCGCCGCCTTCGCCACGTTCGGGGTCGGGTTCCTCTTCCGGCCGGTCGGCGGCATCGTCTTCGGCCACTTCGGCGACCGGATGGGTCGGAAGAAGCTGCTGGTCGTCGCGATGGTGATGATGGGCGTCGCCACGACGCTGATCGGGTTGTTGCCCACCTACGGGACGATCGGGGCCGCGGCTCCGATCCTGCTGGTGCTGCTGCGGTGTGTGCAGGGCCTGGCCATCGGCGGCCAGTACGGCGGGGCCATGCTGCTGGTCACCGAGAACGCCCCGGCCCACAAGCGTGGCTTCTACGGAAGCTTCGCCCAGATGGGCCCCTCGCTGGCGGTCATCCTCTCCAACGTCGTCTTCCTCGTCCTCATCGCGGTGCTGCCCGCGGAGGCCTTCGCCGCGTGGGGCTGGCGGGTTCCGTTCCTGCTCAGCGTCATCGTGATCGGGCTCGGCCTCTACGTCCAGCTCAAGCTCGAGGACACCCCGGACTTCCGCGCGCTGCAGGAGAGCGCACCGACCGCCGGCGCGGCCGCGCCCACCCGGAAGCGCTCGCCGCTCATCGAGGCCCTGCGGACCCACCCCCTGCAGATCCTGCAATCCGGCGGGATGATCCTCGTGATCCAGGTGTACTACTACATCCTGATCGTGTTCATGGTGTCCTACGTCGGCACCCTCGGCGTCGCCCGCTCGACGATCCTGACCATCATTCTCATCTCCAGTGCGGCCACCGTGCTGACGATCCCGCTATTTGCGGCCCTGTCGGACCGGATCGGCCGCAAGAAGGTCCTGGTGCCCGCCGCGATCGCAACCCTGTTGTCGGCCTTCCCGTTCTTCTGGCTCATGCAGACCGCCACTGTGCCAGGCATGCTGGTCGGGGCCTTAATCGCCGGTGTCGTTCTCGGCGGCCTGTACGGGCCGATGGCCGCCTTCTTCACGGAGATGTTCAGCACCGGTGTCCGCTACTCGGGAGCCTCGGTCGGCTACCAGCTGGGCGCGGTCATCGGGGGTGGCTTCGCTCCGCTCATCGCCGCGTCGTTGCTGGCCTGGTCCGGCACCATCAACGCCGTCGCGGGATTCGTGGCGCTCGCCGCCGTGCTGACGCTGGTCTCGATCGTCACCACCAAGGAGAGCTACCGGCCGGTCCGGGCGGCAAAGCCGAACCCCGCCCGCGAGAGCGCCTGACGGTCGTCGGGCCGGGTCCTCACCCGGTCCGACGACGTCGTCCCGTCACACACGTACGCCGGGAGAACCTCGTCGGCCAGAACCCTCACGACCCGGGCCCTGTCGGTCGCCGGGCAGGCCGGGGCGTGGATGATCCGGTCCGCGCCGGCGGCCTCGTACCTCCGAAGGGTCGCGACCACCTCCTCGGGCGTCCCCAAGGCGAGGAAATGGTCGGCAATCCGCGCGGAGTACTGCCGGTAGGTGCGGCTGACCGTCGCGATGCCCGTCTCCTTCGCCACGCCCCGTTGGAATCGGCGCGCGTCCAGACAAGGAGACCGCCGGTCACGTCGGCCGGCTCCGTCCGTGCTCGGCGGCGCCGCCCGGACCCGAGCGAGCGATCCGCCCAACCGGTCGGCGTCGACCGCCGCCCGCGCATCGCGAGCGGCGGCGGCGGCGCTGCTGGTGAGGCCGATCAGCACCAAGGGTTCTCTTTTCGTCCGGATATAAGCGCGCTCGCGGGATCACCGTGCGGGTACCTACTCCTCGATCGAGGCGACGTCGTACCGCACCCCGATCACGCTGGAGGAGGTCCTCGCTCAGCCCATGATCGTCGCGCCGCTGAGCCTGTTCGAGGTGCCCTCGCGCGGCGACGGCGCGGTCTGCCTGGTGCCCGCGGGGGAGGTGGTCCGCGCGACGGGGCGTCCCTACGTCCGGCTCTCCGGGCGGGGCTTCTTCCACGAGGGCGCCCACCAGATCAGCGAGATGCCGGGCGACAAGACCCGGCTCGTCGCCACCGGGGTCGCGGGGGCTGGTGCGATGGGGTCCGCGGGGATCACCGCGGGCGACGTCGACCTGGCCGAGGTGTAAGCCCCGTGCGCGATCGTCGAGGTTCTGGTCAAGCGAGGCCCTGGGCCTGGTGGAGCGGGGTGCGGATGCGTCGGCCGCCGCCGAGGGGCGCACGGTCGATCCCCGTCTGCACCTCTGGCGGGCTGCAGTCGCGCGGGCACCCCGTGTGAGAACGGTCTCTACACGTTCGTCGAGGTGCTGGAGCAGCTGCGCGGACAGGCGGGCGAGCGGCAGGTGCCCGGGCGGGCTAACCCTGACCAGCGCCGAGCTCGGCAACTGCAACGCCGCGCTCGTCCGCGTGCTGGACGGTGTCGCCCGATGATCCCCGTCCTGAGCGAGACCGGCGGCTGCCCCTACTCGCCCGGCGCAGCGCGTTCGTCGCGCCCTTCTGGGACGGACTGCGCGCGGGGGTCCTGCGGAGCACCCGCGCGGTGTGCCTGCAGTTCTCCTTCCCGCCCAAGCCCTTCTGCCCGCACCGCTGGTACCGGACGGTCGACTGGGCCGAGCTCATCGGGCGCGGGACGGAGGCTGTACTCCTGGACCCGCGTCCACGCCGCGCCGTCGGCCTTCGCCGCGGACGTGCCCTACACCGTGGGCGTCGTCGACCTCGCCGACGGTGTCCGCATCGCCACCCAGATCCTCGCCGACGCGCCGGCCGCGGACCGCCCGGTCGAGCTCATCGCGCTCGCCTACGGCAACCTCACGCTGTTCGCGGTGCGTCCCGTCGGCTGAGGGCGCTCAGGACAGCGGCGTGGTCCGGCCGTCCTCGTACCCCGCCAGCCACCGCTCGTGCAGGCGGGGCAGGTGCACCTCGATCTCGTGCACCGCGCCGTCGGCGTCCGCGCGCGAAACCGCTGCATCAGCCCGCGCCCGCGCCTCCGGAAGCTGCGGTCCGACGACGGGCCGACCGCCGCGACCACCTCGCGCAACAGGTCCAGCACCGACCTCATCATGATGCTGGAAATCTCCGGCCTGGTGACCGCTTCGCGCATGGTGTTGCGGCTGACTCGAACTGCTCGGCGAGGGCCGCTCGGACGGCAGCCGGTCACCGCTGCCCAGCTCGCCGCTCTGGATCATCGCGCGGATCTGCCCGATGATCTCCTCGAACGTGCGCTGTGGAGGAGCGGGCCGCAACTGCACCCAGCTCATCCCGTCGTCCGTCCCGTCCCCCGCAGCCTGCCGCACCGAGCCTACAGCGGGCACGGCCGCCCGCTCAGAACGCCGCGGTGGACAGGTCCAGGCCCAGCGCCCGCACTTTCCGGTACAGCGTCGAGCGGGCGATGCCCAGCGACTCCGCGGCGCGATGCTTGTTGCCGCCCGCGTCCTTGAGCGCACGCATGATCGCCTGGGCCTCGGCCTGCTCCAGCATGGCGAGCGGGCGCCGGGACGCCCGCGCCACGACGTCCGCTGGCAGATCGCGCGCACCGATGTAGCCGGCGCGACAGCGCGAGACCATGGCCCTGACCAGCGATTCCAGGGTCGCGACGTTGCCGGGCCAGTCCAGCCGGGTCAACGCCTGCACCGCGTCGGGCATCCAGCGCACAGCGGGCCCGTCGCCGACCGCGCGCGCGGTGAGGGCAGCGAGCAGAGCGGGCAGGTCCTCGATCCGGTCGCGCAGCGGCGGGACCTCCAGGACCTCGTCGAAGGTGTCAAGCAGGGGGTTGCGGGGCCCGGGCCCGATCGGCCCGGTCTCCGACGTCGCGATGACCCGACGCCTGGTCGTCCGGCGATCGAGGGCCGCGTCGACTGCCTGGGCTGCTCCCGGCTCCAGCAGGTCGACGTGGCGGAGGACGAGGTTCTCGTCCGGCCCGTCGAGCTCGGTCTCGACGTCGCGCAGCCAGGCCTCCAGCCCGACCACCCCGATCTGGGCGGCGTCGATGATCCGGACGGGCCCCGGCCGGGACAGCGCGGCCGCCACGGCCGCCCGGCCGCTGCCCTGCTCGCCGACCACGAGCAGCCGGTCGACGGGGGCGATCCGGGCCGCCTGGGCGCAGAGCGCGGTCCACCGCGGGCTCCGCCCGACGAGGCCGGGCAGCGCCGGGACCTCGCGGTGGCCGGGGCGGACCTGCTGGCGCACCACGTCCTGCTTGATCGACAGGACGGCGCCGACGATGTCCGGCCCGTCGTTGACCGGCCGGGTCTCGATCGACACGCGCGTGCCGTCGGTGAGCACCATCGGCTGCGGGGCCGTGGCCTTCTCCCCCATCGCCTTGGACGCGTGCTCCCAGAGCATGGCCTGGTCGATCCCGCTGATCAGGCGGGCCGCCGCGGCGTTGGTGATGATCGTGTTCTGGTCGAGGGTGACCAGCGGGTGGCGCGCGTCGCGGTTGTGGGCGAGGTAGGAGTCCAGCAGCAGGCGCTCCTGGCGGGACGACGCGTTCCGCAGCGCCTCCTGGATGTCCGCCGCCAGCTCCATCACCCAGGACAGCACGAAGGGGCTCGTGTCGGCGAGCTTGCAGGTCAGGTCGATGCTTCCGACGATCCGCCGCGTCACCGGGTGCACGATGGGGGAACCGGCGCAGGTCAGGGAGTGGAAGACCTCCGAGAAGTGCTCCGGCCCCCGCACGATCACGGGCTTGCCGCTGAGCAGCGAGATCGCGCTCGTGGTGCCCACGTGCGACTCCGCGACCGAGAACCGCGGGGCCACGTCGAGCGAGTCCAGGCGGCCCGCGAACGCGGTGTCCGGCACCCAGCGGCGCAGCAGCCGGCCGTCCTGGTCAGTGAGGGACAGCGCGCACATCGCCGCGTCGAGCGCCGCACGGCGCTTCTCCACCAGCGGCGCGGCGATCCGGGTGAGGTACGAGTCGAGCTCGACCTCGGGGTAGTAGCTGGGTGCCACGGCGTCCGGCTCGAGGCCCTGCAGCTTGCTGCGCTTCCAGGACTCGTAGACCACCGACCGCACGGGGCCGACCTTCTCCGGCATCCGGCCGGGGGCCTCGCCGAGGACGTCTCGCGCGCCGTGGACGGCGCGGACCCACTCATCCACGGGGGGCCTCCGCGTGGTCGGCCTCCGGGGACACGACCCGTTCGCGAACGACTGGGACGACGGCGTTGTCCACGTTCACTCCCGACGACTCACTGCCGAACCCCACGACGGGCCGCGGCATCGCGTTGACGAGATGATGGCGGACTACTGACAAGCTGTCAATAAGGGGCGTTTCGCGCCGGTCTACCGCGGGGTCAGGGCGAGCAGGGTGCGGGTCAGGAGCGTGTGGACCTGCTCCTTCGTCAGTGACCCGGTGTTGAGCCATTCGGCGACGGCGGTCGAAACCATGCCTTGGAAGCTGCGGATCATGGCGCGCATCGAGGTCTCGTCCGGCAGTTCGAGGACCGCGATCAGGCGGTCCTCCCAGGCCCGCCGTCCGTCTCGGAAGACGGCCTCCACCTCGGGGTCGGCCCCAGGGGCCACCGTCCCGATCATCGACATGATGGTCTGCGGGTTCTCCTCCAGGACGTCGAGCCACCGGGCGAACAGGCGGTCCAGCTCGGCGGGCCCGGTCGATCGGCCCGCGCCCTCGGCGGGGAGGGCGGGGAGCTGTCCGAACTCCCGCAACACCTCCAGGTAGAGCTCCCGCTTGGTGCCGAAGTAGTAGTGCAGGTTCGTTCGCGTGGTGCCGGCGGCGGTCGCGAGCTCGGTCGTGGACACGCTGGAGTACGGGCGCGCGGCGAAGAGCCGGCGGGCACCCTCGAGGATCTGGTCCCGCCGGTCGTCGGCGTCCAGCCGGATCCGCTTGCCCCCACGGGCCGTAGTCGCGCTGCTGCTCGGGCTCACCACACCGAGCACGATAATCGGGAAGACCCCTCGCGCGGGTGGCTGTCGCGTTACGCGACAACCGGATCGGGGGGTCCCCTCCTACCGTCGTGGTCATGCTGCTCGACCTGGACGACGACCGCCGCGCCTTCCGCGACTCCGTACGGTCGTGGGTGGACAAGAACTTCCCGCCCGAACGTGCGCTGGAGCTGGAGAAGCGCGAGTACCAGTACCCCTACGAGCTGTGGGAGGGCATGGCCGAGGCGGGCTTCCACGCGATGGGCATCCCCGAGGAGTACGGCGGGCAGGGCGGCAACGCCGTCGACACCGCCGTGCTGGCCCGCGAGCTCGCCCGCAGCCTCGGCGGCCTGTCCTGGGTCTGGGGAATCCCCTCCTTCGCGGGCGCCAAGGCACTGGTGCACGGCGGCAGCGAGGAGCAGAAGCGGGAGTACCTGCCCAAGCTCGCCGAGGGTGAGATCCGCTTCTCCATCGCCGTGACCGAGCCCAGCGGCGGCACGGACGTTCTGGGCGCCATGAGCACTCGCGCGAAGAAGGTCGACGGCGGGTGGCGGGTCTCCGGCCAGAAGATGTGGTCGACCGGAGCCAAGGAGGCCACGTACCTGCTGCTGCTGGCCCGCAGCGCAGACGCCGAGGCACCCGGCAAGCGCCCGCGGACCACCCTGCTGCTGGTCCCGACCGACTCCCCCGGCATCGACATGCGCTACATCCCGAAGCTGGGGATGCGGGCGATGGGCTCGTGCGAGATCTTCCTCGACGACGTGTTCGTCCCGGACTCGCAGCTCATCGGCGAGGAGCACAACGGGTTCAAGGTCCTGCTCGCCTCACTCAACAACGAGCGGATCATGGCGGGTGCCCTGGCGCTGGGAATGCTCGACGGCATCCTCGAAGAGTCGGTGGAGTACGCCAAGAACCGCACCACGTTCGGCAAGGTCATCGGCGGCCACCAGATCATCCAGCACTACATCGCCGACACCAGGCTGGGCCAGAAGCAGGGTGAGCTCATGGTGTTCGACGCCGCCTGGCGCGAGGCGGCCGGCATGCACTGCCACCAGGAGGCGAACATGGTGAAGGTGGTCCTCTCCGAGCTCGCCGTGTCCGCCGCGGACCGCGGCATCCAGATCCTCGGTGGCATGGGCATCTCCAGCGAGACCCACGCCCAGCGCTTCTGGCGCGACCTGCGGCAGTTCCGCATCGCCCCCATCAGCAACGAGATGGCCCGGCAGAACCTCGCCGAGTCCTTCGGCCTCCCGCGCTCTTACTGAGCCGACTCAGCCCACCCGACCGGAGGCCTCGACGATGAACGTCCTCACCTCGATCGAACGCGTGGCACGTCGTCGCGCCGACCAGGTCGCGCTGCGCTGCGGCGACGTGACCCGGACCTACGGCGACCTGCTCGACACCGCTGCACGATTCGCGGGCTTCCTGCAGGCCCAGGGCTTGGCGCCCGGCGAACGCGTCGGGCTCTTCCTGCACAACGAGCCCGAGTGGCTCCCCGCCCTGCTCGGCATCTGGAAGGCGGGCGGGGTCGCCGTCCCCTTCAACTACATGTTCGCCCCGGCCGCGCTGCGCCACGCCGCGGTCGACTCGGGCGCGCGCTGGGTGCTCGCGCTGGACACCGACGTCGCCCGGCTGCGCGAGTCGCTGGCCGGCACCGAGCTGGCCGACCACGTGATCGCGCTGACCCCCACCGAGGGGGCGGAGCACAGCTTCACCGAGGCGATCACCTCCGACCCGGCGCAGCGGACCGCCCCGCGCCTCGACGGGGACGACGCGCTGCTGATGTACACCAGCGGCTCGACGGGCACCCCCAAGGGCGTCCGGCAGACCCACCGGAACACGGCCGCGGAGTGCGAGGGCGTGCTCGACGCCTGGGACATCGGGCCGGAGGACCACGCGCTGGTCTGCACCCCCCTCTTCCACGTCGGCGGCCTCCAGCTCATCACGCTGCCGCTCCTGCTCGCCGGGGGCACTGTCACGCTGCGCCGGTGGAAGGCCGCCGAGTACCTCCACGACATCCTGACCCTGCGCCCGACGGTCCTCGCGATCGTCCCGGCCATGATGATCGACATCGTCAACCTGCTCGGGGACCAGGGCCAGGACCTCGACTCCGTCCGGGTCTGCATGGTCGGCGGCTCGGCGATGCCCGAGGCCCGCCTGAAGCAGTTCACCGCGCTGACCGGGGTCGTGCCGGTCAACATCTACGGGCAGACCGAGCAAAGCGGCCTCGCCATCACCGAGCCGATCCACGAGGAGCGCCGGTACGGCTCGCTCGGGAAGCCGCTCGAGCAGGTCGTGCGCTGGCAGATCGTGCCCGCGGGTTCCAAGACCCCCCTCGCGTTCGGCGCTGACGAGGTGGGCGAGCTCTGGGTCCGCGGGGACGCTGTGACACCTGGCTACTGGCGGCTTCCCGAGGTCAACGCGCAGAAGTTCCACGACGGTTGGTTCCGCACCACCGACCTCGTCCGCGAGGCCCCGGACGGCTACCTCTACTACGTCGAGCGCGCAGACGACATGATCATCAGTGGCGGTGAGAACATCTATCCACAGATGGTCGAGGGGCACCTGCAGGCCTGCCCGCTCATCGCCGAGGTGACCGTCATCGGCACGCCGCACGAGCGCTTCTCCGAGCAGGTCACGGCCATCGTCGTGCCGTCGCAGCCCGGCGTCACCGCGGCGGACATCGCCGCGTACTGCGAGTCGGTGCCGGACCTGCGCGGCCTCCAGCGGCCCCGCCGAATCGAGATCGTCGGGGCCATCCCGCGCACCGGGACCAACAAGGTCGACAAGCCCGCGCTGAAGGCGCGCTTCGCGGTCTGACGGTCACACACGCGAGAGGGGCCCCGCCGACCGGCGGGGCCCCTCTCGTCGTTCCTCGCGAACCGGCTGCTCAGACTGGGAACGCGACCGTCGCGGTGCCGGCGATGGCCCGAACGCCGTCGCCACTGTCGGCCCACACCTCGCAATCGACCAGGTGCTCGCCGTCCACCTCGCGGACGGCGGTCACGGTCCCGCCGAGGTCCACCGCGTCCCCGGCGAAGACATTGGCCGAGAACCGGCAGTCGACCACCCGTACGGCCGCGCGCGAGCCCGCCCACGCCGCCAGCATGTTCATCACGAAGGCCATCGTGACGCCCCCCTGATTGACCTCGCGGTCGCCCAGCCCGGCGGCCCGCACAGCGGCGAGGTCGAAGTGGATGGGGTTCGGGTCCTGCAGAACGAGGGCCATGATGCGGATCTTGTCCGCCTCGACGGAGTCGACCCGCAGCGGCGGCACGGCGTCCCCGACAGCGGGCAGGGTGGTTGTCGTCATCAGGCACCTCGCTTGAAGATGAAACCTTGGTTCACAACACCGACGAGCTCGCCGGCGTCCCGGATCTCGACCCGCACGGTGACGAAGTCCAGGAAGCCGCCGCCACGGGACTCCTTGCGCGCCACGGGACCGACGGTCGCGCTGGTCCGGAAGGTGTGGCCGACGCGCGGCGGGCTGTGCTGCTCGATCCCGCAGGTGCCGAACAGGAGGGTGTCCTGCTCGCGCTGACCGGCGAGTGCGCACAGCTCGTCCACCGTGATGCCCATGCCGCGCAACGCCAGCACGATCAGCCAGAAGGGGTGCGCGTGGTCGGAGTCCTCGGCCGGTGCCAGCAGGGCGTGGTCGGCAAGGGCGCTCTGGTATCCCTCGATGGTGAGCTCGTCCCCAGGCAGGGTCTTGCCGTCCAGGGCCTTGCGCAGGTCGTCCAGGCCGATCAGTTCAGTGTCGAGGTCGGTCGCCATCCTCGTCCTCTCGTGTCGTTCGTGGCCGGGCGGCCGAGCAGGCGTCCCGGCCGGACCGGGTCGTCGGGGTCCACGTCCGCCCACGACGTGATCCGTCGCTCGGCGACGGTCGCGACCGCCTGGATCCTCAGGGCCTCTCCGGAGCGCAGGTGGTCGCGGCGCTCGCTGAAGACGACGCCGTCCCGCGCCTCGACGGTGACCACCTCGGCGGTGGTGCCGGTCCCGGCGTACAGCATGCCCAGCAGGCGAGCAATCGGTTCGGCGCCGACCGTCGGGCGCTGGATGCCGGTGCCGCGGTACTCAGCGTCCTCTGCCAGGTACTCGGCCAGGTCGGACCGCTCGCCCTCGCCGAGGGCGGCGAGGAAGGCCCGCACCGTGTCGCCGGCCGACCGGTCCGCCGGTGTCATCATTGCCGCAGCGGGAGATCGACGGCTTCCTCGAACTCCCGCAGGTCGAAGTAGTCCCGCCAGGCCGTGATCTTCCCGTCGACCACCCGGGTCACCCCGGTGACGGGCAGGGCGAACGACTTGCCGGTCGGCAGGGCCGTCAGGTAGTCGACCCGCTCGGTGAACACGAACCCGTCGCGCGACGCGAGGTAGAGGGTCTCGATGCTGTCCATCGACATCACGGAGAACAGCGCGCCCAGCGTCGCGAGCACGGCCTCCGCCCCGTGGGCGGGCGGGAGCGGCATGTTCTGGTACATCGCGTCGGGGGCGAAGTACGGCGCGAGCTTCTCGGGGTCGCCGCTGGAGAGGTCGGCGAAGAACGCGAGCACCAGTCGCTCGTCGTCGCTGACCGCCGCGGCGGCCTCGGTCTTCTCGTTCGCCCACGGGTGGGCGTCGCGGTAGCTGCTCATCGGGCTCTCCTTCGGTGCAGGGCCGGTCGATCAGAAGATGGTGTAGCCGCCGTCGACGACGACCTCGTTGCCGGTGTGGAAGGTCAGCGACGGGTCGGCGAGGAAGGCGGCCACCTCGTGGAACTCCTCCGGGTCTGCCCAGCGACGGGCCGGGGTGCGCCCGATCGTTGCCCTCATGAACCGCTCGTCCTCCTGGAGGTCGGTGTTCATCCCGGTGCGCGTCCAGCCGGGGATGAGGATGTTGCAGCGCACCTGATATCGCGCCAGCTCGACCGCGAGCGTGCGACCGAGTCCCAGCAGCCCGGTCTTGCTGGCCGCATAGGACGCCATCCCGGCTCCGCCGTAGCGGCTGATCGTCGAGGACAGCACCACGATGGATCCGCCCGTGCCCTGCGCCACGAAGCGGCGAGCCGCCTCGCGGGTGCATAGGAAGCCCCCGTCGAGGTTGGTCCGGAGCACCCGGTGCCAGCTGCTGAGGCTCATCTCGGTGATCGGTGCAGCGTCGGCGATCCCGGCGTTGGCCACGAAGCAGCCGAGCGGGCCGAGGGCGTCGACGGTCTGGGTCATGGCCGCGGACACCGCGTCCTCGTCCGCGACGTCGCAGCTCACCGCGATGGCCTTGACCCCGTGCGTCGAGATCTCCTCGACGGCGTCGGCGCTGCGTTCGGCGT
Source organism: Pseudonocardia terrae (assembly GCF_021343995.1). Lineage (GTDB taxonomy): Bacteria > Actinomycetota > Actinomycetes > Mycobacteriales > Pseudonocardiaceae > Pseudonocardia > Pseudonocardia terrae. The sequence continues at coordinate 68,028 of NZ_JAJTTE010000007.1, read as the reverse complement.
TGCGGGCCCAGACGGCGATGTTCGCGCCGGCCTTGGCCATGCCGACCGCCATCGCGCGGCCGATCCCGTTGTTGCCGCCGGTCACGACGGCGGTGAGCCCGGTCAGGTTGGTCATGCCGGCACCCCGGGAAGGTCGACCAGCTCAGCCAGGGCCGCGCGGTGCCGCTCGGGCGTGCCGAGGGCGATCGCGTTGCTCTTCGCGCGCTTGAGGTAGAGGTGGGCGGGGTGCTCCCAGGTGAAGCCGATCCCGCCGTGCAGCTGGATGCACTCCTCGGCGGCCTGCTGGGCCACGACGGAACAGTGGGCCTGGGCCAGCGCCGCGGCGACCGGCAGGTCCGCCGAGCCGGTGGCGGCGCACTCCGCGGCGTAGCGGGCGACGGCGCGGGCCTGGGTGATCAGCACCCACAGGTCGGCCAGCCGGTGCTTGAGCGCCTGGTAGGAGCCGAGGATCCGGCCGAACTGCCGCCGGATCGCGAGGTACTCGACGGTCGTCTCGAGGCAGCGCTCGGCCAGCCCCAGCTGCTCGGACGCCAGCAGGACGGCGCCGATCCGCAAGGCGTCGGTCACGGCGCCCTCCGCGTCGGAGGCGACGAGTCGGCCTCGCACGCTGTCGAGGGTGAGGTCCACCAGCTGCCGCGTCATGTCGAGCGAGACGATCGGGGTGCGGGTCAGCCCGTCGGCCTCGGCGCCGACGGCGTAGAGGTCGTTCCCGACCGGGACCAGCAGGACGTCGGCGGCGACCGCGTCCGCGACCCCGCGCACCGTGCCGTGCAGGAGCTCGCCGCGCAGCTCCACGGCCGGGGTCGGGGCGCCGGGCGCGGTGCCGAACGGGACCGCGAGCGCGGCCACGAGTCCACCCTCCGCGAGCTGCGGAAGGATCTCCTGCTCCCCCACCGCGACCAACAGTGCCGCGGCGAGCCCTGCCGAGCCGAGGAACGGCACCGGCGCGACGGCACGCCCGAGCTCCTCGGCGACGACGGCGGCCTCCCGCCAGCTCGCTCCGGCACCGCCCTGCTCCTCGGACACGGCCAGCGCCGCACACCCGATCTCGGCCAGCCGCGCCCACAGCTCGCGGTCCACGGTTTCATCGGTCTCGGTGCGGGCCAGGACGGCGTCCCAGGCGCCTTGCTTCTCCAGCAGCGACCGGACACTGGCCCGCAGGTCGTCCTCGATCTCCGAGTAGAGCAGGTCACCCGTCACCGGGGTCGCGGTCATCGGGGCAGGTCCTTCCACGGTGTGTCCTTGTCCGCCCGGGCCTCGGCCGGAAGGCCGAGCACCCGCTCGGCGATGATGTTGCGCATGATCTCGGAGGTCCCGCCCTCGATCGAGTTGCCCTTGGCGCGCAGGAACCGCCAGTTGGCGGGGCTCTCGGAGTGGGTCACCAGCACCGGGCGGCGCGCCGAGTAGTCGGTGTAGCGCAGGGCCTCGTCCCCGAGCAGGTCGAGCTCGAAGCTCGAGATCTGCTGGTTCAGCCGGGCGTGGGTGAGCTTGACGCCCGACCCCTCCGGCCCCGGCATCCCCGCCGCCTGCTGCTGCCCGAGGCGCTCGGCGGTCAGCCGGCCCGCCTCGGCCTCGACCCAGAACCGCAGCACCTGGTCGTGCTGCCCTGGGGTGCGCAGCTCGGGGCGCTCCCGCCACACCTTGACGAGCTCGCCGATCGCGCCGCTCTCGCGCGGGATCGTGCCTCCGCCGATCGCGACACGCTCGTTCATGAGGGTGTTCTGGGTGACCGCCCAGCCCTGCCCGACCTCGCCGAGCCGCTGGGCGTCGGGGACCCGGACGTCGTCGAGGTAGACCTCGTTGAACTCGCTCTCGCCGGTGATCTGGCGCAGTGGCCGGACGTCGACCCCGGGCGAGTCCATGGCGCACACGAAGAACGTGAGTCCGCGGTGCTTCGGCTGCGCGGGGTCGGTGCGGGTGACGAGGATGGCCCAGGTCGCGTCGTGGGCCAGCGACGTCCACACCTTCTGCCCGTTCACGACCCACTCGTCGCCGGCGGGCTTGGCGCTGGTGGCGACGTTCGCGAGGTCCGACCCGGCGCCCGGCTCACTGAAGAGCTGACACCAGATCTCCTCGCCGGTCCACAACGGACGCAGCCAGCGGCGCTGCTGCTCGGGGGTGCCGAACCGCAGGATGGTCGGCGCGGCCATGCCGAGGCCGATGATGTTGGTGTGCGGGCGGTTGTCCGGGGCACCGGCCGCGGCGAAGGCGGCGTCCACGCCCGGCTGCAGGCTCGGGTCCGCCCCGAGTCCGCCGAGGCCCTCGGGGTAGTGCACCCAGGCCAGGCCTGCGTCGAAGCGGGCGCGGAGGAACTTGAGGCGGTCGGTGCTCGCCGGGTCGTGGTCGGCCAGGAACGCCTGAACCCTGGCGCCGAGCCCTTCCGCGGTGAGCGGGCCGCCGGTCGCGGTACTGGTCACGATCACCCTTCTGCTGGTGCGCACGGGCCAATGAGCAGACCCGTCCTGGACTCCGTGGCCCGACCCTAGGAACAGGAGGCGGTCAGGGGTTGTCGCAAACCGCGACAACCGGGCAGGGCCGGGCAGTGGAGCGGATTGCGACACCCGCGCACGCGAGATCTGACTAGCGTCGCGCCCGCACTCGCCGGGGCCGCTGGCCCCGACGCCCCTTGAGATCGGAGCACGGACTATGGGTCGTCTCGACGGCAAGGTCGCCTTCGTCACCGGCGCCGCCCGCGGTCAGGGCCGGAGCCACGCGATCGAGCTCGCCCGCGAGGGCGCCGACATCATCGCGGTGGATGTGGCGCACGATCTGCCCGAGCTGGGGCTCGGCTACCCGCTCGGTTCGGCGGAGGAGCTCGCCGAGACGGCGGCGCTGGTGGAGAAGCTGGACCGCCGAGTGGTGACCGCCGAGGTCGACGTCCGGGACGGCGCCGCCCTCAAGGCCGCCCTCGATTCCGGGGTCGCCGAGTTCGGCAGGCTCGACATCGTCGCGGCCAACGCGGGCATCGCCGCCAACGCGGTCCCGGCCCATGAGATCACCGAGGACGCCTGGGAGCAGATGCTCGGGATCAACCTGACCGGCGTCTGGAAGACGGCGAAGGTCGCCGTGCCGCACCTGATCGAGGGCCGCCGGGGAGGGTCGATCATCCTGACGAGCTCGATGGCCGGACTGCGCGGCTACCAGGGCATCGCGGCCTACACGTCGGCCAAGCACGGCGTGGTCGGGCTGATGCGGGTCCTCGCGGCCGAGCTCGCGCCTCATTCCATCCGGGTCAACAGCGTCCACCCCACGCAGGTGAACACGCCGATGGTCCAGAACGACGCGACCTACAAGATCTTCCGCCCCGACCTCGAGCACCCCACTGCCGAGGACTTCAAGGCCGTCTCGACCGCGATGCACGCCCTGCCCGAGCCGTGGGCCGAGCCGATCGACATCAGCAAGGCCCTGGTCTTCCTGGCCTCCGACGACGCCCGGCTGATCACGGGCGTCCCGCTCCCGATCGACGCGGGCCTGCTGGTCAAGTAGCGCGGACGGGCTCCGGACCGGTCCGGTCCGGAGCCCGTCGCCCCCCGGCCGCGGCGAACCCCGAGCGAGAGCTCCCCGCTCCCCCTGCCCGCGGCCGTTCCGTCGTGCGACACCCCGACCGGCGCCCCGGTGGCTACCGTCGGCGGCTCGACGGAGTCCGGCCGCACGGGAGGCCACGAGCAAGGGGGTTCGAACGATGGTCGAGCGTTTCCGCGACCGCAGCGCACTGGTGACCGGGGCGTCGGGCGACATCGGGTCAGCGGTCGCCCGTGGTCTCGTTGCCGAGGGTGCCCGGGTGACCCTGGTGGACCGGGACGCGGCCGCCGTCACGGCGTTGGCCGCCGAGCTGGGCGAGGCCGCCCACGCGGAGCCCGCGGACGTAACCGTGGAGGCGGACGTCGAGCGCGCGGTCGCCGCGGCCGCCCGGTTCGGCGAGGGCCTGCACCTGGTGTTCAACAACGCCGGCATCGAGGGGCCGATCGGCCCGCTGCACGAGCTCGACCTCGCCGCACTGACCCACGTCCTGCAGGTCAACGTGGTCGGCGCCGCCGCGGTGCTCAAGCACGCCCTCCCCCTGCTCGGGGCGGGCGGCGTGGTCGTCCAGTCCGGGTCGACGGCCGGCCTGTCCGGCGCCCCGTCCGTGGGCCCCTACGTGGCCTCCAAGCACGCGCTGGTCGGGCTTACCAGGGTCGCGTCCCGCGAGGTCGCCGCCCGCGGCGTGCGGGTCGTCGCGATCTGCCCCGGCCCGGTGGCCGGACGGATGATGAGCAGCATCGACGGCGGCCGCACCGGCTCGCGCACCGTCCCCACCGCGCTCGACGGCGGCCGCTACGCCACCGTCGACGAGATCGCAGGCGCGGTGCTGTTCCTGCTCGGGCCGGAGGCCGGGTTCGTCGCCGGCTCCACCTTCGTCGTGGACGGCGGACGCCTCGCGTGAGCGACGCCGGCGGCGGTCCGCCGTCCCGTCACCCGGTCGGGCGGAGCGCCGGACTGTAGCGCAATGCGACAACGTCTCTTCTCGGCGCACTGTCAGCCTTGGCGAGACGCAGGACACACAGCGTCGGCGCAGGAGCCGCGCGAGAGCCTCGGACACTGCATCCGAACCGGGCTCGCGGCTCGTTCCCACCACTCCCCTCCGACTCCAGCAGAGCGGGTCGACCCCATGTGCCGAGGAGGCCACGTGAAGGTCCACATGACCAACCTGATCCAGAACTACAACAACGCCGACAGCGACTACGACATCTACAAGGACCAGATCGCGCTGTCGCTGCGGGCGGACCAGGACGGTTACGAGAGCATCGGGTGCGTCGAGCACCACTTCGACCCGGGCTACTCGATGTGTCCCGACAACACCCAGTTCCTGTCCTACCTCGCCGGTCGGACCACCAACGCCAAGATGCACACGACCGCGGTCATCCTGCCGTGGAACGACCCGCTGCGCGTGGTCGAGAAGATCGCCCTACTGGACAACCTGTCCGACGGCCGCGCCCTGTTCGGCATGGGCCGCGGGCTCGCCCGCCGCGAGTTCGAGGGCTTCGGGCTCGACATGGGCACCTCCCGCGAGCGGTTCGACGAGGCCGCGGAGATGATCATCCGGGGGCTCGAGGCCGGGTACGTCGAGAACGACGGCAAGTTCTACAAGCAGTCCCGGGTCCCGATCCACCCCGCGCCGCTGCGGACGTTCAAGGGTCGGACCACCTGCGTGGCGATGAGCCCCGACTCGGCGGTGGCCGCGGGCAAGCTCGGTGTGCAGATGATGGCGTTCATCCAGGGACCGATGGACACCATGCACATGCCGATGATCACGCAGTACCGCGAGGCGTTCCAGGAGACCCACGGCGAGGAGGCCCCGCCGCCCCTGATGATCGACCTGACCTACTGCCACCAGGACAGCGACGAGGCCCGCCGGGTCGCCGCCGAGCACATCGCGAACTACTACATGTGCTGCGTGGAGCACTACGAGTTCGGCGGTCGGCACTTCGAGAGCACCAGCGGGTACGCCTCGTACGCGGCGGCCAAGGCGGCCATCGACGAGTACGGGCTGGACACCGTCGTCGACATCTACGTCAACGCGCAGATCTGGGGCACCCCCGACGAGCAGCTCGCGAAGCACGAGGAGCGCCGGGCGATCGTGGGCGACTACGAGCCCATCATGGTGTTCCAGTTCGGCGGGCTGAAGGGCGAGAAGGCGGCCGCGAGCTACGAGCTGTTCACCAGCGAGGTCATGCCGACCCTCCAGAAGATGTGACCGGATCAATGACGATTCCACCGATTCCCGAGGAGTGTGTGTGATGGCGAGTCCCGAGGTGCAGCGCGCACGCGACCTGCTCACGCACCTGGTGTCCGAGCCCGAGGCCACTATGGACGACTACCGGCGCCTCTACGACGAGGTGCTGGCCAACTTCGAGCTCCCGGCCGACGCCGAGGTCGAGCACGTCGATGCCGGAGGGGTGCCCGCGATCTGGGTGAGCGCCCCGGGGACCTCCACCGAGCAGGTCGTCGTGGTGGTCCACGGCGGCGGTTGGTGCATGGGGAACGCGAAGGGCTACAGCGAGTTCGGCTACCGCGTCTCGAAGGCCGCGGACGCCCGCGCGCTGGTCGTCGACTACCGGCTGGCCCCCGAGAACCCCTTCCCCGCGCCGCTCGACGACGTCGTGGCCGCGTACCGCTTCGCCCGCGCGCAGGACGGCGTCAAGCGGGTCGCCCTCCTCGGCGACTCCGCGGGCGGCGGCCTGGTGATCTCGGCGCTGGTGAAGCTGCGCGAGGACGGCGAGGTGCCGCCCACTGCGGCGGTCACGCTGTCGCCGCTGGTGGACCTGGCGGGCGAGGGCGAGTCGCTGCAGACCCGTGCCCACCTCGACCCGCTGCCCGCCGCGGCACTGGTCGGGGCGATGGGCGGGGCCTACCTGGGCGGCGCCGAACCCAAGTCGACGCCGCTGGCCTCGCCGCTCTACGCCGACCTGTCCGGCCTGCCGCCGCTGCGAGTCCTGGTCGGCACCGACGAGGGCCTGCACGACGACTCGATCCGCCTGGTCGAGAAGGTGAAGGCCGCGGGCGGCGAGGTCGAGCTGGAGATCGGAGAGGACCTGGTGCACATCTGGCCGATCTTCTCCTTCCTCCCGGAGGCCCAGGCATCGACCGAGCGGTTCGGCGAGTTCCTCCGCAAGCGGTTCGCGGAGGCGTAGGACCGGACGTCCGCCCCCCAGGTCTGCGCGCACCGGCCACCGGCCGGTCGTGCAGCCTGGGGGGCCTTCGGTGTGGGCGAGAGGAGACGGACATGGACGAGGTCGCAGAGGGCCGCGACCTGGCGGGACGGGTGGCGGTGGTCACCGGGGCCGCGTCGGGGATCGGGGCCGCGTGCGCCCGGCTGCTCACCCGGCGGGGGGCGTCGGTCTGCGTGGCCGACATCGACCCGGCGGCCGCGGAGCGGGTGGCGACGGAGCTGGACGGGGCGCTCGCGGTGCCGGTCGATGTGACCGACCCGGCCTCGGTGGCCGCGATGGTCGACACCGCCGAGCGGCACTTCGGGCACCTCGACCTGGCGGTGAACAACGCGGGCGTCGGGGTGCCCGACAAGCGGCGCATCGCCGATATGGACCGGGCGCAGTGGCGCCGTGTCCTGGACATCAACCTCGACGGCGTGTTCCACAGCCTGCAGGCCGAGCTCCCGGCGCTGCGACGCGCCGGGGGCGGGGCCGTCGTGAACATCGCCTCGGTGATGGGCGCGGTCGGGACCGGCCAGTCCGCGGCTTACGTGGCGTCGAAGCACGCGGTCGTGGGGCTCACGAAGGTCGCCGCGCTGGACTACGCCCCGGACGGCATCCGGGTCAACGCGGTCGGCCCCGGCTTCATCGACACCCCGCTGCTCAGCCACCAGAGCCCCGAGGTGCGGGCCCGCACCCAGGCGCTCCATCCCGTGGGCCGGCTGGGCACCGCGGACGAGATCGCCGCCGTGGTCGCCTTCCTGCTCTCCCCCGCCGCCTCCTTCGTCACCGGCGCCCACTACCTCGCCGACGGCGGCTACACCGTCGGGTGACCGGGCCCGCCGGGGGACCGCGAGATCGCCCCGGCGGCCCGGCTGTCAGCCGAGGGTCAGCCTGCCGATGGCGTTGCCCGTGTAGCCGACGAACCACAGGGCGCCGTCCGGTGCGGGCGTGGGCGGGAAGTCCGCCGGCCCGATCCCCGGCACCGGGACGGTGTACTCGGTGAACTCGAACGTCTCCGGGTCGAGGCGCGCCACCTTGTTGCCGACCGTCTCGGCGAAGTAGCAGGCGCCGTCGGGGCCCGGGTTGCCGCAGATCATCCCGGCCGGGACGGTGGGCACCGCGAACTCGGTGATCTCGCGGGTGACGACGTCGATGCGCGCCACCTTGTTCCCCGCCGTGTAGGTGACCCAGATGTTCCCGTCCGGCCCGACGTTCGGGGAGAACGGCGCCGCCGCGAGGGTGGGCACCGGGTACTCGTCGAAGCGCTCGGTCTCCGGGTCGAAGCGAGCGATCTTGTTGCCGACAAGTTCGCAGAACCAGAGCCCGCCGTCGGGCCCGGCGATGATGTCGGCGGGCGCGGAGGCCGGGGTGGGGATCGGGTACTCGGTGAACGTCCGGTCCGTCACGTCGAAGCGGGCGATCCGGTTGCCCAGGGTCTGGGTGTTCCACATGGCGCCGTCCGGGCCGGGGACGATGTCCAGCGGGCCCGACGCCGGGTGCGGGAGCGCGTACTCCTCGATCACCCGCGTCGCGGGGTCGAGGACGCCGATCCGGTTGCCGACGGTCATCGTGATGTACAGCAGCCCGCCGGGGCCGGACTTGATCCCCGCGGGTGTGGAGAGCGGGTCCCGGACGGGGACCTCGATGATCTCCTTGGTGTCCGGGTCGATGCGGCCGAGCTTCCCGCCCACCATCTCGGTGAACCAGAGGCCTCCGTCCGACCCCACGGCGATGTCCGCCGGAAAGGACGACGGGGTGGGGACGGCGAAGAGCTCGATCCGGGCCGACGGGCCCGGTCCCGCCACCGCCGGGCCGAGCTGCGCGAGGGCCTTCGGGGCCGTGACCGGCAACGGGAACTTGCTGGGCACCGTCAGCAGGTCCGCCGGGAGGACCTCGGCGGCCGCGCGGGAGAAGCCCGAGGTCGCCACCCCGGTCCCGCCCAGGACGGCCAGCCCCACACCGAACACACCCGCGCGCCCGATCAGGGCCCGCCTCGTCAACGCCATTCGGTCCACTCCTCGTCGAGAGCCCTTCACGGGCGCCTACACGACGCCGGCCCACCGGAGGATCCGGTGGGCCGGCGTCCTTGCACTCGCTCAACGAGCACGCGGAGTGGCGAGATTGTCGCGTTACGCGACGCTCAGATCTTCTCGAAGTGCGCGATGTCCAGGATCTGGCCGGTGCGCTCCTCGGCCCACACCGCGCGGACCCGGGTGCCCGGGCCGATCTGCTCGCGGATGGTGTTCGGGTTGCCCAGGTCCAGCCCGCCGACGTAGTGCATGAGCAGGGTGGACGCGCCGTCGAGGCGGATGCCCGCGATGGCGTAGGGCGGCTTCGGCCCGCCCCGGAAGCCCAGCCACGCCACCGTGAACGCCTCGACGACACCCTCGGGGGGCAGCTCGAGCCACTCGTCGGTCTTGACGAAGCAGGACTCGCAGTAGGCCTGCGGGGGCACGAACACCCGCGAGCACTCCGGGCACTTGTTGGCCAGGATCTTCTGCTCGGTGAGGCCCTGCATGAAGCGGCCCCAGGTCGCGCCCAGGTGGACGTCGTAGTTCAGGTCCCAGTGGACCCGCTGGGTGGTGATCGGGGTGCTCACAAGCGCTCCAGGATGGCCAGGTTCTCGAACTGGAAGAAGGTGCCGCCGGTACCGTGCGCGAGCCCGCGCCGGGCGCCGGGGACCTGCATGGCCTCCGGGGCGTCGCCCATCAGCTGCAGCGCCACGTAGACGATGGGGGCGAGCTCGCCCGCCACGCCGGCGTTCGTGCACAAGGGGCCGCCGGAGAGGTTGACCGGCACGTCCCCGTCGATCCGGGTCGCCCCGGAACGGATCAGGTCGATGCCGCCCCCGGGCGGCGCGAACCCGAGCGCCTCGAGCTGCATCGGCTGCATCGGGGCGTACGGCGAGAACACCTCGACGACGTCGATCTCCTCGCGCGGGCTGCGCACGTCCGCGAGCTGGTAGACCTTCTGCGCGAGGATGGCCAGGTTCTCCATCGCCGCGAAGTCGTTCTTCCCGCCGCCCAGGTAGGGGTCGCTGCTCGTGGCGAAGGCCTTGATCAGCACCGGGGTGGGCCGCAGGTCCTCGGTGGTGCCCTCGGCGCACACCAGCAGCGCGTTGGCCGAGGTCGACACCGGGCACACCATCGCCATGGTCAGTGGGTAGGACAGCGGCTTCGCCGACACGACGTCCTCGACGGTCATCGTGTTCCGCAGGTGCGCGTACGGGTTGCGCGACGCGTGCTCGTGGTCCTGCACCGCGGAGACGGCGAAGTCCTCTACCGTCGCGCCGAAGCGCTCGGTGTAGGCGCTCGGGTAGAACGCGCCCATGTGGTAGGCGCCCATGCCGAGCGGCTGCTCGACGATCATCGGCGAGTTGGTGTTGATCGCCGACTGGAGGTCCTCGGCGCCGAAGAAGGTGGGGCCGCCGATGACCAGCACGCGGCGCCGGTCCCCCGCCCGCACCTGGCGGGCGGCGACCTGCACGAGGTTGCCGCCCGTCGTCCCGCCGGTGTTGAGGATGGACACCGGCAGGTCCGGGCCCAGGCCCAGCCGCCGGACCAGGTGCTTGGCCCCGAGGACGGTGCCCTCGAAGCCGTCGATGTTGCCGATCACGATGCCGTCGAGCGAGTCCGGGGTGGCGCCGGAGTGCTGCAGGGCACCCCAGACGGCCTCCTGGACCAGCTCCAGCGACGACGACGTCTGCTTGCGCGGCGAGCTCGCCGGGGTGATCCCGACGCCCGCGATCACAGCCCTGGTGGCCATCAGACTCCCTCCACCACGAGCACGGTCGCGGTCTCCGCGACCGGGCCGGTGAGCAGGTCCGTCGAGTGCGAGACCGCCTGCCCGCCGTTCTCCTCGAGCCACTCCACGGCCTCGAACAGCCGCAGGGCCCCGTTCGCGACGCCGGGGAAACAGCTCGCCACCCCGCCCGACGGGTTGATCGCGGTGTCGCCCTTGGCGAGGCCGAGCGCGTCGACGGTCGGCGCGAGCAGCGCCGGCGTCGAAGTCGTGAGCTCGGCGGCGTCGATCTGCTCGCCCGGCTCGGTGAGCCCGGCCCGGCGGTACGCCTCCTGGCCCGCGCGGCGCGCGGCCGCGGCCGGGTCGGTCAGCCACTGGCCGCCCGCGGTGGTGTCGCTGGTCGCCTGCCCCCAGCCGGTGATCACCGCGCGCGGGTGCAGCGCCCGCCGCGACCGGCCGAGCGAGCCCAGCACGACGGCGATCGCGCCGGTGGCCTCGGCGGGCAGCATGAGCTCGCGCAGGACGCCGTTGACCGGCGCGGAGGCGGCCACGTCGGCGCTGGTCACCGCGGTACGGGCGGCGCGCGGCCTGCCCGCACCGCGGGAGATCTCGGCCGCGGCGAGCTCGGCAAGCTGCTCCTCGGTCAGCGCGCCGGAGTCGACCGCGTACCCGGTGTGCAGCCCGAACGCGGTCTCCGCCGACAGCCCCACCGGGCGGTCGAAGTGCGGCTCGAAGCCGTGGTTGGAGATCTGCTGCAGGAACGCGCGCCGGTCGGGCGCCGACACCTCGGGGTTGTAGACACCGACGGCCAGCGTCAGGTCCGCGTCCCCCGCGGCGATCGTCTGGGCCGCGTGCACGATGGCCTGCCCGGCGTCGCCCTCGATGCGGTAGGACTGCGCGAGGTAGCCACCGGAGGCGGCGTTGGTCAGCCCGGAGGAGATGCTGCGGCCGTCGTAGATGTCCAGCGACGCCGTGACCGACAGGCCGATCTCCTGCTTGCGGATGCCCGCCTCGCGCAGCGCGCGGGACACGGCGTCGAACACCAGCTCGTCGAGGACCGCGTCGGACTCGGGCACGAGCGGGGTCGCGGCCAGGCCGAGGACCGGGATCGGGTCCTGGGCCGCGGCCGACGGGTTGAGCCCACTCACATCGACACACCCCCGTCGACGGGGAGCACGACCCCGGTGACATAGGCGGCCTGCTCGGAGGCCAGGAAGCCCACCGCGGGCGCCATCTCAGCCGGGTCGGCGAAGCGGCCCAGCGGCACCGTGGCCGTCATCTCCGCGAGCCGGTCCGCCGGGATGGCCGCGACCATCGCTGTGGAGGCGTTGGGCGAGATGGCGTTCACGGTGATGCCGAAACGCGCCACCTCCTTCGCGACGGTCTTGGTGAAGGCGATGATCCCGCCCTTGGCCGCCGCGTAGTTCGCCTGGCCGACGTTGCCGTGCATGCCGGTGAAGCTGGTGACGTTGACGATCCGGCCCGAGCCCGCCTTGCGCATGTGCGGCACGACGGCGCGGGTGACGGCGAACGTGCCGCCCAGGTGGACGTCGAGCACGATCTTCCACTGCTCGTCCGTCATCTTCCAGACGACCGTGTCGCGGGTGATCCCGGCGTTGTTCACCGCCACGTCGATGCTCCCGGCCCACTCGACGATGCCGTCGACGGCCTCGGCGACCGCCGCCGAGTCGGACACGTCGACCGCGACCTGGCGGACGTTCTCCTGCCCGTCCCACGCGGTCTTGAGCGCCTCGGCGTCCCGGTCGACCGCGGAGACCTTCGCCCCCGCGTCCAGGAAGTACTTGACGATCTCGAACCCGATGCCTTGCGCCCCGCCGGTGACCAGCACCGACGTGCCGGTGAAGTCGGGGGTCAGGGTGCCCGCCATCAGAGGCGCTCGATGATCGTCGCGTTGGCCATGCCGCCGCCCTCGCACATGGTCTGCAGGCCGTACCGGCCGCCGGTGGCCTCGAGGTGGTTCACCATTGTCGTCAGCAGCCGGACACCGGAGGCACCGAGCGCGTGGCCCAGAGCGATCGCGCCGCCGCGCGGGTTGAGCTTCTCCGGGTCCGCCGCCAGGTCGTGCTGCCACGCCAACGGGACGGGCGCGAACGCCTCGTTGACCTCGTAGGCGTCGATGTCGTCGATGCTCATGCCGGCGCGGGCGAGGACCTTCTGGGTGGCCGGAATGACGCCGGTCAGCATGAACAGCGGATCGCTGCCGGTGACGGCGAACTCGTGGAAGCGGGCGCGCGGACGCAGGCCCAGCGCGTTCGCCTTCTCCTCGCTCATGATCAGCGTGGCGCTCGCGGCGTCCGTCAGCGGCGAGGAGTTGCCCGGCGTGATGCTCCAGTTGATCTCCGGGAAGCGCTTGCCCAGCTCCTCGTCGGCGAACGAGGGCTTGAGGTTGGCGAGCCCCTCGGCGGTCGTCGAGGCGCGGATCGTCTGGTCGACGTCGTGCACCTGCCCGTCGACGGTGATCGGCACGATCTCGCCCGCGAAGGCACCCTCGGCGGCGAACGCGGCGGCGCGCGCGTGCGAGCGGGCCGAGTACTCGTCGAGCGTGTCGCGGTCCAGCTTCCACTTCGCCGCGATCAGCTCGGCCGACACGCCCTGGCCGACCAGGCCCTCGGGGTAGCGGGCCTTGAGCGGCGCGGTCGGGTGCTGGTCGACGCTGCTGTAGCCCATCGGGACCCGGCTCATCGACTCGACGCCACAGGCGATCACGATGTCGTAGGCGCCGGCGAGCACGCCCTGTGCGGCGAAGTGCACCGCCTGCTGGCTCGAGCCGCACTGGCGGTCCACCGTGGTGCCCGGCACGGACTCGGGGATACCGGCCGCGAGCACGGCGTTGCGGGCGATGTTCAGGGTCTGGTCACCGGCCTGCGACACGCAGCCGGCGATCACGTCGTCGACGCTCGCGGGGTCGATGCCGGTGCGCTCGAGCACCGCCGACAGCGTGTCCGCGAGGAGGGTCACGGGGTGCACGCTCGACAGCGCACCGCCCGGCTTGCCCTTGCCGGACGCCGTCCGCACCAGGTCGACGATCACTGCTGAAGTCATGGGGCTCCCAATCGGTTCACAAGGGGGAGACGACACGCGGCCCGGCTCCCCGATCGTCTTCAGACGCTAGGGAATCCGGGCCGCGGTGGGTTGTCGCAAGGCGCTACACGCTCATTCCGGCGGGGCCGGGTTGAACGTCGAGAGCACCAGGTGGCCGCTATCCACAGGCATCTCGATGCCGGTGATCCGCGCCGAGTCGTCCGAGGCGAGGAACACGACCGCGCCGCTGATGTCCGAGGGCGCCATCAGCCCGCCGAAGGCGTGCCAGTGTCGCGCGGCCTGCTCGTGCTCGGCGCGCGTGCCGCCTTCGTGACCACTGGTCATGTCCCAGGCGCCCTGCCAATTCGTCATGTTCGTGTCGACGAAACCCGGCATGATGGCGTTGACTCGCACCCGGTAGGGCGCGAACTCCATGGCCGCGGCCTTCATCAGCCCGATCACACCGTGCTTGGCCGCCGTGTAGTGCGCCGACCCGGCCTGGCCCTCCACCCCGTTGACCGACGAGGTGAGGATGATGGAGCCGCGCCTGCGTTCGCGCAGGTGCCAGGACACGGCCTTCACGGTCTTCCAGACCGCGGTGAGGTTCGTGTCCACCATGTCCTGCCAGGTGTCCTCGGAGAGGTCCCAGAGGGCGCCGCGCGTCCAGATCCCGTGGTTGACGGCAACGATGTCGATGCCGCCGAACTCGGTGACCGCGTCCGCGACGACGGAGTCCAACTGCGCCTGGTCGCGGGCGTCCACCTGGCGGGCGAGGACGCGCCGGTCGAGGGCCTCGACCTGCTCGACGGTCTCTTTGAGGTCGGCGGGCGTGGCGAGACCGTAGGGCACGGTCTCGATCTGCTCGCAGATGTCGACCGCAACGATGTCCGCACCCTCGCGGGCCATCGCCAAGGCGTGCGAGCGCCCCTGTCCGCGAGCCGCGCCTGTAACCAACGCCACCTTACCGCTGAGACGTCCCATGATCTCCCCCTCAACCCCGCGCGGCGGCGCGCTCGGCCTCGAACCGGGCCTGGGCCTCGGCCTGACCCGCGCTGGTCGCCTTGGCCCCGGCGCCGTCGCTGTTCACCGTCTGGTCGTAACCGCGCTGGCGGCGCGCCTTGGAGCCGTTGAACTCCGGCATGACCTGCTCGGCGATCAACTCCAGGCTCCGGATGCTGTTCGGATGGTCGGCCCACTCGCCGTGCAGGACAAGCAACTTGCCGAAGCCCCCGGAGGCCTCCTGCATGCGCTTGACCTGCTCGACGGCCATCTCCGGGGTGCCGATCACGCCGAAGCCGGTGCCGTTGATCCCGTCGATCAGAACATCGACGTCGTCCACCTGGGCCATTCCCGGGCTGACGTGCGCGAGGTAGTTCATCAGGTAGAGCAGCCCGTGCCGGGCGTTCTCACGTGCCTTGGCCTCGGTCTCGGCGATGTGCATCGGGCAGGTCAGGCGCCAGTTGCGGCGGTCCACCGTCTTGCCGTGCTCCGCGGCGAGCTCCTCGACGATGCCCCAGTGCGCCTTCAGCGCGGCCGACCCCTCGGGGCTGGTGGCGGCGAGTGAGAGCAGACCGGCGCCGTAGCGGCCGGCGAGCTTGGGCCCGGTCGGGGACACCGTGGCCGTGACGGCCGTGTGGATCTCCTCCGAGTAGGGCGGGAGCTGGAGGTACGCGGCGTCGAGGTCGTACCAGTCGGTCTTCTCGGTCACCGTCTCGCCCGCCAGCAGGCGGTGGATGACGTCGAAGGACTGCTCCATCTTGCGTCGGTTCTCGATGGGGTCGATGCCGATGGACCGCGAGTCGTCCACGAGCTGGCCCGGGCCGGCACCGAACAGGAACCGCCCGCGGGTGAGGTGGTCGAGGAGCACGATGCGGTCCGCGAGCAGGAACGGGTTGTGATAAGGCAGCGACAGCACGCCCGAGCCGAGCTTGATCCGCTCGGTCCGCGCAGCCGCGTTCGCGAGGAACAGCAGGGGGTCCGCCACGATCTCGACGCCGCCGGAGTGGTGCTCGCCGATCCAGAACTCGGAGTACCCGAGCCGGTCCATCGCGACCGCGGTCTCGAGGTCCTGGTGGATGGCGATGGTGGCGTCGGTGTCCACCCGGTGCCACGGCGCGAGGAAGGCGCCGAACTCAAGGGGGGTCTGGTCCATGTGCTGGCCTCCGGGGTCGTCTTCTCGGGAGGAGGCCGTCCGGCCCGATGGCGCCACCTCCGCGTGTCCGGTGCCGAAGCTAGAGACGTGATCACCGCGCACGGTGTCGCAATCCGCTACAGGGACCGAGTGAGCGCCTACAGCGCGTGCGGAACAGGGGCACACTGTTGCGTTTTGCGACAACCAGGGGCGACGCATCACCGCCATCCTTCCGAGCACGCTGGCGGTAACCCGTTCGGCGTAGTCCGGTGCATCCCGCACCGGACCGGAGAAGAACGATCCACACCCCCCGACGGCTCGCTCCCCGCTCGCCGCTCGGACAGCCACTCCCCGGGGTGGCCGCCGCCCCGATCCGACGACGTGCCCCTTCGCCGGCAGCTGTGCCGTGCAGGCTCCCCGTCGAAGGTCGCAACGTGGTCAGCCCCTGGTCCCCCGAGACCGAAGGACGGACATGACCCGTTGGAACCTCCGACCGCGCTCGATTCGCGCGGTCGTCGCTGCGGCGGCCGTCGTGGTCGCCGTGCCGGCGATCTTCGCCGGCGCGGCGAGCGCACTCCCGACCCCGGCGCCCGGGGAGGGGACGGTGCACGAGTACGCCCTCCCGCCCGCCTCCTCCCCCGCCGACATGAAGCCGGGCCCGGACGGCGCGATGTACTGGACGGAGCTGACCGGCAACCACATCGGCCGGATCGACCCGGACACCAAGGAGATCACCCGCTACCCGGTGCCCACGCCGGCGTGCGTGCCCTACGCCGTGAACGGCGGCCCGGGTGACGCCGTGTGGTTCTCCGCCGTGGGCTGCGACAGCATCGGCAGGCTCGACATGCAGACCAAGCAGATCGAGCTCTGGCGGATCCCAGGCCTGCGCGCCTACCCGGCCGACCTGAAGATCGGCCCCGACGGCGGGATCTGGTTCACCGAGACCGTCGGCAACAAGATCAGCCGCTTCGACCCCGAGACCCACGAGTTCGAGCAGTACCCCCTGCCCGACCTGGCCGCCGTCCCCATGGACCTGGCCATCGTCGACGACACCTACGTCTACTTCTCCGAGCAGGGCGCCAACAAGCTCGGCCGGATCGACGTGAACACCCACGAGATCGACACGTTCCCCTACCCGACGCCGGCGTCACAGGTCCTTGACATCGACCCGGGCCCGAACGGCGACGGCACGGTCTGGTTCGCCCAGATCGCGGGCAACAACGTCGGCTGGTTCGACCCGAAGACCGAGCAGATGACGGAGATCCCGACACCCAGCCCCCTGGCCGGGCCGTTCACGATCGCCGAGGGCGCGGACGGCGCCATGTACTACACCCAGATCACCGGCGGCCGCGTCGCCCGCGTCGACCCGGACACCAAGGACATCACCGAGGTCCCGATCCCGTCCCTGGTCAGCGCGCCAGGCGACATCGCCTGCGAGAAGGAGCCCTCGACCGAGCCACAGTTCGCCCCGTGTGAGCCCGGCGGCTCGATGTGGTTCACCGAGGTCGGCGGCTCCCGCGTGGGCGAGCTGGAGCTCTGACCGCAGCGGCGTCCCCGGGGCCCACCGGCTCCGGGGACGCCGCCTTCACCACACCATCCGTCCCGCGTCGACGGGGATGAGGGCGCCGGTCACGAAGCGGGCCTCGTCGGACACGAGCCAGGCCACGGCGTCGGCGATGATCGACGGAGGGCGTGCGTTCGTCCCGCCGAGCAGCTGCCGGTTCCCCTGCCCGAACACGTACGGGTAGTACTCGATGGACTTCTCGATGTTGCCGCCCAGTCGGATGTCCGTGTCCACCGAGCCCGGGTTGACGGTGTTGACCCGGATCTCATGCGGGCCCAGCTCGTGGGCCAGGACCTTCATCAGCATCTGCATCCCGCTCTTCGCCGCGCAGTAGGCGACGGCACCGGGCTGGGGCACCACGGCGTTGACCGACGAGGTGAACACGAGGGAGCCCCCGCGGCCGCCCTCGATGATCTTCGGGATGAACGCCTTCTGCACCTTCCAGGCCCCGGTCAGCAGCACGTCGATGCTCTCCTGCCAGGACTCTTCGGGCAGCTCCCAGCTGTTGCGGTCCACCGTCCAGATCCCGTGGTTCACCACGACGACGTCGACCCGGCCGAACTCAGCCATCGCCGTGTCGGCCAGGGCGGTGAGGGCAGGCAGGTCCCGCGCGTCGACCTTCTCCGCCAGGCAGCGCCGGTCGAGGGCCTCGACCTGGGCCGCCGTGTCCTCGAGCTCGGCCACCGTCGCCGCCGGCGCCCGGGTGTAGGTGAACCCGCCGCACACGTCGAACGCCACGATGTCCGCGCCCTCCGCGGCGAGTCGCACCGCGTGGGCGCGCCCCTGGCCCCGGGCCGCCCCGGAGACCACGGCGACCTTCCCGTCGAGTCGTCCCATCCCTGTCCTCTCCCACCGTCGTGTGCAGGTCGACCCCGTCGAGACCGTCGGCGTTACACGCCGAGATAGGACTCGTAGAGGGTGTTCTCGTCCGCCTCGTCGTGCATGTCGAGGCTGCGGACCACGCGGCCCTGCTCGACCAGGAGTACCTGGTCGCAAAGGCCGCTCAGCAGCTCGCCGTTCTGTTCCATCAGCACCATCGACAGGCCGCTGTCGACCACGACCGACCTCAGGGTCGCGGTGAGGGCGTCGACGGCGACCGGCGAGAGCCCCAGGGAGGGCTCGTCGAGGACGACGACCTTCGGCTCCTGGACCAGCGCCCGCGCGATCGCCAGCAACTGCTGCTCGCCGCCGCTCAGCGACGCCGCGGGCCTGCCGCGCTTCTGCCCCAGGATCGGGAACTGCTCCTCGAGCGCCCCGATCCCGCTCGACGACCGCCCGGCGGCGTGCGCGGCCACGACCAGGTTCTCGCGGACGGTCAGCTGCCCGAACACGAGCCGCCCCTCGGGGACCAGCGAGATCCCCGACCGGACTCGGCCGCGCGACGACCCCGCGGTCACGTCCACGCCGTCGAGCGTGATCGCGCCGCCGCCGGCCCGGAGCGCGCCGGACAGCGTCTGCGCGAGGCAGGTCTTGCCGGCGCCGTTGCGCCCGATGAACCCGACCGCGCCGCCGTCGAGCGCGAAGGAGATGTCCTCGAACACCAGGACGTTCTCGCGGTACCCGCCGCGCAGGCCCGTCACCTCGAGCATCAGGATCCCCCTCCGTCGCGGTCCAGGTGGCGGGCCGATCGCCCCAGGTAGGCCTCCTGCACCGCCGGAGCCCGCAGCACCTCCGCGGCCGTGCCGACCGCGAGGACGCGGCCGAAGTTGAGCACCTGGATCGTCGGGCACACCGCGGCCACCAGGCGCACGTCGTGCTCGATCAGGCAGACGGCGAGGTCCGGGCGACGTTCCCGCACCCACCTCAGCGACCCGACGAGCTCGCTGCGCTCCTCCTTGCTCAGGCCCGCGGCCGGTTCGTCGAGCAGCAGCACGCCCGGCTCGGCCACCACAGCACGGGCCAGCTCGACCGACTTGCGGATGCCGTACGGCGCCTCGGCGGGCAGGTGCCCGGCGTAGCGGGTGCAGCCGAAGACCTCGAGCAGCTCCTCGGCCCCGGGCCCGGCGGGCGCCTCCGCCCCGCGCCGGCCCTGCCGCCTCCGCCGCAAGTCCACGCCGAGGAGCAGGTTCTCCCACACCGTCAGGGACTCGGCCAGCTGCGGGTGCTGGAAGGTGCGGACGATGCCCGCGCGGGCGAGGCGCCCGGCCCGCGCCCCGCCGACGTCGACCCCGTCGAGCTCGATGGAGCCCGCCTGCGGCCGGTAGACCCCCGACAGCACGTTGAGCAGCGTGGTCTTGCCCGAGCCGTTGGGGCCGATCAGCCCGGTCCACGTGCCGACGGCGAGCTCGATCGCGACGTCATCCAGCGCGGTCACGCCGCCGAAGCGCATCACGACCCCGCGCGCCCGCAGCCCGGCGGCCGCCTCGGTCGGCCCGGGGCGGGTCTCGGTGGCCGCGCTCACGACCGCACCCGCAGCCGCAGCCAGGCGGTGACCCCCAGGCGTTCGCCCAGCTCGGCCAGGCCGCGTCCGCCCGCGAGGAGGGCGAGCACCAGGATCACCCCGTACACCAGGGTGGTGGCCGTGGGCGGCACGACGCCCTGCAGCCAGATCGGGAGCCCGCCCACGATCATGCCGCCGATCCAGGCACCGGACGCGCTGCGGGTCCCGCCCACCAGCCCGCCGACGAAGACGAAGATCGACAGCATGATCTGCCACTGCGAGGCGCTGACGAACCCGACGGCGAGCCCGTAGAGGGCGCCGCCGAGCCCGCCCAGGAACGAGGCCCAGACCCACACGGCGAGCTGGACGGGGCGGATCGGCGTCCCGAAGATCGCCGACGCCCGCTCGACCTCGCCGACCGAGATCGCCACCCGGCCGGGCCTGCTGTTGAGCAGGGCGATGTGTCCGGCGCAGGCCAGCACCATGACGACGACGGCCAGGACGAGCAGGCCCTCGTTCGACCCGCTGACCAGCAGGCCCGCGAGCTCCAGGTCGGCGGGGAGGAACTTGCCCTCGTCGCCGTTGGTCACCGGCGTCAGGTACGTCGCGAGGTCGCTGATCGAGTACGCCAGCGCGAAGGTCACGAGCGCGGTCGAAATGCCGCGGAGCTGGGTCGTCGGGATGGCCAGGACGAGGCCGACGACCGCGGCGGCGAGCCCGGAGACGAGCAGCGCGGGCAGCGCGGCGACGTCGTGTTCCAGCAGGTTCGCCATGGTGTAGGCGCCCACCGCCATGAAGGCGAGCCCGCCGAGGTTGATCTCCCCCAGCACGGCGGCGGTGGCGCTGTTGCCGAGGACGACGATCCCGTAGGCCGTCGCCAGGGTCAGGCTGTAGCGGAAGCCCGCGTTGCCGGTCAGACCCAGCACCAGCACGACGACCGCCAGGAGCAGCATCGTGACGTAGCGGTGGCGGGCGAGCACGCCGCGGCCCGTGGCGACGGCGGTGCGCAGCGCGTGCGGGCCGTACCGCGAGGTCGCGGGCGGTTCCGGAGGCGCCTGGGCGACACGACCGGTGTCGGTGGTCGAGCTCATCTCACACCCTCACGAGCGGACGGCGGCCGAGCAGGCCGAAGGGACGGAAGAGCAGCACGCACAGCACCAGCGCGTAGACGCCGAAGGTGACCAGCTGGGGGTCGAGGTACGCGGCGACGAGGTTGCTCGCCACGCCGATCAGGACGCCGGCGACGAGGGCCCCGGTGATGCTCTCGAAGCCGCCCAGCACCACGGTCGCGAACCCGAACACAAGGATCGCGTTCACGCTGCTGGGGCTCAGCGAGTAGAGCGGCGCCACGAACAGGCCGGTGATCCCGGCGAGCCCGCCGGCGATCACCCAGCTCACGACCTTCAGCCGCCGCCCGGAGAGCCCGACGTGGCCCGCGGCGACCGGGTTGTCGTTCGCCGCCCGCATCGCGATGCCGGTGCGGCTGAATCGGAAGACCAGACCCAGCACCACGAACAGCGCGATGCACACCGCGGCCTGGACGAGGTCGGCCACGGACAGCGTGACCGGGCCGAGCGTGAGCGCCGGGCCGTCGCCCGCCGAGGGGAACGCCACCGGGTCGGGGTTGAGCACGATGTTCTCGGTGCCCTGGATGGCCAGGCCGACGCCGATCGTCGCCAGCGCCGCGGTCAGCGGCCCGTACCGCTCGAGGGGGACGACGATCAGCCCCCCGATCAGGCCGCCGAGCAGCGCGCCGACGGCGACGACGAGCAGCGCCATGACGGGGTAGGGCAGGCCGCTCTGGTAGGCGAAGAGGCCGACGTAGAGCGACACCGCGGCGATGTCGCCCTGGGTGAAGCTCGCGTAGCCGGAGGTCCGGTAGATGACGACCAGGCCGGCACCGGCCAGCGCGTACACCAGGCCGATGGTCACGCCGAGGATGACGCTGGTCTCGAAGAGCTCCACGCTCTCCTCCCGCTCGGGTCTCGTGCGGCGGTGCCGCGGCGGACGGGGTCCCGGGGGCCGACGGGGCCGGCCCCCGGGTGGGACGGGTCAGGAGGTCGGACCGGGGACCGGGGTGAAGTCCTCGACCTGTTGGAACTGCCCGCCGACGAGCTTGGTGATCCGCGCCTGCTTCATGCCCGCGTGGTTGTCGGCGGTCCAGTGCACCCCCCGGACGTACGGGGTGTCGATCACGAGGTCGTCCGTGGCCGCCAGGACCTGGGCCCGCGTCGGGGTGTTCCCCCCGGCGTCGGCCACCGCCTTCTTCAGCACCTCGACGTAGGTGTCCGCGGCTGCCCAGCCGGTCATGACGTCGGTGTTGTGGATGTCGCCGCCGGCCGCCCCGACGTACTTGCGGAAGTCGGCGGCCGCGTCGGAGTCGGGGTCGATGTAGCCGGTCGCGAAGTAGATCCGGTCGTCCAGCTGAGCGCCCATGATCTTGGTCAGCGCGGGCTGGGCGAGCGCGAAGGTCGAGCCGTAGGCCGGCTGGTACCCGATCTGCTCGTTCGCCTGCATCAGCACGGAGGCGACGGCGGGCACGTGGTTCAGCACGACGAAGTCGGCGCCGGACGCCTTGAGCTGAGCTGCCTGCGCCGCGGCGCTCGTCGCCTTCGCGCTGAAAGACACCTCCGCCACCGGCGCCATGCCCAGCCGGGCCAGCTCCGAGCGGGTCCCCTCGAGCATGGGGTTGCCGACCGCGTCCGGGGTGTAGGCGACGGCGATCTTCGTCTTGCCCAGGTCCTTGACCGCGTAGTCCACGATGTGGGCCGCCAGGTCCCCGTAAGACGGGATGAACAGCCGGTAGGTCGAACCCGGGTCCTTGATGAGGTCGGTGGACCCGTTGGACGGGATGGCCAGGACCTTCTGCGCGGTGAGGTACGGGACGACCGAGGCCGAGACCGCCGAGCCCGCGAACCCGGTACCGAGCACCTCGTCGTTCTCGACGAGCGTGCGCGCCACCCCGGGCGCGACGGCCGGGTCCAGCTGGTCGTCGCCGATCTTCAGCACGATCTTGTGGCCCTGGATGCCACCCTGCTCGTTGACCTGGTCGAACCGGCCCTGGATCCCGAAGCGGGCGTTGCCCGCCGCGGCGTTCGGCCCGGTCATGGCGAGCGACGCGCCGATGACCAGGTCACCGGTGGCGTCTCCCGAGCCGGAGCCCGAGCCGCCGCCGCAGGCGGCGAGCACGAGGGACGCGGCGGCGCCGACCGCCGCGCCCCACAGGCGCCCACGTCGTCGTGAGCCTGAGCGAGTCATCTGAGTTCTCCCGGAGGTCGTGGGTCGCGAACGGAGGCGGCGGTCAGGACTGCGGGACGCGGGTCGCGCCGAGCAGGACGTACACCACGAGCGCGGGCTCGTCGGACCGGTTGATCCAGGCGTGCCGCGTGCCGCGCTGCATGACGAAGCTGCCCGCGGGCAGCACCTGCTCGTCGCCGTCGTCGAGCTGCAGGCAGATCTCCCCCTCGACCACGAAGCCGTAGTCGACGGTGTCGGTCGTGTGGAAGGCGGCGTTCTCCGGGTCAGCGGCGTGCTTGTCGAACAGGCCCGGGAACTTCTCCTCGGCGTCCTTGCGCATGGCCTCGAGCGTCTCCGGGTCCGTGTCGCCGCCCGCGCCCTGGCCCGCGGCCTCGTGCGCGGCGAAGCGCACCGCGATCAGCCGGGTCCCGCCGGGCCCGGGGAAGAAGGGCTTCTGGACGGGCTCGTCGTTGCGACCGACGGTCAGCTCGCCGTCCTCGGTGCCCCAGACCAGCCAGTACATGGCTCCCGGGTACAGGTCCGCGGTGACCGGCGGCACCACCCCGGCGTCGACGAAGGTCGACTTGCCCTCGGCGGTGTGGCCCGCGATCGCGCGCCGGATCTCCTTGATCATGGCAAACCTCGATGTCTGTCGTGGGAGTCGCGCCCTGGTGACGGAGGGCGCACCGTTCGTTCCTCCTCGACCCCTCGACGTCGGGGGGCCGGGCCGGGTGGGTGCAGCGGTATGTGGCGCCGAAATTGGAGCCAAAGATTCCAGCCCGCTCCCGCCCTGTCAAGACTCCAGCGGGACCCCGCCGACGAAGCGTCCGCTCCGGAACGAGCGCCGTGCGGCGTCCCGCCGCACGGCGGCGCGCAACCGGGCGAACTGGGCCACGGGGTCGCCGCCCGCGAAGCGCAGCACCACGTGCTCGGCGCCCGCCCGTACGTACGCCGCGACGTGCGCGGCGACGGTCTCGGCCGTCCCCGCGCAGTGGTCCTCCAGCTCCCGCACGGCGGGCCACGGCGCGCGGTAGTACGCCGTCTGCGACTCCCGCATCCGGTCCACTGCGGCGTCGGCGTCGTCGTCGACCGCCACGGTCAGGTAGACCGCCGCGGCCACCGGGCCCGTGGCGGCGGCGTGCACGGCGGCGAGCCCCTCCGCGTAGTGGTCGGGGCCGCGACCGGTGGGGAGCCACCCGTCGCCGCGCCCGCCCGCCAGCGCCAGCCCCCGCGGGCCCCGCACCCCCCACCAGACCGGCGGTCCGCCCGGCGCGGCAGGCTTCGGGTGCAGGTCGACGTTACGGAAGCTCCAGCGGCGGCCGTCGACGCCGACCGGGCCCCGACCCCACAGCGCCCGGCAGACCTCGACGACCTCGGCCAGCCGGCCCATCCGGTCGCGGTGGGGCACGCCGAGGGCGGCGAACTCCTTGCGTGCGGGCCCGTAGTCCGGCCCCGGGCCGAGGCCCAGCACCAGCCGCCCGCCCGAGAGCACGTCCACCGTCGCGGCCGCGCGGGCGAGCAGGAGCGGGTTCCACTGGGGCGCGACGAGCACGGCGGTGCCGAGGGTCGCGGTCGAGGTCGCGGTGGCCACCGCCGCCAGCAGGGTCAGCGGGTCCAGGCGCGGCCGGGCGAACAGCGAGTCCCCGACCCAGACCGAGTCCGCGCCGGCCCGCTCGGCGGCCGCCGCGACGGCGACCACGTCCCGGGCCCGGCCGTCCTCGGCGTGCTCCCGCGTGGGCAGGAGCACGCCGAGCCGCACAGCGGGGTCGCTCACGGCGCCGTCACCTGCTCGACGAACGCCGCGATCGCGGCGGTCACCTGCGCGGGGTGGCTCAGGTTGGCCGCGTGCGGTGCGCCGTCGACGAGCACGAGGCCGCGGCAGTCGGCCACCCCAGCGGCCAGCGCCTCGGCCCGCGCGACCGGCGCGGAGGCGTCCTCGGTCCCGTGCACCACCAGCACCGGCGGGGTGATCTCGCCGAGCCGGTCGTGCAGGTCCTCGCGGTCGACGAGGGCGCGGACGGCGTCCCGCGGCCGGGAGCGGTCCAGCGCGCGCCACTTCGCCTTCCACGGCTCGGCGTCCACGCCCGTCCCCAGGATCAGCGTCCCTAGCCAGTCCAGGGTCGGCTCGTCCGGCCCGGACCTCGCCCACCGCTCGGTCAGCGCCTCGAAGGTCCGGGCGCCGTCACCCACCAGACGTCCCGCCTGGGTGTCGAGGAGGACCAGGCCCGCGAACCGGTCCGGGGCCAGCAGGGCCGCCCGCTGCGCGAGCAGCCCGCCCTGGCTCATCCCGACGTGCACGACCCGGTCCAGGCCCAGCGCGTCGAGGAGCCGCAGCAGGTCCCGGGCGGACTCCCAGTAGGTGAACGGCCCGGAGGACACCGAGTCCCCGTGTCCGCGGGCGTCCCACGTGACGCACCGGTGGCGCGCCGACAGCGCGGCGACCTGGGGCGCGAACATCTCCCGGTCCATGAACAGGCCGTGGCTGAAGACGATGGCCGGGTGGCCCTCCCCCACGTCGTCGAACGCGATCGTCGGGCCCGCGGGCAGCGCCACCGTGCTCATGTGCACCTCACTCGATCACCCGGCGGCGGCGGAGGTCGGCGATCTCCTCCTGGGTCAGCCCCAGGACCTCCATCAGGACGTCGTCGGTGTCGGCCCCGAGCAGCGGCCCGGCCGCCGACGCGGGGAACCCGTGCTCGTCGACCTTCCACGGCACCGTCACCACGGCCTGCTCGCCCAGCCACGGATGCTCGGTGGGCGTGGCCACCCCGCGATCCGCGGCCCGCGGGCCGAACAGCGCCGTGTCGTAGCCGGCCACCGCGCTCGCCGGGAGGCCCACCGCGGTCAGCGCCGCGGCCGCCTCGTGGTCCGTCCGTGCCGCGGCCCAGGCGGCGACCGCCGCGTCGAGGCCCGCCGTGCCCGGGGGCACCCCGAGCAGCTCGGCCAGGGCGGCGCGTTCGCGGTCCGTCCGGACCGCCAGCGAGACCCAGGTGTCCTCCGCCCGGCAGGCGAAGGTCCCATAGGGGTGGAAGCGGGCGTGGCCGTTGGCGGGGACGGGCAGTTCGTGGTCGGTCTCCCAACGCAGGATCGGCTCCGCCATGATGCTCAGCAACGCCTCGACCTGCGAGAGGTCGACGTAGCAGCCGCGGCCCGTCCGCCGCCGCCCCACCAGCGCCGCTAGCAGCGCGGCCAGCGCGTGGCCCGCACCGTTGGGGTCCCCCAGCGCGGGATTGTAGGTGCCGATCAGGTGCCCGGCGTCGTACCCCACCAGCGAGTCGAGCCCGGCCAGGCCGGACATCACCGGGGCATAGCCGCGGATCCCGCTCAGCGGACCGGTCTGCCCGAGCAGGGACATCGACACCATCACCAGCCCGGGGTTGCGCGCCCGCAGGGACGCGTAGTCCAGGCCCTTGCGGGTCAGCGCGCCCGGCCGCATGTTCTCCACGACGACGTCGACGTGCTCGGCGAGCCGCCCGATCAGCGCCGCGCCGTCGGGTGCGCCCATGTCGACGGCGACGCTGCGCTTGCCGTGGTTCATCTGGTTGAAGTACGGCGTGACCTCGAGCTCGGGCCCCTCGACCGGCCGCCCGTCGCGCAGCGCCCTGCCCCGCAGGCGGGCCGGGTCCGCGCGCTCCCGGTGCTCGATCTTGAGCACCTCCGCGCCGAGGTCGCGCAGCGCGGCGGTGACCATCGGGCCGGACCAGACCCAGGACAGGTCGAGCACCCGCAGACCGGCCAGCGGCCGCTTGGTGTCGGCGTCGGCCGCGGGCCGGCCCGATCGCCTGCCGCCCGCCTCCGGTGCCGCGTACAGGCGGAACGGGGCGCGGGCTCGGCGACGCCCCCGCGCGTCGGTCGTGAAGAAGCCGCGGTGGGCGAACTGCTCCTCGTCGAGCGCCTCGGCCACGGTGTTCACCGGGGCGACCGGGAACCCGTGTTCCCGACCGGCGGCGAACACCTCGTCCCGGGTGCGGGCGCGGGTCCAGGCGTTGACGTAGCCGTCGACCTCGTCCGCGTGCAGGCGCGCGACCACCCGTGAGTCGTCGTACCCCGGGCGCTTCGCCCAGTCGGGGTCGCCGAGCGCGTCCCGCAGGGCCCGGTACTCGCGCTGGGTCCGGCACATGATCGACACCCAGCCGTCCCGGCAGGGGAACATCTGGCCCGGGTACGAGCCGCCGGACATGGTGGCCCGCGCGCCGTCCCGCTTCCACGGCCGCTCGTAGGGCAGGAAGTTGGACCCGATCTGCCCCACGAAGTAGGACAGGACGTCGGTGGTGCTGACGTCCCAGCGCGACCCCGCCGCCGAGCTCCCCTCCGCGAGCAGCAGGGCCAGCGCCGCCGCGGCGGCGGCCTCGGTCCCGGTGAGGAAGTCCGGCAGGTCGAAGGGGAGGGTCAGCGGCGGCTCG
The DNA here is from genome assembly GCF_021343995.1 of Pseudonocardia terrae. Classification (GTDB taxonomy): domain Bacteria; phylum Actinomycetota; class Actinomycetes; order Mycobacteriales; family Pseudonocardiaceae; genus Pseudonocardia; species Pseudonocardia terrae. Next base: position 40,838 of record NZ_JAJTTE010000007.1, on the reverse strand, counting down.
CCGGGCGCGCCGATGCCCCAGGCCATGCCCGACGCAGCGGCGGCGACGATCGGCGCCGAGGGCAGGACCGTCCCGTCCGCCACCCCGGTGCGCAGGCCGGTCACGTCGACCAGCGGGGTCGCGTCGGGCACGTCCCCGAGCAGGTCGGCGGTCAGCCGCGTCAGGGCGCCGTCGACCGCGTCCTCCTCGCGGGAGTCCACGACGACCAGCGCACACCGGCGTGCGACCGCCGCGAGCTCCGCGCGGTCCGCCTCGGTGCGCTTCCCCTCGTGCAGCACGGCCTCGAGGTCGGCGGCGAGCCGGCTCGGGACGTCGGCCACGAGGGGCACGGCGGGCCGGACGACGGTGGCCCCCAACAGGTGCAGCAGCCGCCCGCAGTAGGCGCCCGCCGGTCGGCCCGCGATCTCGAGGACCTCGATCCCGGCGAGGGGGCCCGCGGGCCGGTCGTTCGGTGTCATGGCGGATCCGCTCACCGGCCGGCGGGGAGCCCGGGGCTCCGCGCCGCGCCGTCGTCGGGCGCCGGACCGTCCCCGGCCGGCGCGATGTGGGTGAAGTAGCCCGCGGTCGTCCCGCCGTCGACGGGCAGCAGCACGCCGGTCACGTAGGCGGCGGCGTCCGAGAGCAGGAACAGCGCGGCGGCGGCCTGGTCCGCGCCGGTCGAGAGCCGACCCAGCGGGGTCCTGGCGACCATGGTGTCGCGGATGACGTCCGCCGGGATGTTGCGCCGCAGCAGCGGGGTGTCGACGGCGCCGGGGGCGATGGCGTTCACCCGCACGCCGCGCGGGCCCCAGTCGATGGCCATGCTCCGCACGACGCCGGCGATGCCCGCCTTGGAGGCGGCGTAGTTCGCGCGTTCGCCGTGGCCGCCGAAGGAGTCGACCGACCCGACCGCCACCAGCGCGCCGGCCCCGCGCGGCAGCATCCGGCGGCCCGCGGCCTGAAGGCTGAGGAACGTGCCGGTGAGGTTGACGTCGAGCACGGTGCTCCACCGCTCGTGCGACAGCCGGTCGGCGACGCCCGGCAGCGAGACGCCCGCGCAGGTGACCGCGCCGTGCAGCGGACCGAGCTCCCGCTCGACCGCGGTGAACACCGCGTCGGTCTCCTCCGGGTCCCGGACGTCGAGCGTGTAGGCCCGGGCGTCCGGGAGGTCCGCAGCGACCGACTTCGCGGCGCTCTCGTCCCGGTCGATCACCGCGACCCGGACGCCGTGGGCGCCCGCGAACTCGGCGATCGAGCGGCCGATGCCGGAGCCCCCGCCGGTCACCGCGACGACCGTGCCCGCCAGCCCGAAGTCGATCACCGCCGCCGCTCCAGGACCAGCGCCCGCGGGACCTCGACGGTGCGGGCGGAGAGGTACTCCCCCAGGCCCTTGGCCTGCGGGTCGATCCGGGTGCAGGAAGAGACCCCCTGCTCCAGGTACCCGACCAGGATGAAGTTCAGGGCGCCGAGGTTCGGGAACTCGTGCCGCTCGATGCGCAGTCCCGTCGCCTCGGGCACGAGCTCGACGAGCCGCTCGGCGGTCAGCTCGCGCCGGATCCACGCGTGGATCTCGGGCGTGCGGGCCCACACGCCGAGGTTCGCGATGCCGCCCTTGTCCCCGGAGCGGGTCCCGACAAGGTCGCCCAGCGCGACCCGCGTCGTCGGGCCGCTCGGCACCTCGGGCAGCCGTGGCACGATCGGCTCCGGCGCCGCGCCCGGCTCCCAGAACTCCCAGGCGACGTCCAGCGCGTCGGCCCCGTCGACCAGGACCCGGGGCTGGACGTGCTTCTTCTCCACCAGACAGGGCCACTGGACCCCGAAGAGCCGCTCCTTCTGCGGCGGCGTGGTCAGGTAGAAGCCGGGGATGTTGTTGGTGCCGAGCTGCACGATCCGGTCCGCGAAGCCCGCTCGCCCGACCCTGGCCCGGTCGGCGTCCCGCGCGGTGATCACGACCCACGCGGTCGACTGGGCCTGGTCGCCGTCGGTCTCGGTGACCGGGCCGACCACCGTCCAGCGGAAGGCGTCGAACTCCTCCGGGGCGCCGACGGCGCGCTCGACGGCCCGCCGGAGCCAGGCGACCTTCTGCGCGACGTGGCGGCCCGTGACCCCGACGGTGAGGGTGTTGCGGTAGCCGCCCTCGTAGGTCAGCGAGAGCTTGGTGAGCCCGCCGGGCTCGCGTCCCCGCGTCCCGGACACCAGGACCCGGTCCGGGCCGGCCTGCTCGAGGGCGACCGACGCCAGGTCGACCGTCACGTCGGGGTTGAGGTACTCGCGGCCGCGGACCTCGTAGATGAGCTGGGCGGTGACGGTGTGGGTGTCGACGACCCCGCCGGTGTCCGCCGCCTTCGTGATCACCGACGACCCGTCGGCCGCGATCTCCGCGATCGGCATGCCGGGCAGCCCGAGGTCGGGGTACTCGTCGAACAGGGCGAACTGCCCGCCCGTGACCTGCCCGCAGCACTCGATGAGGTGACCGGCGACGACCGCGCCCGCGAGCCGGTCCCAGTCGTCCCGCGCCCAGCCGAACCGCCAGGCCGCGGGGCCCACGACCAGGGAGGCGTCGGTCATCCGCGGGCACACCACGATGTCGGCCCCGGCCTCCAGCGCGGCGACGATCGGCCAGGCGCCGAGGTAGGCGTTGGCGGTGAGGATCTCGTGGTCGGCGAGGACGAGGTCCTCGCCGGTGTCCACGTTGCGCAGCGCGGCGTCCGGCCCGAGGAGCGTCCCCAGGTCCTCCCGGAGGTCGTCCCCGGTGATGGCCGCGACCCGCAGGGTGACCCCCGCCCGGGCGCACGCGGCCCGGACGGCCTCGGCGCACCCAACGGGGTCCAGGCCGCCCGCGTTGGTCACGACCTTCACCCCGCCCTCGGCGATGCGGGGCAGGTACCGCTCGAGCTGGTCGACGAAGGAGGCGGCGTAGCCGACTCCCCCGCGCAGCTGGTTCTTGCGGAGTACGAGCATGGTCAGCTCGGCGAGGTAGTCGCCGGTGAGGACGTCGACGCCGGTGTCGAGCAGCTCGGCCATCCCGTCGGCCCGGTCGCCGTGGTAGGCGGAGAACTGTCCGACGCGAAGTGAATTGGCTGCAATCTTGGAGCCCATGCCGAGACGGTCGCACCGCGGGGTCCGACGCGTCAAGCCCTCGCGGCGGACCGGGGCCGTTGACAGTAACGATGACGCCGTGCAACCGTTTTGGTGACAGGAAGGGCTCCAATGATGGATGCAGGTGACCGATGTCGGACGACGTCTCCGTCACGACCCTGGTCGGCACCGAGGACTGGATCGACTCCGTCCTCGCCACCCGGCTCACCACGCTGCTCGGGATCCGGCACCCGGTCGTGCAGGCCGGCATGGGCTACCTCGCCCGCCAGGAGCTCGCCGCGGCCGTGAGCGAGGCCGGCGGGCTCGGCGTGATCGGCAGCACCGGGAACCTGTCCCCGGAGGGGCTGCGCGAGGAGATCCGGCAGGTCAAGGCCCTCACCCGGCGCCCCTTCGCGGTGAACCTGCTCTTCCCGCGGCACGACCCGGACAGCGCGGCCGGGGCGCGGCTGGGCGACGAGCTGCGGGACAAGGTCGCGGTGGTGATCGACGAGGGCGTGGCTGTGCTCGGCGCCGGCCTCGGGGTGCCCGACCCCGAGGTGTTCGCCGCGTGCCGGGCGGCGGGCGTGCGCACGATGTGCACGGTCGGCGCGACCCGCCACGCGGAGAAGGCGCAGCAGGCGGGCGCCGACGTCCTCGTCGCGCAGGGGTGGGAGGCGGGCGGGCACAACTCCCGGGTGGCGAGCATGGCGCTGCTCCCCCAGGTCTGTCGGATCGCCCGGGTGCCCGTCGTCGCGGCGGGCGGGATCGGCGGCGGCGCCGGGCTGGTCGCCGCGCTCGCGCTCGGCGCGTCCGGTGCCTACCTCGGCACGGTCTTCGCCGCCTCCGCGGAGGCGCGAGCGCACGAGCGCTACAAGGACGCGGTCCTGGCCGCCGCCGACACCTCGACCGTGGTGACCCGGGCGCACAGCGGCAAGCCCGCGCGCATGGTCCGCAACGCCTTCACCGAGCACTACCGGACGCACCCCGAGGAGATCGGCGCGTTCCCCGAGCAGTGGGAGCGCAACGAACCCCTCGCGGTGGCCGTCCGGGTCGACGGCGACGTCGACCGGGGTCCCATCCCGGCGGGCCAGATCGCCGGGCTCCTCGACCGCCGCGAGCGGGCCGCCGACGTCGTCGAGCGCGTGGTGCGGGAGGCGAGGCACACCCTCGCCGGACTCCACCAGCGGTGACCCACCAGAACCCGGATCCTCCGACGAGGGAGTCGCACCGATGACCGGTGAACCCACGGTGCACGGCGGACACGCCGCGCCCACCACGGTCTCGGCCCGCCGCGTCGCGTTCGCGAGCGTGGCCGGCACGACCATGGAGTTCTACGACTTCACCATCTACGGCCTGGCCTCGGCACTGGTGTTCGGCCACGTCTTCTTCCCCATCGTGAGCCCGACGATCGGCCTGCTGTCGTCCTTCGCGACCTTCGGCGTCGGTTTCGTCGCGCGCCCGCTCGGCGGCATTGTCTTCGGGCACCTGGGCGACCGCATCGGCCGCAAGCGAGTACTCGTCGCGACCCTGCTGCTGATGGGTGGGGCGACCGTCCTGATCGGCTGCCTCCCCGGGTTCGCGACCATCGGCTTCTGGGCGCCGATGCTGCTGGTTGTGCTCCGGCTGTTGCAGGGGCTCGCCTACGGCGGCGAGTGGGGCGGGGCCGTGCTCATGTCCTTCGAGCACGTCCCGCCCGGGCGACGCGGCTTCTACTCCAGCCTGCCGCAGACGGGTCTGTCCGTCGGGTCGCTGCTGGGCAACCTCGCGTTCCTGCTCGTGGCCCTGCTGCCGGAGGAGCAACTGCTCTCGTGGGGCTGGCGGATCCCGTTCTGGGTCGGCGCCGTGCTGGTGGTCGTCGGCCTCGTCATCCGCTGGAAGATCGCCGAGAGCCCCGAGTTCGTCGAGAACCGGGAGGCCGACGAGCTGCCCCGGCTGCCCCTCCTCGACGTCCTGCGCCGCTACCCGTGGCAGGTCCTGCTCGCGACGGTCCTGATGGCGGGGATCTCGGTGGCGACCTACCTCAACCTGACCTACAGCGTCAGCTTCACCGCGCGGATCGGGGTCGCCCACTGGCTGGTGCTCACCGGGATCCTGGTCAGCAACGGCATCCAGCTCGTGGTGGTGCCGCTGTCCGGGGCGTTGTCCGACCGGTACGGCCGGCGGCGGCTCGTCGTGACGGGCGTGGTGGTCTGGGCGGCCCTGAGCCTGGCGTTCTTCCCCGCGCTCACGACCGGCGAGCCCGTCCTGGTCGTGCTCGCATACGTCCTGCCCTACGGCATCGGCTACTCGATCGCGCAGGGGCCGATCCCGTCGATGTTCGCCGAGTCCTTCGACAGCCGGGTGGGCTACTCGGGGATCTCACTCGGCTTCCAGCTCGGCAACACCGTCGGGGGGTTCGCCCCGTTCCTCGCCGCGCTGGTCTACGAGGCCATCGGCACCACGTGGCTCGGGGTGCTGATGAGCCTGCTCCTGCTCCTGGCCGGGGTGTGCACCGTGGCGCTGACCCGGCTCGGCGCCCAGCCGCGGGTCGGCGCCCCCGCGGCCTGACGCCGGCTCAGGCCCGGACCGGGAGCGCGGCGAGGATGTCCTGGGATGCGTTCCTTGGCGTCGCCGAAGAGCATCTGGGTGTTGTCCCGGAAGAATAGCGGGTTCTGCACCCCGCGTACCCGGTGGCCATGGACCGCTGAACACGATCACGTCCTTGGCCTCCCACACCCGCAACACCTGCATCCCCGCAATCGGCGAGCCCGGGTCCTCCGAGGCGGCCGGGTTGACCGTGTCGTTCGCCCCGATGACCAACACGACGTCCGTGACAGCGAGATCATCGTTGATCTCGTCCATCGACCTCGACGTGCTGGCCGACGGCGCACGAGGGTCGTCATCGCCCGCACGGTCACCTCCATCCCGCGCAGACCCCCTGCCAGCGGGTGCCTGAAGTGCGCCCGGGCGGAGGCGAGCACGACCCGGTCCTGCGCGACCGGGGGATGCCGAGGAAGGCGCCGGCCACGAGCGCGGCGATGACCCCACAGGCGTCTCCCTGACCAGCCGCCGCCCCGGCCCGTCCGCCGAAGGACCGGGGCGCACGCACGACACCACCGGGCGCCGGGCCGCGGACCTGGTCAGCCGAGTGAGGCGGCCAGCTCGTCGGCGTGGAAGGGCTGGTGGGCGAGCATCCCGCCGTCGACCGGGATCGTCTGCGCGGTGATGTAGCGCGAGGCCGGGGTGCCGAGGAAGTACACCAGCTCGGCGATGTCGTCCGGGGTCCCAGCGTAGGGCAGCAGGACGTGCTTGAGCACCCGGCCCAGGCCCTCGCCGCCGTCGTCGTGCAAGGCCGCGGATTGGGCGGTACGGATCAGGCCGGGCCGGACCGCGTTGCACCGCACGCCGTGTCGACCGTAGGCGGTGGCCACGTAGCGGGTCAGCGCCTCGACCCCCGCCTTGGACGCGCCGTAGGCCGCGAGACCCAGCGCGCCTCCCGCCGCTCGCGTCGAGGACATGTTGACGATCGAGCCGCCGCCCTGGCGCACCATCTGCGGCAGCACGTACTTGCAGCCGAGCATGACCCCGCGCAGGTTGATCTCGAAGATGCGGTCCCAGAGCTCCGGGTCGATCTCGACCGCGTGGCTGTCCCCCTCGTAGAGGTGGGTGGCCGCGGCGTTGTTGTGCAGGACGTCGATCCGTCCGTAGCGCTCGACCGCCGCCTCGGCGAGGGCTGCGAAGGACTCCGGCCGGCGCACGTCGAGCGGCTGGTAGAAGGCCTGCCCGCCGGCGGCGATGATCGCCTCGACGGTCCGCTCGCCCGCCTCCGGGGCGATGTCCGCGACGATGACGCGCGCCCCGCGACCCGCGAACAGCTCGGCGGTCCGGGATCCGATCCCCCCGCCCGCTCCCGTGACGACGGCGACGAGTCCCTGCTCTGCGCCCACATCTCCTCCTCGTCGAGGTGCTCCGGCAGTATTGCAGCCAATTCTGGCTGCGCTGTGGCACCTGTCAAGTCGTTGGTGCAAGTGTCTCCAATCTTGGCGCCAAGCTGTTACTGTGCGGAATGGGGCCGCGAGCCCCGCACCACGCACATCGCATCCCAGGAGAAGGGATCCACCGGTGGTCCACATCGACCTCACCGACGAGGAACAACGGCTCAAGAAGCGGATCGTGCTCTCCGAGCGGCGCGGCCACGTCCTCGTCGTCACGATGAACCGCCCCGAGCGGCGCAACGCCCTGGGCCGGGTCATGCGGCAGGGCCTGCGCGAGGCCTTCGACGAGTTCGAGGCCGACCCCGAGCTGCGCTGCGCGGTTCTCACCGGCGACGGCCCCGTCTTCTCCGCCGGGGGCGACCTCAAGGAGATGGCCGAGTCCGCTATGCGGGTCCCCCCGCCGGACTCCGACATCATGATCAGCAGCAGGGGCTCGGTCTCCAAGCCGGTCGTGGCCGCCGTCAACGGCCCCGCCCTGGCGGGCGGCTTCCGCCTGGTGCAGGACTGCGACCTGGCGGTGGCGTCCGAGCAGGCCCGCTTCGCCATCACCGAGGTGCTGCGCGGCCGGGGTGCCCCGTGGGCGGCGCCCTTGATCGACATCGTGCCCAAGCGGATCATGGCGGAGCTGCTGCTGACCGGGGAGCCGATCGGTGCGCGGCGGGCGTACGAGGTCGGTCTGGTCAACGCCGTCGTGCCCGCCGAGTCCCTCCTCGAGGCCGCCGTCGACCTCGCGCAACGCATCGCGGCCGCCGCCCCGCTGAGCGTCCGGGCGGCGAAGACCCTCGTCGGGCTCTGCACGGAGATGGGCACCACGCAGGCCGAGCGGTGCGCGGACATCGCCTACGAGCGGGTCTACACGAGCAACGACGCGCAGGAGGGCCCGCGGGCCTTCGCCGAGAAGCGCGCACCGGTCTGGACCGGCAAGTGAGCCCCTGCGTCCCCCTCGGTCGACACCGCCCCCTCCACGCCACCCCTCGGAAGGAAGCACGATGACGATTCGCCCCTACCCCCACCAGCAGGACCGCGCCGACCTCCGGCAGGCGGTCCGCAAGATGTGTGCCCAGTTCGGCCCCGACTACTGGGACGAGCACGACCGGACCTCGACGTTCCCCCGCGAGTTCACGCAGGCCTTCGCGGACGCGGGCTTCAAGGGGATCATCATCCCCGAGGAGTACGGCGGCGGGGGCGGCACGATGGGCGACCTGCTCGCCGTCATGGAGGAGGTCACCTCGAGCGGCGGGGGCAACAACGCCTCCAGCAGCGTGCAGATCCCGCTGCTGTGCGTCCCGACCCTGCTGGCCTTCGGCACCGAGGAGCAGAAGCGCGCGTTCCTGCCGCGCATCGCCTCCGGCGAGCTGTTCGTGACCTTCGGGGTCACCGAGCCCGATGCGGGCACCGACACTACGAAGATCACGACGACAGCCACCCCGGTCGACGGCGGGTGGAGCGTGACCGGCACCAAGGTCTGGAACTCCGGCGCCCTCGAGGGCCACAAGATCATGATGCTGGTCCGGACCTCGCGTCCCGAGCCCGGCGGGCGCAAGGGCGACGGCCTGACCCTGTTCCTTACCGACCTGCAGGTCCCGACGATCGACATCAAGCCGATCCCCAAGATCGGTCGCAACGCGGTGCCGTCGGCCGAGCTGTTCATCTCCGACCACCACGTGCGGCACGACGAGGTCGTCGGCGAAGTCGGCCAGGGCTTCTACCACCTCCTGCACAGCCTCAACGGCGAGCGGCTGATCCTGTCCGCGGTAGCCCTCGGGATGGGCCGGTGGGCGATCGAGAACGCGACCCGCTACGCCACGGAGCGGCAGGTGTTCGGCCGCCAGATCGGTCGGAACCAGGCCGTCGCGCACCCGCTGGCCCGGGGCTACCTGAACCTGCTCGGCGCGGCCGAGGTCCTCAACCGGGCCGCCACCGAGTACGAGCTCAAGGGCGCGGGGGCCATCGGCAGCCTGGCGAACGCCGCGAAGTACCTGACGACGGAGGCCGCCTTCGCCGCGTCCGACGACGCCATGCAGGTCTTCGGCGGCTACTCCTTCGCCCGCGAGTACAACATCGGCCGGCACTGGATCGAGTCGCGGCTCCAGCGGATCGCCCCGATCAACAACCAGATGGTGCTGAACTTCGTGGCCGAGCGCGACCTCGGCCTGCCGCGGAGCTACTGACCCTGCACGACGACGAGCCCGCACGCCTTCGGGCGTGCGGGCTCGTTCGTCGTGGGAGTCAGCCGACCACGGCCGGGGTCGCGGTTCGCCGCCGGGTAGCGGTCGCCCAGTACAGCCCCATGAGACCGGCCGCGACGGCGAAGAGTACCGCCCCGAGCGAGACGGCGGAGACGTAGCTGCCGCTCGCGTCCCGCAGGAGGCTGAACAGGTACGGCCCGCCGAACCCGCCGATCGCGTTGACCACGTAGACGGCGGCGAACAGGGTGCCGAAATGCGCGCGCCCGTGGTCGCGGAGCATGAAGTAGGCGATGATGTCGCCCTCCGCACCCTGGCTGACGGCCACCAGCATCGCGGCCACGATGACCACCACGGCCGGCAGGAGCGCAGCGTTGGCGAGCCCCACCGCCCCCAGAGCGGACAGGGTGAAGGTGCCGATCGCGACCGGATAGCGCAGGACCGCGTCGAGCAGGGCGCCCGTGCCGAGCCTGCCGACGATGACGCCCACCGTGATCAAGGTCGTCGCCGTCGTCGCAAGGGCCACGTCGAAGCCGCCGTCGAGCATGATCGGCTGCATGTTGGCGAGGAAGCCCTGCGTGGTGCCGTAGGCCAGCAATGAGCTGAGCGCGAAGATCCAGAACCGGTAGGAGCACAGGACCGCCCGCACCCCGGTGCCGCCGCGGGCACCCGCCCCCGGGGAGGCCACGACGTCGGCGGCCACCGGACGGGACCGGAGCCCGATCAGCACGGCGGGCAGCGCCACGACCAGGACGAACCCGGCGAGCAGCAGGTAGCCCGCCTTCCAGCCGAAGGTGTAGACGACCACGGCGACGAGCGGCACACCGAGCAGCGGCGCGGCCGCGCCGCCCGCGCCGACCAGGCCGAATGCCTTGCCCGCGCCCTTGTCGAACCAGGTCGCGACGGCGCGGTTGATCGGGACCAGGTACCCGACGGCACCGAACACGCCCATCAGCACGGCCATGCCGTAGTAGGCGGCCAGGTTGACCGGGGTGACCGCGAAGACCACCAGGACGGCCGCATAGAGGACGAGGCCCGGTGCCACGACCCGGCGGGCGCCGAAGCGGTCCGCCAGCCGGCCCGCGACCGGGCTGAGCGCGGCGAAGAGGGTGGTGAGCAGGGGCGAGATGAGGACCTGGCTGGTGCTCCAGCCCGTGGCCTCGGCCGTCGGCCGCACGAAGACGCTGGCCGTGGTGAGCAGGAGGACCGGTCCCCCGCCGTAGGCGAGCGCGGCGGCGAGGACCACAGGCCACCCGTCCCGCCACTCGGCGCGTTCGGCCCCGTCGGCCCCGCCCGGTCGGCCCGTCACGGCTGCCCGCCGCGGCGCTCGTGGTAGCGGGCGGTCGCCTCGGCCTGCGACCGCGCCGTGGTGTCGGCGCCGGCCGTGCCGCTGGCCAGGACCCGACCGACGCTGGCCTCGAGCGGTTCGAGCTGACCGTTCAGCTGGGGCATGACCTCCTCGGCGAACAGCTCGTAGCTGCGCAGCGTCGCGGGCCACCGGGCGTAGTCGGAGCCTTGGAAGAGGTACGTGCCGAAGCCGCCGGACTTCTCGTGGAGCCGCTCGAGCTGCGCCACGGCCATGTCCGGCGTGCCCACGACGCCGCGGCCGGACTCGTTGAGCACGTCGACCAACTCGTCGACGGTGTCGAAGCGCCCGAGGGAGGTGGGCGTGATGTGGGCCAGATAGTTCAGCAACCAGGGCATGCCGTAGGCGACGTCCCGCTTCGCCTGCTCCAGGGTCTCCGCGACGTGCATCGGGCCGAGCAGCCGCCAGTTCTCGCGGGTGGGGACGTGCCCGTGTTGCGCGGCCTCGGCCTGCACGATCTCCCAGTGGCCCGCGAGTCGCTCGATCCCGACGGGGTCCGTCGCGGCCAGCGACAGAAGGCTGGTCCCGAAGCGCCCGGCCAGCGCCGGGCCCGTCGCGGACACCGCGGCGGTGACAGCGATCTCGAAGTCGGAGTAGCGCGGGAGCTGCAGCACCGCGTCCTGCAGGGTGAACCAGTCGGTCTTGGCGGTGACCGTCCCACCCTGGAAGAGCCGGAGGATGACCTCCAGCGCCTCCTCCATGCGGCCGCGCTGCGTCGAGGGCTCGATGCCGATCATCGTGGCGTCCTCGAGCAGCTGACCCGGCCCCACCCCGAACATCATCCGCCCGCGGGTCAGGTGGTCCAGCTGCACGATCCGGTCGGCGAGGATGAACGGCTGGTGGTACGGAAGCGACGACACCCCGGTGCCAAGCCGGATCGACGTGGTGCGCTGGGCCGCCGCGGCGATCATCACCTCGGGGGAGGCGATGGTCTCCACCCCGCCGGAGTGGTGCTCGCCGAACCAGATCTCGTCGAAGCCGAGCCCGTCCAGGTGCGCGGCGAGCTCGAGGTCCCGCTGCATCGCGAGCGTGGGGTTCACCCCGATGCGGTGGTAGGGGCCGAGGAACACGCCGAAGCGCATGCGCCGGGGGTCAGCGGTCATTGCTGTCTCCTCTGCGAGTCGTGGAGCGGGTCGGTCATCTCGGCGACCCGCGCGTCCCGACGCCCGCGGCGCGGTCGTCGAGACCCTCCCACCTCAGCAGCCGCACGGTTGATAGTCAACTATTTTGGCTCCAATTATCCCGCCGCCATAGCCTTCACCCGACCCTGCACCGTCGTGAGCGGCTAGACTGTCGGAGCCAGGATCGTCTCCAAGGAGGTTGGCCGCCCGTGTCACCAGCGAGAGCCGCGACCAAGGCCGCCGCAGGCACCCCTGCGCGCCGCGGCGGCGCCGTGGAGCGGGCGACGGACGCGATCCGCGACCTGATCCTCACCCGCGTGCTGCTCCCGGGCCAGCAGCTGATCCAGGACGACCTGGCCGAGCGCATCGGGCTGAGCCGAGGCCCGATGCGCGAGGCGCTGCGCGCGCTCAGCCAGGACGGGCTGATCTCCTACAGCCCGAACCGCGGTTACTCGGTGACCCGCTTCAACCTCGCCGAGATGACGCAGATGTACACGCTGCGGGACCTCATCGAGAGCCAGGTCCTGCGGACCCTGCCCGAGCCCACGGCCAAGCAGCTGAGGGCCCTCCGCACGGTGAACGAGAAGATCAAGAACCCGGACGTGTCCGTGGCGGAGGCGATGCGCCTCAACCGGGACTTCCACTTCCAGATCTTCAACGCCTCCGACCAGCAGCTCCTCGTGCGCGAGCTCGACCGGTGGTGGGACATGTCGATGTCCTACATGGTCATGGGTATCGGCATCTGGGCCGAGCGCGCGGAGATGATGGGAGCTGCGCACGACAACCAGATCGAGGCCTGGGCCGAGCACGACAACGAGCGCCTGGTCGAGCTCTGTCGCGAGCACCGCTGGGTGTCGCTGAAGCGACTGTCCAGCCTCGTCTGATCTGACATCGGGCGGTCGCGCCCGCGCACTCGTGCGAAGTGCGACAACCGCGATCACCCGGGGTCGCGCATCCCTCACGGCCAGCGCGCCCTCACCGACCTCGGTGAGATCCGCGCCCTCGTGGGCGAGAAGCTCGGCACGTCCGAGTGGCTGACCGTCGAACAGAGCCACATCGACCTGTTCGCCGAGACCACCGGTGACCACCAGTGGATCAACGTCGACCCCGCCCGTGCGGCGGAGGGGCAGTTTGGGACGACCATCGTGCACGGGTTCCTGACCCTGTCGCTGCTGCCCGTGCTCGCCGCCTCGACCTACGAGGTCGGGAAGAAGCGGATGGGGATCAACTACGGCCCGACCAAGATCCGCTTAACCGCGCCCGTCCCCGCCGGGAGCCGGGTCCGGGCCACGGCCGAGCTCGTCGCCGCCGAGGCACCGCCATGCACCGAGCGACACGGGGCAGCATGGCCCGGGGTAAGTCCTATCCAGATCTCGCAACGCTCTACGGCCGCGGGGACGAGGAGAACGGCTTGATCGACCCGGACAACAAGGAGAGGAGATCACCCGCCCGATCCCGTCGCTGGTCAGCGCGCCGGACGACATCGCCAGCGAGAAGGAGCCCTCGACCGAGCCACAGTTCGCCCCGTGTGAGCCCGGCGGCTCGATGTGGTTCACCGAGGTCGGCGGCTCCCGCGTGGGCGAGCTCGAGCCCTGATCACCCACGTCGTGCCGAGAATGCCGGCCGCTCGCTCCTCGCGGGCGGCCGGTTCTCGCGCGTGGCCATGCATGGCGCGAACTGCAACAACCCCTCCGACGACGACCGACAAGGCTGCCTCCATGCGCGTCTTCAACGACCTCGACGAGATCCGTGCCCTGGTGGGCGAGAAGCTCGGGACCTCCGAGTGGCTGACCGTCGAGCAAAGCCACATCGACCTCTTCGCGGACGCCACCGGGGACCACCAGTGGATCCACGTGGACGCCGACCGCGCGGCGGAGGGCCCCTTCGGCACCACCATTGCGCACGGCTTCCTCACCCTGTCCCTGCTGCCGGTGCTGGCGGCTTCGACGTACCACATCGAGAAGAAACGGATGGGCATCAACTACGGACTGAACAAGGTGCGTTTCACCGCGCCGGTCCCCGTCGGCAGTCGGGTCCGTGCGTCGGCCGAACTCGTCGCCGCAGAGGACACCAAGGACGGCGGCGTGCAGCTCGCGACCGCGTTCGTGGTCGAACTGGAGGGATCCGAACGGCCTGCCGTCGTGGCCGAGTGGCTCGTCCGCTACTACGTCTGAGCACGTGGCTATGACCGACCACTCCGCGACGCCCACCGTCAACTCCGACCAGGACGCCGCCGGCTTCGAGCGGATGACCGTCCAGCTGCGACGCCTCCTCGACGCGATGGCCGCGGCGACCCCCGATCCCGAACTCGTCGACGCCGCCACCGACGACCTGTCCGCACTCGCCGACTGGTTCGCCGAGCAGGCCGCCCCGACCTCGGACCAGGTCACCGGCAGGCTCGTCGGGATCCCCGGCCGCGGCCAGGCGCTCGTCCCGGTGTTCCGCGTCGACCGTGCCGACGATCACCGGGTCGGCGGCACCGTGCGGTTCGGCCGCTACCACCACGGAAGCGACGGCACCACGCACGGGGGCGCCATCGCCCTCTTCCTGGAGGAGGTGCTGGGTTACCTCGCCGTGTCGGGGCGGTCGCGTTCGCTGACCGCCTCCCTGCAGCTCGACTACCGCAGCGCCACTCTCGTCGACCGCGATCTCCAAGTCGACGCCTGGTTCGAGCGAGAGGAGGGACGCAAGCGGTTCCTGCGCGCGACGCTGCACGACGGCGAGGTGCTCTGTGTCGAGGCGAAGGCGCTCTGCGTGGCACTCCGCGCCGCGGGTTAACCCACTCGGGAAAATACTAGGACAGCTGTCCGGACAGCTGTACAGTCAGCCTATGGGTTCGACCGTCGACGCTGCCGCGACCCCGCGCAGACCACTCACCGACGGGGCCACGAAGGAGGCGCTGCGCGCGCCGGTCATCGTCGCCCCGATGTTCCTCGTCTCCGGCCCCGACCTGGTCGTGGAGTCGTGCCGGGGCGGACTGGTCGGGTCCTTCCCGACCCAGAACGCTCGGACGTTCGAGGATCTCGTCCGCTGGCTCGACGCGATCCGCGACGGGGTGGCGGACCTGACCGCCCCGTCGTGGGCCGTGAGCATGATCGTTCACAAGAGCTACGACCGGTTCGCAGCCGAGCTCGAGCTGATGCAGGAGTACCGCCCGGACGTCGTGGTCACTGCACTCGGCTCGCCGAAGCGTGTGCTCGATGAGATCCACGGCTACGGCGGCGCCGTCTTCGCCGACGTGATGTCGGTCGAGCACGCGCGCAAGGCCGCCGACGCAGGCGCGGACGGACTCGTCCTCGTCTGCCATGGAGCGGGTGGGCACACCGGCCGCCTGTCCCCGTTCGCCTTCGTCGACGAGGTCCGCCGCTTCTACGACGGCACGATCGTGGTCGGCGGTGCCGTCTCGACCGGGCGGGCGGTCCGCGCCGTCGAAGTCCTCGGCGCCGACTACGCCTACATGGGCACGCGGTTCATCGCGTGCCGCGAGACGCTGGTGAACGAGGCCTACCGGGACATGCTGGTCCGGGCGCGGGTGGGCGACGTGACCGCGACCGCCGCGGTGACGGGCGTCCTCTGCAGCTGGCTGACCGAGAGCCTGAAGGCGGTCGGCTTCGACGAGGAGAAGCTGGCGTCTGCCGGGACCATCGACTTCTCGGACGTCCACGGCGAGCACAAGCCCTGGAAGGACATCTTCGGCGCCGGTCAGGGCGTCGGGGAGATCGACAGCGCGGCACCCGTGGCCGAGGTCGCGGACCGCATCGTGGCGGAGTACGAGGCGGCGTGCGGCCGACCCGTGCCCGCCGGCGTCCTGGAGGTGACGGCCTGATGGTCTCGTTCGCGTTCGACGAGGAGCACGAGGAGTTCCGAGCCACGCTCGCCGACTTCGCACGTAAGGAACTCCTGCCGAACTACCGGGAGCGCGCGGCATCGACGGAGTTCCCGTTCGAGGTCTTCCGCAAGCTCGGCGAGCTGGGCGTGCTCGGGATCGGGCTCCCCGAGGAGTACGGCGGCACCGGCGACGAGGACCCGGTCCTGCTCGGTCTGGCCACCGAGACGCTGGCCTACGGCGACGTCAACCTCGCCTCGGCGCCGGTGCAGATCGGCCTCATCGCGTCACAGTTGGTGCACGGCACCAAGGAGGTCCGGGAGCGCTACCTACCGGCGATGATCGAGGGCCGGGAGACGGTCGCGATCGCCCTGACGGAGCCCGGGTCCGGCTCGGACGCGAGTGCGCTCGCGACGGTCGCCCGACCGATCGACGACGGCTGGCTGCTGAGCGGCGAGAAGACGGCGATCACCTGGGCGTGCAACGCCTCCGCAGCCCTGGTCTACGCGCGCGAGCCCGGCTCCAGCCGGTCGAAGGGGGTCAGCTGTTTCCTGGTGTCGCTCGACGCGCCCGGGGTCACGGTCAGCCCGATGCCGGGCATGGGTTGCCTCCCGCTCGGCTGGGGCTCGATCCACATGGACGAGGTGCACGTGCCCACCGAGCACCTCATCGGCGAGCTCGGCCGAGGCTTCCACACGGTCATGGATCACTTCGACTTCAGTCGGGCCGCACTCGGCCTGATGTGCCTCGGTGCCGCCCGGGCCAGCCTCGACGAGGCGGCCACGTACGCGAACCAGCGGGAGACGTTCGGCAGGCCGATCGGTGAGTACCAGGGCGTGTCCTTCCCGCTCGCCGAGCACGCGACGTACCTCGAGGCGGCCCGGTGGCTGTGCTACCGCGCGCTCTGGCTGCGCGCGGAGGGGAAGCCGCACACCTCGCTCGCGTCGATGAGCAAGTGGTGGCCACCGGTCGTCGCCAAGGACGCCATCGAGGCCGCGATGAAGATCCACGGCAACCTCGGCTACTCCGCGGAGTTCCCCCTGCAGCAGCGGTTCCGCGACGTGATGGCCTACCTGGTGGCGGACGGCACGTCCGAGATCCAGAAGAGGATCATCTCGCGGGAGATCCTCGGTCGGGAGTCCGTCGCGTTCTGACCGGGGTGCGAAGGTGTCACCGCTGCACGGGTGCGTAGAGCGTGTTCCACACGATACGGCTGTAGGCGTCGAGAAGGGCGTCGGTCCGGCGCTCCTCCTCGACCCGCACCATCCGGTGCAGTCCCCGCTCCGCCATCCACTGCAGCCAGTAGGCCGTCTCGGCGGCCGGAAGCGCGGGGTCGACGAAGCCGGCGCGCTGACCCGCCGTGATGTGCTCGGTCAGGCCCGTGATGTAGCGGCTCATCGCGTCCTCGACGGCGGCGCGCACCCCGCGGTCGTAGCCCACCGCCTCGTGCGTGGCCGCCATCAGCTCCGGGTGCGGCCGGTACGCGTCGACGATCCCCCGCAGGACGGCACGCACGTCGTCCACCGTCGCCGTCCCGTCGAGGGACCACCAGCGCCCCGCCGCCGCCATGATCGAGTCGCTGACCTCGTCGTACCACGCCCGCAACAGGTCGGCCTTGTCCGGGAAGTAGACGTAGAACGTGGTCCGCGAGAGCCCGGCCTCGGCCACAAGCTCGCCGACCTTGATGTCCGCGAACGTCTCGCCGTCGCGAAGGCGGCGCTCGACGATGTCGAGCACTCTCGTGCGCGTCTCGTCCCGGCGCCGCGCACGCGTCGCCCTGCCGTCGACCTTTTCGTCGACCCCGTCGTGGTGCACCGTGCCGCCTGCCACGCCGTGATGCTACGAGCACACGAGCGATCGAGGACACGACGGCAGGCCGTTCCCGCATTATCGGACCGATGATATAAAGGTCTGGCCAAATAGCGGCTGCCCGGCCGCTGGGTCCCGCCCACACTCACCGCTGAGGAGAGGTCACGATGAAGCCCGAGGAGTTCACCGACATCACCTACGAGGTCGACAACGGCCTCGCCTGGATCACGATCAATCGCCCCGACCGCTACAACGCCTTCCGAGCCCGCACGGTCGACGAGCTCGTCCACGCGTTCAAGCTCGCCTGGGCGGACGACGAGGTCGGTGTACTGGCCCTGACCGGCGCCGGCGAGAAGGCGTTCTGCTCCGGTGGCGACCAGAAGCAGCGGATGGAGACCGGGGACTACGGTCCCTCGGAGACCGGCCTGTTCGAGGTCGAAGCCCTGCATCGCGTGATCCGCGACGTTCCGAAGCCGGTGGTCGCAGCGGTCAATGGCATCGCCATCGGTGGTGGCCACGTGCTGCACGTCCTCGCCGACCTGACCATCGCCGCCGACACTGCCACGTTCGGCCAGAACGGCCCGCGCGTCGGCTCCTTCGACGCCGGCCTCGGCTCCGGGTACCTCGCCCGCGTCGTGGGCGAGAAGCGGGCCCGCGAGATCTGGTTCATGCTCCGGCGGCTGAGCGCCACGGAGGCGCAGGAGTGGGGCTTGGTCAACAAGGTCGTCCCGGCCGCCGAGCTGCGCTCGGCGGTCCGGGAGTGGGCGGACACCATGCTGACCTACTCCCCCACCGCGCTGAAGGTGCTCAAGCAGTCGTTCAACACCGACACCGAGCACCTGATCAGCATCGGCAACCTGGCCTACTCCACGCTCAAGCTGTTCGGCGAGACGGACGAGGCGCGCGAGGGCATCACCGCCTTCAACGAGAAGCGCCAGCCCGAGTTCGGCAAGTACCGCTCGCACTGAGCTCGACGGCACGACCGGTCCGGCCCGGACGGGAACTCGCGAAGGAGCGACATGATGCAGTCGAAGAAGAGCCCGTTCGCGCCGAACCTGCTGGCAGGCAAGCGCATTCTCATCACCGGTGGCGGGACCGGCCTCGGTCGAGGTGTCGCCCGGCACCTGGTCGAGCACGGTGCCGAGGTCCATCTCTGGGGTCGCCGCCCGAACGTCCTCGAGGAGGCCGCCACCGAGGCGGCCGGGTCCCGCCCGGGGTCCGCCCACATCCAGACGGTCGACGTCCGTGATGGAGACGGTGTCGATGCCGCGATGGAAGCACTGTGGCAGGAGCACGGCCCGCTCACGAGCGTGGTGAACAATGCCGCAGCCAACTTCATCGCCCCCACCGAGTCGCTGAGCCCGCGAGCTTTCGAGGCCGTCAGCGGGACCGTCATGAAGGGGTCGTTCCACACGACACACGCGGCCGGGAAACGGTGGATCGCCGCCGGTCTGCCCGGCAGCGTGCTTTCCACCCTGACGACGTGGGTGTGGACCGGCTCCGCGTTCGTCACCCCGTCGGCGATGGCCAAGGCCGCCGTGCACTCGATGACGATGTCGCTGGCCGTGGAGTGGGCGCGATACGGGATCCGGCTCAATGCCGTGGCCCCCGGCCCCATCCCCACGGACTACGCCTGGGAGATGCTCAACCCCACGGACAAGAGCTCCGTCGGAGCCACCCAGGCCGACCAGATCCCGATGGGCCGCACCGGAACCATCGAGGAGCTGGCCAACCTCACGATCTTCCTCCTGTCCGACGCCTGCGATTATCTGACCGGCCAGACCATCGCGATGGACGGCGGGCAGATGCTCGCGGGCCCCGGCACCTTCGCGGGTCTCACGTCGATGACCGCCGACGACTGGGCCGCGGCCCGGGAGAAGAGCAAGGCCGCCAGCGCGGCGTCGAAGGCACAGCGCAGCTAGATCACCCCGTCCCGCCGGAGCTGCTCGAGCTCGGTCCGGCCGAGCTCGAGCAACTCCTCGAGCACCACATCCGAGTGCTCGCCCAGGCGGGGCGGGTAGGACGGACGGGTCGGCGCGGAGTCGCCGAGCCGTAAGGGGCTCCCGAAGACCGTGCAGCGCCGCTCGCCGTCGGTCAGCTCACGCAGCATTCCGCGATGTCGGACGTGCTCGTCGTCGACCACCTCCGACAACGTGCGGACCGGGGCGGCCGGCACGTCGGCCTTGTGGAGCAGGGCGAACACCGTGTCCTTCTCCCGCGTGCGGGTCCAGTCCGCCACCGCCGCGTCCACCTCGTCCATGCGACGTACCCGGCCGACGGGGGTGGCCAACTCCGGATCGTCGGCGAGGTCGGCGCGCTCCATCAGCGAGCACAGCGCCTGCCAGTGCCGCGGACGGATGCAGAGAATCGCGATCCAGCCGTCGGCGGCCGGGTAGACGTTGTAGGGCACCACGTTCAGGCCGCCGTGCCGGTTGCCCGTGCGGTCGGGGAACGCCTCACCGTGCTCCAGGTAACCACCGATGTTCGATGCCAGGGTCGGCAGGATCGCGTCCTGCATGGCCACCTCGACCTGCTGGCCGCGGCCGGTGCGCTCGCGCTGGAACAGCGCAGCGAGTACCGCGGCGGCGAGGTGCACGCCCGAGGAGAAGTCGACCACCGCGGCGCCGGCCTTGACCGGGGCCTGGTCGGGGAAGCCGGTCGTCGCGACGATCGCGGTCATCGCCTGGACGGTGACGTCCATGCCCCGCAGATCGCGGTGCGGTCCGGAGAGCCCGTAGCCCTTGCCCGAGGCGAGCACGATCCGCTCGTTGGCGGCCTGCAGCGCGGCATAGGACAGTCCCAGCCGGTCGAGTACGCCGGGCGCGAAGTTCTCCACCACGACGTCGGCGAGAGCCACGAGCTGCAGGAACAGCTCACGGCCCGTTTCGGTCTTGAGGTTGAGCCGCAGGCTTCGCTTGCCCGCGTTCAGCAGCTGAAAGGCCGCATTCCCGTCCGCGCCGTCAGCTCGCCAGCGTATGGGCTCGCCCTCGAAGGGCTCGATCTTGACGACGTCTGCGCCGAGCTCCTGCAGGAGCATCGTGCAGTAGGGTCCGCTGTAGACTTGTCCGAGGTCGAGGACCAGGATACCGCTCAGGGCGTGGGCCGGTCGCAGCTCGTCCGTCGTCATCAACGCACCCCCTGCCCGGTCTCGCGGATCACAGCCCGGCGGCCGTCTCGGCCGCAGCGAGGAACGAGCGGACCAGCGCCGGATCCGCGTAGTAGGGGTCGCCGTGGCCGGCGAGCGTGCGGCGGTGGCTGTACTCGTACAGCGCGGCGAGCTTCCACAGGGCCAGCGCGGTGTACCAGCGCAGTCCGGACAGGTCCCGCCCGGTCGTGGCGGCGTAGCGCTCGGCCAGCTCGTCCCTCGTCGCGTATCCGGGTTCGAGCACGGCCGCGCCCAGCTCCGCGGTCGGGGTGAGTGGCTCCCCCGCGACCGGCCAGGAGGCGAGGAAGTAGCCGACGTCGAACAGCGGGTCGCCGATCGTCGCCAGCTCCCAGTCCAGCACCGCCGCCACCGCGCCCGACGGGCCGAGGATGACGTTGCCGAGCCGGTAGTCGTTGTGCACCAGGGTCGCGCCGGACTCGGCCGGGACGTGGGCCTCGAGCCAGGCGTCGATGTCGGCGAACGCCGGGGGTGGGTTCCCGTCGGCGTCCGCGACGAGCCGGCGCATGCGGCGCAGGTGCCGCCCGTTGAAGCCCTCCGGCCTGCCCATCTCGGCCAGCCCGGCGGACTGCCAGTCGACGGCGTGCAGGCGGGCCAGGGTGTCGACCATCGACTCGCCGATCGCGCGGCGGTGCTCGGTCAGCTCGGGCGGCGTGCGGATGGTGACGACCGGGCCGGGTACGTGGCTCATCACATATAGCGGGCTGTCCATCACCTCCCCCACCTCCGCCGTGGCCAGCACCTCGGGCACGGGCACGCCGGTCCCGGCGAGCCCCGCCAGCAAGCGGGCCTCGCGCAGGACGTCGTGCGCGCCCGGCGGCAGCGGCGGGGGCGGCGGCCGCCGGACGACGACGTCGCGGCTGCCGCAGACCAGGTAGGTCAGGTTGGAGTGCCCGTCCCCGATCCGCCGCGAGGTGAGCGGGCCGTCCGCCACGCCGTGCTTGACCAGGAACGTCTCCAGCGCGGCCAGGTCGGCCTCCGACCAGCCCCAGCCGGCCTCCGCGTCGGCAGGGCTCACCGGTTCCTGCTCGCGACGAGGTGGTTCAGGTACTCGCGGGGCCAATGCGTCTCCCACTGCCCGGCAGCGGGCTCGCCGTCAATCGTGGCGTCGCAGGCCGACTCCCAGATCTCGGTCGCCATCTTGTCGTTCGTCGGCAGCTTGACCAGGCCGTAGCGGTCGAAGGTGACCTCGGTCCGGCCGCCCGCGGTGTCGACGAGCGTGGCCTCGAGCCGCTTCTGGGACATGTCGTCGTGGTAGGTGGCGTGGTGCTCGATGTGCGACACCGGGACCGTGACGCCGTCCTTGAGCACGGAGCCCGCGAAGCCCCACTCGCCGCCCGCGATCCAGATCCAGCCGTTGATCGCGCGCCCGGAGTCGGTGTAGGCCACGAACCACTTCCAGTGGTGCGGCACACCCCAGTCCCGGTTGCCCCAGGAGTGGTCGCGGTGCCCCATGCGCCGGTCCCACTCGATGCGCCGCCCCGCGACCTCGAGGAAGCCGCTCACCCGACCCGTCTGCTCGAGGCGGTTGGCGGCGAACCACTCGGGGAGGCCGTCCGGGTTGGAGCGGTAGCTGAAGGCGTCCTGGATCGCCTCGAAGCGGTACTCGAGACGGACCTTGTCGCTCTCGTAGGTCACCTCGGCCGTGCGCCGCAGCTCCGGCTGCCGGATCGCCAGGCCCTTGAGCCGGAAGTCGTCGAGGTCCATGTCCTCCGGCACCGTGCCGCCGTCGAGTTCCAGGGCCAGCGGCTCGCCGTCCGGGCCCCACACGGACACGTTGAACCCGCACTTCCCGTGCGCCGTCAGGTACAGGTAGACCTGCAGCCCGAGCCGCTCGTCAGGCATGATCATCTCCCAGAACAGGGAGTCGCGCATCCGGCCACCGGGACTGGTCGGCCAGTGGCGGAGGTCGTCGTGAGGGCCGAAGCCGGGGTCGGGGACGTGGAGCCCGGACGGAGTCGTGGCGGTCATCGCTACCTCCCGGTGAAACGGGACGCACGGCCCTCGGTGAACGCGGCGAGGGCCTCGGGCATGTCCTCGGTACAGGTGAGTAGCGCCTGCCCGCGGTTCTCCAACTCCAGGGCCGCCCCGTACGAGGAGATCTCCTCGTTGCGCAGCAGGGCCCGCTTCGACATCCGGACACCGCCCGGCGAGTTGCCGGAGATCGCCGCAGCCAGGGCGTCGGCCTCGGCGAACAGGTCCTCGCTCGGCACGACGCGGTTCACCAGGCCGATCCGCTCCGCCTCGGCGGCGCCGACGATCCGGCCGGTGAAGCCCAGCTCGGCCGCTCGCCCGTAGCCGAGCAATCGGGTCAGCTGCCAGGACGTGCCGAGCTCGCCGCAGGACAAGCCCACGCGAACGAACGCACACGACAGCTTGGCTGTGGGGGCGGCGAGACGGATGTCGGCGGCCAGCGCGAGCGCCAGCCCACCGCCGACCGCGGGGCCGTGGATCGCGGCGATGACGGGGAACGGCAGTTGCCTGATCGCGGCCAGGCCGCCGGTCGCGGCCTCCTGGAAACGGAGGAACTCCCGGACCCCCATCTGCTGGATGGCGCCGACCTCGGCGAGGTCGAAGCCGGAGCAGAACGCCCGGTCCCCCGCGCCGCGCAGGATCAGCGCCCGGGCGCCGGTGTCCCGCACCGCGAGGGCTGCGTCCGTGAACTCGTGGAACATCGTGACGGTCTGCGAGTTCGCCCGGCCCGGTCGGTTCACCGTCAGCCCGGCGACTCCGTCCGCCCGCAGCTCGAGGAGGAGGGTCTCCAGCTCGATCACCGTGCGGGCGGGCGCGGTCGGCACGGTCGGGCTGTCCGTGGCAGTCATCAACGGCCTCGGAAGGTCGGGGCGCGGCCGTCGCGGAACGCCGTCAGGGCCTCCGCCATGTCCTCGCTCCGGGTCAGCAGGGCCTGCCCGCGGTTCTCCAGTTCGAGCGCCGCGGCGTAGGAGTTGACCTCCATGTTCGCCTGCAACGCCCGCTTGGACAGCTGCACCCCGCCCGGAGAGTTGCCGCAGATCTGCTCGGCCATCTCCAGCGCGGTGGCCAGCAGGTCCTCCTCGGGCACCACGCGGTTGACCAGACCGGTGCGCTCGGCCTCCTCGGCACCCATCATGCGGCCGGAGTAGACGAACTCGGCGGCCGCCGCAGGTCCTATCAACCTCGGCAGCAGCCAGGACGCGCCGAGATCACCCGCCGACAGCCCGATCTTCACGAATGCCGCGTTGAACCTCGCCCGTGGCGAACCCAGCCGGATGTCCGCAGCGAGCGCCAGGGACAGCCCCCCGCCTGCCGCCGCCCCGTTGACCGCGGCGATGACCGGGACACGGATACCACGGAGTGCCGCCAGTGCCCGCGCCGCCTTCTCCTGCAGCTCGAGCATGCCCAGCGCGCCGAGGCCGGGCAGCTGCTCCGCGTCGGCGAGGTCGTAGCCGGCGCAGAAGGCCTTCCCGGCGCCGGTCAATACCAGGACCCGGAGCCCCTCCTCACGGTCGAGAGCGCGGGCGACCGTCTCCAGCTCGCCGAACATGGTCGCGGTCATGGCATTGAGCCGGTCCGGACGGTCCAAGATGAGGACGACGACGCCGTCCCGTGGCCGTTCCAGCCTCAGTGTGGTGTGTCCCTCGTCCGACATCGGTGTCGTCCTCTCGATCGGGCTCAGGCGAACTTCGGCGACCGCTTCTCGAGGAACGCGGTGAGGCCTTCACGCGCCTCGCCGTGCTCGAACAGGCCCTGGATCTCGTCGATCTCGTACTTCTGCCCCTCGGCAAACGGAAGATCGAACGCCGCGTCGACGGTGTTGATCACGGCGGTGATCGCGGGGCGGGACAGCGCGGCCAGTTCCTCGGCGAGCTCCAAGGCGGCCTCGCGGGCACCACCGGCGGTCACCAGACGGTCAACGAGGCCGATCGCCTTTGCCTCGTCGGCGGGGACCTGGCGGGCGGTGGCCATGATGTCGATCGCCCGGCCCCTCCCGACCAGCCGGGGCAGACGCTGGGTACCGGCGGCGCCCGGGATCAGACCGAGCCGGACCTCGGGAAGGCCGTACTTCGCCTCGGCGCCCGAGACCCGCATCGTGCACGCCATCGCAAGCTCGAGGCCCCCGCCCAGCGCGACGCCCTCGACCGCCGCGATGCTCACCAGGTCGGCCCCGGCCAGCCGTTCCACCGCGCCGCGCAACCGGTCGCCGTAGGCGCGGAAGGAGTCCGCGTCGATGCCGCCCATGTGCTTGATGTCGGCGCCCGCGGCGAAGAAGCCGGGGATGGCCGAGGTGAGCACGAGTACCCGTGTCCCGCGCTGCTCGGCCTCGTCGACCAGGGCGTTGAGCCCGTCGATGATCGGCGGGCCGAGGGCGTTGGCGGGCTTGCGGTCCATCGTCGCGACGAGGACGCCGTCGGCGGCGTCCTCCCAGGTCACCACGGATGCGTCGGTCATGGTCGGTCCTCTCGGTCAGGCGCGGCGGGGGAAACGGTCGAAGTCGGGGACCCGCTTCGCCTTGTACGCCTCGCGGCCCTCCTGCGCCTCCTCCGAGGCGTAGAAGAGCAGGTTGGTGTCATGGGCCAGCTGCTGGATGCCCGCGAGACCGTCCTCCGCCGCGTGGAAGCTCGCCTTGCTCAGCCGCAGCGCCATCGGGGAGAGCCGCAGCATCCGGCGACACCAGGCGACGGTCTCCGTCTCGAGCTCGGCGAGCGGCACGACGGTGTTCACGAGGCCCATCTCGAGCGCCTCGGCGGCGTCGTACTGCTCGCAGAGGAGCCAGAACTCCTTGGCGCGCTTCTGCCCCACCTGCTGGGCGAGCAACGCGGAGCCGTAGCCGCCGTCGAAGGAGCCGACCTTAGGCCCGACCTGGCCGAATCGGGCGTTGTCCGCCGCAATCGTCAGGTCGCACACCAGGTGCAGCACGTGCCCGCCGCCGATGGCGTAGCCCGCCACCATCGCGACGACGGGCTTGGGCAGCCTGCGTATCTGCACGTGCAGGTCCGTGACGTGGAACCGGCCGACGCCACCGGGCTCCTCCAGGTAACCGGTGTCGCCGCGGACGCGTTGGTCGCCGCCCGAGCAGAACGCGTCCGGCCCCTCCCCGGTCAGCACGATCACGCCGATCGTGCCGTCCTCCCGCGAGCGGGTCAGTGCGTCGGAGACCTCGATCAGGGTCTGCGGCCGGAAGGCGTTGCGCACCTCCGGCCGGCAGATCGTGATCTTGGCGATGCCGTCACCGGAGTGGTCCAGGCGGATGTCGGTGTACCCATGGGCCTTGCCGACATCCGCCCATTCCACCGGCTCGCGTGGTCCGGAGACCCTCACGCCATCGTGAGGCCACCGCTGACGGACAGCGTCTGGCCCGTGATGTACCCGGCAGTGTCGGAGGCGAAGAACGCGACAGCGGCCGCGACGTCCTCCGGCAGCCCCAGCCGCTTCATCGGAACCGCCCGCGTCATCCCGCCGATCACCTTGTCCGCGTCCTGGCCGGACGCGTCGGCGAACTTGCGCAGCGCCGGGGTGTCCGTCGGACCGGGGCAGACCGTGTTGGCGGTGACGCCCTTGGTCGCGACCTCACGGGCCAGGGTCTTGGTGAAGGCGATGGTGCCGCCCTTCGCCCCCGAGTAGACCGCTTCGAGCGAGGAGCCCACGCGGCCGGCGTCCGAGCCGATGTTGATCACGCGACCGAAACCGCGCTCGACCATGCCCGGCACGACGGCGTGGGTGACGCGGAGCATACCCTTGAAGTTGATCTCCAGGATGCGGTCCCAGAAGTCCTCGGTGGTCTTCAGGAACGGCATGAAGTCGTCCCAACCCGCGTTGTTCACCGCGACCTCGACCGGGCCGAGCTCCTCGGTGACGGTCTTGACCGCGGCCTGCACCGACGCCGTGTCGGTCACGTCGGCCTGCACGGCGATCGCCCGACCGCCGGCCTCGACGATCTCGGTCGCCGTGGCCTGGGCGGCCTCGGTGTTCAGGTCCACGACGGCGACGGCGAAGCCGTGCGCGCCCAGCGTGGTGGTGATGCCCTTGCCGATGCCCTGGGCGCCGCCGGTGACGAACGCGGTGCGGTTACTCATGGGTGGTCCTCTTCGTCGGGGAGTGCAGTGTCGGGTTCAGGCCGGGAGGGTTCAGGCGCTCTGCAGGTGCCAGTCGATCGGCCCCGCGATGAGCGAGTGGCTGGTCAGGGTGCGGCCGAGCACGTGCTGCGCCTCGCGGGCCGCCTCGATGACACTCGGCAGGTCGATCCCGGTGTCGACGTTCATCTCGTGGAACATGCTCACCAGGTCCTCGGTGGCGATGTTGCCCGTCGAGCCCTTGGGGACCGGGCAGCCCCCCAGCTCGCCGAAGCTGGACTCGAAGCTGGTGCAGCCGGCCTCGAGCGCGGCGTAGGCGTTGGCCAGCCCCTGCCCGCGGGTGTTGTGGAAGTGCGCAGTGACCTCGACGCCGGGCAGCCGCTGGAGGGCGGCGGCGAAGAAGTCCCGGGCGTAGGCCGGGTTGCACATGCCGGTGGTGTCCCCGAAGCCGACCTCGGTGGCGCCCGCCTCGGCGAAGCGCTCGGCGATGGACAGCACCTGGTCCATCTCGACCTTTCCCTCGTAGGGGCAGCCGAACGAGGTGGCGATGACCGCCGCGCAGCCCAGGCCCTCGCTGCGGATTCGCTCGGCCATGACGTCGTTGTCCGCCATGGTGTCCGCGATCGCACGGTTGACGTTCTTCTTGTTGTGCGTCTCCGACGCGCTCACGAAGATCGCCGCGTCGTGGAACTTCTCCCGGACCTTCAGGGCGTTGTCCAGCCCCTTGCTGTTCGGGACCAGCACCATCAGCCGCACGTCGTCCGGCACGTCGATGCGGTTGAGCACCTCGACGCCGTCGGACAACTGGGGGATGACGTCCGGCCGCACGAAGCTCGCCACCTCGATGCGGGTGAACCCGGAGCGCCCCAGTGCGTCGATCAGGCGGACCTTGTCGTCCGTGGGGATGTGCTCGGGCTCGTTCTGGAAGCCGTCGCGCGGTCCCACCTCACGGATGTGGACCTTGTCCGGTCTGGTCACGATTCCTCCCGGAGGGTTCGGTACAGGTCGTCTCGGT
The DNA here is from genome assembly GCF_021343995.1 of Pseudonocardia terrae. Lineage (GTDB taxonomy): Bacteria > Actinomycetota > Actinomycetes > Mycobacteriales > Pseudonocardiaceae > Pseudonocardia > Pseudonocardia terrae. The sequence goes on along the minus strand of NZ_JAJTTE010000007.1, from coordinate 13,271 downwards.
GTTCGGGCGCGGCCACGGCGACGAGCCGCTCGCCGTACTCGTCGTGCGGACAGCCCCGCAGCCAGGCGGTCCCGTGCTCGGTCACGACGGCATCGACGTCGGCACGGCCGGTGCTCACCGGCCCGCGCAGCCGCGGCACGATCGTCGAGGCCGCGCCGGCCCTGGAGCGCAGCGCGATGATCGAGCGGGCGCCGGTGCGGGCGGCTGCGCCGGAGAAGTCCGCCTGGCCGCCGATCCCGCCGAGGTAGCGTTCGCCAACAGCCTCGCCGTTGACCTGCCCGGACAGGTCCACCTCGATCGCGGAGTTGATCGCGACGAGGTGGCGCAGCCGGGCGAGGACGCCGGGGTCGTGGGTGTAGCTCGCGGGCCGGAAGAGCACGGGCAGCTCTCCGATGCGGGCGTAGAGCTCAGCGCTGCCGATCGCGGTGCCGGTGACCAGCAGGCCCTCGTCGATCTCCTTGCGCCGCCCGGTGAGCACGCCCTTCTCCACCAGCCGCAGCACCCCGTCGGTGAGCATGCCGGAATGGAAACCGAGGTCACGGTGCCCGACGAGGCCGTCCATGATCGCCGTCGGCAGGGAGCCGACGCCCATCTGCACGGTGTCCCCGTCCTCGACCAGCTCGGCGACGCGGGCGGCAACGGCCTCGTCCACGGCGTCCGGCGCGCGGTCCGGGGCCTCCGGGAGCGGCCGGTCCGTCTCGATCGTCGCGGCGAAGCGGTCCAACGGGATGCCGGGCGTGCCGGTGCTGGGGGGCATCCGGTGGTTGACCTCGCCGATCAGGAGCCTGCTGTGCCGCACCGCGTCCCCGGCGTAGTCCACGCCGATGCCCAACGAGCACACGCCGTCCGGCCCCGGCGGGGACACCTGAACCAGCCCGACATCCCCGGGCAGAGCCCGTTCGGCGAAGAGCCGCGGCAGCACCGAGTAGTGGGCCGGTACCACCTGCAGGTCACGGGCCCTTCTGAGCTCCCCCATCGCGCCGTACGAGGCCAGGGTGAGCTGCGAGGGCACCTCGCGCAGTCGCCGGTTGAAGCTCAGCCCGCAGAATGCCCGCACCGGGCCGATGTCGGCCACCTGGTCGAGCAGTGCGTCGACCAGTGGAGTGGCCTCCGCCCCGGCCTGGCTCCACCAGACGCCGTCGCCCTCCCGGATGTGCGGCCGCAGGTCGATCATGGTCAGACCCGCTGCAGCAGGGTCGCCGTGCCGAGCCCACCGCCGCAGCACATGGTGACCAGGCCCAGCTCGGTGTCCCTGCGCTCCATCTCGGCGACGATCGTGGCCAGCAGCCGCCCGCCGGTGGCCCCGACGGGGTGGCCGAGCGCGATGGCGCCGCCGTTGACGTTGACCCGGTCCATGTCCGGCTTGAGCTCGCGCTGCCAGGCCAGCACCACCGAGGAGAACGCCTCGTTGACCTCGAACAGGTCGATGTCGGAGATGCTGAGCCCGTTGCGCTCGAGCAGCTTGTGCGTGGCCGGGATGGGGCCGGTCAGCATGATGATCGGGTCGACACCCACGGTGGTCTGGTCGAGGATCTTGGCCCGCGGGGTGAGCCCGTGCTCGTCCACGGCCTGGCGGGACGCGAGCAGGACACCCGCCGCCCCGTCGCAGATCGGCGAGGAGGACCCCGCGGTGATCCGGCCGTTCTCGGGGCGGAACACGGTCTTGAGCCCCGCGAGGGTCTGGGTGGTGGTGCCCGGCCGCACAGTCTGGTCACCGCGGCGGACCTCGCCGTCGAGCTCCCAGTCGATCAGCTCGTCCTCGAGCTTGCCCGCCTCGATGGCCTCCGCGGCCAGTCGGTGCGACCGCGCGGCGAACTCGTCCATCTCCTCGCGGGACAGCTCCCACCTCTCGGCGATCAGCTCGGCGCTCTCGCCCTGCGAGACGAAGTCGTACCGCTCCCACATCTTCGCCGTCCACGGCTCGCCGTAGAGCTCGGAGATCTTGCTGGGCGAGTTCATGGGCACGTGGCCCATGTGCTCGACACCGGCGGCGATCACCACGTCGTGCACCCCGGAGGCGACCAGCGACGCGGCCATCTCGCTCGCCGTCTGCGCGGACCCGCAGCGCCGGTCCAGCACGACGGCGGGGATCTCGGGCGGGTAGCCCTCCTGCAGCCAGGCGTTGCGGGCGATGTTGCGCGACTGCTCGCCGAAGGGGGCGGTGCAGCCCACCACGAGGTCCTCGACCACCGTGGGCGCGATGCCGGCGCGGCCGAGCAGGTCGCGGTAGACCGCGCCGAGGAGCTCGTTGGGGTGGGTGTCGCGGAACCACCCCTTCTCCGGGTGGGACCTGCCGAACGGCGTCCGCGCGCCTTCGACGACGAAGACGTCCCGGCCCTGCAGCGGCACTCAGATCACCGTCCCGCCGTCGACCGGCAGCACCTGGCCGGTGATGTATCCGGCTGCGGGCGAGGCGAGGAAGACGAAGCTCGCCGCGATCTCGTCCGGGTCCGCCCACCGCTGCAGCGGGATCCGCTCCAGGGTCTTGGCCGCGAGCTTCTCGTTGTCCCGGATGTTCTGGGTCATCGCCGTGGCCGCCAGCGGGGCCAGCGCGTTCACGGTGATCTGCCTGCGGGCGAGCTCCTTGGCCAGGGACTTGGTGAGCCCGACGATCCCGGCCTTGGCGGCGCCGTAGTTGGCCTGGCCGATCGTGCCGACCAGCCCGGCCGCCGAGGTGACGTTGAGGATCCGGCCCGACCCGTCGTCGGCGAGGAACGGCAGCGCCGCCTGCGACACGGTGAACGAGCCCATCAGGTGGATCTCCACGATCCGCCGGAAGGCGTCCTCGGTGAGTTTGGGGAACATCGCCGGCGAGATCGCTCCCGCGTTGTTCACGAGGACGTGCAGCACACCACCGCCGAGATCGGCGGCCCTCGCCGCAGCCGCGTCGGCTGCCGCGCGATCCCGGACGTCGAGCACCTGACTGTCGGCGACGCCCCCCGCCTCGACGATCTGTTTGGCGACAACACGGGCCGCGTCCTCGTTCACATCGGTGACCAGGACGGCTGCACCGGCACGGGAGAAGGCGTGCGCGACCGAGGCACCGATGCCACCACCGGCACCGGTGACGAGCGCGGCGCGACCGTCGAGCGAGAAAACGTCGAGTGCGGGCATCAGTAGCTCCCCATTCCTAGTAGCTGCGGGGCAGGCCCAGCACGTGCGAGCCCAGGTAGTTGAGCACCATCTCCTGCGACAGCGGCGCGATCCTCATCAGCCGGGCCTCGCGGAAGTACCGGGCGACGTTGTACTCCTCGGAGTACCCCATGCCGCCGTGGGTCTGCAGGGCGCGGTCCGCGGCCTGGAAACCCGCCTCGGCGCACAGGTACTTCGCAGTGTTGGCCTCGCGGCCGCACGGCTTGCCCTGGTCGTAGAGCCAGGTCGCCTTGCGCAGGATGAGCTCGGCCGCGTCGAGGTGGGCCAGCGAGTCCGCCAGTGGGAACTGGATGCCCTGGTTCATGCCGATCTGACGGCCGAACACCTCGCGCTGGTTGCCGTAGGTGACCGCGCGGTCCAGCGCGACCCTGCCGATACCGAGAGCCTCGGCGGCGACCAGCATCCGCTCCGGGTTGAGCCCGTCGAGGATGTACTTGAAGCCCTGGCCCTCCTCGCCGACCCGGTCCTCGACTGGGACAATCAGGTCGTCGATGAACAGCTCGTTGGACGTGACCGCGTTGCGCCCCATCTTCGGGATGGGCCGGATGTCGATCTTGGAGCGGTCCAGGTCGGTGAGGAACAGCGTCATGCCGTCCGTCTTCTTCGCGACCTCGTCGACCTTCTGGGTGCGGGTGAGCAGCAGGACCTTCTCGGACTCCATCGCCTTGGAGATCCACACCTTGCGCCCGTTGATGCGGTAGTGGTCACCCTCGCGCTTGGCGAACGTCGTGATCCGGGTGGTGTCCAGGCCCGCGCCCGGCTCGGTCACGCCGAAGCAGACGTGCAGCGAGCCGTCGACGATCCGCGGCAGCGTGCGCTGCTTCAACTCCTCCGAGCCGTGCTTGATCACCGGGTGCATGCCGAAGATCGACAGGTGGATGGAGCTGGCCGCGTTCATGCCACCGCCGGACTTGGCGACCTCCTCGATGAGGATGGAGGCCTCGGTGATCCCGAATCCGTGTCCGCCGTACTCCTCAGGTGTGGTGATGCCGAGCCAGCCGCCCGACGCCAGTGCGTCGTAGAACTCGGTCGGGAACTCCTTGTCCCGGTCGTGCTCCATCCAGTACTGGTCGTCGAACTTGCCTGCGAGGTCCCGGACCGCGTCCCGGATCGTCGCCTGATCGTCCGTGAGCTCGAAATCCATCGCGCCCCTCCAAGGACCACGTCGTCTTGGTACCGGTCTAATCATAACAAAGGACTGACCAAAGTACACACTCAGCCCTGTGACATTCCCGGCAGGAGCTCCAGCCTGGCCGCGAGCCGTTCGTTCCACTCCGCGACGGAGCCGAACAACTGGGCGTCGAGCTTGGCCCGCTTGTAGAAGATCTGGAGGTCGTGCTCCCACGTGTATCCGATGGCCCCGTGCAGAGTGAGCGCCGTGTCGGCGGCCACGGCGGCAGCGCCACAGACCTGCGCCTTCGCAGCCGCGGCGTGCAGAGGTGCGTCGTCCAGCCCCGCCTCCACGGAAGCCGCTGCGAGATAGACGATCGACCGCGCCGACTCCACCTTCACGAGCATCTCCGCCGCCGCGTGCTTGACCGCCTGGAAGGATCCGATCGGGACGCCGAACTGACGGCGCTGACCGGCGTACTCCACCGTCTCGTCGAGCATTCGCTCCATCACCCCGAGGGCGTCGGCCGACACCAGCACCGCGGCACGCAGGGCCGCTTGCTCGAGCACCTCGGCCGCGTCGCCCGGGATCGTCGTGCCGTGCACACCGTCGAACTCCACGTCGCCAACGGTGCGAGTCCTATCGGTCAGCTCCCGTCCGTGCACCCGCACGGCGTCCTGGCCCGCTTCGACCAGCTGCAGCGTTCCGTCCTCGACCGGGACGACGAAGCGCCGAGCCCGGGTCGCGGCCAGCACCGTCGAGATCGCTCCCCGCAGACCGCCGTCTCCCGCCAGGGCGTGCCGTCCGTTCGGGGCCGCGCCTGACGGCACCGCAAGGACCGTCGTCATCCCGTCCGCCAGTAGCGTCTTGGCCGCTTCGGCGTCCCGCGCGAGGGCCGGGAGGGCGAGCATCGACCCCAGCCAGGCCGACGACGGCGCCCCACGGCGCCCGAGCTCCTCGGCCGCGAGGGCGAGCTCCACGAGCCCGCCGCCCTCGCCCCCGAGGTCTTCCGGCGACCCGACACCGAACCACCCGTCGGCCGCGAAGCGCTCCTCGAACGCGCCGTGGTCGCCGGCGTCCAGCCAGCTGCGCAACGTCTCGGGTGCGCACACCTCCGTCAGCCAGTCGGCGAGCACCGAGCGGAAGTCGGCCTGCTCGGCGGAGAGTTCCCAACGCATGTCCTGCTCCTCGTCGATCCGCGATGCGCACCGCACCGTGCGTCGCCTCTGTCGATGCTAGATTGGGTCAGACCTTTAGACCAAGGAAGGCGCGCGATGGCCTCGAACGACGCCCGATCGGTGATCCGGCTCCCGGCGATGGAGGTACCCAAGGCCTCGGACGTCCTGGCGAACGAGCTTCGCGAGCGCATCCTGTCCGGCGAGTACAGCGAGGGCACCCCCCTGCCCCCCGAACGCGAACTGGTCGTCCAGACCCGGATGAGCCGCACCACGGTGCGTGAGGCGCTGCGCATCCTCGAGGTGCAAGGGCTGATCCGGATTCGCGCGGGTCGCTCGGGCGGCGCGTTCGTGCAGCAGCCCGGCGGGGAGTCCGTGGCCAGCTCGCTGGATCTGCTGATCCGGGGCCGACATCTCCGGCTGGCCTCGGTTCACGAGACCCGGGAGGCCGTCGAGCCGTCCTGCGCCCGGCTCGCGGCTCTGCATCACACGCCGACCGACCTGCGCCGGCTCGACGTCACGAACGACGAGGTCGCCGCGGCCGAGAACCTGGATGACTTCCTGCGGGCGAACGTCGCCTGGCACATCGCCGTGGCCGAGGCGGGCCACAACGAGATCCTCACCGGAATCATGATGGCGCTCTCGCGGGCCATCTACACCACGACGAACAACGAGGGCTTCGTCAACGAGCAGGTCCGCTCCATCGCCGTGCGGGCCCACCGGTCGGTGACCCGCGCCGTTGCGGAACGCGACCCCGACGCCGCGGTGCGGCGGATGGCCCGGCACGTCCACTCCTACGCCGCGGCGGCGCTGGAGGCGGACAGCCGGACCGAGATCTCCGTCGCCGACCACTGACCGGGCGTGACCACCGCTCGCTCGGTCAGCGGGCATCGGAGGCACGCTTCGCGTCCCGCGCCGCCGCACGAACGACCTCGAGCGCCTCGGGATTCTCCGCCCCGGACAGGTCCCCGGGATCCTCGTCGAGGGCGGCGGCCCGGACGGCCCGCCGCATGATCTTCGCGGAGCGGGTCTTGGGCAGCTGTGCCACGGGGCGGAGCAGCGAAGGTGCGAACGGCTTGCCCAGCTCGTCCGCCACCCGTGCGCGCAGCTCCGCGGCGATCTCCTCCGGCGCAGCGCTCGGGTCGCCCTGTCGCGGCACCCAGAACGCCCAGACCGCCTCGCCCTTCTTGGCGTCCGGCACTCCGACGACGGCGGCCTCCGCCACGTCGGGGTGCGCGATCAGCACGGCCTCGACCTCCGCCGGCGCCAGTCGCTTACCCGCGACGTTCATGACGTCGTCCGACCGCCCGCGCAGGTACCACTGTCCGTCGGCGTCGACCACCGCGTGGTCCCCGTGCCGCCACATCCCGGGGAACGTGGACCAGTAGGCCTCGAGGTAGCGCTCCCGGTCACGCCAGATCCCCCGGGTCATCGCGGGCCACGGCTGGCGGCAGACCAGCTCGCCGACCTCGCCGCGTACCGACTTCCCCGAGGCGTCGACGACGTCGACGTCCATCCCCAGCGAGGGCCCGCCGAGGGAACAGCTGCGGATCGGCTCGATCGGGTAGGGCGCCAGGAACGAGCCACCGACCTCGGTGCCCCCGGAGAAGTTGATGATCGGGACCCGGCCACCGAACACGGTCCGCGCCAACCAGTCGTAGGACTCGGCGTCCCACGGCTCCCCGGTCGAACCGAGGGTGTGCACCGACCTCAGGTCGAAGCCGGAGAGGTCGGTGTCGCGGGTCCGCAGGGTGCGGATCAGCGTCGGGGAGACGCCCAGCATCGTGACCCGGTGTCGCTCGACGAGGCTCCAGAGCCGGTTCAGGTCGGGTACGTCCGGCGAACCCTCGTACAGCACGAGGGTGCCGCCGTTGGAATGAGTTCCCACGATCGACAGCGGGCCCATGATCCAGCCCATGTCGGTGATCCAGCAGAACACGCCGCCGGGGCCGACGTCGAACGAGTAGGCGACCTCCGACGCCGTCTTCACGAGAAAGCCGGCGTGAGTGTGCACCGCACCCTTCGGACGGCCGGTGGTGCCGGAGGTGTAGGCCAGCAGGAGCGTCTCGGTCGCCGGGAGTTGCACCGCGGGACCGGCGTCCGGATCGTGCGCGAGGACGTCCTGCCACGGCACCTCGGGCACGGCGGCGTCAGGGTGCCCCTCGCCGCCGACGACGACGAGATGCCGCACGCCCGGACAGTGACGCACTGCCTCCCGCACCGTCGGCAGCATCGCCACCGTGCGCTTCCGTCGGACCGTCGAGGCTGCGACGATCACCACGCGGACGTCGGCGTCGTCCAGCCGCGACGCGACCGCACCGGCGGCGAACCCGGAGAAGAGCGGGACCAGCACCGCCCCGAGCCGGGCCGCCGCATAGAAGGCGACCACCGCCTCGGCGGCCATCGGCAGGTACAGCGCCACCGCGTCCCCGCGGCCGACGCCGAGCTCGCGGAGCCCTGCCGCAACCCGTCGCACCCGGTCGTCGAGCTCGGCGAAGGTGAGCCCGTCGACCGCGCCGCGCTCGTCCTCGTGCACGACGGCGGGACGGTCACGGAACTCGGGATCGGCCGCCCAGCGAGCCAGGCACGCGTCCGCGACGTTCAGCTCACCGCCGACGAACCAGTCGGGGTCGGTGATGCCCTGCGAGTCGTCGAGCACCTGTGTGTACGGAGAGCTGAACGGCAGCCCGAGGTCCTCGACGACAGCGCCCCAGTACCACCCCACGTCGGCGACCGAGCGCTCACGCAGCGTGGCGATCCCCTCGATCCCGTGTCGCCGGGCGAAGCGGGCGACCCTGGCCGACTCCAGGTAGTCCGGCCCGGGCGTCCAGACGTAGGCGGTGTCCTGTCCCTCGTGCGTCTCGGAGACGGTCGACACGATCAGCTCCTCGGCAGGCCGAGCATCCGCTCGGCGACGATGTTGCGCTGGATGAACGTCGAGCCACCGGCGATGGCGGTGCCGCGGGCCTGGTAGGCCAACCGCTGCCAGCGGCTCTCGGCGTCGGCCTGCTCGGTCGTCGCCAGTTGTCCGCCGAGCGGGGACAGCGACTGCCGGAAGTCGGCCAGGTCCTCGACCAGTGGGCAGAAGTAGAGCTTGCCGATCGAGGTCACCGGTCCGGGTGCCGCGCCGTCGGCAGCGAGCGAGAGGACCCGCTGCCCGATGGCGTTGTGCACGAGGGCACGCCCGTAGAGGTCGGCGACCTTCTGCCGGACGACGCGGTCCGCTCCGAGCGGGGTGCCGTCCGCGCCGGTCATCCCGCGGATCTCGGAGACGATGTCGTCCACCGCGCGCTTGGTGTTCACCCGGCCGGTCGCGATCCCGACCCGCTCGAAGCCGAGCGTCGCCATGGCGACCTTCCAGCCGCCGTTCACCTCGCCGAGGACCAGGTCGTCCGGCACGAAGACGTCGTCGAGGAAGACCTCGTTGAACTCCGCCTCGCCCAGCATGTGGGCCAGCGGCCTGACCGTCACGCCTTCGCTCGCCAGTGGCAGGAGGAAGTAGGTGATCCCCTTGTGCCGCGGCAGGTCGGAGCCGCCCGTCCGGGCCAGCAGGATCGCGTTCGTCGCGAGGTGGGCCCGGCTGGTCCAGATCTTCTGCCCGGAGATGCGCCACCCGCCGTCGACCTTCGTGGCCTTCGTCCGCAGCGAGGCCAGGTCGGAACCGGAATCCGGCTCGGAGAACAGCTGGCACCACAGCTCGTCACCGGCCAGGATCGGGCGCAGGAAGCGTTCCTTCTGGGCGTCGGTTCCGAACGCGATGATCGTGGGCCCGGCGAAGTCCTCGCCGACAGTGTTCAGCCGCTCCGGGGCGCCGGCGCGGTCCGCCTCGTCCGTGAAGACCGCTCGGATCCGGGCGTCGGCTCCTTGGCCGCCGTACTCCTGGGGCCACGACATCCCGGCGAACCCGCCGTCGAACAGCATCCGCTGCCACTGCCTCCAGAACGGCAGCTTGTCCACGAGCTCGACCGGTTCGGGCCAGGGCAGCGCAGGGAGCGACTCGGCAAGCCAGGCCCGTACCCGCCGCCGGAACGTCGCCTCTTCGGGGGTGTCCGCCAGATCCATCGAAGCTCCTTCGGTCCGTAGCGCTTAATATGCTAACGGTCAGACCAAACCTGTGGAAGAGAGACTACTCACCGGTCCTGCAACAGCGTCCGCAGATCGCCCCGGCGCACCTTGCCCGCCTCGGTCCGGGGCAGCCGCTCGACGACATGGATGACCCTCGGGCACTTGAAGTGCGCCAACCGTTGCCGGCAGTACTCCACGAGTTCTGCCGCGAGTCCGGGGCCGGGGGGACCCAGCGGCTGGACCGCCGCGCAGACCTGCTCACCGAGGTCACCGTCAGGCACCCCGAACACGGCGAGGTCGGCCACCGCCGGATGCAGGGCCAGCACGTCCTCGACCTCGGGCGGATAGACGTTGACCCCGCCCGTGATGATCAGCTCCGAGCCACGGCCCGACAGGTAGAGGTACCCCTCGTCGTCGAGCCTGCCGAGATCGCCGGCACATCCCCAACCCGGCGTCGACGCCAGGTCGGCCGCACCGTCCGCCCGACGACTCGGCTCCGGCGCGCCGTGACGGACGAGCCAGACGTCCCCGGTCTCCCCCACCGGCAGGTCGCGCCCGTCGGCGTCGGCGATGCGGATCGCACCACCCTTGGCCCGACCGACCGAGCCCGAGTGCGCGAGCCACTCCTCGGGCCCGATCGAGGTCCTCCCGTAGCCCTCCGACGAGCCGTAGTACTCGTGGAGGATCGGGCCCCACCACTCGAGCATCGCGCGCTTCACCGACGGCGGGCAGGGAGCGGCGCCGTGCACCGCGACACGGTGGGAGCCGAGGTCGTAGCGTCCCCTGACCTCCGCCGGGAGCCGCAGCATGCGGGCGAACATCGTCGGCACCCACAGGCTGTGCGTCACCTCGTGCCGCTCGATCGCGGAGAGGGACTCCTCGGCGCCGAAGCGCTCGGCCATGACGACGGTGCCGCCGAGTTGGTGCACCGCATGGAAGAAGCCCATCGGCGCTGTGTGATAGGCGGGACCGGGACTGAGGAACGTCGGCGGCTCCTCGCCCGGGCGCGGGACCACGCCCAGGTCGGTCATCATCGGGGCGTACCGCAGCGAGACCTCGCGAGGGTGTACGCCCGAAGGGCTCTCGCGGAACGCCTTGGGTCGACCGGTCGTGCCCGAGCTGAACAGCAGCCGCCCGCCCATCGTCTCCGCCGGAGCGTCGTCCGGGCGGGCCGCGGAGACCATCCGGTCGTAGCCCTCATCGACGACCGACCACACCGGGTCCGGAATCCCCGCAAGACCCACAGCGGCCCGCACCTTCGGCACGAGCTCCGCCCCCGCCACCACGGCGGCCGGCCTCGCCATCTGGACCAGGGGCGCGAGCTCGGCCGCACCGAGATGAGTGTTGACCGGGGCGAGCACCAGGCCGCTGCGCCAGCAGGACCACGCGATCTCGGCCCAGCGGACGTCGTTGGGCAGGACGAGGAGTAGGACGTCACCGGTCGCCAGGCCGGCGCGGTGCCAGACGGTCGCCAGCGCCGCGCTACGGGCATCGAGCTCGGCCCAGGTGATTCGATCCCCGCTCCCTGCCATGACCAGGGCGAGCCTGTCCGGCATCGTCGCCGAGTGCACACCGGGATACATGGGAGACAGCCTAACTTTTGGACCGACCATTGATAAGGCCGACGTCTTCTCGCTAGCATCGTGCGCCCGATCACAACCGGGCGTTCGCGACGAAGCGGAGAGAACACCGATGGTCACTGCCGAGACCCCCGCCCTGACAGTGCACGACCGGTACGACGAGGAGACGCAGCGACGCTTCCGCGAGAACCGATGGTGGCAGGACGGTTCCGCTGCCGCCCTCCTCGACCGTTGGGCGGAGGCCACCCCGGACCGGCGATTCGTGTCAGACGGGACGACGGAGCTGGATTACGGCACGCTCCGCGAAAACGCACACGGCCTCGGCGCCACCCTGCTGCGCCTCGGCGTCCGGCGCGGGGACCGGGTCGTCGTCCAGCTGCCCAGCTGGACGGAGTTCGTGGTCGCGTACCTGGCGATCAACCGCATCGGCGCGGTGACGGTGCCGATCATGACGGTGTACCGACAGACCGAGGTCGCGCACGTCCTGCGCAACTCCGGCGCCGTCGCCGCCGTCACGACCGGCGAGTTCCGCGGGTTCGACCACGCCGGGATGTTCCGCGCCCTGCAGCGTGAGATCCCGGCGCTCGCGACCCTGATCATCGCGCGCGCCACTCCGAACGCCGGTGAGCTGGCGTTCGACGAGGCGTGCGCCATCGCCGAACCCGTGGACCTCGGCGAGTACCCGGACCCCGACGACCCGCACGTCATCGTGTACACGTCCGGTACCGAGTCGACCGCCAAGGGCTGTGTCCATACCTGGAACACGATCGACTTCTCCGCCCGCGGCCTGGCCCGGGACGTGTTCCAGACGCGACAGGACGACGTCATGTTCATGCCGTCCCCCGTCGCGCACGCCACCGGCCTGCTGGTCGGGGTGCTCGTGCCCCTCGCGGCAGGGTCCGAGACGCACCTGCTCGACGTCTGGGAGCCGACCGAGGCGCTGCGCCGCATCGAGCGGTACCGCTGTACGGCCTCGGCCACGGCGACGCCCTTCGTGCGGATGGCACTGGACGCCCAGCGCGAGGCCAAACTCGACCTCTCCTCGATGCGCTTCTGGCTGTGCGCCGGCGCGCCCATCCCCGAGGCCCTGGCCGTCGAGTTCGACCAGGCCTTCGACGGTGGCGTCCTCATGCCGCTCTACGGTTGCACCGAGTTGCTCGCTGTCACCTGCTGTCATCCGGGGGACCCCCTCGAGCGGCGGGCGGGCTCGGACGGCACGCCGGCGCTGGAGGGCGTCGAGCTCCAGTTACTCGGACCCGACGGTGATCCCGCGGCCGTCGGGGAGGAGGGCGAGATCTGCTATCGCGGCCCCGGCGCCATCCTCGGGTACTGGCGCGACCCGGAGCGCACAGCTGCCACCATCGACTCCGACGGCTGGCACCACACGGGCGACCTGGGGAAGTTCGACGAACTCGGCTACATGCGGGTGTCCGGCCGACTCAAGGACATCATCATCCGCGGGGGCACGAACCTCAGTGCCGCCGAGATCGAGGGATACGTGCTGGCCCATCCCGCTGTCGCCCAGGTCGCAGTCGTGCCCTACCCGGACGAGCGGCTCGGCGAGAAGGCGTGCGCCGTGGTGGTGCCGACGCCCGGCGAGCGGCCGACGCTCGAGGACATCGCGTCGTTCCTGAAGGAACGAGACATCTCGATGCAGAAGCTGCCGGAGAAGGTGGTCCTGGTCGCCCAACTGCCGATGACCGCGACCGGCAAGATCCAGAAGTTCCTGCTCCGCGACCTGGCGCGGACCGGGACCTGACGGACGCTGGTCCGCCCGCTGCGCCGGGGACCGCTCTCAGGAGCGGTTCCCGGCGAGATCGAGGGCGATGTCGACGATCATGTCCTCCTGGCCGCCGACGAGGCCGCGGCGGCCGACCTCGACGAGAACGTCCCGCGTGTCGAGGCCGTACTGCGTCGCGGCGCGCTCGGCGTGGCGCAGGAAGCTGGAGTACACCCCTGCGTAACCCAGGGTGAGGGTCTCCCGGTCCACGCGCACGGCCCGGTCCTGCAGCGGGCGGACGAGGTCGTCCGCGGCGTCCTGCAGGGCGAACAGGTTGCAGCCGTGGTCCCAGTCGTGGAGGTCCGCGACCGCGATGAAGGCCTCGATGGGACAGTTCCCGGCGCCGGCGCCGTGCCCGGCAAGGGAGGCGTCGAGGAGGGGGTGACGCGGGTCGACGCCTCCCTTGC
>NZ_JAJTTE010000079.1 GCF_021343995.1 Pseudonocardia terrae | reverse complement strand
GTACTGCACTCGCCAGGGTGTGGGAGAGTAGGTCGCCGCCGACATCAAACATCGAAGAGCGTCCCCACCGGGCAGGTGGGGGCGCTCTTTTCGTATCTTCTCCGACGGCTGGAATCGCGCTCGCGATCACGGCCAGCGACGCGACGAGAACTGGAATTCCAGAGTGACTGATCGGGATGACAAGCGGGACGACCGCCCGCGCCGTGGCACCGGCGGAGGCCGCGGCCGTGATGACCGGCGTGACGATCGCCGTGCGGACCGCCGGGACGACCGGCGGGGCGGCGGTGGCCGGGTCGGGACCGGCTGGGGTGGCTCGGACGACCGGCGGGGCCCGCGACGCGACGACCGCTCGGACGGGCGGCGTGGACCCGAGGGAGACCGCGGACGCGGCGGCTTCCGGGGTCGGGACGGCGCCCGTGACGACCGCGGCGGCTACCGCGGTCGCGACGACCGCTCCGCCCGGACCGGGCACAGCGAGGGCAGCGGCAAGGTGTACGTCGACCGCTGGGGCAGTGACAGCCGGCGGGAAAGGGACAGTCGGCGGGACAGTGACAGCCTGCGGGACGACCGGCGCGGCGGCCGGCCGGGTGACGACCGGCGCGGTGGCTACGGACGCGACGAGCGCCGGGGGTACGGCCGCGACGACCGTGGGCGCGGCGATGGCCCGCGCGGCCACGGCCAGGAGCGCGGCGGCTACTCGGACCGGCGCGGCCGCTTCGACCGCGACGACCGTCCCGGCGGTTTCCGGCGCGACGACCGCGCGCGCGGCGACCGTGACGACCGCCGAGACGACCGCCGAGACGACCGCCGAGACGACCGGCGCGGTGGGTACTCCCGCGGCGAAGGCTCCGACCGCGGCGGACGCTTCGTCCGCGACGACCGGCGCGGCTCGTTCAACCGGGACGACGGTGGCGACCGCCGGGGCACCCGCGACGACCGTGACAACCGCGGCTCCCGCGACTTCGGGGACTCCCGGGGCCGGCGCTTCGATCGCGACGACCGTCAGGGCTCCTTCGACCGGGGCGACCGACGCAGCGGGCAGGACCGCGACGCTCGCGGAGGCGGCGGCCGAGACGACCGGGACTCGCGCGGTGATCGCGAGGACCGCCGGGAGTTCCGTTCCGGCCCCCGCGACGACCGCCGGGGCGGGTTCGACCGTGACGACCGCCGGGGCGGCTCCGGTCGCGACGAGCGCCGAGGTGGGTTCGACCGTGACGACCGCCGGGGCGGCTCCCGTCGCGACGACCGTGCTGGCGGGTTCCGGCGGGACGATCGGCCGGGTACCGGCGATCGCGACGACCGTTCCCGTGACGCAAGCCGTGGTGGCTACGGCCGCGGCTCCGGTGACCGCGGTGGCCGGTTCGACCGCGACAACACCTCGCGGGGTTCAGAGCGGAAAGACCGGCGCGGGTTCGAGCGCGACACCCGTGGTGGCGACCGTCCGAACCGCGGCGGCTACCGCGACGACCGGCGGGACGACCGGCGGGACGAGCGCCCCGCCGCGTTCCGGCGGGAGGAGGGCGAGTCCCGTCCGGACCGCGGCGACGCGATCGGGGGGCCGTCGCAGCAGGACCGCGGGACGGGCGTCCGTGACCGGGGGTTCGAGTGGCGCCAGCGTCCGGCCGAGGGCGACCGCCGCTTCCGCGGGGATCGGGTCGGGCCCGTGCGGGGCCGTCGGGACGGCGGTCCGCGCGACACCGACCGCCCGGGCCGGGGTCCCCGTGACCGTGGGGACCGCCCCGACCGCGGTGACCCTGCCGGGCGGGAGCGCCGGGAGCGCAGCGCCGAGGGCGTGCCGACCACGTTCATGGCCGAGCCGGAGCTGCCGGAGGGTCTCCGTCCGAACTCGCTCGACGCCGACGTCCGACGCGACCTGCGCGGCCTGCAGAAGGAGACCGCCGACAAGGTCGCCCTGCACCTGGTCGCCGCCGGCATGCTCGTCGACGAGGACCCGGAGGCGGCGCTCGAGCACGCGCGCTACGCGCGGAAACGGGCGTCGCGCATCGCCGTGGTCCGGGAGGCCGCCGGGATCGCGGCCTACCACGCCGGCGAGTGGAACGAGGCGCTCGGCGAGCTGCGGGCGGCCCGGCGCATGGGCGGCGGGCCCGGGCACATCCCGGTGATGGCGGACATCGAGCGGGCGCTCGGGCGCCCCGAGCGCGCGCTGGAGCTGGCCCGCGGTCCGGAGGCCAAGGAGCTGGGCCACGCCGAGCGGATCGAGCTCGCGATCGTCGCGGCCGGTGCGCGGCGCGACCTGGGGGAGCTCGACGCCGCGGTCGTCGGGCTGCAGGGCGCCGACCTGGACCCGCGCAAGCGGGACCCGTGGAGCGCGCGCCTGTTCTACGCGTACGCCGACAACCTGCTGGCCGCGGGCCGTGAGGCCGACGCGGTGCAGTGGTTCGTCCACGCCACCGACGCCGACGCCGCGGGCGAGACCGACGCCCGGCGCCGGCTCGCCGAGCTCACCGGCGAGGAGATCGAGGACGAGGACGACGGCTTCGCGATCGGCGACGTCGTGGAGGAGGACGACCCCACGCCGACCTTCCGGGCCGCCGCCGAGGACGACCTCGCGGGCGAGGCCGCCGACGTCGACGATGAGGACGACCAGGACGACGAGGACGAGCTCACCGACGAGCGCGACCTCGACGAGGCCGACGAGACCGACATCGACGAGGCCGACCTCGATGGCGAGGACGAGGCCGACGATCTCGAGGGCGTCGACGATCTCGACGACGCCGACCCCACGACGGACGCCGGCGAAGCGGACCTGGCCGACGAGGACGACCGCGAGGACGACCTCGACGATGAGGACCTCGAGTCCGACGATCTCGACGAGCTCGACGACGACACCGACCTCGACGACGAAGTCGAGGCCGACGACCTCGACGACGAAGACGAGGCCGACGAGCTCGACGAGGACGACGAGCTCGACGACACGGCCGACGCACCCCGGCCCGCGCCCGTCGTCGCGCAGGACGAGGCCGAGCCCGACGAGGACGGCGACCCCGAGCCCCCGCTGGACACCTGGCCCGCGGACGGTCCGGACGGTAAGCAGTCCTCGTGAGCGACGACCTCCTCTCCCGGTTCGACGTCCTTCTGGTGGACCTCGACGGCACGCTGTACGCGGGGCCGTCGGCGGTCCCCGGCGCCGTCGAGGCGATCGGGTCCGCGCAGGACCGCGGCGTGCGGACCTCGTACGTCACGAACAACGCCTCGCGCCGCCCGTCCGACGTCGCGGCGCACCTCGCCGAGCTGGGTTTCCCGGCGGCGACCGAGGACGTCCGCACCAGCTCCCAGGCCGGGGCCGCGATGCTCGCCGCGCAGCTGCCGGAGGGCGCGAAGGTCCTGGTCGTCGGGACGAGCGCGCTGGCGGAGGAGGTCACCCGCCGCGGCCTGCGCGTCGTGGACTCGGCCGAGGGCGCCGACGCCGTGGTCCAGGGCCACTCGCCCGACACCGGCTGGCGGAATCTCGCCGAGGCCACGCTCGCGATCCGGCAGGGCGCGCTGTGGGTGGCGACGAACGTCGACCCCACGCTCCCGACGGACCGTGGGCCCATGCCGGGCAACGGCTCGATGGTCGGTGTGGTGCGCATCGCGAGCGGGGCGGAGCCGCAGGTCGCCGGCAAGCCG
This sequence comes from Pseudonocardia terrae, assembly GCF_021343995.1. Lineage (GTDB taxonomy): Bacteria > Actinomycetota > Actinomycetes > Mycobacteriales > Pseudonocardiaceae > Pseudonocardia > Pseudonocardia terrae. Next base: position 18,802 of record NZ_JAJTTE010000079.1, on the reverse strand, counting down.
GCGCCGACGCTGATCCAGGAGGCGCTGCGGGCGTCGGGACGCGAGCGCGGCCTGGTGGTCGGCGACCGGCTCGACACCGACATCGAGGGCGGCAACGCGGCGGGGCTGCCGACGCTCGTCGTCCTGACCGGGGTGTCGACCCCGCGGGAGGTGCTGGAGGCGACCGAGTCCCGGCGTCCGACCTACCTCGGCGCGGATCTCGGCGCGCTCTTCCAGCCCGCCGAGGAGCTGGCGCCGGGCACCCGGGACGGCTGGGCCGTGAGCGACGACCTCGTGCTGTCCGGCGACGGTGACCGTCTCGACGCCCTGCGCGCGCTGTGTGCGGTGCACTGGGCCGCGGGCGGGGGAGCGGCCCGGGTGCGGGCCGAGGGCGAGGCCGCCCGGCGCGTCGTCGACCGGCTCGGGCTGGCGTGACCGGCCGGGGCGCTCCCGCCCGCGGCGCCTCGCCGGTCTCGACTACCGTGGCGATCACGCCGACCGCCGAGTCGGATCCCGACCGGAGAGCACGACGATGACCGTCCCCGTCCCGGGCGACCCGCGCCCGATGTCCGCGCGTCCCCTCGACGCCGTACGGGCCGACGTCGAGGCCGCACTCGGCGCGCTCGACGCCGTCGCCGAGCGGCCCGCGGAGGAGCACGTCGCCGCCTTCGAGCGGGTCCACGCCGCCCTGGGCGCCGCGCTCGCCGCCGGCTCGCCCGAGCGGGCCTGAGCCGGCGGGGACTGCCGTGCCCACCCGCTCCCGGCTCGACGCCGAGCTCGTCCGGCGCAAGCTCGCGCGTTCGCGCCAGCACGCCGCCGAGCTGATCGGCGCGGGCCGCGTGACCGTCAACGGTCTGCCGGCTGCCAAGCCGGCGACGCAGGTCGACCGGGCCACCCCCGTCGTCGTCGAGGAACGGGCGGACGAGCCGGACTGGGCCTCCCGCGGCGCGCACAAGCTCCTCGGGGCGCTCGACGCCTTCCCCGACGTCGTCGTGGAGGGCCGGCGCTGCCTCGACGCGGGCGCCTCGACCGGCGGGTTCACCGACGTCCTGCTCCGGCGCGGGGCACGCGAGGTGGTGGCCGTCGACGTCGGGTACGGCCAGCTGGTCTGGCGGCTGCAGTCCGACCCGCGGGTGCGCGTGCACGACCGCACCAACGTCCGGGCGCTGGAACCGGAACAGATCGGCGGGGTCGTCGACCTCACGGTCGCCGACCTGTCGTTCATCTCGCTGCGCACCGTGCTCCCCGCGCTCGTCGCGTGCACGGCCCCGGGTGGCACGCTGGTGCCGATGGTCAAACCGCAGTTCGAGGTGGGCAGGGATCGGCTGGGCGCGGGCGGGGTCGTGCGCGACCCCGAGCTGCGGCGGGCCGCGCTGACCGAGGTCGCTGAGGCCGCCCGGGGCCTGGGCCTCGTCGTGCGCGGCGCGGTCGCCAGTCCGCTGCCCGGCCCGTCGGGCAACGTCGAGTACTTCCTCCGCCTCGCCCGCGGCGGGGAGGACGTGGGGGCCGCGCCGCTCGCGCGGGCCGTCGAGGAGGGCCCCCGATGAGAGAGGTGCTGGTCGTCATGCACGCCGGCCGGGCGACGAACCGGCGGGTCGCCGCCCGGGTCGCCCACAGGCTGGCGAAGGACGGCATCCGCCTGCGCGTGCTGGCCGACGAGTGGTCCGAGGTCGACAACGGCACGGGCATGCCCCCCGAACTGCGCCCGCTCGTCGTCGAAGGGACGCCGGCCTGCGCGGCCGAGACCGAGGCCGTCCTCGTCCTGGGCGGCGACGGCACCCTGCTGCGCGCCGCCGACCTGGCCCGGCCCGCGAAGGTGCCGCTGCTCGGGGTCAACCTCGGCCGCATCGGCTTCCTGGCGGAGGCCGAGCAGGAGTCCCTGGGCGAGGCGCTCGACGCGATCGTGACCGGGCGCTACGAGGTCGAGGAGCGCATGACGATCGACGCCGTGGTGCACCACCGCGGGAAGGTGCTCGACCGGACCTGGGCGCTCAACGAGGGCGTCGTCGAGAAGAGCACCCGCGAGCGGATCCTCGAGGTCGTGCTGGAGATCGACGGCCGCCCCGTCTCGAGCTTCGGCTGCGACGGCGTGATCTGCTCGACCCCGACCGGCTCCACGGCGTACGCCTTCTCCGCGGGTGGACCGCTGATCTGGCCGCAGGTCGAGGCGATGCTGGTGGTGCCGAGCAACGCGCACGCGCTGTTCGCGCGGCCGCTGGTCGTGTCGCCGTCGACCCACGTGGCCGTGGAGATCGACTCCACCGGGCCGCCCGCCGTCCTCGACTGCGACGGGCGCCGGGTCATCGACCTGCCGCCGGGCGCCCGCGTGGAGCTGTGCCGCGGGATCGAGCCGGTGCGGATGATCCGGCTGCAGGCGCAGCCCTTCGCCGACCGGCTGGTCCGCAAGTTCGACCTGCCTGTGCGCGGCTGGCGCGGCGCGCCGGACACACCCGACGAGCACTGAGCTGAGCCACAGGCGGGCCGGACCTACGCGGGCGTCCCACCGTGGCGACGTGGCGACGTGGCGACGTGGCGACGTGGCGACGTGGGGCGTGCGCGTTCGGGTCGGGGCCGTGGCGAGGAAGTCGAGCAGGTCGGTGTTGACGGCTGTGGCGTGGGTGATGAACAGGCCGACCACACCACCTGCCGGGTCGCCCGGGGCGACACGTCCAGGCACTGTCCGATCATCCAGCGCTTCATCGGCTCCGAGACCCAGACGTCCGGGTGGTCGTCGTCGAAGAACCCGTCGGCCATGCTCGTCATCCAGCCCGGGCGGTCGGCCGCGCGGGCTCGTCCTGGGCGCGGAAGGCGTCGACGGGGATACCGTCGGGGTTGTCTCCCGCCACATCGGCAACGGCGTCAACGGCGCGATCAGCACGAGCCGCTCGACCTCCTGCGGGCGGGTGCGGCGCCGCGATCACCACGGTGCCGCCGGAGCTGACGTGGGTCGATTACCTCCCGGATAGCGGGGCGGACATCCGGGCCGGCCTCGACCCCAACCGAGCCGAGGCGTTCCTGCGCCGGCACGGCCCGCACCCGCCCGACACACGAGCGGTCTGCGCGCGGATCTGTCGGGGGCGGCCCGTATCGTGCGGCCCATGCTGGCCGAGATGCGCATCCAGGGCCTCGGCGTGATCGACGACGCCACGCTCGAGCTGGACCCGGGCCTCACCGTGCTCACCGGTGAGACCGGCGCGGGCAAGACCATGGTGGTCACCGGGCTGTCCCTGCTGGGCGGCGGCCGGGCCGAGGCGTCGCGGGTGGCCGAGAGCGCGTCGCGGGCCGTCGTCGAGGGCCGCTTCGAGCGCAGCGGCCCCGCCGCGCTGGAGCTGGCCGAGGAGGTCGGCGCCGAGGCGGACGAGGACGGCACGCTGATCGCGGTGCGCACCGTGTCGGCCGACGGGCGCTCCCGCGCCCACCTCGGGGGGCGGTCCGTGCCGGTGGGCGTGCTCAGCCGGCTCGCCGAGGCCACCCTCGCCGTGCACGGGCAGAACGACCAGCTCCGCCTGCTGCGCCCCGCCGACCAGCGCGCGCTGCTGGACCGGTACGCGGGCGACGCGGTGGCCAAGCCGCTGGCCGCCTACCGCGAGACCCGGGCCGAGTGGCAGGCCGTGTCCGCCGAGCTCGTCGAGCGCCGGGACAACGCGCGCCGGCTGGCCCAGGAGGCGGACATGCTCCGCCACGGGCTGACCGAGATCGAGGCGGTCGCGCCGCAGCCGGGGGAGGACCGCGAGCTCGTCGAGGAGGCGAAGCGGCTCGCCGCGGCGGACGACCTGCGGGAGGCCGCCGGGCTGGCGCGGGCCATGCTCTCCGGCTCGGACGGCGACGACATGGCCGGGGAGACCCCCGGCGCCGTCGGGCTCGTCGGCGAGGCGCGCAACCGGCTGCACTCCGGCGGCGACCCGGAGCTCGCGGCGCTGGACCCGCGGCTGGGGGAGGCCCTCGCCGTGCTCACGGACGTCGCGGCGGAGCTGTCGTCGTACCTCGACCGGCTCGACGCGGACCCCGAGCGGCTCGCCCACGTGCTGTCCCGGCAGGCCGAGCTGAAGGCCCTCACACGGAAGTACGCCGCGGACACCGACGGCGTGCTGGAGTGGGCCGCGCAGGCCCAGGAGCGCCTCGCCGGGCTCGACACCTCCGACGAGGCGCTCGCCGCACTGGCGTCCCGGCGGGACGCGCTGGCCGGCGACCTGGCCGGGCACGCGGCGGCCCTGAGCGCCGCCCGGGCCGAGGCCGCCGGCCGGCTCGCCACCGACACCACGGCCGAGCTGGGCGGGCTCGCGATGAAGGACGCGGAGCTGCACGTCTCGGTCGTGCCGCGGGCCGCCTCCGGCCCCGACACCGCCGACGCGCTGCAGGTCGAGGACCGCTGGGTGGTCGCCGGGTCGGACGGGGTGGACGAGGTGGAGCTGCGGCTCGTCCCGCACCCCGGTTCGGCGCCCCAGCCGCTGCACAAGGGCGCCTCGGGCGGCGAGCTGTCCCGGGTGATGCTGGCCCTCGAGGTCGCGCTCGCGGGCGCCGACCCGGTCCCGACCATGGTGTTCGACGAGGTCGACGCGGGTGTCGGCGGTCGTGCCGCCGTCGAGATCGGGCGGCGGCTCGCCCGGCTGGCCGCGCGCCACCAGGTCATCGTGGTCACCCACCTGCCCCAGGTCGCGGCCTACGCCGACCGGCACCTCGTGGTGCAGAAGAAGCGCGGCGAGGGCGTCACCCGCAGCAGCGTGCGCACGCTGCCCGAGGCCGACCGGATCGTCGAGCTCGCGCGGATGCTCGCAGGGCTCGACGACACCGACACCGGCCGCGCCCACGCCGAGGAGCTGCTGGCCGCCGCCCGCACGCACCGCGAGGAGGACCGGGCCGAGCCCCGCAAGCGCCGGAAGAGGGCGTGAGCGTCAGCGCCCGGTGACCCGGGTGACCCAGGCCGTCACGGCCTCGAGGACGGCGGGGTCGACGGTCGTCTCGATGGTGGCGTACTCGGCGGGGGCGCCGGTGCCGGCGGGCTGCATGAGGTGGTTGAGCCCGTCGAAGGTGCGCACGGTCGCGTCGGACGAACCGGACAGCGCCTCGCGCATCGGCCCCTCGCTCTGCGCGGGCGGGACCTGCAGGTCCTTGGACCCGAAGAACGCGAACACCGGGATCTGCAGCGCGGCGAGGGCCGGGCGCGGGTCGTAGGTCAGGAACGGGACCAGCGCCGGCACCTGCGCGGCCGCCCCGTCGGCCTGGTCCGCCGGCAGCCCCTGCGCCACCGCCTGCTCGCGGGCCGTCCTCTCGGCGCCCGCGACGTCGCCGGCCTGCACCTGCGTGATCATCTGCCGGACCCGGTCGACCTGGGCTTCGACCTGCCCGGCCGGCGCTCCGGCCGCGCCGAGGATCAGCCGGTTCTGCTCGATCAGCACGTCGCCGCCCGGGATCGAGGGCCCGGCCATGAGCACCGCGAAGGCGATGTCCCCGGGCGCGGAGCGCTGCACGGCCAGCGGCGCGAGGTAGCCGCCCTCGCTGTGCCCGAACAGGCCGATCCGCGCCGGGTCGACGTCCGACCGGGTCCGCAGATAGGCGACGCCGGCCCGGGCGTCGTCGGCGAGGTCGGTGTACGGGGTGCCGGAGGGCGCGCCGCCCGACCCGCCGACGCCGCGGTCGTCCGTGCGCAGCACCGCCACCCCCGCGCGGGTCAGCGCGTCGGCGAGCACCAGGAAGGGCTTGTGCCCCGCGATCGTCTCGTCCCGGTCCTGCGCGCCGCTGCCCGTGATCATGACGACGGCCGGGAACGGGCCGGGCCCCTCGGGGGTGGTGACCGTGCCGGCGAGGGTGAGGTCACCGCTGGGGAAGGTCACGTCCTCGCTGCGGTACGGGTAGGGCTGCGCCGGGGTCTGCGGCCGCGCCGGCGGGGGCAGCGTGCCCCTGGCCAGCGAGAACGGGAACGTCTGCCCGGACTGGGTGAAGTCCCCGCGGAGGCTGTCGCCCGCGAGCGTCCCGCGGAAGGTCGGGTCACCGGGGATGCCCGGGATGGCGAACGAGACGGCGTCGCCGTCGACCCGGACCGCCGAGAGCTCCTTGCCGGTCAGGCCCTGCGACGGGATGTCGATGGTGCCCGATGCGCCGTCCGGCCCGTCCGGCACCGTGAGGTGCACGCCGACCGGCAGGGGCGAGTTCGGGATCTCGATCGCGCCCTGCCAGTCGCCGGCCCCCGATCCGCCGGCCCCCGATCCGCCGGCCCCCGATCCGCCGGCGGGCGCCGCACATCCCGTCGTCACCACACCCAGGACCACGACGGACAGGGTCAGGACAAAAGCCCCCCGACCAACCATGGCGCCGATCATGCCCGAGTGCGACGCCGGGCGGGCGGAGTTCCCGGCGCCACCCGGCTCCCGGACCACCCCCGGGAGCGTCGGCCCGGGTGACGGGGCGGTCACGGTGCGGCGCGCCTTCACCGATCCGCGCCGGCGCGGTGCCAGGGTGCGCGACATGAAGCTGACCGGCCTGCTGCACCGCTCGCGACCCGAGCTGCCCGGGCTCGCCGGGACCGCGCGCGTCGACAGGCGTACGGACGCGTTGCTCAAGCGGCTCAAGCCGGGCGACATCGCGGTGCTCGACCAGATCGACATGGACCGGGCGACGGCCGACGCGTTGATCGCGGCCGAGGTCGCCGCCGTCGTCAACGCCTCGCCGTCCATCTCCGGGCGCTTCCCGAACCTCGGACCGGAAGCCCTGCTCGCGGCCGGCGTCCCGCTGATCGACGCGACCGGCCCCGAGGTGCTGCACGACGTGCGCGACGGCGCGCGGATCCGGGTGCACGAGGGCGTGGTCTACGCGGGCGAGCTGGAGCTGGCCCGCGGCACCGAGCAGACGGCCGAGTCGGTCGCCGACGCCCTCGTCGAGGCCAAGGCCGGGCTCACCCACCAGCTCGAGGCGTTCGCCGCGAACACGACCGAGTTCATGCGGCAGGAGCGCTCGCTGCTGCTCGACGGCTACGGCGTGCCGGAGGTCGACGTCGCGCTGCGGGGCCGGCAGGTGCTCGTGGTCGCGGCCGGGTTCGACCACGCGAAGGACCTGGCGAGGCTCGGCAACTACATCCGCGAGTACCAGCCGGTACTGGTCGGTGTCGGGGCGGGCGCCGACGCGCTGCGGGCCGCCGGGCACAAGCCGCAGCTCATCGTCGGGGACCCGTCCGACATCTCCGACGAGACGCTGACCTCCGGCGCCGACGTCGTCGTCCCGGCCTTCGCCGACGGCCACGCCCCCGGCCTCCACCGGGTCCAGGACCTCGGCGCGAGCGCGGTGACCTTCCCGTCGTCGGCGAACCCCGAGGACCTGGCGCTGCTGCTCGCGCACCACCACGGGGCCTCGATGATCGTGACCGTCGGGCTGTCGGCGACCATGGTCGAGTTCCTCGACCGGGGCCGGTCCGGCTCCAACGCCTCGACGTTCCTCACCCGCCTGCAGGTGGGCGGACAGCTGGTCGACGGACGGGTCATCGCCCAGCTCTACCGCAGCCGGATCTCCACCGGCGCGCTGCTGCTGCTCATCGGGGCGGCGCTCGTCGCGGTGCTGGCCGCGCTGCTGATGTCGCAGGCCGGCGACGCGGTCCTGGCCTGGATCACCACCACGGCGGCCGCCGTGTTCGAAATGATCAAGGGGTGGTTCGTCCGGTGATCTCGCTGCGCTACCACGCGGTGTCCATCGCGGCGGTGTTCCTGGCGCTCGCGATCGGCGTGGTGCTCGGCGCGAGCGGCCTGTCCGACCGGCTGCTCGCCGCGGTCTCGACCGACCGCGACGACCTGTCCAGCCGGGTCGACACGCTCACCGCCCAGCGCGACGGCCTGCTCGACGAGCAGGCCGCGGCGGACCAGTTCGCGGCCCGGGTCGGCCCGGCCGCGGTGCGCGGCCTGCTCACCGGCAAGAGCGTGGCGCTGGTGCAGGCGGGCGGCGAGCAGGCCGACGCCGAGTCGGTGATCCGGCTCGTCGGACAGGCGGGCGGCACCGTGACCGGCTCGATCACGCTCACCGACGCCGTCGGCGACCCGGCCCGGTCGGACCAGCTGAACGCCCTCGCCGCCCAGCTCCTGCCGGCCGGCGCGCAGCTCCCGGCCGCGTCCGACACCGGCAGCCTGGCGGGCGGCCTGCTCGGCAGCGTGATGAGTACGAAGAGCGCGCCGAAACCGGACCAGGCGGGCGACGTGTGGACCGGGCTGACCGACGCCGGGTTCGTGCAGCCGGGCACCGCGCCCGGCCCGGCGGACCTCGTCGTCGTCCTCACCGGGGGCGCCGCACAGGGCCCCGACGCCGGCGACTCGGCGGCCGTGCTCGCCCGGCTGGCGGCCCAGCTGGACCGCTCCGGCGCCGGCGCGGTGCTGGCGGGCCGGGCGGGGTCGGCGTCGGCGACCGGGCCGATCGGCGTCGCGCGGGCCTCCGGCGGGTCGACGGCGGGCCTGTCGACGGTCGACGACGTGCAGACCGGCGCCGGGCGCGTCGCCACGGTGCTCGCGCTCAAGGAGCAGCTCGACGGCGGGGCGGGCAGCTACGGCTCCGATCGCACCGCCTCCGGCGGCGCGGCCCCCGGGGCCTGATCCCGACCCACGAAACGGCGCTCCCGGTCACCTCCGGGGGCGCCGTTCCTGTGTTGTGGGAGGGGCGGCGACACGCGGCGGCCGGTCCGGCCGGGGCGCCGGGAGTGTCCCGGGTACACTGAAGTTCCGTGCAGACACGCGCGACCCGTCACCTGTTCGTCACCGGCGGGGTCGCATCCTCGCTGGGTAAAGGCCTCACCGCGTCGTCCCTCGGTCAGTTGCTCACCGCCCGTGGGCTGCGGGTCACGATGCAGAAGCTCGACCCGTACCTCAACGTCGACCCCGGGACGATGAACCCGTTCCAGCACGGCGAGGTCTTCGTCACCGAGGACGGCGCCGAGACGGACCTCGACATCGGCCACTACGAGCGGTTCCTCGACCGGGACCTGCACGGCCGGGCCAACGTCACCACCGGTCAGGTGTACTCCGAGGTGATCGCCAAGGAGCGGCGCGGCGAGTACCTGGGCGACACCGTCCAGGTCATCCCGCACATCACGAACGAGATCAAGGACCGCATCCTCGCGATGGCGGAGCCCGACGCCGACGGCGTCGTTCCCGACGTCGTGATCACCGAGGTCGGCGGCACGATCGGCGACATCGAGTCGCTCCCGTTCGTGGAGGCGGCCCGCCAGGTGCGCCACGAGGTCGGCCGGGACAACTGCTTCTTCCTGCACGTCTCGCTGGTGCCGTACCTGGCGCCGTCGGGCGAGCTGAAGACCAAACCCACACAGCACTCCGTCGCCGCCCTGCGCAACATCGGTATCCAGCCCGACGCGCTGGTCCTGCGCGCGGACCGGGAGATCCCGGATGCGATGAAGCGCAAGATCTCGCTGATGTGCGACGTCGAGATGGACGGTGTGGCGGCCTGCCCCGACGCCCCGTCGATCTACGACATCCCGCGGGTGCTGCACCGCGAGGCGCTCGACGCCTACGTGGTCCGCCGGCTCGGGCTGCCCTTCCGCGACGTCGACTGGACGGTCTGGGGCGACCTGCTCGACCGCGTGCACAACCCGGACGAGAAGGTCACGATCGCGCTCGTCGGCAAGTACGTCGACCTGCCCGACGCCTACCTCTCCGTCACCGAGGCCCTGCGCGCCGGCGGCTTCGCGCACCGGGCCAAGGTCGAGATCCGCTGGGTCGTCTCGGACGACTGCGAGAGCCCGTCCGGCGCCGCGAGCGCGCTGGAGGGCGTCGACGGGGTGCTGATCCCGGGCGGCTTCGGCATCCGCGGCATCGAGGGCAAGCTCGGCGCGATCACCCACGCCCGCACGCGCGGCGTCCCCACGCTGGGGCTCTGCCTGGGTCTGCAGTGCATGGTGATCGAGGCCGCGCGCAACCTCGCGGGCCTGGCGGACGCCAGCTCCAGCGAGTTCGACCCGCGCACGCCGCACCCGGTGATCTCGACGATGGCCGAGCAGCGCGACGTCGTCGCCGGCGAGCGGGACATGGGCGGGACCATGCGGCTCGGCGCCTACCCCGCCGCGCTGGGCGAGGGCACCGTCGTCGCGAAGGCCTACGGCAGCCGCGAGGTCTCCGAGCGGCACCGGCACCGCTACGAGGTCAACAACACCTACCGGGACGGGCTCGCCGAGGCCGGGCTGGTGTTCGGCGGCACCTCACCGAACGGGAAGCTCGTCGAGTTCGTCGAGCTGGCCGAGGAGACCCACCCGTTCTTCGTGGGCACCCAGGCGCACCCGGAGCTCAAGAGCCGGCCGACCCGCCCGCACCCGCTGTTCGCGGCGTTCGTGAAGGCGGCCCTGCGGTACAACGCCGAGGACCGGCTGCCGGTCGAGATGCCGTCGCGGGCGAAGTCGAACGGCAAGGCCGAGCGGGCCGAGCGGGCCGACGCCGCGGCGTCCTCCGAGCCGGCCGAGGTGGGTTCGTGAGCCGGAGCACCCCCGGCACGCACGACTTCCCGATCACCGCCTCGCGGGACATCTACGAGGGCCGCGTGATGGCCGTCCGGGCGGACACGGTCCGCATGCCCGGCGGCCGGGAGGCGACCCGCGAGATCGTCGAGCACCCCGGGGCGGTCGCGATCGCGGCGGTCGACGAGCAGGACCGGCTGATGATGATCCTGCAGTACCGGCACGCGGTGCGGCGCCGGCTGTGGGAGATGCCGGCCGGGCTGCTGGACCACGCCGGCGAGGATCCGGTCGCCGCGGCGGCCCGGGAGCTGGCCGAGGAGGTGGGCCTGGCGGCCGAGCACTGGTCGGTGCTGGTCGACGCCGTGCCCTCGCCCGGGTTCTCCGAGGAGTCGATCCGGGTCTTCCTGGCGACGGGCCTGCGCGAGGTGGAGCGGCCCGACCTGGGCGACGACGAGGAGTCCGAGCTCGAGCTGCGCTGGATCCCGCTCGCCGAGGCCGTCACGATGGCGCTGCGGGGCGAGATCGTCAACGCCACGGCCGTCGCGGGGGTCCTCGCCCTGCAGGCGGTGCGCGACGGGCACGGCGGTACCCGCCCCGTCGACGCACCGTGGCCGGACCGCCCCACCGCGTTCGCGAAGCGGAAGTCCTGAGCCGCCGCGCGAACGGCACGGGTGTGCCGTTCGTGCGGCTCAGCCGGCGGCGCGCTTGCGGTCGTCGTCGGGGAAGGTACCGGCCTCGATGCAGCGCGCCGACCACCGGCGCAGGTCGCTGACCAGCGCGTCGAGGTCGGGTAGCGCCGCCACGAGGTCCTCCTGCGAGGCGTCGGTCGCCGCCTCGACACCGTCGCGCAGCTCCCGTCCGGCGGCGGTGAGCCGGCCGTCGGTGAGCAGGCCGTCGCGTTCGAGGTGGGCGACGGCGGCCGCGCGGACCTCCTCGGACCAGCCGCGGGTCGCGCTGTACTCGCCCACCGGGTAGCCGACCCACAACTCGGCGAGGATCGACGCGCGCACCGGGTCCAGTCCGGTCGCGACGACGGCCGCCAGGTGACCGTCGCCCCGGTGTTCGCGCACGAGGTCGGCGGCCCGCCAGAGCCGGCCGAACGGGTCGGCGAGGCGCGGCTGCGCGCGCAGCGCTGAGAACAACGGCCGGGCGGTGCCGTCGACGGCATCGACGGCCTGCTCCAGGGCGGTGGCGACCTCCGCGGCCCGGGCCTCCTCGGCCTCGCCGAGCGTGTCCCGCAGGCTCGCCGCGGCGGCGCGGTCGCGCAGCGCGATGAGGTCGGGGAGCGGCAGCAACGCCCGCCCCGCCGTCCGGAGCCGGTCGACCAGGCCGGGCTCGAAGACCCCGAAGGTGGCCGTCACCAGGGCGGACGGCACCTCACCCAGCGGCGCGGCGAGACCGGTGAGATAGCCGGTGAGGAAGTCGTAGCCGTGCGGCGCGAGGGCCTCGTGCACCTGCGGCGACCACACCGCGTGCATCGCGACGGGCTCGAGGGCGTCGCGGAGCCGGCGGGCGGGTGAGGTGGTGGTCGCGGCGCCGACAGCGGCGGCTGCCGCGTCGGTGCTCTCGGCGTCGGTGCCGTCGGCGGTGTCCATCCGGCCAGGCTAGGGCCGGATCCTCCCCGCCCGCGCCCGCCGAGCGGACCGTCTCCGACGGCCGGCGATCCCGAGGGGTCAGGGGTGGAGGGGGCGGCCCTGCGCGTCGGTCGAGCGTCCGGCGAGGAGCACGATCCCGTCGACGAAGCCCCACACCGCGCCGAGCCCGAAGGTCACGATCGTGACGATCAGCTGGGCGATCGCGATGCCGGTGTGCCCGGTGTAGAAGCGGCCGATCCCGGCGCCGCCCAGGAACAGCTGCAGCAGGCCCGCGGCGAGCTTGGACTTGTCCGAGTAGGGCACGCCGGTGCCGGGCTCCCGGCCGTAGGGCGCGTCGAGGGTGCCGCCCTGGGCGTGGTGCGGCAGGCCCGGGGCGCCGTAGGTGGGAGTGCCGTACGGGGCGGGGGAGTGCCCGGGCGAGTGGGGGACCGAGCCGTAGCCGGTGAAGGGCTGCGGGGCCTGCGGCCCGGCGTACGGTCCGCCGGGGTACCCGGAGGGGAGGCCCGCCGGAGGGCCGTAGGCCTGCCCGTACCCGGTGTGCCCGGACTGCCCGCCGGGACGGTTCCACAGCGCCGCGGGGTGCGGCGCGGGGAGGTCGGTGAACAGGCCGCCCAGGTCCTCGAGCGTGCGGGCGGCCCAGACCTGCGCGACACGCTCCTCGTACTCGCCGCCGTCGAGCCGGCCCTGGGAGAAGTGCTCCGCGAGCGCCTGCGCGGCCTCCTCGCGCTCGGCGTTGCCGATCCTGACCGTGGGCTCGGGGCGGGGCTCGGGCTCGCTCACGGGACCGACCGTACCCCCGGACCGGCGAAGGGCGGCGGCACCCGACGCGGCGTGGGAGAGCCGGACCGGGGGCGGGCGGCGACACCGCCCGCGGTCCGCACACCCGCCGAGGCGCGGCGCGGGCCGTCGACGAGGTGTGCCGTGAGCGTCGGGGGTGTGGGACCGGGGTCGGGCGGGTGTGCGAGGGCCGAGCGGGTGTACCAGGCCGGCGGGTGTGCGGGGGCCGGGCGGGTGTGCGGGGGTCGACCGGCTCTGGGGCCGCGCTCGAGGGGGAGTGAGGCCGGCCCCGCGGGCCTCGTGCCTCGCGGTGGACGGCCTGATCGTGATCATCACCGCGTCCGGCGGGCGGCTGGTCCCGGTTCTAGGCTCGGCCCATGCGCTTCGGTCTCTTCGTTCCCCAGGGCTGGCGGCACGACCTCGTCGGCATCGACCCCGCCGAGCAGTGGGCGGTGCTGAAGGGGCTCGCGACCCACGCGGACGCCGGTCCGTGGGAGTCGATCTGGGTCTACGACCACTTCCACACGGTCCCGGCGCCGACCGACCAGGCCACCCACGAGGCGTGGACGCTGATGGCGGCGTTCGCGGCCTCGACCGAGCGCGTCCGGCTCGGCCAGATGTGCACGTGCATGGCCTACCGCAACCCGGCCTACCTGGCGAAGGTCGCCGCAACGGTCGACGTCGTGTCCGGCGGGCGGGTCGAGATGGGCATCGGCGGCGGCTGGTACGAGCACGAGTGGCGCGCCTACGGCTACGGCTTCCCGCCGCCGCGCGACCGGCTCGGCATGCTCGACGAGGGCGTGCAGATCTTCCGGCAGGCGTGGCAGAAGGGCGTCGCGACCCTCGACGGCACGCACTACCAGGTCGACGGCGCGATCTGCGAGCCGCGGCCGATCCAGCCGGGCGGCATCCCGATGTGGATCGCGGGCAGCGGCGAGAAGGTCACCCTGCGGATCGCGGCGCGGTACGCCGACTACACCAACTTCGACGGCAGCCCCCACGGCTTCACCGCGAAGTCCGAGATCCTGGCGAAGCACTGCCGGGAGGTCGGCACCGACTTCGAGGCGATCGTCCGGTCGGCGAACTACAACGTCGCCATCGGTACGACGGAGGACGAGGTCGCCGACCGGCTGCGGCAGCTGGTCGACCGGCTGACCCCGTACGTCGGCAAGGAGAAGGCGGAGGCGCAGCTCGGCGCGTTCCGCGGGCTGCCGGCCGTGGGCACGCCGGAGCAGATCGTCGAGAACCTGCGCGGCATGCAGGAGCGCGGGATGACCTACGGCATCTTCTACTTCCCCGAGGCCGCCTACGACCGCTCGGGCATCGAGCTGTTCGAGCGCGAGGTGATCCCGAACCTCGCCTGACAGTCGCGTTGTGGATCCATAACGCTCGGACGAGCGCGACCGGACCGCGTTATGGGGGCATAACGCTTGGACGAGCGCGACCCGACGGCGTTATGGATCCATAGCGCTTGGCCGAGCGCGACCGGACCGCGTTATGGATCCATACTGCGCCTCGTGACCGGGTCCGGACGCGCTATGGAGCCATGACGCGTGGGAGCCGGGTTCGGGCGCGTTCATGGAGCCCAACTGCGCGTGAGGGCCGCGTTCGAGACCGTTATGGATCCATAGTGCGCGTGGGAGTCGGGTTCGGACGCGGTGTGGATCCATAATGCGGCGCATGGGCATGCGGGTCGCGGACGGGGTGGAGGCATTCCTGTCCCACCTCGCCGTGGAGCGCGGCAGCTCGGCGAACACGCTGCGCTCCTACACGACCGATCTCGGCCGGTATGTCACGCACCTGCAGGGCAGGGGGATCGACGACCTCGCCGCGGTCGCCGAGTCCGACGTCAGCGACTTCGTGGTGGCGCTGCGCAGCGGGGAGGCCCCGCTGGCGGCGTCGTCGGCGGCGCGGGCGCTCGCCGCGGTCCGCGGGCTGCACCGGTTCGCGACCCGCGACGGGCTGGTGCCGGTCGACGTCGCCCGCGCCGTCGCCCCGCCCGCCCTGCCCCGCCGGCTGCCCAAGGCGCTGACGATCGACCAGGTCGACCAGTTGCTCGCCGGCTGCGTGGGCGACGGGCCGACCGGGCTGCGCGACCGCGCCCTGCTCGAGCTGCTCTACTCGACGGGCGCGCGGATCTCCGAGGCCGTCGGGCTCGACCTCGACGACCTCGATCCCGGATCGCGCACGGTCCTGTTGCGCGGCAAGGGCGGCAAGCATCGGATCGTGCCCGTCGGACGGCCCGCGCTCGCCGCCCTCGACGCCTACCTGGTGCGGGCCCGGCCGGACCTGGCCGCCAAGGGGCGCGGGACGCCCGCCCTGCTGCTCAACGCCCGCGGGGCCCGGTTGTCGCGGCAGAGCGCCTGGCACGCGCTGCGCACGGCGGCGGACGTCGCCGGGCTCGATCCCACCACCGTCTCGCCGCACACCCTGCGGCACTGCTTCGCCACGCACCTCCTCGCCGGCGGCGCCGACGTCCGCGTGGTGCAGGAGCTGCTGGGCCACGCGTCCGTCGCCACCACGCAGATCTATACCCACATCACCGTCGACGCCCTCCGCGAGGTCTACGCGACCGCGCACCCGCGGGCGCTCGGGAGCGGGCCTGGACGGGCCGGACGCACCGGACGGAACGGCCACCGCTCACGTCCCTCGCGGTGATCGCGACACGGGTGCCCGACCGTTCCCGCTCGCCGTCGCCGTCGCCGTCGTCGTCCTCGTCGTCGTCCTCGTCGCCGTCCTCGCCGGCTGCGACGGCGCCACCCTGACCACGGACACCGGCTCCGACTCCGACACGGGCCCGGATCGGGCTCCGACGATCTCGCCGCCGATAGCGCGGACCCGTGGGCCGCGTGGCCGTCCGGGGACCGACCGGATGAGCGAGGAGCCCTGGACCGACGCCCTCGCCATGGCCGAGACCCTCCTCGGCCTGCTCGCCACGGACCCGCGCCCGCTCGTGCTGTTCGGGCACAGCCTGGGCGGCACGCTGGCCTACGAGGTCGCCCGGCGACTGCCGCGGCCGCCGGTGCGGGTCGTCGTCTCGGCCCGGATCGCGCCGACGGTCCCGCCCGCGGCCGTCTTCCGGGGTGGCACGGACGACGAGCTCGCCGCGGAGCTGTCCCGGCTGGGCGGCACGGACGCCCGGGTCCTCGCCCACCCGGAGCTGCGCGCCCTCGTCCTGCCGGCCTTCCGCGCCGACCTGAGGGCCGCCGACGGGTACACCCACCCGCCCGGCCCGCCACTGCGCTGTCCGGTCCGCCTGCTGCTCGGTGCCGACGACCCGGCCGTCGACGAGACCGACGCCCTGCGGTGGGCCGAGGTCGCCCCCGCCGGCTTCACCCACCGCGTCCTGCCGGGTGGGCACTTCTCCCTGCACGAGCAGCGCGACGAGGTCCTCGCGGAGATCATCCGGCCCCGACCGGCTCCGATGGTGGTGGCGCGCCCGCCGGACCCCGACCCACCCGGACGTGGGCTGCTCCGGGTGGGCTAGCGTGCGGTGAGTTCGACCGGAAGTTCGACACGCCCGGGCGTGGCGCGTTGCCGCGCCCCGAAGTGGTTCCTAGTCTGCGCCCGAGGTAGACCCGGCACGGGAGACGACACCCAGGGATCGACACCGGATTTCGACACGAGGAGACCGGAACCCGCATGGACACAGCACCCGACGGGGACGGTGCGGGGCCCGACTACGACCCGACCGTCGAGCCGAGCCTGGAGGACACCCCCAGGCCGGGCGGCCGGCACCGGGTGGGCGCGCCGGAGCCGGCCCCGCTCACCGAGCACGGTCCCGCCCGGGTGATCGCCGTGGCCAACCAGAAGGGCGGCGTCGGCAAGACGACGTCGACGATCAACCTGGGCGCGGCGCTCGCCGAGTACGGGCGCCGGGTGCTGCTCGTCGACTTCGACCCGCAGGGCGCGCTCTCGGTGGGCCTGGGCGTGCAGCCCCACCAGCTCGACGCGACCATCTACAACCTGCTGATGGACCGCGGCGTCGAGGCCGACGACGTCATCCTCAAGACCTCCGTCGCCGGTATGGACCTGCTGCCGAGCAACATCGACCTGTCGGCCGCCGAGGTCCAGCTGGTCACCGAGGTCGGCCGCGAGCAGGCGCTCGGCCGGGCGCTGAAGCGGGTGCTGGACCGCTACGACGTCGTGCTCATCGACTGCCAGCCCAGCCTCGGCCTGCTCACCATCAACGCCCTGGCCTGCGCCGACAGCGTGCTCATCCCGCTGGCCTGCGAGTTCTTCAGCCTCCGCGGCGTCGCGCTGCTGATGGACACGATCGACAAGGTCCGGGACCGGCTCAACCCCGACCTCGACCTCCTCGGCATCCTGGCCACCATGTTCGACTCGCGCACCGTGCACACCCGTGAGGTCCACCAACGGGTGGTCGAGGCCTTCGGCGACCTGGTCTTCGACGCCGTCATCAACCGCACGATCCGCTTCCCCGAGACCACCGTCGCCGGCGAGCCCATCACGACGTGGGCGCCGAGCTCCAGCGGCGCCGAGGCGTACCGCATGCTGGCCCGCGAGGTCATCGCCCGGTGACGGTCGCGCCGGAGAGGGCAGGCGACGGAGCGGGCGTCCCGGAGGCCCGGCCGCGGTTCACCGTCCGGCTCTCCAACTTCGAGGGCCCCTTCGACCTGCTGCTGCAGCTCATCGGCAAGCACGAGCTCGACGTCACCGAGATGGCGCTGCACAAGGTCACGGACGACTTCATCGCCCACCTCGCCGCCCTGGGCGACGACGCGGACCTCGACGAGACCACCGAGTTCCTCGTCGTCGCGGCCACCCTGCTGGACCTGAAGGCGGCCCGGCTGCTCCCGGCCGCCGAGGTCGAGGACGAGGAGGACCTCGCGCTGCTCGAGGCGCGGGACCTGCTGTTCGCGCGGCTGCTGCAGTACAAGGCGTACAAGCAGGTCGCGGGCCTGTTCGCCGAGCTGGAGAAGACGGCGCTGCGCCGGTTCCCGCGGTCGGTGGCGCTGGAGCCGCGGTTCGAGGGCCTGCTGCCCGAGGTGCTGCTCGGGATGGACGCCGCGGCGTTCGCCGAGCTCGCCGCGAGCGTGTTCCGCCCCAAGCCGCCGCCGGTCGTCGGCACCGACCACATCCACCAGCACGACGTGTCGGTCCCGGCCCACATGGAGATCCTGCGGGAGCGGCTCGCCGAGCTGGGGGAGTCGACCTTCGCGGAGCTCACCGTGGACTGCGTGGCCCCGATCGAGATCGTCGCCCGGTTCATGGCCGTCCTGGAGCTGTACCGGGAGCGGGCGATCGAGGTGGAGCAGCCGGAGCCGTTCGGCGAGCTGACCGTACGCTGGACCCCCATCCAGTCCTCCCCGAGCGAGCCGATCAGTGAGCCTGTCGAACCCGGAGCCTGACCCGGACACCCCCGACCCCACCGACGACCTCACCGGCGACCCCGGTGCCGATCCGGAGGTCGACGGGCTCCCCGGCCTGGCCCGCGACGACGAGCTGGCCGCGGCCCTGGAGGCGTTGCTGCTGGTCGTGGACTCCCCGACGGACGAGCAGACCCTCGCCGCGGCGCTCGACCAGCCGGTCGGCCGGGTCGAGCAGGCGGTGCGCCGGCTCGCGGAGAGCTACCGCGAGCAGGGCAGCGGCATCGACCTGCGCCGGGTGGGGGAGGGCTGGCGGTTCTCCACGCGCGACCTCTACGCCCCCTACGTCGAGCGCCTCCTGCTCGACGGGCAGCGCGCCAAGCTCACCCGCGCCGCGCTGGAGACGCTGGCGGTGGTCGCCTACCGCCAGCCCGTCACCCGGGCGCGGGTCGCCGCGGTCCGGGGTGTGAACTGCGACGGCGTGCTGCGTACGCTGCTCACGCGCGGTCTGGTGGAGGAGGCCGGTGTGGACGGGCCCACCCAGGGCACGCTGTTCCGCACCACCGAGCTCTTCCTGGAGCGGCTGGGACTGGCCTCGTTGGAGGACCTGCCGCCGCTGGCCCCGCTGCTGCCGGACATCGACGCGATCGACGAGCTGTGAGAAGAAGGACCGTGAGCAGGACCCCGAG
>NZ_JAJTTE010000078.1 GCF_021343995.1 Pseudonocardia terrae | reverse complement strand
GCAGCCCATCGACGACCGCGTCGGCCGCGGCGGTGGGTCCGGCGGCGTCGACCAGGTGCGCGATGGCCTGCTGGAGGCGTTCGCGCGCGGTGCCGACCGGCCTTGCGTCCATGCCCTGATCATAGTCGAACAGATATTCGAACGTGCGGTCATCATCGCAGGTCAGATACCGTTCGGCGCCTTGGGACGGAGCCTTGTGCAGGCCGCAGTCGGTGTCGGCCTGAGACGTCGACCACTCATCGCGCGCCACAGACCGCTCCCCACGAACGCGCGCCTGCTTCACCTGGATGTCCAGTCACGCCAGGAGGCCCGCCTCGAGATGGCGACGGACCCGCCGTCCGGAAGACGAGCGAAGTCGAGGCGTCCTCTCCATCGCACGCGGAAGCGCCGGCTGCGCGGTCGAGGCCCGCACGGCACGCCCGCGTCCGCTGGCGGTTCGCACAATGTGTCTGCGCCCGCCGCGGTCCGCTCGGCGCGCCCGCCCCCGCCGGCGCTGCGTCGGAGGAGGCCCAGGGTCCGCGTCGCTACCGCACCGACCCGTTACCGCAGCCCCTGGGCGTGCAGGTCCGCGGCGCGGGTCGCGATCTGGTGCAGCGTGCACGGCCACACGACGCCCGATCCGGCGTTGCGGCAGGCGGAGCACCGGCCGAGGCGGTCCGGTACGTGCTCGGCGAGCAAGCGGCCGAAGACCTCGGGCATGCCCGCCAGCACGCCCGCCATCGGTCCGCTCCCGGGCGTGTACGCGCCGTCGCCTGCAGCCATCTGCACCCTCCACGATCCGGTCCTGCGCCGCCGCCGGTCAGGGCGGCGACCCGACGGCGGTGACCGCCGTCGCGCGCGCCGTGCCCCGCGGCACGGCCCGACCGAATCAGTACCCGACGGCCGGGCGGAGGACCCGCCCGGCCACCCCGTTCTAGAGGGTGAACTCGCCCGACGGCGTCGCGGACGGGTCGGCGTGCAGCTCGCCCTCGCGGCCCCGCAGCTCGACGCGGCGGATCTTGCCGGAGATCGTCTTGGGCAGCTCGTGGAACTCCAGCCGCCGGACCCGCTTGTACGGGGCGAGGTTGTCCCGCGCGAACTGCAGGATGTCCGTCGCGGTCTCCTCGTTCGGCTCGTAGCCCGCGGCCAGCACCACGTAGGCCTTCGGCACGGCCAGGCGCACCGGGTCCGGCGAGGGCACGATGGCCGCCTCCGCCACCGCCGGGTGCTCGATCAGTACGCTCTCGAGCTCGAACGGGCTGATCCGGTAGTCGGAGGCCTTGAAGACGTCGTCCGCCCGGCCGACGTAGGTGATGTAGCCGTCCGCGTCCCGGGAGCCGACGTCGCCGGTGTGGTAGTAGCCGCCCTCCATCGCCTCGGCGTTGCGCTCCGGGTCGTCCTTGTAGCCCACCATCAGCCCGGTCGGCCGCTTCGACAGGTCGATGCAGATCTCGCCCTCGTCGGCCGGCTCCCCCGTCGCTGCGTCGATCAGGGCGATCGGGAAGCCCGGCATCGGCCGGCCCATGGAGCCGGGCTTGATCGGCGAGCCGGGCGGGTTCGCGATCTGGACGCTCGACTCGGTCTGCCCGAAGCCGTCGCGGATCTTCAGCCCCCAGGCCTTCTCGACCTGCTCGATCACCTCGGGGTTGAGCGGCTCTCCGGCGCCGACGACCTTGGTCGGCGGCGTGCGGAGCCCCGACAGGTCGGCCTGGATCAGCATCCGCCATACCGTCGGCGGCGCGCAGAAGCTCGTGACGCCGAACTTGTCGAGCACGCCCAGCAGGTTCGTGGCGTCGAACTTCGTGTAGTTCATGACGAGCACGGTCGCCTCGGCGAGCCACGGCGCGAAGACGTTCGACCACGCGTGCTTGGCCCAGCCGGGCGAGGAGATGTTGAGGTGGACGTCGCCCGGCTCCAGCCCGATCCAGTACATCGTCGACAGGTGGCCGACCGGGTAGCTCTGGTGCGTGTGCTCGACGAGCTTCGGCTTCGCCGTGGTGCCCGAGGTGAAGTAGAGGAGCAGGGTGTCCGTGGCCTTCGTCGGCCCGTCCGGCGCGAAGACGGCGGACTTCTCGTAGGCGTCGGCGTAGTCCTCCCAGCCCTTCGGCGCGCCCCGGACGGAGATCCGGGTGTAGTCGCCGGGGACGTCGTCGAACTTCGCCGCGTCGTCCTTGCCCACGATCACGTGCTTCGCGTTGCCCCGGTCGACCCGGTCGCGCAGGTCCTCCGCCGTGAGCAGCGTGGTCGCGGGGATGACGACGGCGCCCAGCTTCATCGCCGCCAGCAGCGTCTCCCAGAGCTCCAGCTGGTTGGAGAGCATGAGGATGATCCGGTCGCCGCGGGCGACCCCCCGTTCGCGCAGCCAGTTCGCCACCCGGTTGGACCGCTCGGAGAGCTCGGCGAAGGTCCACGAGGCGTCGCTGCCGTCCGCCTCGATGATCCACAGCGCTTTGCGGGCGCCGCGCTCGGGATCGGCCGCGACGGCGTCGAAGTGGTCGATCGCCCAGTTGAACTCGGTGAGCTCGGGCCAGCGGAAGTCACGCACGGCGGCGTCGTAGTCCGTGCGGTGCGCGAGCAGGAAGTCCCGCGCCGCGTAGAAGGCCGTGCTGCTGTCGGACATTGCACCTCACACAGGATTCGGCGGCTCTGCTCTGCGGGAACCCTATTCGAGATCGGCCGCCGCGCCACGTCCGGTCGGGCAGGTGTGCGCGGCCGCCGCGCACCACGAACGTGGCGGTGCGTCGGGCGGGCGGGGGGCGCCGACGGGGCTAGCGTGCCCAGGCATGGACGGGGCGACGGCGCGCACGGTCTGCGGATTCCTGACGGCGGGGGCCCTGTCCCTGCTGCTCGCCGGGTGTGGAGGAACGTCCCCGCCCGGCGCGACCACTCCGGTCGCGTCGCCGGCGCCGGTCACGTCGGTACCGGCGACGCCGTCGACGGACCCCTCCGCCGCGCAGACGACGGTCCCCCAGGCCGCGCCGACCGGGACCCCGCTGCTGTGGCCGGTCACCGACCTGCCCGGCGCGCAGAACCTCCAGACGCAGGTCGACGGCGGCGCGCAGCCGTGGACGCTCGATCCCGAGGAGGTCGCGATCAGTTACGCGACCACCACCTACGGCTGGAAGGACCCCGACGCGACGACGACCGCACCGGGCGCGGTCGACGTCACCGACGACTCGGGCGCCACCGCCCACATCACCCTCGTCCAGCCGGTCCGGGCCGGCGCGACCGGCATCTGGGTCGTCTCCGCCGCCACCCGGGGTTGACCGGCCTCGTCCCGACACCGCCGTCCGTCGCGGATCCGATCACCAGAAAGGGTGAAAGGGCCGCGAACCTGCTGCGTTCCGACGAGCGCCGCCGATTCCACCCGTGAGAGCCGTCCACACCGCCGGACGGCCAGCGCCAGGGAGCCACGCAATGACGACCAGCGACTCGGTCCAGCAGGACATGTTCACCGTGCTGCACGGGCAGCCCGCGCCCGTCGTCACGCGGTGGACGTACACCGCGACCGACCCGTTCGCGGTCACCCTCGCCGTCCGGACCAGGCAGGACCGGTGGGTCGAGTGGCTCGTCGCCCGTGACCTCGTCGTCGAGGCGCTGTCCGGGCCGGCCGGGTACGGGGACATCCGGATGAGCCCGCAGCTCGTCCAGGGCTATGACGTCGTGGAGATCGAGATCCGCTCCACCGACGGCCGCGCCGTGCTCGAGGTCGACCGGGACCTGCTGCGGCACTTCGTCGAGTCGTCGGCGGAGCTGGTTCCGCTCGGTGAGGAGTCGGACGTCCTGGACCTCGACCGGGTGATCGAGCAGATCACCCAGAGCTGCGAGGGCTGACCCCCGCGTCGCGCGCACCGTCGACCCCGGGCACGCCACCCGTGTCCGGGTTCGCATCGATCCGCGCGGCGGCGCTCGGCCGCTCCTGCGGCTCCGTCTCCTCCGCGTAGTCGCGGAGCGCGTCCTCCTCCGCCTCGCCCGGCCGCTGGTCCTCGGCCAGCGACCGCGCGACCTCGGGATCCTCCACCGGGGACTCGTCGAGCACCGGCTCGATCCCCTCGTCCAGGTCGTGCACCGCGGCCTCCTCGGCCGACGCCGCCGCCCCGTCCACGCCGACGTCCTCGACCCCGGTCGCGGGGTCCTCGTCGACGGCCTCGCCGTCCGCGCCCGCGTCGCGCGCGGCCAGCCGCCCGGTGCGGGTGGTGTCGCGGACCGGGTCCTCGTCGGCCTCCTCGCGCGCCAGACGCTCGTCGAGCGTCTCGCCCTCGCGCTGCCCGGCCGGCGTCACCGCGGGGTCGTCGACCCCGTAGGGCCGGTCGGCGGGCACGTAGCCGGCGTCGAGCGGGTCCGCGCCCGACGGACCCGTCAGCGTCTCCTCGTTGCCGAGCTGGAGGGCCTCCGCCAGGTCCGGCGACGTGTCGATGCCCCGCTCGTCGCTCTCGCGCTGCGCCATGATCCTCCGCTTCTCTCGTTCCCGGGCGCCGATGGCGCCCACGTCCCCGCCTACCCCGGACGCCGCCTCCGCACACGCCGCGTGGTCCGATAGGGCATGACCAGCGACAGCGGCGCGCACGGCCGGTCGGCCGGCGCCTCCCGGCCTGCGCGTCCCCGGGACTCCGCCGCCACCCGGCGGGCGCTGCTCGCCGCCGGTCGGGAGCTGTTCGCCGACGCGGGCTACGAGGGCACGACGGTCCGCGCGGTCGCCGAACGCGCCGGCGTCAACCAGGCGCTGCTGTTCCGGCACTTCGGGTCGAAGGAGGGCCTGTTCGCCGAGGCCGTGACCGGGGAGGCGCTCGACCTGCTGGCGGCCGGTCCCCCCGACCAGGTCCTCCCCCGCACGCTGGCGGCCATCCTGGCCACGGACGACAACGCGGGCGACGACGTCGCCCTCTTCCTCGCCACCCTCCGCTCGGCCGGCAACACCGACGCCGCCGCGACGGTCCGGGACACGCTGCGGGTGGCGTACGGCGGAACGCTCGCCCGGCTCGTCGCCACGGACGACCCGGCCGACGCGAAGCTCCGGGCCGAGCTCGCACTCGCCTGGCTGCTGGGGATCGCCCTGCTCCGCAAGGTGATCCGCAGCGAGGCGGTGGCCGGGGCCGACCCGGCGGCGGTGGTCGGACACGTCACGCGCGCGGTCGAGGCCCTGTTCGGGCCGGCCGGGGGCGCCTGAGCGCGAGCCAGCCGGCAGGCGCGGCCCGGCCGCGGGAGACGAGTCCTCGTATCTGCAGGAGCGCACACCCGGCGAGGCGCCGCACACCCGCTCGGCGGCGCCGGGCGGCGGCGGCTCGACCTGGGTAGGGCGTGCACCGACGTGGGCGTCACACAACGCGCGGCGCGCGGGCACAGCCCGCCAGGCGCCGCACAACCGCTCCGGTCCCGTGGCACACCCGGCAGGGCCGTGGCACACCCCGGTCGACGGTGTGTGCGACGTGCTCGGTCGGTGTGGGACCACGCTCCAGAGCGCTGTGGCGCACAGGAACGGGTGTGCGAGCCCTCCGAACCGGCGGCCGGATCGGGCCGGATCGGGCCGGGTCAGCGGCTGTGGCGCGCGCGTTCGCCTGCCGGCGCCTTTCCGCCCACGCCGTGCTGGGCCGGGAGCGCCTCGCCCGCACCCTCGTCGGCGGGCCGGCCGAAGTTGTGCCGCAGGAGGACCCGGCTGCCGCGGCCGTCGAAGTGGACGAGCACGGTCTCGACCATGTGCTGCATGAGCAATATCCCCCGGCCGCCCCGCTCGTCGCTGGTGACCGTGCCGCCCTCGCCCCGCGCGGGGCGCCAGCTGCCGTGGTCGGTGATCTCGATGCACAGCGCCTCGCCCTCGGTCCAGAGGGTGAGCTCGACGTCGCCGGTCCGGCCCTCCGGGTAGGCGTGCCGGACGGCGTTGGCGACGGCCTCGTCGACCGCGAGCACGACGTCGTCCTTCTGCTCGGTGCTCAGCCCGAGCGGCGCGAGCCATCCCACGAGCTCCCGGCGGATGACGGCGAGCTGGGCGGGGTTGGCGGGCCAGCTGCGGTGGACGTACTCGACGGAGTCGGCCAGGCCGGTGAGGTCGGCCTCGGCGCGTTCGACGTCGCCGGTCACCTCGGCGAGCACGGCCACCGGGTCGACGCCGGTCGGTTCGAACGGCTCGGCTGCGGTGGCGTCGGCGTCCGCGAGCCGGGTCTGGTGCGGGATCTGTGCCGGGCAGGTCATGAGGATCAACGCCTCTCGGTGCGGGGAGCGTGCGGCCGGACATCGTGGGATGGCCCCGCGGGCCCCTCGGCGAAACACCGCTGGTCGAGCCCCTGCCACCGCTCGTCGCCGGCACCCCACAAGGGCGCACTCCGGACGGACCGGAGCCCCCGTCCAGGTGGCCGAAAGGGGCTGCCGTCGACCGGCCTCAACCCTCCGCGGGCCCGCCCGGACGGCTGCCCCGACCGGCCTCAGCCGTCCGCGGGCCTGCCCCGGACGGCTGTCCCCGACCGGTCTCAGGCTTCCGGGGCGGGCCTGCGCACCGGCCCCGGCCCGCCGTCGTCGGCCGGGATCCGCTCGGTCCGGTCCGCCGGGGTACCGGCGGTACCGGACTCGGGCACGTCCGCATCGGGCCCCTCGGGGACGTCGCCGTCCGGTCCCTCGGGGGCGTCGCTGGGCGGCGCGCCCCGCGCCCCGGCCCGCCGGTCGATCTCCTCACCGATGTACCGCAGCACTTCGGCCGCGACCGCTGCGACCGGCACCGCCAGGAAGGCCCCGGCGATGCCCCAGATCGCGCCGCCCGCGGTGACGGCCAGCAGCACGACGGCGCCGTGCAGGTTGAGGCTGCGGCTCTGCAGGATCGGCTGCAGGACGTTCCCCTCGATCTGCTGCACCGCGATGATGATCGCCAGCACGATCAGCGCCGTGGTGAAGCCCTTGGTCACCAACGCGACCAGCACCGAGAGGGCGCCCGCGACGAGCGCGCCGACGATCGGCACGAAGCTGCCGAAGAAGGTCAGCACGGCCAGCGGCAGCGCCAGCGGCACGCCGAGGAGCACCAGGCCGAGGCCGATGAAGAACGCGTCGACGAACGCCACCAGCGCCTGCGTGCGGATGAACCCGCCGAGAGTCCGCCACGCGCGCTGCAGCACGCCGGCGACGTGCCGGCCCGCGCGGGCGCCGGTCACGCGGGTGACCCAGGGCAGGAAGCGCGGGCCGTCCTTGACGAAGAAGAAGGCCAGCACGACGGCGAGCACGATGTTGAGCAGGCCGTTCGCGAACGCCGACACCCCGGTGAGCACGGTGCCCGCGATCGTCGAGGCGCTGGCCTGCAGCTGCCGGGTGATCGACTCGAGGACCCCGCCGATCTGACCCTCGCCGAGGTTGAGCGGCGGCCCGGACACCCACTGCTGGATCTGCCCCAGTCCGCCGGTGACGCCGGCCGCGATCTGGTCCGACTGCCCGGCCACCTGCGGGGCGATGAGCGTGATGATGCCGCCGAGCACCACGAGCGCGGCGACGAGGACCAGCAGCGCGGCCAGCGCGGGCGGGAACCGGTGCGCGACCAGCCAGCCGACCGGAGGCCGCAGCACCGTCGCGAGGATCACGCCGAGGAGCACCGGGAACACGATCGGCCAGAGCGCACCGACGACCAGCCCGAGCAGGATCGCGCCGAACGCGATCAGCAGGATCCGCCAGCTCCAGGTGGCCAGCCAGGTCAGCCCGCCGCCGATCACCGCACCCCGGTCCGGGGGCGGCACGGCCCGTGCCGGCGCGGCGGACGGTGGGGCGAGCGACGACTCCGCGGTCCCGTCCACCACTCCGTCGACGGCCCCGTCGGGAACCCGCTCGGTCCGGCCGGCGGTCCCGTTCCGGACGGCGTCGGGGTCACCGCCGACGGCCGCCCCGCCGAGGCCGGTCCCGTTCGCCGGGATCGCCCGGCCCTCCTGGTCCGGACGTCCGCGCGCCCCGCGCGCCGGACGACCCGACGCGCCTCGGTCGGTCACACCGCCACCCCCGTCCCGCTCCCCCGCGGCCGACCCGCTCAGCGGTCCCCGGGATGCCGCCGCAGCAGGTACGTGTCCATGATCCAGCCCTTGCGCTCCCGTGCCTCCGCCCGGATCCTCACGATCTCGTCACGGACATCGAGGACGGGACCGGACACCAGGAGCTCGTCCGGGCTGCCCACGTACGCCCCCCAGTACACCTCCACGTCGGCGACCTCGGCGTCGGGCAGCTGCGCGAGTGCGGTGCCGCCGTCGAGCATCACCACGATGTCGTCGACGTCGGCGGGCAGCCCGGCCGCGATCCGGCGGCCGGTGGTGACGAGCACGGGTCGCCCGACGCGGTTGAGGATCAGCCGGTGGGCGGCCGCGAGCGCCTGCACGCTGGAGATGCCCGGGTAGGAGATGACCTCGATCCCCTCGACGCCCTCCAGCAGCCGCAGCGTGCCGTCGTAGAGGGAGGGGTCGCCCCACACGAGGAAGGCGCCGATCTCGCCGTCGGCCAGCTCCTCGATCATCGACGCGTAGAGCGACCCGCGCCGGTCCTGCCAGTCGACGACGGCGGCCGTGTAGCTCGCCGACCGCCCGGCCTCCCCGGCGCCGGCCCTGCGGTCCCGCTCGGGGTCCGCGGCCTCGACGACCCGGTAGCTCCCGGGCTCGAGGTGCCGGTCGAGGATCCCGGTCCGCAGCGCGGTGAGGTCCTCCTTCACCTCGCCCTTGTCGATGACGAAGACGACGTCGACGCGCTTCAGCGCGGCCACCGCCTGCAATGTGAGGTGGTCGGGGTCCCCCGAGCCGATCCCGATCACGTACACCGTGCGCACGCCGACACCCTATGCGGGCGCGGGCCGCCGCAGGACGGCCCGGCCGGACGGGTTCGCCGGGTCGCGGAGCGTCACCGGGCGGGCAGGGTCGCGGACTCGACCGGGTGATCTCGAGCGAGCGGAGGCCCGGGACCGTGAGGGTGGCGCACCTCGTCGACACGCTGAGCCCCGACCGGAGCGGGTACGGCCTCGAGGCCCTCGCCCGCTCCGCGCGGACCGCGGACCTGGAGCTCGTGGTCGTCGTCCCCTCCGGCAGCGGGAACGGCGGGCGGGCCGCGGCTCTGCGCCGGTCCGGTGCCGTGGTCGTCGAGCACGGCTGGCGCCGTGGGACCCGAGCGCGTCCCGCACCACAGCGGCCCGGCACGGCGCACCGTTACACGCTCGCGCTGTGATGCCGTCCGACGCCGCTCGTCGTGCGCCCCGCGGGGACCGGCGCCCGGTTCGCCGCTCGAGGCCGGGTCGTGACCTGCGTCCGGATCACCGCGAGCGGCTTCGGCGGCGGGAAACGACTTCTCGTCCCTCGGGGGCGTCCGCTCGGCGCGCCGGGGTCCGTTCGGCCCGCGCGGCGATCACGGGACGGTTACGGTCGGTCGTGCTGGTGGGAACGACATCCACCGGCACGCCCGGTCGGCCCGTCCCGCCTGCCCGCCGACATTCCCCCGGGCGCCCACCCCCGGCACGGGGCAGGCGCGGCGCGGTTGCTCCCCGGCTCCCCGCACGCCCGTGGACGGCGAGGAACGATGCATGTCCGACACGTGTGTGGCACCGCGCGCGGTGCTCGTGCCGAGCTCCCGGCACAGTGCCGAGGACCGCTCCGACGGCCAGGGGCTGTCCGCCGCGGACCTGATCGCCCGGCTCACCGGCTCGTCCGCTCCCCCGCCTTCCGGCGGCCGCCGTGCCCGGCGCGCCGCGGAGGAGGACGAGGCCCCGGTCTCCCCCCTCGGCGTCCCCGCGGCCGGTGAGCTGCCCGACGAGCGGCCGCAGGCCCGCGTCGACGAGGCCCCGACCTCGATCCTCCCGCAGGTGGGACCCGCCCCGAGCCCCGCGCCGCAGGCCCGCCCGGCCGACGAGCCGCCCGCCGGCCTCACCGGCTCCTTCTTCACCTCCGGCCTCGGCTCGGGCCGCGGCGGCGACGGCCTCTCGCTGACCGGCGTCCTCCCTGCACTGACCGCCGCGATCCGCTCGCCGAAGACCGTCGCGGCCGCGGCGACCGTGACCGTCATGGGTGCCACCGCGGTCCTCACCGGCCTGCCCACTCCGGGTGGCCAGATGGCCCAGGCCACCGACGGCGGTTCCCCGTCCGTGCGGCTGGCCGCGGCCGACGCCACCCTGACCAGCCACGACGACGGCAGCGGCACCTCAGGCACCGCCGCCGGCGCGGGCACGACCGACGACCGGCCCACCCAGGTCCTGCAGGCCGTGCAGGACGGCCCCGGCGCCGTCGGCGGCTCGATGCAGTCCGCCTTCGGCACCGCCATGGGCACGCTGCCCCAGGTGTTCGAGAAGGCCGACGCCGCCGGCATCGCCGCCGTGCAGAAGGCCGAGGCCGCGAAGGCCGCCGAGGAGCAGCAGAACGCGCTGCGCCGGGCCGCCCAGTCCGCAGCCGGCGGGATCGGCGACGCGGCCGGCGACGCGGTCGACGACACCGTCGGACAGGCCACCGGCGTCGGGGCGAAGGCGCTCGCCGCGGCCCGCACCCGCCTCGGCATGCCCTACGTGTGGGGTGCGTCCGGCCCGAACGCCTTCGACTGCTCCGGCCTCACCTCGTGGGCCTTCAAGCAGGCCGGCGTGAGCCTCCCCCGCACCTCCGCGGCCCAGTCCACCGTCGGCACGGCGGTGAGCAAGGACCAGCTGCAGCCCGGCGACCTGGTGTTCTTCTACTCGCCGGTGAGCCACGTGGGCATCTACCTGGGCGACGGGAAGGTCCTGCACGCCAGCACCAGCGGCGAGCCGGTGAAGATCTCGAACGTGGCGGACATGCCGTTCCACAACGCCCGCCGGGTCTGACCGGAGGGCGGAGACCAACCGCCCCGGGGGCCCGCCCGGCGCGACCGGGCCCCCGGGGACGGCGACGAATCAGCCTCAGCCCAGCAGGGGCTTCACCTTCGTGCCGAAGTCGTGGACGCCCTGCTCGAAGTCGTCGAAGGTGAACATCATCCCCTTGACGCCGGGCATCGTCGCGACCTGGTCGATCTGCCGCGCCACCGTCTCGTAGCTGCCCACCAGGGTGGCCATGTTGAAGTTCACGGCCCCCTCCGGCAGGTTGATCATCTTGGCGGTGCCGCCCGAGTCGGTGCCGCTGTCCTTGCCGCCCTCGTCGGCCATGTAGCCGAGCGCGCCGGCGTCGGCCCCGGCCTGGTAGGAGTCCCACTTGGCGCGGGCCTCCTCGTCCGTCTCGGCCATGATCGCCATGAACAGCGGGAGCGAGCCGACGTCCCGGCCGGTCTGCTCGGCCGCCTTGGCCAGCCGCTGGGTGGGCTCGCGGTAGACCTCGGGGTCGTTGACACCGGGGCTGAGGATGAAGTTGTAGTCGCCCTGCTCGGCGACCATCCGCATGCCGCGGTCGGACTGGCCGGCGCAGACGATGTCGATGTGCCCGCTCGGCTTCGGCGAGAGCACGCAGTCCTCCATCTGGAAGTACTGCCCCTTGAAGTCGCTGCGGCCCTTCTCCCACAGCTCCCGCATGACCTGGACGTACTCGGTGGAGTAGTCGTAGCGGTAGCCGTAGTACTCGTCGCCCGGCCAGAGGCCCATCTGCGCGTACTCGCCGCTGGCCCAGCCGGACACGATGTTGATCCCGAAACGCCCGGGGGCGATCGAGTCGATGGTCGTGGCCATCCGGGCGACCATGGCGGGCGGCAGCGTGAGCACGGCCGTCGAGGCGTAGAGCTTGATCTTCTCCGTGACGGCGGCGAGGCCCGCCATCAGCGTGAACGACTCCAGCGCGTGGTCCCAGAACTCGACCTTGCCGCCGAAGCCGCGCAGCTTGATCATCGACAGCGCGAACGCGAAGTCCTGCGCCTCCGCCTCCTGCACGATGCGCTTGTTCAGCTCGAACGTGGGCATGTACTGGGGCGAGTTCTCGGAGATCAGCCAGCCGTTGTTGGCGATGGGGATGAAGACGCCGAAGTCCATGACGTGTCCTTCTTCTCGGGGGACGGCCCGGCCGGGGAGGACCGGAGTACGGGGGCGACCTCGCGGGCGAGCAGCTCGACGGAGGCCAGGGCGTCGCCGACGGGCATGCCGGCCCAGTCGGTGCGCAGCACGAAGTGGTCCACGCCCAGCTCCCGCCACGGCAGCAGCGCCGCGAGGCAGTCCTCGGGTGAGCCCACCACGAATCGGTCCTCCGCGAGGTCCGCGTAATCCCGATCGAACGACTCTGTCACCGGCATGACACGGTCCTGGCCCCAGTCGGCGTAGACCTTGTACTTCCCGGCGAGGTACGGCCGGGCCAGCTCGACCGCCCGCTCCCGCGTCGGCGCGCAGTAGATCTCCCGCATCAGCGGCAGCTCCCGCACCGGTTCGCGGCCGGCGGCGGCGCGCTCGGCGTGGAACAGGTCGAGCTGGCGGCGGATGGTCGCGGCCGTGGCGTGCGGGTTGATCATCCAGGTGTCGGCCAGCCGGGCGGCCCGTTTCACGGCGGCGTCCGAGTTCGCCGCCATCCAGACGGGCGGGCGACGCGCGGGCAGCGTCGTGGAGCGGACGCCGTCGAGCCGGCACCAGTCGTTGTCGGCGTGCACCGGCTCGCCCGACCACATCTCCTGGACGATCCGCAGGTTCTCCTCGAAACGCCGGACCTTCTGCCCCGGCGGGATCCCGAAGGCGGCGTACTCGACCTCCCGGTACCCCAGCCCGACGCCGAACACCGACCGGCCGCCGCACACCGCGTCGAGGCTCGCGAAGTTCTCCGCGGTGTCGACGGGGTTGTGCAGTGCGAGCAGGTGGATGCCGGTGCCGATCCGCATGTCCCCGGCGTCGGCGGCGAGCCGGGCGAGCCACGGCAGCGGCTGGATGTGTGAGAAGGACTCCGGGAGGTGGTGCTGGCCGGCGAAGACCGAGTCCAGCCCGCCGTCGCGGGCCGCGCGCACCAGCGAGAGCTGCTCCCCCAGCGCCTCGACCGGGTCCCGCCCCGCCGGCTGCTGGTGGGTCAGGAAGATTCCGACACTAACCACGGCAGGCCTCGGCGAAGTCGGCGGCGGGGGTGCCGTCGCCGAGCGACAGCACGGCGTTGAGCACGCGGTCCGTGGTCGCGGCGTCGGCGACCCGGCCGATGGTCTCCCGGAACTTGGCCACGACCTCGTCGTTGGTGAGCGGACGCTCGTCGTGCCCGCGGTTGACCTGCTCGCGGTGCCGCAGCACCCGCCCGTCGGCCAGCTCGATCTCGACGGCGCCCGAGTAGGCGGCCGGGAAGGCGCTGTCCGGGTCCTCGGAGACCCGCACCTTCTGCGCGAGGTCGAGGATCGCGGTGTCGCCCAGGGCGTCGTCCTCGAGCTCGGCCAGCGTGAAGCGGCCACGGGTCAGGGACGCGGCGACGACGAACGGCAGGCTGAACTTGGCGTCGTACTCGTCGCGCGGGGCCCACTTCGCCTCGGCCGGCTCGCAGACGACCTTGCCCGGCACCGGGTGGATCGCGCAGCGGATCTCGCTGATCCCCGTCTCGCCGATCTCCGGACGCAGCAGGAGCACCGAGTCGGCGAACGCGTGGATGAAGTGGCAGATCGGGTAGGGCTTGACGGCGGTGCGCACGAGCTCCCAGGTCTCCCCCAGCGCCTCGCCGACGGCCTCCGGGTGGGTCTCGCGCCCGGCGAGGTGGGTGTTGTAGAGCCCGAACCGGCCCTCGTAGACCGCCGGCGGGCCGCTCCAGCCGGCCTTGGCGAAGCTCGCAGCGGTCAACCCGGACATCGCCGCCCAGCCCGGGTGCAGGCGCTTGGTCCAGGCGCCGTCGGCGAGGAACTCCAGCAGCCCGGCACTCATCGACCCGACGACGCCCTGGGCCGCGGCCAGGCCGTCGGCGTCGAGCCCGGCGATCTTGCCGGCCGCCACGGAGGCGCCGAACGCGCCGGCGACGGCGGTCGGATGGAAGCCGACGTCGTGGAAGCCGCCGGCCCCGCCCATTCCGACACGCGCCGACACCTCGACGCCGAGGATGTAGGCGAGCAGCAGGTCCTCGGTGGTGGCGCCGCGGCTCACGGCGGCGGAGATCGCGGCGGGCAGCGCCGCGGCGGAGACGTGCGTGACGGCCGGGATGTGGGTGTCGTCGAAGTCCATGCCGTGGATCAGCACGCCGTTGAGCACCGCGGCGTCGCGCGGCGAGAGCCGGTCCCGCATCCCGAGCACCGGGTGGGTGCCGCCGCCGAAGGCCGACAGCGCCTCCAGCGCGACGGCCGGGAAGTCGTAGGCGGTCGACGCGAAGGCCAGCCCGACGGCGTCGAGGATCAGGTGCCGGGCACGCTCGACGACCTCGGCGGGTACGTCGGACAGCGCGGCGCGGGCGGCGAAGTCGCCGACCCGGCCGGCGAGGCCCGCGGTGGTCGACGCGGCTGTCGACGCGGTGGTCGACGGGGTGGTCTTCTCCGGGCTGAGGGTCATCGGTGAGCCTCCTGGTCGAGGGCGGACGATACGTCGGACGTATGTGCGCTGGGAAGGGGTCAGGCCGAGATGGGTGGCGTGCGCGTGTGGTGGTCGGTGCGGTCCTGGAACAGCTGGGCCGCTCGCAGCGCCGTCGCCTCCCCGTGCGGCGGGGCGATCAGCAGGGCCGAGACCGGGCAGCCGTCCGGCGCGAACCCGGTCGGCACGGCGAGGCCCGGAGCGCCGGTGAGGTTGCCGAGCATCGTCGCGCGCGACTGCGCGGCGTAGAGCGGGTACTGCTCGCCGTCGACGGTCACGGTGCAGTCGGGCAGCCGCGGGGCCGTGGCCGGCGTCGTCGGGACGACGACGAGGTCGGCGCCCGCGAACACGCCGTCGAGCTCGGCCTGCAGCTCGGCGCGGAACTGCACCGCGCGCAGGTAGTCGCTCGCCGAGGTGGTGATGCCCTGGCTGATCCGCTTGACCGTCACCGGGTCGTACTCGCCCCAGCGCGCGGCGTCGATCCGGTGCAGGGCGGCGGCCTCGGTGAACACGATCTCGTAGCCGATCGGCAGGGCCCGCTCGGCCGACGGGATCTCGCCCGGGACGATCTCCGCGCCGGCGTCGACGAGCACGTCGACGAGGTGCGCGACACCGGCCCGCACGGCGCTGTCGCAGAGCTCCGTGAGGTAGCCGCCGGGCAGTGCGATGCGCAGGCCGCGCAGGTCCGCGGGCGGCAGCAGGGAAGCGTCCGACATCCGGGGGTCGACGCCGTCGGGCCCGCGGAGCAGCGCGAACACCAGCGCGACGGTGCGCGCGTCCCGGGCGAGCGGCCCCACCGTCTCGGTGGTCCACGAGAGCGGCACCACGCCGGTGCGCGGGATCGTGCCCGCCGTCGGCTTGAGCCCGGTGAGCCCGCACCAGGCGCTGGGCAGCCGGACCGAGCCGCCGACGTCCGTGCCGAGGCCGAACGGGACCGCGCCGGCCGCCACCGCCGCCGCCGTGCCGGTCGACGACCCGCCGGCCCAGCGCTCGCGGTCCCACGGGTTGCGGCACGCCCCGGTCAGCGGCGGGTGCGGCCCGCCGACCGCGAACTCGGTGGTGGCGTCCTTCGAGACCGGGATCGCGCCGTGCGCCTCCAGCCGCGCGACGACCGCGGCCGAGGTCGCGGCCGGCCCGGCGTCGGCCCGGGTGCGCGATGCGGCCGTGGTCGGGACGCCCTCGACGTCGATCACGTCCTTGACCGCGAACGGCACGCCCTCGAGCAGCCGCGGGGTGCCGCGCCGGTCCGACCCGGCGGCGCGCTCCGCGGCGCGCTCGTGCAGGAACCGGATGGTGCTGTTCAGCTCAGCGTGCACACGTTCGAGCCCGGCGAGGGCGGCGGCGACGCGCTCGGTGGCCGGACCGCTCCCCCGCAAGCGCTCGGCGGTGGCGCGCAGCCCCGAGGCGCCGTCGAGGTCGAGCCCGGCGACCGCGTCGAGCCCGTCGTCGCGGGTCGTGCCCCTCACGGGCTCCCGCAGCCACTCCTCCCCGCGGAACGGGTCGGCGGTCTCCGGGCGCACCGGCAGGTCGCGCAGGGCGGCGGCGGCCGGCTCGGCGGCCGCCACCGCCTCGGCCATGTCCTTCACCTGCGCCGGGTCGAGGGTGTAGCCGAGCCGGGCCGCCAGGGCGCCGAGCTCCTCGGGCGAGCTCATGCGGAGCCCGCCGTCGTGCGGGGGTCCGTCACCGGATGGTCGCCTTCCCCGCGAGCAGGGCCTTCGCGACGACGCCGCGCAGCACGTCGTTGGTCCCCTCGCCGATCGACATCAGCGGGGCGTCCCGGTAGAGCCGCTCGACCTCGAACTCGGTGGAGTAGCCGTAGCCGCCGTGAATACGCATGGCGTCGGTGGCGCAGGCCAGCGCCTGCTCCGAGGCGAAGATCTTGGCCATGCCGGACTCGGTGTCCATCCGCACGCCGTCGTCCATCCGCGAGGCGGCCCAGTAGGTCATCAGGCGCGCGGCCTGCAGGCGCACGGCGATCTCCGCGAGCCGCATCTGCACGGCCTGGAACTCGCCGATGGCCTGCCCGAACGCGGTCCGCTCGCGGGCGTAGTTCAGCGCCTCGTCGTAGGCCCGCTGGGCGATGCCGACGGACCGCGCCGCGATGTTGATCCGCCCGGTCTCCAGCGAGGACAGCGCCTGCTGCATGCCGCGGCCCTCGATGCCGCCGAGCAGCTGCGACGCGGGCACCCGGACGTCGGTCAGCACGACCTCGCACGACTCGGTGCCCTTGTAGCCGAGCTTGCCGATGTCCTGCGTGACCTCGAACCCCGGCGTCCCGGCCTCGACCAGCAGGATGCTCATCCCCTTGTGCGCGGGGCTCGCGGTCGGGTCGGTCTTCACCAGCACCGGCAGCGGGTCCGCGTACCGCGCGTTGGTGATCCACATCTTCGTCCCGTTGATCACGTACTCGTCACCCTCCTTGCGGGCGGCGGTCCGGATCCCCTGCAGGTCGGTCCCCGCGCCGGGCTCGGTGAGCGCGATCCCGGTGCGGCGCTTCCCGGTCGCGAGATCCGGGAGATAGCGAGCCTTCTGGTCCTCGGTGCCGTGCCGGGCGAGCATGAAGCAGCTCACCGAGTGGCTGCCGAGGATGCCGGCGATGCCCATCCAGCCCCGGGAGATCTCCTCGAAGGTCAACGCGAACGACAC
Source organism: Pseudonocardia terrae (assembly GCF_021343995.1). Taxonomy (GTDB): domain Bacteria; phylum Actinomycetota; class Actinomycetes; order Mycobacteriales; family Pseudonocardiaceae; genus Pseudonocardia; species Pseudonocardia terrae. The sequence continues at coordinate 5,427 of NZ_JAJTTE010000078.1, read as the reverse complement.
CGTGTCGGCCGCCAGCCCCCCGAACTCCTCGGGGACGGCGAGCCCGAACAGCCCGAGCTGCTTCATCCCCTCGACGATCTCCGTCGGGTAGCGCCCGGACTGCTCCCAGTCCCGCGCGACCGGCACGATCTCCTTGTCGACGAAGTCCCGCAGCGTGTCCCGGAACAGGCGCTGCTCGTCGTTCAGCTGGAAATCCATCTCAGTCCTTCCCCAGCGCGCCGGCCTCGCGCAGCGCGGCGATCCTCGCGTCGTCGTAACCCAGTTCGCGCAGCACCCGCTCGGTGTCCGCCCCCATCGCCGGCGCCCGTCGCGTCGGGGCCCGGTCCGCGCCGGGCGGCCCGACCCGCACGGCGCTGCGCAGGCTCCGCACCTGGCCGAACGCCTCGCTCTCCGTCTCGGCGATCAGGTTGCGCTCCAGCGTGTGCGGGTCCACCAGCGCGTCCGCCACGTCGTTGATCGGGGCGCACGGGATCGACGCCGCGTACATCGGCGCGAGCCAGTCGGCGACCGTGCGGCTCCGGAAGATCTCCTCCAGCAGCGGGATGATCACCTCCCGGTTCCGGTTGCGGTCGGCGAAGGTGGCGAAGCGCGGGTCCTCGGCCAGCTCCGGACGGCCCATCACCACCGTGAGCCGCTGCCAGAACTTCTCCTTGGCGCAGCCCACGACCAGCCAGCCGTCGGCGGCCTCGAAGGCCTGGAACGGGATCAGCGACGGGTGCGCGGAGTGGTGCGTGCGTGCCGGCTCGTAACCCGCGGTCATGTGCCAGGTGCCGGGGTAGGTCAGCAGGCTGACGGCGGTGTCGTAGAGCGACAGGTCGCAGTCCGTGCCGACGCCGTCCCGCCGCGCCGCGTGGACCGCGGCCAGCAGCGAGATCGCGGCGACGTAGCCGCCGCAGTAGTCGACGAGCGAGAGCCCGGTCTTCTGCGGCGCCCCGCCCGGCTCGCCGGTCAGCGACATCCACCCGCCGAGCGCCTGCAGCACGTAGTCGTAGCCGGGCTCCTTCGACCGCGGGCCCGTCATCCCGAAGCCCGTCAGCGAGCAGCAGACGATCTTCGGGTTGACACCCTCGAGGTCCTCGTAGCGGATGCCGAGCTTCTCCGGGACGTCGCCGCGCAGGTTGGAGTACACGGCGTCCGCGGTGCGGACCAGGTCCTCGAACACCGCACGTCCCTCGGGCGTGCGGATGTCGAGGGTGATCGAGGACTTGTCCCGGTTGAAGGACTGGAAGAACAGCGAGTCGCCGCCCTCGGCGTACGGCGGCACCGAGCGCCCGACGTCCCCGCCCACCGACGGGTCCTCCACCTTGATGATCTCCGCGCCCAGCTCCGCGAGGTGCATGGACCCGAACGGGCCCGCCCCGTACTGCTCGAGCGAGACGATCCGGACGTCCTCCAGTGGCCTCACGCCTCCTCCACCGTCAGCGGTGTGGCGGCCTGCGGGAACAGCGACTTCACCCCGTCGGTGTCGCGCTTGTGCACGTAGAAGGTGCGCTTGAAGGACAGCACCTCCACGGCGTCCTGGTTCAGCGTCCGGGTCTTGATCGTGACGATCCCGGCGTGCGGCCGGCTGCCCGACTCGCGCTTGTCCAGCACGATCGACTCCGACCAGATGGTGTCGCCGGCGAAGACCGGGGCGGTGAGCTTGAGGTCGTCGAGCCCGAGGTTCGCGAAGGCGTTCTGCGTGGTGTCGGTGACGGACTGGCCCATGGCGATGGAGATCGTCAGCGGCGAGGCCACCAGCATCCGGCCGAACTCCGACGACTGCCCGACCTGCGCGTTGAAGTGCGCCTGGTTGGTGTTCATCGTCAGGAGCGTGAACCAGGTGTTGTCGGTCTCGGTGATCGTGCGCCCCAGCGGGTGCTGGTAGACGTCGCCGATCTCGAAGTCCTCGTAGAACCGTCCCTGCCAGCCGGGCTTCACGGTCACGTGGGGTTCCTCCTTCAGCTGCGCTCGATGTCCTCGAGCCGGCGGTTGGTGGTGCGCTCGCCGAACAGGGCCATGACCAGGCCCATCAGGAGCGCGGCGAGCGCCAGGTAGGTGAAGACGCCGGTCAGCCCGGTCCCGGTGTACAGCGCGGCGACCAGGAAGCCGCCGAGTACCCCGGCGAGCCGGCCGGAACCGTTCGCGATGCCGGAGCCGAGCCCGCGCAGGTGCAGGGGGAAGACCTCGGCGATGTAGGTGTAGAGCACCGCGACGCCGGTCTGCATCAGCAGGGCCGCGCCGAAGCCGCAGACGATGACCGCGGCGGGGTGGTCGATCAGGCCGAACAGCAGCAGGAGCACGGCGACGGCGACCTCGAGCACGAGGATCACCGACTTCCGCTCGAAGCGGTCGATGATCGGCATCGCGAGCAGCGCGCCCGGCACGGCGGCGATGGCCAGGATCGAGGAGTAGGTCAGGCTCTGGGCCGTCGAGTAGCCGCGCTCGACCAGGAGCGTCGGCACCCAGGAGCTGAAGCCGTAGAACGACAGGATCAGGAAGACGCAGGCCGCGGCGGCGACCACCGTCTTGCGCAGCGTGGGGCCGCGCAGCAGCTCCGTCAGCCGGCCGGCGACGACGGGCCGTTCGGCGACGGGCTCGGGCAGCGGCCGGCCGGTCTTCTCCTCGGCCTGGGCCTCCAGCCGCGCGACGAGCTCCTCCTGCGGGACACCGGCGCGGCCGTGGGCGGCGCTCCAGCGGACCGACTCCGGCAGGACGCGCAGTGCGACCACGCCGCCGATCACCCCGAGCGCGCCGACCACGAAGATCCAGCGCCAGGCGTCGGGCCCCGTCGGCACGACGAGCCGGGCCACCCAGGCCGCGATCGGCACGCCGGCGAGCCCGATCGCGAGCAGCATCGCCTGGTACCGGCCGCGCAGCGCACGAGGGAACATCTCGCTCACCCACACCAGCAGCACACCGGTCATGGCCTGCAGCCCGAAACCGGTGAGCACGCGCAGCACGCCGAGCATCAGCGGCCCCGTTGCGAGTGCGCTCAGCAGCGAGAACACCGAGTAGAAGAAGACGGCGCCGATGAGGACCGGGCGACGGCCGATGCGGTCGGAGAGCCGGCCGCCGGCGATCGCGCCGACGAACATCCCCACGAAGCCCGCGGACGTGATCGCGCCGATGCCGCCGATCGACAGCCCCCACTCGGTGCGCAGGGCGGGCGCGGCGTAGGCGAAGGAGTTGAGGTCGACGAGGTCGAACACGAACAGGAACCCGAGCAGCCACACCCAGCGGCGGTGGGCACGGGTGACGACCGGGATCCGGTCGAGCCGGGCGGCGAGGTCGGCGGTCGGTGAGGTGGTCGCCGCCCTCGTCGCGGCCGTCGTCGCCGAGGTCGGTGCGGCCGGTCCGGTGCCGGTCGCCCGGCCGCTGTCGGTGGGTCGAGACGGGTCGGGTGTCATCGCGTGGCTCCCCTCGCGCGCTGCGGTGCGCGCTCGTCCCACCCCGCGCCGCGGTGCGCGGGGGCAGCCGGGCGGGTTCCCGACCACGTGGCGCACGCTAATCGTCAGACGTTTCGACGACAAGAGGTCGGCCGGAACTCTGCCCCGGCCGTGGGGCAGGTCCGGCCCGCCGTCAGGAGGGCTCGCCGGCGCGCAGCAGGAGGGCCCGTGCCCGCTCCACCACAGGCTTGTCGATCATCTTCCCGTCGACGACGGCGACCCCGCCCGCGGCCGAGGCGCCGACCACGGCGCGGGCCCACTCGACCTGCTCGGGGGTCGGGGAGAAGGCGGTCGCGACCGGCCCGACCTGCGCGGGATGGATGCACATCTTCGCCGTGAAGCCCAGCGACAGCCCGTGCGCGCAGTCCTCCAGGAGGAGCGGCTCGTCCCGCACCGCCGTGGTCACGCCGTCGATCGGGGCAGCCGCACCGGCCGCCCGGCTGCCCAGCACCAGCGCCGAGCGCGCGAACCGCAGCGCCTCCCGGTCGACCGGGTCGACACCCAACTCGCTCGCGAGGTCGACGCTGCCGAACCCGGCCCGCACCACGCCCTCGACCCCGCACACCTCGACGGCCCGGTGCACCCCGAGGGCGGTCTCGACCAGCGGCACGACCTGCGCCGCCGGGCCGAGCGCGGCCACCAGCTCGGCCACCTCGGCCGGGTCCTGGGCCTTGGGCAGCATGACCGGGGCCGGCCCCGCGGCACCCGTACCCGGGGCGCCCACGACCGCCGCCACGTCGTCGTCGTACCACTCGGTGCCGGGCGGGTTGATCCGCACCATCCCCGGGTTCCCGGCGGCCAGCCACTCCCGGACGGCCTCGCGGGCCGCGGGCTTGGCCGCGGGCGCGACGGCGTCCTCGAGGTCCAGCACGATCAGGTCGGCACCGGACGCGGCGGCCTTGGCGAAGCGCTCCGGGCGGTCGCCGGGGACGAAGAGCAGGGTCCGGGCGCCGAGCAGGTCGGTGGCGGCGGTCGGGGTCACGGGGTCGGTCACGATGTCGGACGTTTCCACGCCGGATCGCTCCGGTCCAGCCCGTGCGTGGGTAGGCTGCGCAGGACGCGGCGGTCCCGTGCCCGGCCGCCGCGCATTCGTCGACGTCCCCGCCGGGACGCGAGACCCTCCCGGAGCGTGATCACATGGCCCCGACCCCGGAACGCCGCGGCGCCGCGGCTCCCCCGGCCGGCGGGGCGGAGCCGTCGGGTCCCCCGGTCCCGCCCGTCGCACACCTGCGGGTCCAGCGCGTCCGGCCGGCCTACCGCCAGGTCGCCGACGAGCTGCGCTCACAGATCATGCAGGGCATCCTCGAACCCGGCGCCCGGCTGCCCGCCGAGGCCGAGCTGACCAGGATGTTCGGCGTCAGCCGCTCCACCGTGCGGGAGGCGTTGCGGGCGCTGGCCAGCCAGCACCTCATCGAGACCCGGCGCGGGGTGCAGGGCGGGTCCTTCGTCAGCGCGCCGGACCCGACGAAGCTCGTCGAGGACGTCGGCAGCGCGCTCGGCGTCCTCGTCGCCACCCCCCAGCTCCGCATCGGCGACCTCCTCGAGGCCCGCCTACTGCTGGAGCCCGCGGCGGCCCGGCTCGCCGCCCAGCGCGCCGACGTGGAGACGATCGAGGCGCTGCGCGCCGCCGCCCACGCGCCGCGCGACCCGCGGGACCCCAGCGGCTTCGTCCCCCACCTCGACTTCCACACCACGATCCTCATGGCCACCGGGAACCTGATGTTCACGATGATGGGCCAGCCGGTCGGCGACGTCCTGCGCACCAAGCTCGACCGCGCCGCCGTCGCCCGGGAGCAGTGGGACGAGGTCGACGCCTGCCACGCCGACATCGCCGAGCACATCGCCCGCGGCGAGGCGGAGCACGCGGAGGAGGCCATGCGCAACCACCTCCTCGACCTGCGCGAGCTCTACGAGCACCCGGGCACCTGGCGGGGCCGCCCACGCCCCTAGGTGGCTGGTGTCTTTCGCGTGGCGGTCGCCCGGTCTGGCGGTCGGTTGC
>NZ_JAJTTE010000077.1 GCF_021343995.1 Pseudonocardia terrae | reverse complement strand
CCGTGCTGCCCGCCCGCTCGATCCGCCCGGCGAGGGCGAACCCGTGCTCCTGCAGGCCACGCAGATCGAGACCCGCGGGCGGGGCTTACGAGGTGGAGTCGATCGACCGCATGTATCTGAAGGTGTGGCGGCCTCGGCTGGCCTCCGGCGGCGGGGTGGCGGGCTTCGACCGGGGCCGCTACGCCTGGCTGGTCCGCTCATCGGCGTTCATCAACTTCTTCTACTTACTGCGTAGACGCCGAGTTCGGCCCGTTCTTCCGCAAGTTCAGCACCTACTTCCCCTACACGGCCACGCACGATCCGCGCCCACCACGTTGTCGGGCCTGCTCACGTCGCACCGGCAACAGGTCGGTCGACCTTGACGAGGGCAAGCGGGCGCAGTTGCAGGCGCGGGGGCCGGGCTGCGTTGCCCGCAGGGCCGGGCTCCCGGCCACGGCAGCGCAAAGCGGTCACCGGCGGGGCGCTGTGGTGGCGATCACCCGAGAACTGGACCAGGTCCTACGTCCTCGACCGGGTGGCGCCGGCTCGAAGCGAACTCGCCTCCACGGCGAGGGCTGTGATCTGGGCCCAGTCCCGCCGCTGTAGTGCGTCGGTCGGGGTGAGCCAGGAACCGCCGATGCAGCCGACATTGGGCAGCCGCAGGTAGGTGCTCGCAGTCTCTGGTCGGATGCTGCCGGTGGGGCAGAACCGCAACTCGGGCAAGGGCCCGTGGACGGCCTGCAGGAGGGCAGCGCCTCCGGAGGCCTCGGCGGGGAAGAGTTTCATCTCGGTGATCCCGCGTTCGGCGACGGCCATCATCTCCGAGACCGTGGAGGTGCCGGGGAGGAAGGACAGCCCGCCGGCCTCCAACGCGTCGAGCAGGGCGGGAGTCGAGCCCGGGCTGACGAGGAACCGGGCCCCGGCGTCGCGGGCCTGCGCGACCTGAGCGGGCGTGCGCACCGTGCCGATGCCGACGACCGCTTCCGGCACCTCGTTGACGATCCGGCGGCAGGCTTCGAGCGCGGCAGGTGAGCGCAGGGTGATCTCGATGGCGGGCAGCCCGCCGGCGATCAGCGCGCGGGCGAGCGGGACGGCGGTCTCGACGTCGGGGATGACGACGACGGGCAGGACCGGCGCCAGGTCGAGCGGCGAGCCGACCTCCCGGACCGGGTCCGCAAACACGCTCACCGGGCACCATCAGCAACGGAAGCGCCGATGGCGCCGGCCGTCGGATCGGTCATAGCGACGGCGGGTGCGGCCACGACCGCCCCCCGGTCGGCCGGGCCGACCACCGCGCGGAAGGCGGAAAACAGCTCCCTCCCGGTGCCCGTCACAGCGCCTTCCGGGGGACCGACAGGAGATCTGACGTCGAGGTCGGCGAGGACGTCGAGGCGGCCGGTGCGGGTGTCGAGGCGGATCGGGTCGCCGTCGCGGACGCGCGCGAGCGAGCCGCCGGCGGCGGCTTCGGGGGTGCAGTGGATCGCCGCCGGGATCGCGCCGGAGGCACCCGACATGCGCCCGTCGGTGACCAGGGCGACCCGTTGGCCGCGCGAGCGCAACACCCCGAGGACCGGGGTGAGTGCGTGCAGTTCGGGCATGCCGTTGGCGCGCGGACCCTGGTGGCGCACCACCGCCACGAGGTCGCCGGTGAGCTCGCCGGCCTCGAACGCGGCGCGCAGGTCGGCCTGGTCGTCGAAGACCCGCGCCGGGGCGGTGATCACCCGCTCGGCGTCGTCCACGGCAGACACCTTGACCACGGCGCGGCCGAGGTTGCCGTGCAGCATCCGCAGCCCGCCGTCCGGGGCGAACGGATCGTCGACCGGGCGCAGGACCTCGCGGTCCGCGGTCTCGGCGGGGCCGTCCCGCCACTTGAGCCCATCCCGGTCGAGGTGGGGTGCGCGGCGGTAGTCGTCGAGCCCTTTGCCGACGACGGTGGTCACATCGGGGTGCAGCAGCCCGGCATCGAGCAACGACCCGATCAGCACGGCGGTGCCGCCGGCGGCGTGGAAGTGGTTCACGTCAGCCGCCCCGTTGGGGTAGATCCGGGCGAGCAGCGGGACGACGGCGGACAGCTTGTCGAAGTCGTCCCAGGTCAGGTCGATGCCGGCGGCCCCGGCGATGGCGACCAGGTGCAGGGTGTGGTTGGTCGAGCCGCCAGTGGCCAGCAGCGCGACGACACCGTTGACCACCGCGCGTTCGTCGACGACGTCGCCCATCGCGCCGAGGCCCTCGCGCGCGTTGACCAGGGCTTGCTGGGCCGCGGCGGCGGTCAGTGCGTCGCGGAGCGGGGTGTTCGGGGGCACGAAGCTCGCGCCGGGCAGGTGCAGCCCCATGACTTCCATGAGCAGCTGGTTGGAGTTGGCGGTGCCGTAGAAGGTGCAGGTCCCGGGGCTGTGGTAGCTCCGGGTCTCGGCCTCGAGCAACTCGTCGCGTCCGATCTCCCCGGCGGCGTGTCGGCGGCGGATGCGGCTCTTCTCGGCGTTCGGTAGCCCGCTGCCCATCGGGCCGGCTGGGACCAGGACGGTGGGCAGGTGGCCGAAGGCCAGGCCGCCCATGACCAGCCCCGGCACGATCTTGTCGCAGACCCCGAGCAGCAGCGCGGCGTCGAACATGTCGTGGGACAGCGCGACCGCGGTGGACAGCGCGATGACGTCGCGGCTGAACAACGACAGCTCCATCCCGGCCCGGCCCTGGGTGATGCCGTCACACATGGCGGGCACTCCCCCGGCGACCTGGGCGACTCCGCCGGCGTCGCGCACCGCCGTCTTGATCATCTCCGGGAAGTCGGCGAAGGGCTGGTGGGCCGAGAGCATGTCGTTGTAGGAGGTCACGACGGCGACGTTGGTCGGGGACGCGGGCGGGGCCCCGGTGCCGACGGCGAGCAGCCGCGACCGGTCCTCGGCGCCGCAGGCGGCTACGCCGTGCGCCAGGTTGGCGCAGCCCAGCCCGGAACGGGCCGACCCCTGCTCGCCGCGGGCCGCCGCCTCGCGGACCTGGCGCAGGTAGGCCGAGCGACGCGCAGCACTTCGGGCACGGATCCGGTCGCTCACTGCTCGGACCGTGGGGTGCAGATCAGCGACGGCGTGGCGCTGATCCGAGCGCCTCTTCGAGGCAGCCTGGTGGGAGTCGGGTGTGGTCATGGCGCGTCGGGTCCTCTCATGGGGACGATTGACGGGCAGGACGTGCACAGGGCCGTGCCGGTCGGTGTAGGCACGGAGTCGTGGGGTGTTCAGTCGTCCTCGTCGCCGTGCCAGGTGCGGCCGTCGCGCTCGATGAGCGCGGTGGCGGCGACGGGGCCGGAGGTGCCGGCCGGGTAGGGACGTGGCCCCCGGGGGGATCCGCGCCAGGCGTCGAGGATGGGTTCGATCCAGGTCCAGGCGGCCTCGATCTCGTCGCGGCGCATGAACAAGGTGGGGTTGCCGCGCAGGACGTCCATGAGCAGCCGCTCGTAGGCGTCGGGTAGGCGCTGGTTGAAAGTGGCGGCAAAGCTGAGGTCGAGCGCGGCCGGGTGCAGCCGGATACCGCCGGGACCCGGATGCTTCGCGGCCAGATGCAGCCGGACACCCTCGTCGGGCTGTAGCCGCAGCACCAGCCGGTTGGGCGGGGCGGTGGCCCCGTCGAGCTGCGGGAAGACCGGGTGCGGGACCGGGCGGAACTGCACCATGATCTCCGAGGCCCGCCGATCCATCCGCTTGCCGGTGCGCAGATAGAACGGCACCCCGGCCCAGCGCCAGTTCTGCACCTCGGCGCGCAGTGCCACGAAGGTCTCGGTGCCGCTCGGGCCGGAGGCTTCGGCCCCAGCCTGATCCAGCTCGGCCCGGTAGCCGGGCACCGCAGTGCCGTCGACGAGGCCGGGCCCGTACTGGCCGCGGACCGTGTAGCGGTGCACGTCCTCGCCGGTGAGCGGGGCGAGCGCCCGCAGCACCTTGAGCTTCTCGTCGCGGACGGCGTCGCGGTCCAGGCGCGCCGGCGACTCCATCGCGACCAGACACAACAGCTGCAGCAGGTGGTTCTGCACCATGTCGCGCAGCGCACCTGAGCCGTCGTAGTAGTCGGCACGGCTGCCGGCCCCGACCGACTCGGCCACCGAGATCTGCACGTGGTCGATGCCGGTGGCGTTCCACAGCGGCTCGAACAGACTGTTGGCGAAGCGCAGCACCAGCAGGTTCTGCACCGTCTCCTTGCCCAGGTAGTGGTCGATGCGGAAGATCTGGTCCTCGGTGAACACCGCCCCGACCTCGTCGTTGATCTGTTGGGCGGAGGCGAGGTCGTGGCCCAGCGGTTTCTCCAGAACGACCCGGGAACGCTCGTCGACCAGGCCGTTGTGCCGGGCCCCGGCCGAGACCGGGCCGAACAGCCGCGGTGCGCAGGCCAGGTACAGCACCCGGATCCGGTGATCCGGTGGACCGATCAGGGCGACGAGGTCGCTCCAGTCCTGCGGATCGGACACATCCAGCGCGACGTGATGCAGCCGCCGCAGAAAGCGGTGATCGACTGCGTGCGGGTCATCGGACCGGTCGCCCGCGATCGTGCGCAGCTCCGCCGACACCTTGTCCCGGTAACCGTCGTGATCGAGCCCGGCGCGGGAGACCGCGACGATGCGGGTGTCCTCGGCGAGCTGCCCGGCGTGGTCGCGCTGGAGCAGGGCAGGGAGCAGTTTGCGCATCGCGAGGTCACCGGTCCCGCCGACCACGACGACGTCGGCGGAGAGGGGTGCGTGCGACATGGACGGCCTCCTCGAGGCGGTCGACAGCGGTCCACCATGGCGGACCCGGACGCAGTTCGGAACTCTAGAAGCTACTCTTAGGTATTGGAAGTACTTATTAGGTCCAGGTCGCGGCCGCTCCGCTGCGCGAGCCGGCGCTACTGGGAGCAGATAGCCAAGGACCTGCGGCCGGTCTACACCACGCCCACCGAGGCGCGGCCCAGGCGCGCTTCGCCGAGACCTGAGGTGGGCAGGCTGCCGCGCCCTGCCAGGAAAGCCAGGCCGCTGCAGCGCTTGGCGTCGTACTTCTTCAGCAGGCTGCTGACGTGGAACTTGACCGTGGTGGGCTGATACACAGGGCGTGGGCGATCTCGCTGAAGGATGCGAGGAACGTCGAGGACGCCCTGGCTGGCGGCGCTGGCTCCGCGGGAATCTTTGAGGTCCATGCCCGCACAGAGCACCGGCCCAGCGTGGGTCACGACGATCACCCGGACGGCAGGTCGGTGGTGGCGAGGTCGAGCGCCTCGATCAGCTCGGGCCGCAGCTGAGCGGACAGCGCGTTGCGCTCGGCGGGTGAGTCGAGGGTGATTGTGGCCAGCTCCGCCTCGGCCGCGCACCAGCCGAGGAGCCATCACCGGCTCGCCCGCTCGCCGGTGGCACTGCGCAGCGGGGCATCGGTCGCCTCCCGGACATCGCCATCGGTGACTCCGGGGGCAGTCTCGACGAGGACGAGCCCGTCGCCGGTGACGTCGAGGACGGCGAGATCGGTGATGATCCGATCGACCACGCCCAAGCCGGTGTAGGGAAGCGTGCTCTCCGTGAGGATCTTCGGTGAGCCCTCGCCGCCGACGCCTCACGGAACCGACTCTGACCGGCGGCCTGCCGTTCTTCGGCGGCGCGGGCATCAACCACTTCATGCACGGCCCGGCCGAGACGTGCAACGCGCCTGCCACCCCGGTCACCTACGGCTTCGTCGGCGCCAACGCGCGGAGCTGTCCTGCAGTCCGAGGATCTTCCAGTGGCCGCCGCCGTTGACCCCTGTGGCGAGCCAGGCGTGCATGTTGATCCGAGGACCGCACCGACACCGTCGACCGCTCGCGCGACCCGGGCGAGCAGGCGAAGTCCGCGCCTGATCGTGGCGACGAGTGGGCGGTGGTCCGGAGCCTCTGCCCGCCGGGGTGCGCCCCGGCGGGCACACCCTCAGACCGAGCGAGAACCGCCTACTCGTCGGTGAGCGTGCCCAGTGTGCGCAAGTTCAGGTAGTCGCCGAGGGTCAGCCCGACGTCGCCGAAGTTCAGAACATCGCCCTCGGCCATCGAGAACTGCTCCATGGCGGCGAGCTGGAAGGTGCCGTCCTCGGCAGGGACGGTTTCGAAGAAGAGCTTGCGGACCCCGGACGGGGTGAGCAGGTGCGCGATGCGCTCAGACATCCGCGGAACGTACCCGCGCCGCTCGACGGCACTCCGCGACGTGGGTCACTCCGTCGCGCGGATCACTCGTCACGCGGCCAGAGCCCGCCGATCCAGCCGACGGCCATCTCGCAGGTGATCGTCAAGATGTCGCCGGCCTTGAGCGTGGGGTCGGCTGAAGGCCCGCCGCCGCTCTCCCCGATGCCTATGCGCACAGATTGTTGGTCGGGCTCGCCCCTCAGGGCGCTCCCGGATGTGCGGTCGGAAGGCCGGCCGACTCGGCCGCACCCAGCAGCCCGCGGTCGTAGGTGACGAACGCCGTGAGGTGCTTGCCGAACACGCCGCGAGCAGTGGCCAGATGGATCGCGTCGAGCGACCGCAGGTCGGGATCGGGGTAGGCCGCCGCGGCGGCGCGCACCGTCTCGTCGATCTCGTAGCGCGCCACCCTGGCCAGGGCCGCCGGGACGTCCACGAGGAGTGCGGGCTCGACTCGGCGCAAGGCGCGGGGCAGTTCGACCTCGACCAGCACCGAGGACACCCACGGCTGGTCGGCCCGCGCGTCGAGCCAGTCGGCCAGCGCGCTGCTCTCCGGTTCCGGGCGGACCAGCTTCACCAGCGCCGCGGTGTCGAGATAGATCATCGCCGGTGTCAGTAGCGTTCCTCGTCACGCAGCTCGCGCAGCAGCTCGCCCGCCTCCCGATCACGGCGCACCGGACCGGCAGGCCGCGGTGCCGGGCCAGTGATCGTGGCCGGAACCAGCTTGCCGGTGGCGAGCCATTCGCCCAGCGGGTGGCCCTGGGCGGGAAGCAGCCGGGCCACGACCGTGCCCCGTTCGGTGATGTCGATCGGCTCGCCGAGCTTGACGCGAGCCAGCACCGCGGCGGTGTTCTGGTTCAACTCGCGGACCGGCACTTCCGACATGCACCAACTGTACTACCTGCCCGTAGTACAATCCGGTGTGGATCTACCGAGCTGTGTCGCTCCAAGCCAATCTCGCGCGCCCCCCCGGCTGCGCACCTCTTCCCACAGGGCCCTGCCCGGGCGGTGGGCACGCGCTCAGAAAGGCTCCTGACCGAGCCTCGCGATGTCATCCTCGACCCGCTCGATAGCCGCCCGGAGCAGCTCCCTGCCCCTGGGTCCAGCGAGCCAGGGCGACGTGCTCCTCCGCCCGCTCTCGCTCCAGCCGCTCGAGCCGGTCCCGCCACCGGCGCCAGAGGGCGACGGCCCCTGGCCACGCGGCCGCCGTCACGAAACCCGCCGGATCACGTCCGGTCCCCGGGCCTGACCAGGCCGAGGTGTGTCGTCCGGGCGCTCGGTCACATCCGGCCGGACCGCGATCCGTGCCAGGTCAGGCACCGGCAGGCGTACGCCGGCAGTCACCCCGGACGTCACTGCAGCCACTCGTCCAGCTCCCATCCGGTCAGCGCGGCCGCCCGCGGGACGTCGTCGGCGAATCGCGGTAGCGCCGCGGCGCGCTCCGCGCGGGTCAGCCCGGACACGCGGCCGCTCATGTCCGGGCGGACCTGGTGCCGGGACACCCCGGCCACGATGCCGGTCTCGACCCCGAGGAACCGGCACAACCTGTCCGCGGTGCCGGCGGGATCGTCGCGGATCTCCCGGTAGCGCAGCAGCACCTGCTCGCGCGGGAACAGCGAGAGCAGGTGCTCGAGCTGGGCGCCGTAGCGGCACTGAGCGGTGTAGTGCCAGAAGTGCGCCCAGCCCGCGGCGATCCGCTCCTCCTCGCCCTCCAGCGCGCGCAGGAAGTCGGACTCCGGCTCGAGGTCGGCGCCGCGCAGGTGCGCCCAGTTCGAGTGCGCCCGCTCGACCGGGTCGCGCAGTGGAACGAGACCGTGAACTGTGTCGGGCTCTGCACGGTCGTGCCCGCGTACCCGGCGAGGTAGTCCTTCGGCAGCGTGCCGCGGACACCGATCTGCGGGACCCGGTCGAAGTTGGCCTTGACCGCGTTCGCATCCAGCGGCGTGCCGTCGGAGAACGTCACCCCGGACCGGAGGGTGAACGTGTAGCTCTTCGCATCCGGCGCGGTCTGCCACGAGGTGGCCAGCCACGGCTTCAGCTCACCTGTCTCCGGGTCCTGGTCGGTCAGCGAGTCGACGACCTGGCGCAGCGAGTAGATCGTGTCGTTGCTGCCGACCTGCTGCGGATCGACGCAGCCCTGGTCGCTCGACACGGCGAACCGCAGGGTGCCACCGGGTTGCGGCGCCGGCCGCGGGGGCGGCGGCACCGCCACACGTGACCAGGGCGAGGGCCGAGGCGGTGAGCAGTGCCGGGAGGAGGGCACGGCGGGATCGGGGGGTCATGCTCGTCCTTCGGGGAGGCCGGGCCGCCGGCGGCCCGGAACGGCAGGGGGCGGACCGGGTCAGCACAGGCGCGGGGTGCGCTGCAGCGCCGAGCGGGCGACCGCCAGGAGCTGGGCCACTGAGCTCGGAGCTTGCGCCGGGGCCGGCCTCGGGTGCCGCGAATCGGTGGGACCGCGTCGAGCAGCGGCAGCAGCTGGGTGATGTCGTGGCGGGCCCGTCGGTCAGTGTGACCGCGAGCGGCAGGCCGTGCCTGTCGACGATCAGGTGGTGCTTGGAGCCGGGGTGGCCGCGGTTGACCGGGTACGACCGACATGGTTCCCCGTTGAGGCGTGCACAGGCGTGGCGTCGACCGCGAGCCGGTCCAGGTCGAGGAGCCCGGCGGCGCGCAGCTCGGCGAGCAGCAGCTCGTGGAGGCCGACCACCCCCCGGCCTCGGTCCAGTCCCGCACCCGCCGCCAGCAGGGCACCCGGAGCAGCCGATCACCGCCGCGGACAGCTTGTTCCAGGTGATGCCCGTCCGCAGCACGTAGACGATCCCGGCCGGCGAGACCCGGTCGTCCACCGGCAGCCGCCCGGGGAACCGGCGCCGCCGCGGTGGTCGTGCGGGCAGTAGCGGCGCGACCCGCACCCACAACGACTCCCGGAACAAGATCCTCCACCACGGCCCGACAACCTGGCCGAGTTCAACGGTTGTCTACAGCAGACACATCGAGATCCTTCTGGAACGAGCTCTTACTCCCGTTCAGCGCCTATCGGTCATCCGGCCGATTGGGCAGACCCCTTCTTCGAGCAGTAGCTCACCGTATGACCTTTCGGCCTTCGCCCGACCAGACATCCACGCCCGTAGCTGAACGGAGGAAGGGCCGGAACAGTTGTCCCGACCCTTCGCCAAAGGCCTGTGCGCCGGTCATGCGCATTCGGCGCAGTTCAGGGCCGCGGCTGCCTCCCCCGCGGTGCTCCGTGCCCGCGGGCGATCTCGGAGATCGCGACACCGGCGCGCTTCGGGGGCCACGGCAGCACCTCCGGGACATTCGCGACGTTGGAGGAACGGAGTCCGTTGACGATTCTGGAACGAAGGGGCGGGCACGCGGCACCTGGATGAATCTCAGTGCTGACTGGCGGACGCGGCGGCGCCCATATCGACGTCTCGGGTCTCCGGGCCGAGGAGGGCACCGACTGTGATGAGGAGTCCGCCGATCGCCATCAGGATCGCCGAGGCGTAGGTGGGACTGAACAGGTCGCCGAGGCCGACGAGGTAGTAGGCGTAGAACGCCGGGATCACCAGGGCGAGGCTGTAGCCGATGCCATACCCGGTGGATCGCAGCGCGGCAGGGAATCGTTCCGTCATGTACGCGGCGATGGGGCCGAAGGCCAGGATCCCCACCACGAAGGCCACCGACAGCAACAGGACGGCCAAGCCGAAGCCGGGCGCGGTGGCCGCCGCGAGCAGTGCCGTGGCACCGGCACCGACGACGGCGACGAGTAGCCCGACTCCGATGTAGAAGGGTCGCCGGCCGATGCGCTGGCTCAGCAGCCCGGCCACCGGGTAGGTCACGGCGCTCGCGGCGGAGGCGATGATCAAGGCGACGGTCAGCTGGGTCGGGGTGAGGCCGGCGACCTTGGAGGTGAGGCCGGGAAGCACCGAGGCGGAGATGTTCAGGGCGATCCAGATCCCGGTCATGAGGACGAAGACCTGGAGCAGGCTGCGCCTGTTGGTGCCGGTGAACAGCTGGCGCAGCGGGGACACGCGCTTGGCCCCGGGTTCTGCGTTCTCCCACGCCTGGGACTCGGGAACCTGGCGGACGAAGTAGACCAGGAAGGCGACCGCGAGCCCGGCACCGAGGAAGAAGGGGATCCGCCAGCCCCACACGGCATACGGGGAGTCCGCCGCGCCGGCGGGGAAGATCTGCAGCAGCAGGAGGGTGAGCGCGGAGATCAGGCACAGCGCCCCGGGGGAGGTCATCGTGATCAGCCCGCTGGCCAGACCGCGCCGGCGTTTCGGTGTCCACTCCATGGCGAGGGGGATCGCCGCGGTGTACTCACCGCCCAGGAACACCCCGTCCACCAGGCGCAGCAGGATCAGCAGGCCGATGCCCCAGAGCCCGACGCTGGCATACCCCGGCAGCAGCCCGATGACAAGTGTGGTGACCGCGATCCCGGCAATGGCGATGATCGTCGCCTTGCGGCGGCCGGTGCGGTCCGCGATCACCCCGAAGATCGCGGCACCGATCGGGCGGCCGATGAGCGTGGCCGTGAAGACGAAGGCGGCGATGATCGCGGCGGTGCCGGCGTTGAGGTTCTTCGGTACGAAGAAGCTCATGGCGGGGGCGAGCACGATCACGGGCAGGTAGATGTCGAACTGGTCGACGAAGTAGCCGACGATGCCGCCGATAAGGGCACGGCGCCGGTTGGCGGAGTCGTCCGTGCCGGCAGCCGGTGGTTTCAGGTTCGGGGTGTGGGCGATCTCGGTCATGGGTGTCTCCGGAGTGGACCGAGCGTTTCCGAGTAGCGGCAACGCTGCGCGCGGGAACCGAGCGGCCGTCGGCCGTCGGGAGTGGCCGCGGTCCGGCCTCGTGCAGCCGGGACCGGGGCCATGAGTGTGCGTTCAGAGCAGAGCGGTGAAGTCCTGCGGGAAGTGGTGTTCGCCCCCGAGCTCCTTGCTCAGCTCGTAGGCGGTGCCGGCGAGGTCGCGCCACGCGGGGCCGGGTGTCTCGACGGGCAGGGTGCGGGCGGTGCCGATCACGGCGATGGTCGCGCAGATCCCTGACTCGTCGAAGACGGGCGCCCCCACGGCGGTGATGTCCGAGTCGAGGATGTGGGTGGACGCCAGACCCGTCTCTCGGGCGCGTTCCACCCCCTCGACCAGGGCCCGGCGCCCCGCGCCGGCCACGGAGGCCACCAGTCGATCGGCCCGCAGCTGGTCGGCCATGAACGCCAGGAAGACCTGGCACTGGGCCGAGTCGACCGGGAGTTGGTGGCCGACCCGCACCGACACGACGACGGGATTGCTGTTGTCCTCCTCGACCCGGGCGACAACAGGTCCGCTAGCCCCCCACAGGCTCAGGGCCGACGACAGCCCGGTCGCGTGTGCCAGGCCCACCAGGTGCGGAGGGGCCAGCTCGACGACGGCGCGCCGGCCCAGCGAGAAGGCCCCGAGCTGGACGAGCAGCCCACCGGGCACGAAGGCCGCGCCGTCGCGGCTACGCTCCAGCAGCCCCGCTGAGACCAGCGAGGCGAAGTAGCGGTGGGTCGTGGTGCGGTTCAGACCGAGCGCGGCCGCGGCGTCCGCCACCGTCAGCGTCGGACGGTCCGGGCGGAACAACCCGAGGATCTGGCTCGCGCGCGTCACGGCCTGGATGTCTCCCTGCGAGGCATCCGCGCGCCTGGCTACCGACTCCGTCATCGCCATCCGTTCGTCATGTGAACCGTGAGTTCGCCATACGGTAGGGGGTCGGGTTGCTCACTGGCAAGCCCTGCGCCAGAGAAGTGCATCTCACGCCGCGGCCTTGCCGTGGTTCGCGTGTGTGTGTCACGCTGGCGTTGTTCACGAAGCGAACTTCGAGTCGCACGATGTGAACGAGAGCGGCGGTGTTGCCCCCCGGGCGGCCGACGTCTCGACCATCGTGATCGGCCTCGAGTACCGAGGAGCCCGCCATGGCCTACGGCCCAGACGACCCCCGCAGCCAGCTCGCCGCGTCGACGGTGCGCGCCGCGGAGCCGAACGCGCCCGCGCAGTACCTCGACTTCACCGCGCTGGCACCGGACGAGATCAGCGATCAGGGCAGCCGTACCTGGTGGGTGCGCGGGCAGAACTTCGCGCTGTCCTACACCCACGCCCGGGCCGGGGAGGCACTGCAGCACAGCGGCCAGCCGGACGAGTACGTGGTGCTTTTCCCGCACGACAGTGCCGTCGCCAAACTCACCGCCGGCAGCGACGAGGCCGCCGTGCAGGGGGCCACCATGGTCGTGGTCCCGCCCGGGGACAGCCGCGTCGAGGTCACCGCGGACACCGCGGTCGTCCGGCTGTTCTCCGCGGCCTCCCCCGACTTGCTGGCGCGCTGCCGCAACCACGCCGACTACGCCGAGCCGCACCCCAACGTCGCCCCGTTCGCGCCCTGGCCGGATCCCGTCGACGGACCCGCGCTGCGCGTCTACCCGGTCGCCGCGCACCCCTACGAGCAGGGCCGCTTCGGCCGGCTGTTCCGGTGCAGCACCTTCATGGTGAACCTGTTCGACCCGGACTTCGGCCCGCGCGACCCCGCCAAGCTCTCCCCCCATCACCACGACGACTTCGAGCAGTGCTCGCTCGCCGTCGACGGCCAGTACGTCCACCACATCCGCAACCCGTGGACCCCGGACATGGCCGACTGGCGCGACGACGAACACGTGCACGTCGCCAGCCCGTCGGTCACGATCATCCCGCCACCGTCCGTGCACACCAGCCAGTCCGTCGGCCAGGTCCGCAACCAGCTCATCGACATCTTCTGCCCGCCGCGCCACGACTTCTCCGCCAAGCCCGGCTGGGTGATCAACGCCGCCGAGTACCCCGTGCCGGAGCAGTCATGACCACCTCGTTCCACGAGCTGCTCGCCTCGCTCGACCGGACCGCCTTCGGCACCTGGGTCAAACTGCCCACCGTCGACAGCGTCGAGCTGCTGGCCCACGCCGGCTTCGACTTCCTCGTCGTGGACATGGAGCATTCCCCGCTCGACATGCTCACCGTGCACCAGCTGCTCGGCGCGGCCCGCGGCTACGGGCTACCGGCCCTGGTCCGGGTCCCGGACCGGACGCCGTCGACGATCTCGCGTGTCCTCGACTCCGGGGCCGCAGGAGTGCTCGTCCCCCATGTCGACACCGCGGCCGACGCCCGGACCGTCGTCTCCGCCGGCCGGTTCCCGCCGCACGGCACCCGCGGCTACGGCCCCACCGTCCGCGCCGGCGCGTGGGGCGCCGACGTGCCCGGCTACCGCACCTCGGGCGAAGAGATCGCTGTGATCCCGCAGCTGGAGAGCCGGGAGGCGATCGACGCCGTACGCGAGATCGGTGTGGTCGACGGGCTCGCCGCGCTGTTCGTCGGGCCCGCCGACCTCGCCGTGGCCACAGGTCTCGCCGCCGGGTCGCCGGCGTTCGCCGGGCTGCTCGACGACGTGGCCAGCGCCGCGAAGGAGCTGGAGCTTCCGCTCGGCACCGCCGTCGGCACCGCGGCGGCCGCGCGCGAGCTCGCCACCCACCACGACTTCGTGATGATCTCCAACGACGCCTCGATGCTCGGCCAGGCCGCACGCGCCCTCGTGGCCGACGCCCGCGGTCGCTGACCAGAAATCCACGACACCTCTGAGCACCTCTCAACCGCCGGCCACCGGCGAGATCGGACAAGGAACGACCATGACCACAGACGCGATCGACCAGGTCCTCGACGGGCTCGTCGACATGCACTGCCACTCCGGGCCCTCCCCGATGCCGCGCGAGTTCGACCACGCCGGCGGCGCCCGCGACGGCTGGGAACGGCTCCGGATGCGCGCGATGGTCGCCAAGTGCCACCACCACAACACCCAGATGGACGTGCTCGCCCAGCGCCCGCTGCTGGCCGACATCCCGACCGAGGTCATCGGAGCGGTCGCGCTCAACTCCACCGTCGGCGGCCTGAACCTCGCCCAGGTCCAGCTCTGCCTCGGCCTGGGCGGCAAGGTCGTCTACCTGCCGACCGTGTCCTCCGGGCGACACATCGACTGCCACGCCGAAAACCTCGGCTTCCCCACCCCGACCGTCAAACTCACCGCCCAGCGCATCGAGGTCGTCCGCGACGGCACGGTCGTCCCTGAGCTCGAGCCGATCTTCGGCCTGATCGCCGAGCACGACGCCGTCCTCAACGGTGGACACCTGCACCCCGAGGACATCAGCGCGTGCTTCGCCGCCGCACGCGAGCGCGGAGTCCGCAAGTTCGTCGTCTCCCACCCCGACTTCGTCATCGGAGCCGACCCCCGACAGTGCTCCAGCTACATCGAGCACGGCGCGCTGATCGAACACGAGCTCCACATGTACGACCCGGGCGCGACGATGCGCTGGCCCGTCGAGCAGCTGATGAACTGGATCTCCGCGCTCGGCCCCGAGAACACCCTGATCGGGTCGGACCTCGGCCAGGCCGGATTCCCCCGCCCCGTGGACGCGTTCCGTCGGGTCGCCGAAGCCCTGCTCGACCTCGGCCTGCCCGAGAAGGACCTCCGCCGCATCGTGTACGACAACCCCCGCGAGCTGCTCTCGCTCACCGACTGAGCGGAGCAGCTGCCGAACCGGCCGCACGCGGGAGGGTGTCGTCCCCGGCACCGCCCGGACCTCCTATCTCAGCGCGGCCGGGCACCCGGCTGCTCGATGCGAGTGGACGCGGCCGGACAGCACCTCCTGCCGCCGGCCCTGACTGCGCTGCAGCACCATCACCAGGAACGCCGAAAGAGGAGGAATCGCGCCGCGGGCCAGCGAGCTGCTAGAACTCCCCATCGATTCTTCGCCAGTCGGGCACCTGAGCGGGACGTGCCCCCGCGGCGCCGCGGCTAGTGCGATTCGCGGGGTACGCCGGCGCCGCTCGCGCCGACGAGGAAATCGAGATCGGCGCCGCGGTCGGCCTGCAGGACGTGCTCGGTGTAGAGCCGGGTCCAGCCGCGGGTAGCGGCCGGGGGCGGCGGGGTCCAGGCGGTTCGCCGGTCGGCCAGCTCCACCTCGTCGACTTTGAGGGTCAGGCGACGGCCGGGCACGTCGAGGGTGACGACGTCCCCGGTGCGGACCAGGGCGAGCGGTCCACCGACGGCCGCCTCCGGTGCGACGTGCAGCACGACGGTGCCGTACGCGGTGCCGGACATGCGGCCGTCGCTGATGCGCACCATGTCCCGGATCCCACGCCGCAGCAGCGCCGCGGGCAGCGGGACGTTCCCGACCTCGGGCATGCCCGGGTACCCGCGCGGCCCACTGTTGCGAACGACCAGCACGGTGTCCTCGTCGACCGGCAGGTCCGGGTCGGAGGCGACGGCGTGGTAGGCCTCGGGCGAGTCGAACACCAGGGCAGGGCCGCGGTGGCGCAGCAGGTGCGGCGAGGCGGCGGACTGCTTGATCACCGCGCCGTCGGGCGCGAGGTTGCCGCGCAGCACCGCGGTGCCGCTGCCGGCGGGCTGGAACGGCTCGGCGAGCGTCCGGATCACCTCCCGGTTCCAGCACGCGGCATCGGCGACGTTGTCCCCCACGGTGCGCCCGGTGATCGTGAGCGCCTTGACGTGCAGCAGGTCGCCCAGCTCGCGCATCACCGCGGGCAGTCCCCCGGCGTAGCAGAAGTCCTCCATGAGGTAGCGGCCCGAGGGCTGCAGGTCGAGCAGGGTCGGCACGTCACGGGCCAGCGCGTCGAAGTCGTCGAGAGCGAGCTCGACGCCGAGCCGGCCGGCGATCGCCAGCAGGTGGATCAGCGCGTTGGTCGAGCCGCCGATCGCGGCGTTGACCCGGATGGCGTTCTCGAACGCCTCGCGGGTCATGACCTGCGACGGGCGCAGGTCCTCCGCGACCAGCCCGACGACCCTCCGACCGGCCTGCTGCGCGGTCTCGTACCGGCGGGCGTCCACGGCGGGCCAGGTGGCCGAGTAGGGCAGCTGCATACCCAGGGCCTCGGCCATCGAGGCCATCGTGGAGGCGGTACCCATGGTCATGCAGTGCCCGTTGGACCGGGCCATGCACCCCTCGGCGAAGCGGCACTCCTCCTCGCTCATCCGGCCCGCGGCGAGCTCCTCCTCGAACCGCCACACCTGCGTGCCGGAGCCGACGTCACGGCCCTGGTACTTGCCGTTGAGCATGGGCCCGCCGGTGACCATCAACGCCGGAAGGTCCACACTCGCCGCCGCCATGAGCAGGCCCGGGGTGGTCTTGTCGCAACCCGAGAGGAGCACGACGCCGTCGAGCGGGTTGGCGCGGATGAGCTCCTCGGCCTCCATGGCCAGCAGGTTGCGATAGAGCATCGCGGTGGGCCGCAGCAGAGTCTCCCCCAGCGCCATCGCCGGGAACTCCAGCGGCAGCCCTCCGGCCTCCCACACCCCACGCTTGACCGACTCGGCCACGCGGTGCAGGTGGGCGTTGCACGGCGCCAGCTCCGACCAGGTGGTGGCGATCCCGACCACCGGGCGACCGTCGAAGACGTCGCCCGGCCGCCCCTGGTTGCGCATCCAGGACCGGTGCACCATGCCGGTGCGCCCCGAGGCGGCGAACCAGGCCGCGCTGCGCCGCGTCACCGCCGAGCCGCCCGGGTGGCATCCGTGGCAGGAACCTGCTTACGCGGGTTGGCCCGACCCCGGACCGTCAGCATGACGAGCCCGGCCAGCAGCAACGCCACGGCGAGCACGATCGACGTGGACAGGAAGCTCCCGCCGCTGGCGTCCTGCAGAACGCCGCCGAGGTAGGGGCCGAGGAACCCACCCAGGTTGCCCAGCGCGTTGATCAGCCCCATCGCGCCACCGGCCAGCGCCACCGGCATGGCCCGCGAGGCGCTCGCCCAGAACGGGCCGTCGTAGGCCAGCGCCCCGGCCATCGCGATGCTCACCAGAAGGATCGACAGCCACACGATGCCGCCGAGCGCGACCGAAGCCACGAGCGTGGCGGCGGCGACCACCATCGGCATCATGACGTGGAAGGCGTAGCGGCCGGTGCGGTCCGCGGCGTGCGCGTTGAGGTAGAGCGCTACGATCGCGACCAGGTACGGGATGGCGGTCAGGAGCCCGACCTGGACGCTGCTACCGCCGGTCGTGGTCTTCACCAGGTGCGGCAGCCACAGGTTCAGCCCGTAGAACCCGACCTGGATGAGGAAGTAGACCACGACCAGCCGCCACACCACACTGCTACGGAACACGTGGGAGAACCCGAGGGCACGAGGTGCATCGGCGTTCTCACGGGCCAGCGAGGTCTCGATCCAGTCCCGCTCGGCGGGTGAGACCCAGCGCGCGTCCGACGGCCGGTCGGCCACCAGCCACCACCACAGCGGCGCGGCGATCACGAACGGGAACACGCCCTCGACGAAGAACAACATCCGCCAGTCGGACCAGGACAGGATCCAGCCCGACAGCGGCGCGGTGATGATCGAGGAGATGGCGATGTTCATCATCCACACCCCGTACGCCCGGGCGCGCTCCTGCGCCGGGAACCAGTGGCTGATCAGCACCAGGATCGCGGGCCAGATCCCGCCCTCGGCCACTCCGAGCAGGAACCGGACGACCAGCAGCTCGCCGTAGGTCTGCACCAGACCGGACAGCACGGCGAACACGCCCCACACCAGGATCATGATCCCGACGAACTTCTTCGCGCTCCACCGCTCCGCCAGGTGTCCCCCGGGGATCTGCAGGAACAGGTAGCCGATGAAGAAGATGCCCCCGGCCAACCCCTGCTGGGAGGCGCTGAGGTGGAGATCATGGCCCAGGCCGGTGAAGGCGAACCCGATGTTGGTCCGGTCCATGAACGAGATGATGTAGACGATGATCGCTACCGGGATGATCCTGGACCATCGTGCTGTGCCGACGCCGGCGCCTTTGCCAGCGGTTGTCGTCATCGGTGGGCCTCCTTGTTCATTAAGACGTGCTCGGCCGCGGTCAACGGGTGTCGCTCGGCGCGGTCACGGAGCGCGGCGAGCTCTTCCTCCGGGTCGACGGTCGACCATTCCCCGGCAAACCGGCCGGAGAGGATGTCGTCGTGCAGCACGGCGCGCGGCCGCGCCGCGACGTCGTCGGTGGCCAGCCCGGTCAGCGCCCGGAGCCGGCCGCACTGGCTGGTGTGCGAGTACAGAGAATCCCGCAGGTTCCGCGCCTGGGCCGCGCCCTGGTTGCCGTAGCCGAGAATCTCGACCCTGCGTCCGTCGCGCACGCCCAGGTCGGCCGCGGCCTCGATAGAGATCCGGGCGCTCATCGCACAGGTCCGTGCTCCGCTCGACGCCTGACGCTTCACGGCTGACCGGGCCATCCCGTCCGCAGCACGGCTCGGGCACGACCCGCGACCTCGGGAGGCCTGGCTCTGCGGGCAGCACAGCCGCCTGGGCCGGCACAGAGGCCGCCAGCGCCTCCGCGAGCGGACGGTGCGGGGGCAAAGACGAAGATCCGCAGCCTGTCGAGCATGCACATCCTGAACACCTCGGCCGCAGGGATACCCCGTCCGGGCGGCGATGTACCTCGACGAAGGCCTAAAACTTCAGAGCTGCGGCTGCGCAGACGACATGGTGGTCCGTTCCGCTTTCGACGGGCTTCTGCTCAATCGATCTCATCGGTACGAGTCGGCCAGTGCCTCCGTGGCTCCCCGACGACCAACGAGGACGCGGACGAGGACCGCGAAGATTGCGACGAACCGCCCAGACGAGCAGGCTCCGGTAGAGGCTGGTGCGGGTGTCGGCGCTGAACGCCATCGAGACGAGAACCGGCACGATCGCGGCAGTGACGAGCAGCGGGAGGACGGGGACGCCCTCATCTTGAGCTGGAACGCCGGCGCCGCAGCCGGGTCGGCGTGGCCGGCCTCAGGGCCA
Organism: Pseudonocardia terrae; assembly: GCF_021343995.1. GTDB lineage: Bacteria > Actinomycetota > Actinomycetes > Mycobacteriales > Pseudonocardiaceae > Pseudonocardia > Pseudonocardia terrae. Next base: position 4,890 of record NZ_JAJTTE010000077.1, on the reverse strand, counting down.
GCGTGCCGGTCACGACGGCAGCGCCGTTGGTCGTGCCGATAGCGGGGCCTCGGGCTCTCGATCATTCGTGGACCAGGTGACCTTGCGGACCTCCACATCTAGTGGTCCAAGAACGGGACGTACTCCGACCCCGCGGCCCCGCCGTGTGGTGATCGCCGTACCCATCCGACTTGTTGATCACCGACTGCGGGTGCCGGACGCGCGCCGCGCGCTGTCGGGGTTATCGGCGCGGGCCGGGGTGGCGCCGGACGGGACCGACGCGCAGATCTGGTGTGGGCGGCGATGTGCAGGCGAACCCCCACCGGGATGTCACGGCCACCGGTGGGGCGGGTCTCGGGGCGGGTTTCGGGGTGACGCTGATGTTCGGAGGGCCGGTCAGCGAGCTGATCGCGCAGGCGGTGATTGGCGGCAATGACGGCCGCGAGCCGCTCGCGATCGGGGTGCGGCGCATCAGGGTGGCAGTCCCGCACGGCGCGCCGGTAGGCGGCCGTGATCTCCGCGGCGGTAGCGCCGGCGGTCAGCCCGATCACGGCGTAGGGCTCGGGCGGGTCAGGCGGCTGTCCGGTGTTCATTGCTGTCCGGTGCTCGTTGCTGTTCAGCGTTCCATGAGGATCAGGCCCGCATGCTTCCGGTCGCCAAGTATCGCTCGTGCCAGCCGAGCGCCTCACCGATGAGGTGCGGCGTGTGCTTGCCCGGAGACTCGGCGAGAGCGCGCTGGTAGTAGTCCTCGAGCAGGGGCCGGTAGTCCGGGTGGGCACAGCGGTCGATGATCTGGCGCGCCCGCCGTCGTGGAGCGTGGCCGCGAAGGTCGGCGAGGCCCTGCTCGGTCACCAGGACGTGCACGTCGTGCTCGGTGTGGTCGACGTGGGACACCATCGGCACGATGCTGGAGATTGCGCCGGCCTTCGCAGTCGACGAGGTCAGGAAGAGCGAGATGTAGGCGTTGCGGGCGAAGTCGCCCGAGCCACCGATACCGTTCTGGATCTGGCTGCCCATCAGGTGGGTGCTGTTGATGTTGCCGTAGAGGTCGGCCTCGATGATGCCGTTCATGGCGAGGACACCGAGCCGGCGCACCACCTCGGGATGGTTACTGATCTCCTGCGGCCGCAGCACGATCCGGTCCCGGTAAGCAGCTGCGTTCGCGTTGATCTCCTCGGCGGCCACGGGGCTCAACGAGAACGCCGTGGCCGACGCGACGGACAGCGTTCCGGAGCGAAGCAGCCCGAGCATGCCGTCCTGGATCACCTCGGTGTAGGCGGTGAGGTTCTCGAACGGGCCCGCGCCCAGCCCGTCCAACACGGCGTTGGCCACGTTGCCAACCCCGGACTGGAGTGGCAGCAGGTTCGCGGGGAGCCGTCCGCGGGCCACCTCGTGCTCGAGGAACTCCAGCAGGTGCCCCGCGATCCGTTGCGAGGCGTCGTCGGGCTCGGTGAACGGGGTGTTGCGGTCCGGCCGGTCGGTCTCGACGACGGCCGCGATCTTCTCGGGTGGGCACACCAAATAGGGGGTGCCGATGTGGTCGCCCGGACGGGCGAGCGGGATGGGGACGCGGTGAGGCGGCAGGGCGGTGCCGTAGTAGATGTCGTGCAGGCCCTCCAGCTCGGCGCTCTGCCAGGAGTTGACTTCGACGATCACGCGCTCGGCCTGGTCGATCCAGGTCTTGTTGTTCCCGACAGAGGAGGATGGCACGAGCCGTCCGTCCTCGGTGATCCCACTGACCTCGACAAGTGCCACGTCGAGGTGGCCGAGGAAGCCCTCCCACACGAGCTGCGCGACGTGGGACAGGTGCACGTCGATGTACTCCATCAGGCCGGCGTTGATCTTCCGCCGGCTCACCGGGTCGGACTGGTAGGGCAGTCTTAGCTCGATGCCGTCGGCCTCGGCGAGAGCACCGTCCAGCTCCGGAGCGGTGGACGCGCCGGTCCACACGCTCACGCGGAACGGGGTACCGGCGGCCGTGGCTTCGGAGATCCTCCGGGCCAGGGCCAGTGGAACCGCCTTGGGGTAGCCGGCCCCGGTGAAGCCGCTCATCCCCACGTTCGCTCCCGCGGGGATCAACGCAGCCGCCGCGTCGGCCGGAACCACCTTGCGGCGCAGCTCGGCGCTCGCGACGCGCATCTCGCCCATCGACTCTCCCGCCCTCGTCGGATCCCGTCGTCCAACCCCCAACCGCAGCCAGGGCTACCCGCCGGCAGGAGGGGAAGAACCGCTTCCTGCCTCCCAAGCCGCACGAGGCCATCGCGGACGAGGCCACCGAGGCCTCGGTGGCGAGCCGGACCTGGGTGCGGATGCCGCTCTCCAGGTCCCCGGGCGCGCCCGCCCGCCTATGCGGGTGCGGACCCAGCCCCGTCGACGATCTGGCATAGAAGCCGGACCCTCCGCACCGCGCAGCTCTCGCGTCACAACTCGCTGCCCACGGCAGTGGTGATGGGGCTTCCGGTGCGCAGCGCGAGTCGAAGACTTCATGCCGGACCTGGCCGTTCACGACGGTGTAGTTCGCCTGGTCCCTCAACCTCCTCCGGTGAGGCCGTGGCGCTGCTGTCGCGTGGGGCGGCGGCCTACTCGCGGAGCGAGACGCCGCAGTGCCCGGTTCCCCACTCGAGCTGCCAGGTCTCGATCAGATCCGTTTCCGCCAGCCCATGTTCGGCGGCGATCCGATCCAGCGCAGAGCTAAGCTGCATGGCCAGGTGCAGGGCGACGTCGATCAACCCTGCACTACCGGACTCGGCCAGCACTGACTGGAGCACGTCCCGGGCCGCGGCAAGCCCACGTTCGGCGTTGTTGTCATCGGAGAGGATGGCGCGGACGGCCCTGTAAGAGGCGGTCGCGGCCGGCCCGCCAGGAAAATCGTGCTGGGCTTGCCGCCGCTCGTCCATGGCGCGCACCTCGAGGTTCATCCTGGGCTGGACGCATCGGGCCCGGCGATACCGGGCGCCTCACCCGAGCAGGGAGGGGTCGGGCCTGCTCGGGTGAGGCGCTCTGCTGGCGGCAGAGGCGAAGACTGCCGCCGGACGCGACGCCCAACCCCTCCTTCTACCGCCTGTCCGAGGCTAAAACCTCCATTGGGGTGGAGGGTCAAGGTTCATGCTGGTTAGGCTCGTTGGATGCGCATCGGGCGGCTTGCCGCGCAGACCGGGGTGCGGGTGCGAACAATCCGCTTCTACGAGCAGGTCGGGATCCTGCCCGCCCCGGCACGCACCCCCGGCGGGTTCCGCGAGTACGACGTGGATGCGGTGGCGCGGTTGCGGTTCGCCCGAGCCGCGCAGGCCCTGGGCCTGTCGCTGGCACAGATCGCTGAGATTCTGCGTCTGCGCGACCAACAGGGGCCGCCATGCGAGCACGTCGTCGAGCTGCTGCGAGACCACATCGATGCAGTCGAGCTGAAGATCAAAGAGCTGACCGCGCTGCGCGACGACCTCCGCGCCCGCGTCCCGCCGGGAACAACACCGACACCAAGCCTCTGCCAGCCCGGCCAGATCTGCTACCTCATCGAGGGCGGAGCACCCGAAGGCAGTTCTGACGTCGAGATCGACCGCTCGGCACTGCGTCCGGAGTCGAACACGGACCGCCGCGCGTAGCAGCTGTTAAGGGCCGCTCGAAGGTCGAGGCCTTTTAGAGGCCTACTCGAGGGCTACGACTGATCCCCCGACCCATCGCACTCACGCCCACTGACGACTCTCACCCGGTCGGCGCGGCGCAGCGGCCGAGATCATCGCAGGCATCGTCGATGGCACCGCGAACAATGAGAGTGGGCGGGCGGCTTCGATTCGACTTGTCTCAGGGTCGCAGCAGGACCGACGCGACCGGCCGCCGCGGCGTCGGCGCCAACGGCGCGGCGACGGGGAGCGGTACGCCGACCCTTGACTGTTCGGGTCTTTCAGGGCAGCGCAAGGATGTAACCTCTTGAGCCGGGGCCGCAGTCGATTCGTCGGGCTGCCTTGACGGACGTCGTGCGCGCGCAACCTCGCGAGTCCTAGCACGGTGAGCATGTTGCCGACCTTCGGCAAGACGATCGTCGCCAAGTCGGCCGAGAATTCCCCTTCCGCTGTCACGGCGATAGCGGCAACGTGGGCGATGCCAGCCGAGAAAGCTGGGCGAGGATGCCTCCGTTCTCCACCTCCCGTGTCGAGGCGGCAGAGATGATGCGTGGTTGAAGTGTCCGCCTACGAACGCACTCGTTTCATGGTTCCTGGCGAGCTCGCTTCAGATCCGACAGCATCTCCGATGCGCCCTCGTCTATAACAGGCGAAGCAAGGGTAGTACCAATTCCGAAGGCTGTGATGAGAAACATCTCTGGACGGAAGCGGGTCGCGAGGGAGGCATGCGACGGACTCGCACGCTGTTTGCCCGTCATGCACGAGTCGCTGACTCGAGAACGTAGGTTCCGCATCGAGCAGCTCGCCGGGCTGACGTCGAGGACCGGGGGCAGCTCGCCAAGCTCGGTGGAGGACGCCGTGCCGCAGGAGATCAATGCTGCCATCGTGGCGGGGCGCGGCGCGTACTGGCGGACATCGACCGGGCGCTGGGCGCGCTACGGCTCGGCCGCTACGGCAACTGCGAGGGCTGTTCGAGGCCGATTCCGCTGAGCATTCTGCGTGCGGTGCCGAGGACACGGTTCTGCCTGGACTGCCGGTGCGCGCCCGGTGTGGATGAGTTCCTTCGGAGCAGGGCGCCGCCGCGCTACAGCGAGGGACCTCCGGCCGCAGCAAGCCCTATCGCGTTAGCGGCGTCGTGAGCAAGGTCCACTCACTGCACCGCCGGACGTTGTAGGCGTTGCGCTGTGGGTCACGGCCGGCGTCGGCACCGTCGGTGCACCCCGGCTTGCCGTGGCCCGGCTAGTGCGAAGTCTCCCAGTTCGGCGGGGCGAGGACCGTGCTCATCCGTTCGAGT
>NZ_JAJTTE010000076.1 GCF_021343995.1 Pseudonocardia terrae | reverse complement strand
CGCAGAAGCCCACAGCCCGACTCGCAGAAGCCCACAGCCCGACTCGCAGAAGCCCCAGCCCGACTGGCGGGAGCCCACAGCCCGACTCGCGGAACGGCGGTCCCCACCTCCGCGACTCGGGAGATGCGGGGTGTGTGTCGGGAGGGGAGATGCGGGGGTGCGGGTCGGGAGGGTGGGTCAGCGCGGGAGGCCGCCGGCGGCGCGGAGCAGGAGGTGCATCGCGAGGTCGGTCGAGCGCTCCCGGATGTCCCCCCGCGAGCCGGGGAGGACGGGGTCGCGGGCGAGGACCTGCCCGTCGGCCGTGGTGATGCAGAAGCAGACGTAGCCGACCGGCTTGGCCTCGCTCCCACCCCCCGGCCCGGCCACGCCGGTGATCCCGACGCCGATCGACGCCCCGAACTTCTCGCGCGCCCCGTCGGCCAGCGCGCGGGCCACCTCCGGCGACACCGCCCCGTGCTCGGCGATCATCTCGGCGGGCACACCCAGCAGCGCGGTCTTGGCCTCGTTCGAGTAGGCGACCACCCCGCCGTCGACGTAGTCCGACGACCCGGCGCGGTCGACCAGCCGCGCGGCCAGCATCCCGCCGGTGCACGACTCCCCCGTCGCGACGGTCAGCCCGTGCTCCAGCAGCGCCTCCGCGAGCAGCTCGTCCGTGGTGGTGCCCACCGCGCTGACCAGCTGCGTGCGGTGCCGCGCGATCAGCTCGTCGGCCAGCTCGGCGGCGACCCCCTCGGCCCCGGGCAACGGGTGCAGGTCGACCTCCAGCTCCGAGCGGCGCAGGCAGGTCGTCACCTCGACCTCGGACAGGTCCCGGGCGCGCTCGATGTCGCGCAGCGTCTCGGCGATCTCGGACTCGGGCAGGTTGAAGAAGCGCAACGACCGCGCCTCGGCCCGCGGCACCGTGGCCAGCAGCTCCGCGAACGGGGCCGATTCGAGCGCCGAGGGCCACATCCCCTGGAGCTCGCGCGGCGGTCCGGGCAGGACCACGACCAGCGGCCCGTCCGGGCGCCGGACGACGAGCCCGGGCGCGGTCCCCACCGGATCCAGCGCGACGGCGCCGCGCGGCACGAGCGCCTGCTTGCGGGTGGCCTCGTCGAGGGCGGGCCCGGCGAACCCGGTGCGCCGCGCCCACCGGGCCACCCGGCGACCGATCGTCTCCTGCATCGCGGTGTCGAGCTCCAGCTCGGCCCCGACGAACGCCGCGACGATCTCGACCGTGATGTCGTCCGCGGTCGGACCCAGGCCCCCGCTGGTCACGACCAGGTCGACGCCGGCCTCGGTCACCTGGCGCAGTGCGGCGGCCAGGTCCTCCGGCCGGTCCCCGACGAGCACGAACTCGGCGACCTCGAACCCGAGCTCGCCGAGCTCGCGGGCCACCCACGGTCCGTTCGCGTCCCGGACGGCCCCGGTGAGCAGCTCGCTCCCGGTCACGACGATGCCGGCGCGCGGCCGGCGGACCCTTGATCCCTCACCCACGCAAGGACCCTACCCCGCCCCGGGCATGTCACCGAGTGATCGATACGGAGCGTGATCAGTATGGCCCGAGCCACTCCGTGGTGCACTCGTGAGGACGTCACTGACCTGGGGATGTGCTCGTTCTCAGGGTGGTCACAGCGTGCGTGCGGAGACTCGTGGTCGTCCCTCCCGGGCCACCCGAACGCCGGGTGCCGGGCCGGGACGGAAGGGACGCGAGATGACGGACGAGCACGGACCCACGTGGGTCGGCGAGACCGACGTCGACGACGTGGCGGGCCTGCACGTCGAGCCCCGCTTCACCGCTGCGCGGCTGCTGGTGACCGCGCACGGCGACGCGGTGGGGCAGGTGACCGTGCCGCTGCGCGCGGGTGTGGCCGACGCCGTCACCGTGGCCGAGGCGTTGAGCACCCAGCTCGGCGCCCTCCCGGCGCCGCGGCCGGTGCCGAGCTCCGTCGAGCCGATCACCGTCGTGATCGCCACCCGGGAGCGCCCCGAGAGCCTGGGCCGCGCCGTGCGCGCCGTGCTGGCCGGCGACCATCCCGCCGTCACCGTCCTCGTCGTCGACAACGACCCGGCCGACGACGCGACCGAGCGGGTCGTCGCGCAGATCGGCGACCCCCGCGTCCGCTACCTGCGCGAACCGCGCCGCGGCACGTCCGCCGGCCGCAACCGTGGGCTGGCCGAGGCGCAGACCCGGCTCGTCGCCTTCACCGACGACGACACCGAGGTCGACACCGCGTGGGCCCGCCGACTGGCCGGCGCTTTCGCCGCGGATCCCGAGGTCGTCTGCGTGAGCGGGCCGGTGCTGGCCGCCCGCCTCGACACCGAGCAGGAGCGCGTCGCCGACGCCACGCTGGGCTGGGCCAAGGGCTTCCGCCCGCGCACCTTCTCGCTGGCCGCGCCGCCCGCCGACTCGGCGATCTTCCCCTTCGCGCCCGGTCTGCTGGGCATCGGCGCGAACCTGGCCGTGCAGGCGGACGTCGCGCGCGGGATCGGTGGGTTCGACGAGGCCCTCGGCCCCGGCTCCCCCACCCGCAGCGGCGAGGACTGCGAGTTCCTGGTCCGGCTCGTGCTCGCCGGGCACGTGCTCGCGTACGAGCCGGCCGCGTGGGTGCGCCACCACCACCGCAGCGACCTCGCCGGGCTGCAGGAGCAGGTGGAGGGGTACGCCGTCGGCCTGGCCGGGTTCCTGACCAAGGTCGCCCTGTCGCCGCGCGGCCGGGCCGCCGCGTTGCGCCGCATCCCGGCGGCCGTGCGCCGGCTGGGCGCGATCGCCGACCGCGACGCCGGGGTGACCGGCGGCCCCGAGACCGCCGCGCCCGGCTCCGGCCGGCGGCACCGGGCGCTGCTCTCCGGCCCCTGGCTCTACCTGCGCTCGCGCCGCCGGGCGATGCGGGCCGGCGGCCGGGTGCCGCCGCTCGTGCTCGACGTCGTGCCGCCGGTCCGCGCGGAGCAGCGCCCGCGCGAGGCGGTACTCGGCCTGCACTGAGCCGCTCGGCCTGCACTGAGCCCCGGAAGCTCGCCGCGGTCGCGTACGCCGGGCCTTCGCGATGCGCGTTCCTCGACCGGCCGGCCCACCGGACCCGCTCCCGCTCGCCACGGGACCCCGTGCCGGCCCGGCGGCGGAGGTGGTCACCGCCCGGCAACGGTGTGGTCAGCACACCCCCGCACGGCCCGGACCTCCCTCTACGCTGGGCGCGTGAAGATCCGAGTGGTCCTGGCGGAGGACAACGCCCTGCTCCGGCACGGACTGGTGCGCCTGATCGACGGCACCGAGGACCTCTCGCTCGTCGGCGCGGCCCCCGACCTGCCGGCGCTCACCGCACTGATCGACGAGCACGATCCGGACGTCGTGGTCACCGACATCCGGATGCCCCCGGCCCACTCGGACGAGGGGCTGTCCGTGGCCGCCGATCTGCGCGTGCGCAAGCCGGAGATCGGCGTGATCCTGCTGTCGCAGTACGCGGAGGCGCAGTACGCGCTGACGCTGCTCGCCGACGGCACCGCCCGGCGCGGCTACCTGCTCAAGGAGCGGGTGGCCGACGGCGACGAGCTGGCCGAGGCGGTGCGCCGGGTCGCCGAGGGCGGCTCGGTGATCGACCCGACCGTGATCGAGGGCCTGGTCGCCGCCCAGCGCGCGAAGCCCTCGGAGCTCGACGCGCTCACCCCGCGCGAGCTCGAGGTCCTGGGCGAGATGGCGCAGGGCAAGAGCAACGCGTCGATCGCCGCCGCGCTCGTGCTGTCCGAGCGGGCGATCGAGAAGCACACCAACTCGATCTTCTCCAAGCTCGGCCTGTCCGAGGAGCGCGACCTCAACCGCCGGGTCTCCGCGGTGCTCGTGTACCTGCAGAACAGCTGACCGCAGGTCTTCGCCGGAGCGGACCACCAGTTGCCGCAGCCGAAGGTGTGGGGCCTTCTGATCCCACCCCGGCTGCTGTACCGGCCCGCCTCCCCGGTCGGCCCGCCTCACACCCCGATGGGGTCAGCCCCACCGGAACCGGCGGGAACACCCCTGCGGTCGTAGGGGAAGCGGGATCGGCCGCGAGGTGCCCGGCGGGCATCCTTCTCCCGTCAGCCTTCGACGACCGGCCACCGCCGACGGGCGGAACCGGGTCGAAGTGCGACGACCAGACCGCGAGCAAGGGCGTTCATCGGGTTCTGTCCAGCCCTGCTCACCGCTGAGCGACAAGCCCTGACCGACCGAACGGCCTCGGAGCCGGATCCCGGACGCCTCGGGCGTCCGTGGCTGACCGGTGGGCCCGTCGGGACCAGGCGCCATGAAGGGGAGACAGACCTATGCACAACTCGACTCTCCGGCGTGCGGAGAAGAGCCGGCGCCCCCAGGTCGTCGTGATCGGCGGCGGGTTCGGCGGGGTCCGGGCCGCGAAGGCGCTCGCCCGCGCCGACGTCGACGTGACGCTCGTCGACCGCGCCAACCATCATCTCTTCCAGCCGCTGCTCTACCAGGTCGCCGCCGGGATCCTCCCGCCCGGCCTCATCGCGCCGGCGCTCCGCAGGGTGGTGCGGAAGGAGCGCAACGTCCGCACGCTGCTCGCCGAGGTCCACGGCATCGACCCGGAACGCAAGGTGGTCCGCGCCGCCACCCCCGCCGAGGGAACGCTCGAGCTGCCCTACGACTACCTCGTCGTCGCGGGCGGGGCCACGCACGCCTACTTCGGGCACCCGCAGTGGTCGCGGTTCGCGCCGGGCATGAAGACCATCGAGGACGCGCGCATGCTGCGCAGCCACATCCTGGGCGCCTACGAGTTGGCCGAGCTCGCCACCGACGACGCGGAGCGCCGGGCCCACCTGACCTTCGTCGTGGTCGGCGCCGGGCCGACCGGCGTCGAGATCACCGGCCAGCTGGCCGAGCTCGCCCGGCACGTGCTGCCCGAGGACTACCGCTCGATCGACACCCGGCGGGCGAGGATCATCCTGCTGGAAGCCGGCCCAGCCGTGCTGGGGCCGTTCGCGCCGAAGCTGCAGCAGTACACCCGGCGCCGGCTCGAGGAGATGGGCGTCGAGGTCCGCCTGGACACCGCCGCCACGGACATGGATGCCGAGTCCATCGTGGTGCGAGGCCCGGCGGGGGAGGAGCGGATCGTCGCGCGCACCAAGATCTGGGCGGCCGGGGTGCAGGCGTCGCCGCTGGCCGCGATGCTCGCCAGGGCGACCGGCGCCCCGACCGACCGCGCGGGCCGGGTGGCCGTGCGCCCGGACTGCAGCGTGCCCGGCGCGGAGGGCGTCTACGCGATCGGCGACATGGTCACCACCGTGGACCGGTTGCCCGGCGTGGCGCAGGTCGCCATGCAGCAGGGCACCTACGTGGGCAGGCAGATCGCGGACCAGGTGAAGGGCGACACGAGCACGCCTGCCCCTTTCCGCTACGCCGACAAGGGCAGCATGGCCACGATCGGCGCCCGCCAGGCGGTGGCCCAGATACGCGGCGTCACGATCACCGGATACCCGGCCTACCTGCTCTGGCGCTACGTGCACGTGATGTTCCTGGTCGGCTGGGGCAACCGGCTGGGCACGCTCTACGACTGGCTCCGCTCCCTGCGCCACGCCCGCAACCGCGCACACCGGCTGATCACCCTGACCCGCACCACAGCGGTCGAGGAGATGTCGGTAGCGGCCTGACATCCGCGCACGACCGCCCGAGCCAGGCGTGGGAGCTCTCGCAACGTACGTGCTCACCGAGAGACACCCGTCGTGCCGGAACAGCTGATCATTTCGGCTTCCGCGCTGCAGGAACGCGGCCGATGGTGCACGGTCCGCGCATGACCTCGCGGATCACGTCAGGCCGTGTCCACGACCACCGGTCCGGGTGGGCCTTCCTCTGCCGCGCGGTCCGCCGCCCGCACCTGTTCGGGTCGCCGGCACCGTCCGGTCGCCTGCTCGCCGCGCAGCTCGCAAGCCTGCTGCCGGACTCCGGCACCCCGACCGTCGTCGAGCTGGGGGCGGGCACCGGCGCGCTCACCGCGCGGATCCACGAGCGGCTCCCGGCGGGCTCGCGGCTGCTGGCGATCGAGCTCGACGAGGTGCTGGCCGCGCACCTCGCCGCCCGCCTGCCCGGCGTCGACGTCCGGCAGGGCGACGCCGAACGCCTCCCGGCCCTGCTCTCCGAGGCGGGGATCGCGCGCGCCGAGGCCGTCGTGACGTCGCTGCCGTGGACACTCCTGCCCGGACACCGCCGCGACGCCGTGCTCGACGCGATCGCGGCCGCGCTCACCCCCGAGGGGATGGCGACCGCCGTGCTCACCCGCACCGCGCTGCCGACCCGGGCGCGCGAGCTGCGCCGGGCCTGCGCCGCGCGATGCGCCGAGGTGGAGACGATGCCGGTCGTCTGGCGCAACCTCCCGCCGGCGGTGCTGGTCGTCGCCCGCCGGCCGCGCCCCACCGCCGTGCACCAGCCGGACGCGCGGGCGTCCTAGGCCGGACAGGTCCGACCTCGAGGTCGACGTGCCCTGCCGGCCGGGACCCGAGGCGACGCCGACAGGTGTCACCGTCTCGACGCCGGGTGACCCGGTCGGAGCCGGAGCGGTGGTCAACGGTCAGCGCCGTGTCCGGAAGGTCGACTCCACGACCCGGCCGTCGAAGACGCGGGTGCCGACCAGGTCGAAGTCCAGCCGGGTGCCGCCCGACGCCAGCACCTCGTGCGGGCCGCCGAGCACGACCGGGTGCACGCAGACCCGCACCTCGTCGACGAGGCCCGCCGCCGCCAGGGAGCCGGCCAGGGCGGCCCCGCCCATCAGCACGATGTCCTTGCCCGGGCGTTCCTTCAGCGCGGCGACCTCGGCGACCACGTCGTCCCGGATCAGGGTGGTGCGCTCGATGTCGACCCGCTCGAGCGAGCGCGAGACGACGACCTTCTCCGTGGCCCGCCAGCGCGGCGCGTACGCCCGGTCGTGCGGGTGGTCGGAGACCTGGTCGGCGGTCGGCCAGTACGCGGCCATCATCTCCCAGACGCGGCGGCCGTAGAGCAGGGTGTCCAGCTGGTCGTTCAGCTCCACGGAGTACGCCGACAGCTCCGGGCCCATCCGGGGCCAGTCGAACTCCCCGTTCGGGCCCTGGATGCGGCCGTCGATCGAGGTGTGGACGAAGTGGATCAGGGTGCGCACGGGTTCCTCCCCCATCGGGGCGCCCTCGTGGGCGCCGTTCCTCGGTTGGTCGGAGCGGCACGCGCGTTTTCGACACGGGTGCGGGAGAAATCTTCGAGAACGACCGTGGGGCCGGTCCACCGGACCGGCCCCACGGCGCGCGAGCTCAGCTCTGACGCGTCCCACAGGTGGCGCAGAAGACCGCGCCGGGCGTGACGGTCGAGCCGCAGTTCGGGCAGCTCCCGGCCCTCGGGATGGCGACGACCGCGGTGGGCGCGGCGTCCTCAGCCGAGCCGTTGACGCCGTTGACGCCGTTGACGCCGTTGACGCCGCTGACGCCGCTGACGCCGCTGACGGGCGGGGCCGGCGCGGCGGGGTGCACCAACGGTGCAGCGGGGGCGGGGCGCTGCGAGGCCATGATGTCGGCCGGGGTGACGACCGTGGTCGGACCGTCGGCGGGGCCGGCCGGCGCGGGAGGACGGGGCTGCTGCCACGCCGGGCCCTGCGGGGGCTGCGCCGACGGCACGGACGGCACCGACTGCACCGGCGTGCTCCCCCACGGTGCCTGCGGCATGCGCGGGGCCTGCGGCGCCCGGTTCGCTGACCCATCGATACGGAGGTCGCGCGGGTCGCGCGGCGCCGGGACCTCGGCCGCGGCGGCCATGGCGGCCTTGCCGCCCTTGCGCCGGCGCAGCAGCACCACGAGCAGCGCGATCCCGCCGACGACCAGCGCGGCGGCGCCGCCGACGATCGTCCAGAACAGCCACGGGGCGAGGCCCCAGAAGCCGGTGCCACCCTGCTCCGCGGCGGGGGCGACCGGCGTGTCGCCGAAGCGCTCCTTGGCCTTGGCGGCCTCGGTCTTGAACTGCTGCGCCTGCCCGTGCCCGGGGTCGACGAGCAGCAGCCGCTCGAACCCGGCGATGGCGTCGGTGTAGTGGCCGGCCCAGTAGTTCGCGAGCGCGTCGCGGTAGAGGGTGTCGTTCGGGCCCAGCTGGTTCTGCACGCCGTTGCGGGCCAGCAGCTCGGTCAGCCCGCTCGCCGGGGCGATGAAGTTGAAGGCTTGGTCGTTGGGCAGGTGAGCGCTGTTGATGCCCAGGACGTCGCCGTCCATGTTCACCGTCGGGCCGCCGCTCATGCCGGGCGACAGGGACGCGGAGGTCTCGTAGTACGGGACGCTCCCCATGGTGCGCCTGGTGCTGATCTGGCCGTCCTTGTTGGACGGCTCGAGGGTCGTGTCGGTGACGGCGTCGGCGGCGGCCGGGTAGCCGATCGACAGCACCGGGGTGCCGATGGCGGTGTCGGCGTCCGTGCCGAGCTGCACCGTCGGCAGGTCGGTGCTCTCGATCTTCAGCAGCGCGACGTCGCCCTGGCTGGGCGGCCGGAAGTCGACGAGCCGGGCGGGCACGACCTGGCCCTTGGCGCCGTTGCCGGTGCCCGAGCCGATCACGGCCGAGTACTGCGCGTCGATCGGCGAGCCCTTGGCCTGGCCCTCCACGGTCCAGTTCGCCAGGCCGTAGGTCACGGCGTCCTGCACGGTCACGCCGGGCGCCCCGGCCGCGACGTCCTGCGCGACCATCTGGATGAAGTCCGCGCGGATGCCGTCGGGGCTGGTGGTGTCGACGCAGTGGCCCGCGGTGGCCACGTAGCCCTGCGGGTTCACGCCGAAGCCGGTGCAGGTGGCGTTGAGCGTGAGCGGCTGGCCGTTGTTGTAGTACATCCCGGTGCCGTCGCCGACGTAGGCGGTGAAGGTCTCGGTGAGGTACACGATCGCCGGCCGCACCTCGGCGGCGGCCTTCTCGGTCGGCGTGGCCTGTTGGGGCGACGTCCCGGGCCCGGGCGGGGCGCCGGGTTCGGCGGCCAGGGCGGTGCCCGCAGTGGCGAGGGTGACCGAGGCGGCGACGGCGACTGCGGCGGCGGCTCGGGCGATGGTGCCGGTCATGGTGGTCCTCTCGAGGGTGGCGGTCCGGGCCCGTCGGCCCTCGCCCGGGGGCCGCGACACGGCCCGCTGGATGACGAGGGGAACTCTGCCGCCGCGGGACGGGGGGCGACGAGGGGTTCACCCCGTGGACGGGGGTGGGGCCAGCACCACCACCGGCTCAGGAGGTGGACACCGCGCGGACCACGGGGCCGCATCCTCGGCGGGCGCGGCGCCGGCGGGGCAGACTGTCCCGCATGGAGCAACGAGGCGCATCGACGGCCCGGGTGCGCGTGCTGGTGGTGGACGACCACCGGCCGTTCCGGTTCGCCGCCGCGGCGGTCGTCCGGCGGATGCCCGGGTGGGAGATCGCGGGGGTCGCCGAGACCGGCGAGGCCGCCGTCGACGCCGTCGCCGAGCTCCGGCCCGACCTCGTGCTGATGGACGTCAACCTGCCCGGTATCGACGGCGCCGAGGCCGCTGCGCGGGTCTCCGCCGCCGCGCCCGGCACCCGCACCGTGCTGTGCTCGACCTACCGTCTCGAGGACCTGCGGATCGATCCCCACGGTCCCGGCATCGCCGGCTACCTGCACAAGGAGGAGCTCGGCGCGCCCGTGCTGCTCGACCTGTGGAAGAGGATCGGCACCGCGGCGTAGCCGCACTCAGCACCGCGGCGTAGCCGCAGTCAGCACCACGGGGTAGCCGCGGATCGGCACCGCGGGGTAGCCGCGCGATCGGCACCGCGGCGAAGCCGCACATCGGCACAGCGGCGTAGCCGCACGATCGGCACAGCGGCGTAGCCGCGCGGCGGGCCGCGGCGGAGGTCTCATCCCCTGCGCAGGGACGCCGCGACGGGCTCGCGGGCCATGCGCACCGCCGGCACCGCCCCGAGCACGAGCGAGCCGACCAGCACCGCGGGGATGATCAGCGCGATCGGCCAGACCGGCACCGCGACGTCGGGCGCGACGCCGGTCTGGCTCGCCACCTGCCACCACAGCAACCGCCCGCCGCCCAGGCCCAGCAGGATGCCGAACACGACGCCGGGCAGCACGGTCGTGCCCGCCAGGACGCCGAGCGCGGCCCGCACCTGCCCCGGTGTCGCGCCCAGCACGGACAGCAGCGCGGCGTCGCGGGTGTGCCGGCGGACCGCGCTGACCAGCGTGTGGACCAGACCCGCGACGGCGACGACGGCCAGCAGCGTCGCCAGGATCTCGGGCAGCCGGAGCAGGCCGGCGAGGGTGTCGATCTCCGGCGGCATGCCCGGGAGGTGCACCTCCAGCCGTTGCGCGAGATCGGTGTAGAGCGCGTCCGCCTGCCCCGGCGCGGCCAGCACGTGCGCCGACGCCAGCGGCTGCCGGAAGAGCGTGCGCAGCTGGTCGGGCGTCATGACCAGGCCCTCGCCGAGCGGGGCGGCGCGCTCGGGTTGCGGGACGGCCACCCCGGTCACGACGAGCCGGGCCGTGCGGCCGTCGGAGGAGGTGACCTCGACCGGATCGCCGAGGCCGAGCTGCTCGCGCACGGCCACCCGCGCGCCGACGGCGACCTCTCCCGGCACCTCCGGCAACCGGCCGCTGACCAGGGACACCGGGATCGTGCCCTTGCGCGGCACGTGGGCGTAGGCGTCGATCTGCCGGGAACGGGCCGGATCGATCGTCACCCGCCCGGTCTCGACCTCGGTCAGCCCGCCGACGCGGGGATCGGCCGTGAGCGCCGCCATGTCCGGCTCACGCGCGTCGGCGATGGTGAGGTCGGAGGTGAAGCCGTACCGGGCCGGGGTGTCGACGAGCCGCTGCAGGCTGGCGCCGAGCATGGTCGACGCGACGATCCCGGCGACCGTCACCGCGATCCCGGTCGCCGTGACCGCGGCGGGCAGGCCGATCGTCCCGGGCACCGTGCGGCCACGGAGCGCGAGCCGCAGCCCCACGAACAGCGGCGGCCAGCGCACCGCCCAGCGAGCGGGCCGGCGCCGGCCGGGCAGCGGCGGAGTGACGGCGGCGCGCCCGGCCAGTGCGGCGCTGCCGGCCGCCAGGGCCAGGAAGGCGACCAGGACGACCGCGCCGCCTCCGGCGACCGTGCCCCAGACGGGCCGGAAGCCGGTGTCGGGCTCGAAGCGGGCCTGGCTGCCGAGGGGTTCGATGGTGCCCGCGGCCAGCGTCATCCCGGCCGCGACGACGGCCGCCACCCCGGCCCCCGTCGTGGCGGCCAGCACCCGGGCCCCGATCCGCTCGGCGGTCGTCATGCCCAGCGCGTTCTCCACCCGCTGGTCGAGGGCGCCGCGGGCGTGGTGGCGCACCAGCCCCTGCCCGACGACGACGCAGCCGCCCACCGCCACGACCAGCGCGAACCCCCACAGCCCGATGCCGAGCACGCGTTCCGCCGCGGCGACGGCGGGGTCGGCGTCCGTGGTCGGGAAGACCGGGACCTCGGGCACGTAGTTGCCGACGATCAGCGGGTGGGGCAGGCCCTCGTAGCTGCGGGCGAGGGCGGCGACGAACCGGTCCCGGAGCGCGGCGTCGGCCGCGGCGTCGCCGGTGTAGGCCAGCCGCGCGAAGCCGGAACGCCCGCCCGCGGCTCCCGCGTTCTGCGCGGCGAAGGCCGGGGTGGACAGCGCGTCGCCGAGCGGGCCGGTCCAGGAGGGCATCCGCCCGATGCCGACGACCGTCATCCGGCGGGTGGCGCCCTCCGGCTCGCCGAAGCCGACGTCGAACCGCGCGACCTGGCGCAGGGTCAGCATCTCCAGCGTGATCCGGTCGCCCACGTGCAGCCCGGCCGCGGCGGCGAGGGGCTCGCCGACCAGCAGCTCGTCGGCCGCCTCGACGCGCGGGGCGCGGCCGGCGACGATCACCGGCGCGACCAGGTCGTCCGGCCGTTCGGGGCCGGCGATCACCGCGGTGTACTGCAGCGTGGGGCCGGCGATCTGCGCGATCCAGGCGTAGGCCGTCCAGCTCTCCTCGACGCCGGGGAGCCCGGCGAACCCGGTCGTGACGTCGGGGAGGTCGGCCGGGAGGTAGGCGCGGGCGTCGTCGAGACCGGTGCGCTGGACCAACCGGGGGTAGGCGCTGCCGGTGCGGTCCGCGACCACGGCGGCACCGAGCAGGAGCCCGCCGACCACGCCCGCGATCAGGCCGAGGACGAGCAGCGCCCGCAGACCCGAGCGCAGCTCCGCCCGCGCGACGGCCCGCATGCCGTGCCAGCCGGCCCCGCTCGGCCCGCCGCTCCTCACGCCACCCTCGACGGCGCCGCCCCTCACAGCGCGCCCCTCAGAGTGCCGCCCCTCACAGCGCCGCCCCTTCCTGCGCCGCCCTCACAGTGCCGCCCCTTCCTGCGCCGCCCCTCACAGCGCCGCCAGGGAGGTGGCGGCGGGCGTGCGGACCCGCCGGGCCGGGACCGCCGCGACCAGGGCCGCGCCGAGCGGCACCGCGGCGATGAGCAGGGCGATCGGTCCGACGGGGACCGCGATGTCGCCGCCGACCCCGATCGTCGAGGCCACCTGCCACCAGAACAGCCGGGCCACGCCGAGCCCGGCCGGTACCCCCAGCAGCACGGCGGGCACCGCGGTCGACGCGGCCAGCACGCCGAGCGTGATCCGCACCTGCCCCGGGGTCGCGCCGAGCACGGAGAACACCGCCATCTCCCGCGCCAACCGCCGCGCGCCGACCAGCAGCGAGTGCGCCAGTCCCGTGCCGGCGACGACGGCGAGCACCACCGCGAGCACGTCGGGCAGCCGGCCGAGGTCGCCGAGGTTCCGGATCGCGTCGGGCACGGTCGGTGGGGCCAGCTCGAGCCGCCCGCCCAGCTCGGCGGCGAGCGCCGCGGCGGCGCCCGGCCGGGCGTAGACGTGCGTGGTGAGCAGCGGGAAGTTCCGCTCCGGGCTGACCGCGCGCAGCCCGTCCCCGGTGGCGAGGAGGTCCTGGCCGAGCGGGCCGTGGTTCTCGTTGGGCACCACCGCGACCCCGACGACGGTCATCGGGTGCGGTGCGCCGCCCGTGGCGAGGGTGTCGATCCGCTCCCCCGCGGACAGCCCGCGTTCGGCGGCCAGCCGCGGGTTGACGGCGACCTCGTCGGCTGCCGTCGGCAGCCGCCCCGACACCAGCGCGACGGGCGGGGTGCCCTTGCGGGCGGTGATGCTGACGATCCCGAGCGTGCCGCCGGAGCCGAGCCGGGCGTACGACGTGTCGGTGATCGCCAGTATCGCCACCCGCGGGTCCTCGGCGAGGGCGACGACGTCGGGCTCGCGGCTGTCCGCGATCGTGATGTCGGCGCCGCCCGCCCACCGCTCCGGCGTCGCGACGAGCCGGTCGAGGCTCGCCCCGACCGTCACCGTGGCGACGATCCCGGCGACCGCGGCCGTGGCGGCGAGCGTCGTGACCAGGGGCGGCACCCCGCGTCTCGTGCCGGCCTGCGCGAGCCTGCTGCCGAGCAGCAGGGTCGGCCACCGCCCCAGCGACCCGCCGACGACGGCGGCGAGCGATCCCTCGCGGGGCACGGCCGGCTCGGGTACCGCCAGCGCGCGCCGGCGCCAGGCGAACGCCGCCGCCGCGGCCGTGACCAGCAGGAACAGCGCCGCGAGGGCCGCGCCGCCGGCCAGCGCGAGCGCCCATTGCGGCCGGAAGCCGGGCTCGGGCTCGAAGCGGGCCTGGCTACCCAGCGGCGCGAGCGTGCCGGCGGCCACCACCACCCCGGCGCCGAGCAGCCCGGCGACCGCCGCGGCCGGAACCGCCGCCCCGACCCGGGCGGCGACGCTCTGCGCCGCCGTCATGCCCAGCGCGGACTCGACCGACCGCGCCGCGCGAGCCGTGCCCGCGGTGCGCAGCAACCCGAGCCCGACGACCTGCAGCGCACCCAGTCCCACGACCAGTGCGAACAGCCCGACGCCGAGGAGCAGCGCCCGTTCGGCCGCCTGCACCGCCGGATCGGGCGCCCGCGGATGCTCCACCCCGGGCGTGAGGTACTCGCCGACGATCGACGGCTGCGCGGCCGCGAACGCGGCGACGGCCTCGTCGAAGCGGGCCGCGGCGTCGGGCCCAGGGTCGAGACGGACGTAGGCGGAGTGCCCGATCCCCGTCCCGGCCAGCGCGCGGGCGAACGCCGGCCCGGCCAGGACGTCGGGCAGCGCCTGTCCCCACGCCGGCATCCGGGCGACGCCGACGACGCGCACCGTGGTCGCCGGCCCGTGCGGGGTGAACCCCACGGCGAACCGTGCCATGTCCTCGAGGGTGAGCATCCGCAGCGGCAGAACGGTGCCGACGCCCATGCCGTGCTCGGCCACCCGCTCGGAGACCACGACCTCGTCGGCCGCGGCGGGGTCGGCCGCCCGACCGTCGACGACCACCGGGGTGACGAGCCCGGGATGCGAGGCGGTGCCCGCGGCGAGCGACATGAACTGCACCTGCGGGCCGCCGACCTGCGCGACCCACGCCTCGGTCAGCCACGCGTCGGCGACGCCGGGCAGGGTCGGCAGCGCCTCGATCAGCGCGGGCCGGTCCGCCGGGACGATCAGCCGGGCGTCGTCGAGGTGGACGGCCTCGACGAGCCGCGGGTAGGCGGTGGCGGTGCGCTCGCCGACCGCGACCGCGCCCAGCACCACGCCGCCGACCAGGCCCAGCACCACGCCGAGGGCGAGCAGGCTCCAGCCCCGTTCCCGCAGCTCGGCACGGGCGACGAGGCGGACCGCACCCCGGGTGCCCGGTGCGCCGGCATCGCGTGCCGGCACCGCTCAGCCCGCCACGGGCGCCGGGCGCGACGCGATCGGCGCCGTCCGGGGCGCCGCCGCCGTCGCTCCCCCGACCGGGACCGGGATGCGTCCGGTGAGCACCGTGCCCTCGCCCGGTGCCGACACGAGCTCCACGGTCCCGCCGATGGCGCCGAGGCGGTCCGCCATGTTCTGCAGCCCGCCCCCGCCGGCGACCCGGGCGGGGTCGAAGCCGGGCCCGTCGTCGGCGACGACCACGGTGAGCTCGTCGCCGTCGGCGCCGGCCGCCACCTCCAGCGAGATCGTCACGTGGGCGCCCGGGGCGTGCTTGCCCGCGTTCTGCAGGGCCTCGAGGCAGCAGAAGTAGACGGCGGCCTCCGCCTGCTCGGGCATCCGGCCGACGCCGTCGGCGTGCACCTCGACGGTGAGCGGGCTGCGCTTGGCCGCGGCCCGCAGCGCGTCGCCCAGGCCGGCGTCGCGCAGCAGCGGCGGGTAGATGCCGTGGGCCAGGTCGCGCAGCGCCTGGATGGAGTCGCGGACGCCGCGGTCGAGCTCGTCGAGCAGCTCGGCGTCGGGGTCGTCGGGCGAGGTCAGGGTGTCGCGGACCAGCCGCAGCCCGACGGCCAGCGCGACCAGGTGCTGCTGGGCGCCGTCGTGCAGGTCGCGCTCGATGCGCCGGCGTTCGGCGTCGGCCGCGGCGACGAGCCGGGTGCGGGAGGCCTGCAGGTCGGCGTTGGTGCGGCGCAGGTCGGCGAGGGTGGCCTGGAGCGCCTCGTCGAGGGCGCGGTTGCGCAGCACGATCGCCAGCCGCCGGACGACCTCGGCGAGCGCCCGCTCGTCCGCCTCGCCGAAGGTGTCGGCGTCGACGTCGCGCTCGATCACCACCAGCGCCAGCACCTCGCCGCCGTGGACCGCGGGGGCGAGCCGCAGCTGCCCGCGGCGGGCCGGCCCGTCCTCCTCGACCAGGTGCGGCAGCCACAGCTCGAGCCAGCCCGGTCCGGCGACGCCGGCGCGCTGCAGGGTGGCGAGCTCGTCCCCGTCGAGCGGCAGCGGCTCGGGCCCGGGCTCCACCGGCTGCGGGACGACGAGACTGCGCGCGAGGCTCCGCGGCGCGTCGACGCGGTCGGCCCAGATCTGGACGCGGGACAGCCGCCAGTCCTGCCGCATGGTCTCGGCGAGCTGGCGGAGCAGGTCGTCGACCGGCGTGCCGCGGCCGGCGCGCTCGGCGAAGTCGGCCAGCAGCTCGTCGGGCGAGCGGCGGACGCCCTGCAGCGCGGCCCGGGTGGTGCGGGCCGCGCGGCGGCCGAGCGGCCCCGCGACCACGGCGACGACGAGCATTCCCACCAGCGTCGGGTCGACCAGCGCGCGCTCGGCGCCGAGCGGTATCCGCCCGAACACCAGCAGCACTACGAGGAGGCCGGCGCAGACCGCTACGGACAACCCGCCGAACTCCGAGGCCCCGACCAGCACGGCGGTGCTCGCGCGGCGGGCGGCGGCGCTGGCCGTCAACGCGATCCCGACGGCGAGCACGACCCCGGCGATCAGCCCGGTCACCCACCAGGCCGGGCCGCCGCCCAGCAGGCCGACGACGACGCCGGGCGCGATCACCCCGGCCGCGCCGATGACACCGGAGAGCAGCAGGGAGCTGCGGGCACGCCGGCCCGTCCCGACCCCCACGCGACGGTGGCTGCGGAACCCGGCGCCGGCCGGGAGCGGGGTGCGGTGTCTCACCGGGCGACCCGCAGCCCGGCGGGCACCTCGACGGGGCCGGACGGCTCGCCGTCGGCCAGGATGCGACCGTCGCGCATGCGGACCAGCCGTTGCGCGCCCTCGGCGACCTCGCGGCTGTGCGTGACCATGAGGATCGTCTGTCCCTGGGCGTGCAGGCGCTGGAACAGGTCGAGGACCTCGGCCGCGCCGTCGGAGTCCAGGGCGCCGGTCGGCTCGTCGGCCAGCAGCAGCGTGGGGCGGTTGGCCAGCGCACGGGCGATCGCGACGCGCTGGCGCTGGCCGCCGGAGAGGGCGGCGGGCAGCTCGCGGGCCTTGTCGAGCAGGCCGAGCTGGTCGAGCAGGTCGCGGGCCCGGGCGGTCGCCTCGGCGGGCTTCGCGCCGGCGACGAGCGCGGCGAGCGAGACGTTCTCCAGCGCCGACATGTGCTCGATGAGGTGGAAGAACTGGAAGACCAGCCCGACGCTGCGGCGGCGCAGCCGGGCGAGGCGCTGGGCGCCGAGCTCCTCGATGCGGGTGCCGTCGAGGGCGATCGTGCCCTCGTCCGGGCGGTCGAGGCCGGCGAGCAGGTGCAGCAGCGTGGACTTACCGCAGCCCGAGGGCCCCATGAGCGCCACGAACTCGCCGGCGTGCACGGTGAGGTCGACCCCGCGCAGCGCGCGCACGGGCGCCGTACCGGCCTCGTAGATCTTGCGCAGACCGCGGACGACGAGGGCGGGGCCGGGCGCGCCGGGCGCCGGAGTGCCCGCGACGGACTCGGTCTGCTGTGTCACCTGATCACCCTAGGGAGGGCCGGGTCCGCACCGGGAGTGCCCGCGGCGAAGACACCGGCTGGCACGCCGGAGGAGGGTGGTACTGGCACCACCCCCGGCCTGTCCTCGCCGGGTCCGGCGCGGGCGTTACGCCGGCCCGTGGATCACCGGGCCGATCACCTCAGCCGGCCCTCGGCGAGGTAGCGCTCCGACTCCTGCTTGTGCATCCGCTCGTCGTGCCCGATCTGGCGGAGCAGGTCGGCGACGGTGACGTGGGCGCCGTAGCGGTCGGCGAAAGCGGAGCGGTGCGGGACCGTCTCCAGCTCCGGGTGCTCGGCGACGTACTCGGCGTACTCGTGCTCGGCGTGGTCCTCGAAGTCGGCGTTGAGACGGTAGCTCCGGCGCGGCGCGAGCACGAACATCAGCCAGGCCACGTGGTAGTAGGACAGCGCCAGCAGCAGCGGCAGCACCCGGAAGCGCAGCCGACCCGGCTCCCGGCCGGACGCGCGGACGAGCTCGCCCACGATCAGCAGGTGCCACTGCTCGTTGTCCTGCTGCTCCCGGTTCTCCTCGATCCGCGCGTGGATGCGGCGGGCCAGGGCGCCGTCGCGGTGCCGGCGGGTGAGCAGCCGGTAGGCCCCGTTCTCCCAGATCTGGTAGGGGATCCGGGCGACGATCTCCAGCACCTGGAACTTCTCGAGCGTGCGGCGGCGGCCGTAGAGCAGGTCCATGGTCAGGAAGAGCAGCCGGGCGAGGAGCGAGTAGTGGCGGCGGGGTGCGGCGAGGGTGGCGAGCTGCTCGCGGCGCAGCGCGCGCCGGCCGAGGCGCGGGGTGGCCGCGGCCGTGAGCGGGCGGGCGTGATCCGCGGTCGGGAAGGCCGTGAGCGGACGGGCGTGATCCGCGTGGGTGGAGGCGGTGCGCAGGCGGGCAGGATCCGCGTCCGGGAAGGGAGGGCGTCGCGGATCGACTCCTCCGCCGCCCGGACGGGGATCATGCGGGCCCGACGGCCACGGTCCGGGGTGACGCGGCAGCGGCCGGCCCCGAACGGGCCGGTGCACGACGTGATGCGGGTGCACCGGGCGGGGATGCATCGGGCGGGGATGCATCGGGCCGGGGTGCGGCGGCCACGGCGCGGGCCGGAACGGGACTGCGGCCGGTTCCGGGCGCCGGGGCGCGGGCACGCTCCCGACCTGCACGGGGATCCCGTGCTCGGGGCCGGTGGGGGTCGGGGCGCGGTGCATGCGGGTCCTCCGGATCGGCCCGGCGGGGTCCGGGCGGTCGGGAGAACCCTGTCGTCGCGGGACCCGCGGAACGACCGTGCTGCCCCGTCGCCCGCACACGGCACCCGCACCCCGGGGCGGTGAGGCCAGCACCACCCCCGCGCGTCGGGCCGCCGCAGCCGCCGCCCGTCCGGTCAGCGGATCCGGCCGAGCAGCTCCGCCAGCTCGTCGGGCAGGGAGAACATCGGCGCGTGCGACGACGGGAGCCGTTCGACGTGGTCGGCGGCCGCGGCCATCCGTTCCTGCGCCTCGGGCGGGAAGGACGCGTCGTTCGCGCAGATCACGTATGTGACCGGATGCATGCGCTCGGGCGCCGAGCTGGGCGAGCCGAGGCTGGCGAGCGACTGGGGCCGCATCCGGCGCAGCAGCGGCTCGGCCCGCTCGCGGGGCACGTCGGCACAGATCGCCCGGTGGAGCACGCCGACGTCGTCGACGGCCCGCAGCGTGCCGTCCTCCTGCGGCACGGCCCAGGGCAACGGCGGCAGCGTCGCCATCAGATCGTTCGCGGACGTCCCCGCGGCCGGCCACAGCGCGGCGACGTACACGCCGTGCACCACGTCGGGATGGTCGGCGAGCTCGGTGACGACCATGCCGCCGTAGGAGTGCCCGACGAGCACGACCGGCTCCCCGGCCGACTCGATGTGCCCCCGGACCAGGTCGGTGTCCGCGGCCAGGTCGCCGAGCGCGGTGGGGTCGGGTCCGGAGCTGAGCAGCTGGGGGGCGTCGACGACGTGCCCGGCCTTCTCCAGCCGCGCTCGGACCTCGTCCCAGTACCAACCGCCGACGAACGCACCGTGCACGAGGACGAAGGTGGTCACGAACCGAGCGTGGGCCACGTCACAACGCGGCGGCAACCGCCGAAAGGCGGGAGATCAGGCGTCGGCGTCCCGGGCCTGGTCGGCGGCCGCGGCCTGGATCCGGGGCTGCTGCCGGTAGCCCGGAGCCGGCCGGGGCAGCAGCCCGAGGGCCACCCCGATCGCGGTCAGGTCCAAGTAGGTCCCGACCGGCAGCGACCAGAGCTGGGCGGCACTCAGCGAGTCCGCCCCGTAGTGGTCCGCATGGGCGATGATCTGCCACTTCGCCGCGGGATAGGTCAGGCCGGCCAGCACCTGGCCGATGCGCGCCAGATCGGTGCGCGACGTCCGTCGGTACACGGGTTCCTCCTGGTCGGGCGCGCCGTGAGGGGCACCGGTCGCGTCCGCGGAGAGAGTGCCCCATATCACACTTCCCAAACGCCCCGGGCCCCGCGACCCGCCGGAGTCGGCCTCTGTTGTGCCGCCCCGGCGCGCCCCCGTAGGGTTGGCGGGCGGTTGAGGCGACAGTCCGCAGCACGCGTCCGCGGAAGTCGAGGAGCACGGTGCGCAATGAGCAGTGAGACCCCCGCCGACGAGGGTGGCGTCGAGATCGAGGACGTCGTCCGTTTCGAACGGGCAGGCGAGGGTGACGGTGCGTCCCTGGTCGCGCACGTCCGGGGCGAGATCGACACGTTGACCGCGCCGTTGCTGCGCACCGAACTCGACGCGCGGCTGCCCGAGGCCCCGCTCGTCGTCCTGGACCTGTCCGGGGTGACCTTCCTGGGGTCCGCCGGGCTGGCCGTGCTCGTCGCGGCGAAGGACGCGGTGGAGCGGCGCGGCCACACGCTGCGGCTGGTGTGCGGGTCGCGGATCGTGACCCGGGCGCTCGAGGCGACCGGGCTGCTCGCGCTGTTCGACGTGGCCGACGGCGTGTCCGACGCGCTGCGCCCCACGGGCTGAGCCGGCACCGCACCAGGGAGGCGTCTGGGCGCCTGGTGGCCCCCGCGGTCTTCAACACCGACGTGGCCGAGCACCTCGGTCAGGCGGGTTCGATTCCCGTCCGCCTCCGCCATCCGTCCGGGCGGACCGGCGTCACCGGCTGACGCGGATCCGGCCCGTCCCCTCCTGCACCCGTCCGACGATCGCGGCGCCCGGCAGCTCCGCCACCGCGGCCGCCGCCCGGTCCGGGGCGGCGCCGAACAGCAGACCGCCCGAGGTCTGCGCGTCGGCGAGGAGCAGCACGTCCGTCTCCGTGACACCGGGCGCCGGGTCCAGCACCTCGGCGACCCAGTCCCGGTTGCGCCGCGTGCCGCCCGGGACCGTGCCGGCCTCGGCCAGCTCCCGAACGCCCGGCAGCAACGGCACCTCGCCGACGACGATCTCGGCGTCGACCCCGGAGGCGGCCGCCATCTTGCGCAGGTGCCCCAGCAGGCCGAACCCGGTGACGTCCGTGCACCCGGTCGCGCCGGCGGCGAGCGCGGCGGCCGAGGCGGCGGCGTTGGGCGTGCACATCGACTCGACCGCGCGGGCGAGCAGGTCCTCGCCGGCGGTCCCGGCCTTGACCGCCGTGGTCGCGATGCCGACACCGAGGGGCTTGGTGAGCACCAGCGCGTCCCCCGGGCGCAGGCCGGTGTTGGTGAGGATGCGGTCCGGGTGCAGCTCGCCGACCACGGCCAGCCCGTACTTGGGCTCCGGGTCGTCGATCGAGTGCCCGCCGACCACGGCGAACCCGCACTCCCGGCCGGCGTCCGCGCCGCCCTCCAGCACCTCGGCGAGCATCTCCGGCGGCAACGTCTCCGACGGCCAGGCCACGATGTTGAGGGCGAAGAGCGGGCGGCCGCCCATGGCGAAGACGTCGGACACGGCGTTGGTCGCGGCGATCCGGCCCCAGGTCCGCGGGTCGTCGACGACCGGGGTGAAGAAGTCCGTGGTCGCCACGAGCGCGCGGTCGGCGTCGAGCCGCCAGACGGCGGCGTCGTCCCCCGTCTCGGTACCGACGAGCAGGTCGGGGTGACTGGGCGGGGTGACGCCCGCGAGAACCTCGGCGAGCCGGCCCGGGCCGATCTTGCAGCCGCAGCCCGCACCGTGGCTGAACTGGGTGAGTCTGCGCGTCTGTCCGGTGGTACCCGCCGTCATCCTCCGACCGTAGCGGAGTCCGCCCGTCGCACGCTGGCTCCCACTGACCGACCCCGGCCGACCCCGCGCGGAGATCGTCCGGTCCGCGAGTCACCCTGGAGGCGTGACATCCGTTCCGGAGCGTGACGCCGACCCGGCCAGCCGGTCCGGCGCGTTCGAGGTGGTGCGCCGCGGCTACGCCCGCGACCAGGTCGACGCGCTGGTCCGCGAACTGGAGCGGCGCGCCCGGGCCGCCGAGAACGCCCGCCGCATGGCCGAACAGCACGCCGCGGGGCTCGCCGAGGAGCTGCGGACCCTGCGGGCCGGCACCCCGGCGGAGGGCCTGCCCACCGTGCCGCAGAGCTTCGGCTTCCGCGCGGAGAAGGTGCTGCGGCTCGCCGAGCGCGAGGCGTCGGACATCCGGGCCGCCGCCGAGCGCGACGCCGCCGAGATCCGCGCCGCCGCCACGCGCGAGGCCGCCGACCTGATGGAGCGCGCCCACACCGCCGCGGGGCAGGCCCGTGCGGACGCCGACGCCGAGTGGGCGGCGGTGGCCGCGGAGCGCGCCGAGCTGGCCGCCGGGGTGGCCGACCACGCCGAGCGGGTGGAGGAGCTCGCCGGCCTGCGGACCGCGCTGCGCACCGAGCTGGCCCGGCTGCACGCCGCGCTGGGCGCCGAGCTGCGCGGGCTCGACGCGGCGCTCCCGGTCGGCGCGCCCCCGGGGAACGCAGCGGTGGACGAGCCGTTCCCGGCGTCGGAGCAGGGACAGACCGAGGCGGTGTCCGGCGCGGAGCAGGGACAGACCGAGGCGGTGTCCGGCGCGGAGCAGGAGCCCGGCGCGGAGCAGGAGCCCGACGAGGGCCCGACCCCCGCGGCAGGGGTGCCCGAGGTCCCGGCCGGTGCGGTCACCGAGGCCGACGAGACCGACGAGGCCGACGAGGCCGACGACGCCGACGGGACGGGCGAGGCCGAGAAGGCCGACGTGGGCCTGTTCGAGGAGGCCGGACCCGCCGGGCCCGAGGACGACAGCGTGGGCGAGGACGGCGAGCCCGCCGCGGACGAGACCGCCGACCAGGCCGGCACGGCCACGACCGAGGAGCGTGCGGGCGAGCCGGCCGCCGCGGTGTGGACCCCCACCCCCGGCACCGCGGACCTGTTCGAGGCCGACCAGGCCCGTCCGGCCGACCGCGGGGCCGTCCGCGTCCCGGAGCAGCGCCGCGAGCAGAACACGGAGAACCGACACGCCCTGCGCCGGGGCTGACGGGCACGGCATGCTCTTCCCATGACGGACGCCCCGGTCCGCGGCACGACCGCTCCCCCGCCCGCGGACGCACCCGACCCGCGCCGCGCGGTACCGCGCACCGACGCGGTGCTCGCCGACCCCCGCCTGGCGGAGGCGGCGCACCGGCTCGGCCGCGCGCTGGTGAAGCGCGCGGTCGTCGACGCGCAACAGCAGGCGCGCGCCGGCGCCATCCCGCCCACCGAGGTCGCCGACGCCGCGCTGGCCGCCCTCCCCCGCACCGCCACCCGGCTGCGTCCCGTGCTCAACGCGACCGGCGTGCTGCTCCACACCAACCTCGGCCGGGCGCCGCTCTCCGCCGCCGCGCGGGAGGCCCTCGGGGTCGCCGCCGGGACCTGCGACGTCGAGCTCGACCTCACGACCGGCGCCCGCGGCCGGCGCGGCGCCGGGGTGCTCGACGCCCTGCTCGGGGCCGTGCCCGGCGCGGCCGCCGCGCACGTCGCGAACAACGGCGCGGCCGCGCTCGCGCTCGTCGCGGCGACCCTCGCGGGCGGGAAGGAGATCGTGGTCTCCCGCGGGGAGCTCGTCGAGATCGGCGACGGCTTCCGGATCCCCGACCTGCTCGAGTCGACCGGCGCCCGGCTGCGCGAGGTCGGCACCACCAACCGCACCCACCTCGCCGACTACGCGCGCGCCCTCGGCCCGGAGACCGGGTTCGTGCTCAAGGTGCACCCGTCGAACTTCACGGTCAGCGGCTTCACCAGCGAGGTCGGTCCCGAGGAGCTGGCGGGGCTGGGCGTGCCGGTGGTGGCCGACATCGGGTCGGGGCTGCTCACCCCGCACCCGCTGCTGCCCGACGAACCCGACGCCGCCGGCATGCTCGCCCGCGGCGCAACGCTGGTCACCGCGTCCGGCGACAAGCTCCTGGGCGGGCCGCAGGCGGGGCTGGTCCTGGGTGGCGCGGGCGAGGGCGCGGAGCTGGTCGAGCGGGTCCGGCGGTTCCCGCTCGCCCGGGCGATGCGCGTCGACAAGCTCACGCTCGCGGCGCTGGAGGCCACTCTGCGCGGCCCCGGTACCCCGGTGCGGGCGGCGTTGGAGGCCCCCGTCGAGGACCTGCGGCGGCGGGCCGAGCGGCTCGCCGCGCAGCTGGGCGAGGTCGCCGAGGCCGTCGACTCCGTCTCGACGGTCGGCGGCGGGGGCGCCCCGGGCGTCACGCTGCCGAGCGCGGCGGTCGCGCTGCCGGAACGGTTCGCCGCGGCCCTGCGCGCCGGCGACCCGGCCGTCCTGGGCCGGCTCGAGGGCGGGCGGTGCCTGCTGGACCTGCGTGCCCTGGACCCGGCCGACGACGCCGCCCTCGCCGCCGCCGTCGCCGCTGTCGAGACCTGAGATGCCCGCCCGCGTGATCGCGACGGCGGGGCACGTCGACCACGGCAAGTCCACCCTGGTCCGCGCCCTGACCGGGATGGAGCCCGACCGGCTGGCGGAGGAGCGCCGCCGCGGCCTGACGATCGACCTCGGGTTCGCGTGGACCCGGCTCGACTCGGGCACCGAGCTGGCCTTCGTCGACGTGCCCGGCCACGAACGCTTCGTGACGACGATGCTGGCCGGCGCCGGGCCGGTGCCCGCGGCGATGATCGTGGTCGCCGCCGACGAGGGCTGGATGCCCCAGAGCGCCGAGCACCTCGACGCGCTCGACGCCCTCGGCGTGGATCGCGGGCTGCTCGTGATCACCCGCTGCGACCTGCTCGACCCCGAACCCGCCCGCGAGGACGCCCAGGCGGCGCTGGCCCGCTCGTCGCTCGGCGCGCTGCCGGTGGTGGCGGTGTGCGCCCCGCGCGGCGAGGGCCTCCCCGAGCTTCGCGCCGCGCTCGACGCGCTGGTCGGCGACCTGCCCGAGCCCGATCCGGCGGCCGACGTCCGGCTGTGGGTGGACCGCGCCTTCACCATCCGCGGCGCCGGGACGGTCGTGACCGGCACCCTGGGCGCCGGCACGATCCGGCTGGGTGACGAGCTGGAGCTCGGCGGGCGCCGGGTCGGCGTGCGCGGGCTGGAGAGCCTCGGCGAGCCGCGCGAGGAGGTCACCGGCGTCGCTCGGGTGGCGGTGAACCTGCGCGGGCTGTCGAAGGAGGCGGTCGGGCGCGGGGACGCCCTGCTCACCCCCGGCGCCTGGCTCAGCGCGACCGACGTCG
>NZ_JAJTTE010000075.1 GCF_021343995.1 Pseudonocardia terrae | reverse complement strand
GATCGCCGGCGACCACCCCCTCGATCACGCTGCCGCACAAGGGCTCAGGCGTCGGCGGTGCCGTGGGCCGCGAGCCAGTCCCGCGCCCGCTTGGGCGAGGCGCGGGCCAGCCAGGCGTCCTGCACCACCTCGGCCAGCTCGACGCGGCCGATCTCGGGCAGGCGGGAGGCCCGGATCAGCACGGACGGGTGGCCGTCGAAGTGCCGCGTGGTGAAGAAGGGCGAGTCGGGGTCCTGCACGAGGGCGATCTTGTCCTCGTCGCCGCCGACCCAGAACACGATGACGTCGGCGTACCGCTCGCCGGTGTCCGGGTCGACGGCGTCGGGCCGGGGAGTGCGGAAGAAGACGAACGACTTCCCGCCCACCTGGTACACCGCGTTGCCGCGGGGGCCGTCGATGCGCGTGACGTGCGGCATCCCGGCGGCGAGCTCGTGCACGTCCTCGACCCGTGCCGGCCGGTCGTCGACCACGGCCCGAGATGCTGTCAGACCGCGAACAACTGGTCCAGATCGGCGAAGGCCTTGAACTCCAGCGCGTTGCCGGCCGGGTCGAGGAAGAACATCGTGTGCTGCTCGCCCGGCTCGCCGGCGAACCGGACGTACGGCTCGATCACGAACTCCACACCCGCGGCCCGCACCCGTTCGGCCAGAGCGGTGAACTCCGGCACCGGCAGGACCACGCCGAAGTGCGGGACCGGGACCTCGTGCCCGTCGACCGGGTTGCGGCCGGCGACCCCGCGGTGCCCCGGGACCAGGTGCGTGACGACCTGGTGCCCGTGCACGTCCCAGTCCGTCCAGGCCTCGGCGGAACGGCCGCGGGGGAAGCCGAGGACCTCGCCGTAGAAGCGGCGGGCCGCATCGATGTCGTCGACCGGGATCGCCAGGTGGAACGGCGGGCGGGTCATGCGACCGGCCGCTCGAACGTGACCAGCAGGCCCTCGACCCCGCCCGGGCCGACCCGCCCCTTCACGTCCGCGCTGGTGATGGTCTTGAGCTGCCAGCCGTCGGCGGCCTCGCCGTTGAGGACCTTCTCGAGCTTGTCCGCGGACAGCTTGCCGCCGATGAGGCCCTCGCGAAGTTGGATCACCTTGTACTCGAAACGCCGTGCCATGCGTCCGAGCATGCCAGCGACCGGAGGATTCACGAACGTTCGACAGGCGGCCATGATGGGTGCGACGCCGCCGACGCCGAGGTCGGCAGGTGCTCCCGTTCTGAGAAGGGACGAACCTGACCATGCCGCTCGACCCGCAGATCGAGGCCCTGCTCGCGCAGATGGCCGAGCAGGGCGCGAAGTCGCCGGAGAGCATGACCGTCGCCGAGAGCCGGGCGATGATCGGGGAGCTGGCCGGCCTCGCCGGGCCGCCCGTGGAGCTCCCACGCGTGGAGGACACGACCGCGCCGGGGCCGGACGGCGACATCCCAGTCCGGGTCTATGTGCCGCCGGGCGACGGCCCGCTGCCAGTACTCGTCTACTACCACGGGGGCGGCTGGGTGATCGGCGACCTCGACAGCCACGACGGCGTGTGCCGGACGCTGGCCGCGCGGTCCGGCTGCCTGATCGCGGCGGTGGACTACCGGCTCGCCCCCGAGCACCGCTTCCCGGCCGCGGTCGACGACGCCTACGCCGCCCTCACCTGGGCCGCCGAGAAGATCGGTGACCTGGGCGGCGACCCGGCGCGCCTCGCGGTCGGCGGCGACAGCGCGGGTGGGAACCTCGCCGCCGTCGTGTCGCAGCTGGCGAAGAAGCAGGGCGGCCCGCGGATCGCCTTCCAGCTGCTCGTCTACCCGGCGACGGACCGCTTCGACGACAGCCTGTCGATGCGGGAGAACGCGCTGGGCCCGCTGTTGTCCCGGGCGTGGATCGAGTGGTTCCTCGGCTGCTACCTGAACAGCCCCGACGACGGCCTCGACCCCCGCGTCTCGCCCGGCCGGGCGGACGATCTGTCGGGCCTGCCGCCGGCACTCGTGATCACGGCCGAGTTCGACCCGTTGCGTGACCAGGGGGCCGCCTACGTCGGCAAGCTGCGGGAAGCCGGCGTCGACGCCGAGCTGCTGCCGGTCGACGGCATGATCCACGGCTTCATCCAGATGGCCGGGGTGATCGACAAGGCCCGGGAGACGCTGGACAAGGCGGGTGACGCCCTGCGGACCGCCCTGACCTGACGGCCGCGGCCCCGCCGCCGACTCCTAGCCGAAACGGCGGCGCAGGTAGTCGGCGGTGGGGGCGTCGGCCGGGAAGAACGACTCCACCGCCACCTCCTCGAGCGTGATGTCCAGCGGCGCGCCCAGCACCGAGACCGTCGAGAAGAAGGTGAGCAGGCCGTCGGGGTGGCGCATCCGCAGCGGCAGCACGACCCGGTTGCGCGGATGGGCGTCGGGGTCGAGGCCGAGGGTGCGGCAGTAGCCGACCAGCTCGTCGAGCAGGGCGCCGAGGGCGGGATCCGCCGAGCGGTCGGCCTGGCGGCGCAGCCGCGACACGAGGTGGGCGGCGTACTCGTCGAGGCCCTCGACGTACCGGGCGAGCCCGCGCGGGTGCAGGGCGAGCCGCAACACGTTGGCCGGCGGCTCGAGCAGTCCCGGATCCACCAGCTCGACGAACACCGCGATCGCCCGGTTGGCGTCGATCATGTCCCACTGCCCGTCGACCAGGACGGCCGGGAAGGGGTCGTGCGCGGCCAGCAGCCGGTTCAGCGAGCCGTGCACCTCGGCCATCTCCGACGAGTGCAGCGAGTGCTGCGAGTACGCGGGCGCGAACCCCGCGGACACCAGCAGCGCGTTGCGCGCGCGCAGCGGCAGGTCCAGCTCCTCGGACAGGTGCAGCACCATCTCGCGGCTCGGCCGCGACCGCCCCGTCTCCAGGAAGGACAGGTGCCGGGCCGACACCTCCGCCTTGTTCCCGAGATCGAGCTGCGTGAGCCGGCGGCGCTGCCGCCACTCGCGCAGCAGCCCGCCGAAGGCCGTCTCGACCGGGACCGTCGCCGCTGTCATGACCCGACGATACGAAGCCGGCCGGCGCCGGGCGATGACCTCCCGGGTAATGGCGCGACCGCACGCCCGCGCGCGAGAGTCCCGGTCATGGACGTGACCGAGCAGATGTACGCCGCCATGCCCTTCACGAAGGTCCTGGGCGCGACGGCCCTCGCTGCCGACCGCGACGAGGTCCGGCTGCGGCTGGAGTGGACCCCCGAGCGCTGCACCGGCGGCGGGTTGCTGCACGGCGGCGCCACCCTCGCGCTCGCCGACGCCGCCGGTGGCTGGGCCGGGTTCCTCAACCTGCCGGAGGGGGCCACGGGGACGGCGACCACCTCGTCGTCGACCCATTTCCTCCGCCCGGTGACCGCCGGCGCGGTCGAGGCCACCGCCCGGGTGCTGCACGCCGGACGCACGGCGATCGTGGTCGTGGTGGACGTGACCGACGACCGCGGCCGGCTCACCGCGCGGGTGACCCAGTCACAGGCGGTGTTGTAGGCACAGGCGGTGTTGTAGGCGCCCAGGGTGGTACCGACGGGACCAGGCTCGCGCCGGGCAAGCCGCGCCGGACGGGGCTAGCGTCGTAACCGGAGGACCATCCACCTGTGAGGAGAGCGCGTGAAACTCGGCCTGCACATCGCAGACTTCACCTACCCGAGCGGCCCGCAGGGCCTCGCCGACGACCTCACCCGGATCGCCGTCACGGCCGAGGAGGCCGGGATCGCACGGGTCAGCGTGATGGACCACGTCTGGCAGATCCGGCCCGTCGGGCCGATCGAGAACGACATGCTGGAGGCGTACACGACCCTCGGCTACCTGGCCGCGCGCACCGAGCGTGTCGAGCTGCTGGCCTGGGTCACGGCGGTCAGCTACCGCGACCCGGGCATGCTCGCCAAGCTCGTCACGACCCTCGACGTGCTGTCGAAGGGGCGGGCGTGGCTCGGCATCGGCGCGGCGTGGAACGAGGAGGAGGCCAAGGGGCTCGGGCTGTTCTTCCCGTCGACCGCCGAGCGGTTCGAGCGGCTGGAGGAGACGCTGCGCATCTGCCTGCAGATGTGG
The DNA here is from genome assembly GCF_021343995.1 of Pseudonocardia terrae. Lineage (GTDB taxonomy): Bacteria > Actinomycetota > Actinomycetes > Mycobacteriales > Pseudonocardiaceae > Pseudonocardia > Pseudonocardia terrae. The sequence continues at coordinate 21,105 of NZ_JAJTTE010000075.1, read as the reverse complement.
AGCGACGACGAGGGCCCGTTCGAAGGCACGCACTACCGGCTCGAGCGGACGATGAACGTGCCGCAGTCGCTGACCCGCCCGCACCCGCCGATCCTCATCGGCGGCGGGGGCGAGAAGAAGACGCTGCGCCTGGTCGCGCAGTACGCCGACGCCTGCAACCTGTTCGACGGCCCGGAGCTGCGGCACAAGCTCGACGTGCTGCGGCAGCGGTGCGAGGAGGTCGGCCGCGACTACGACGAGATCGAGAAGACGGTCATGGGCCGGGGCTACGGGAGCGACCCGAAGGAGCTGGTCGCGCACCTGGAGGAGCTCGCCAAGCTCGGGATCCAGGAGTACCACGGCCTGATGCCGGACGTGTCCGAGCTCGAGCCGCTGCGGGAGCTGGGGAGGGAGGTCGTCCCGGCGGTCGCCGACCTCTGACCGGCTTCCCGGGAGGCCGTGCAGGCTCCACACTGTCCGGATGCCGGACGAGGACCGCACGGCCTACCGGCGGCTCCGCGCCGCGCACCTGAGCGCGGTGCGGGCCGCACTCGACGACCACGTGGCGCGGCTGGACCGGCCGCCCCACGTGATCGAGCGCCACCGCACCGAGCGGCTGCGCGCGCTGCTCGGCTGGGCGCGCGAGCGCTCGCCCTTCCACGCCGCCCGGATGGGCGAGGTCGACCCCGAGGCGGCGACCGTCGAGGACCTCGCCCGGCTGCCCGTCATGACCAAGCAGGAGGCCCAGGAGGAGTGGGACGCCATCGTCACCACCCCCGGGCTCGACCGCGCGGGGGCGGAGCGCGCGCTCGCCGGGCAGCGCTGGTTCTCGTACACCCCGCAGGGACTGCAGGTGTTCAGCTCCGGTGGGTCGAGCGGCGTACGCGGCGTGTACGTCTGGGACTGGGAGCAGTACGTCACGCTGGCCTGCCTGGCGTGGCGCTGGCAGGTCAGGGCCGACCGCGCCGCCGGGGTCGAGGGGCCCACGCGGCTGGCGGTGCTCTCGGCGGGCGGTCCGCCGCATGCCAGCACGCCGTTGTTCGACGTCGGAACCGATGCGTCGACCGAGACGGTCGTGATCCCCGCCGCGGCGCCGTTCGACGACGTCCTCAAGGCCGTCGCCGATGCCCGTCCGACCGCGCTCGTCGGCTACGCCTCGGTGATCGGGCGGCTCGCGCGGGCCACGCTCGCCGGTGAGCTCGACGTGCGGCCGCTGCGGGTGAGCACCAACTCCGAGCCGCTGACGGAGGAGGACCGGTCCGCCATCGCTGCCGCCTGGGGCGCGCCGGTGCACAACCTCTGGGGCTCGACCGAGATCGGCGTCCAGGCCGTCGGGTGCGGGGTCGGCGACGGCCTGCACGTCTCCGCGGACGAGGTGATCCTCGAGCGGGTCGACGCCGACGGACGTGCGGTCGGACCCGACGACCCCGCCGCCCGCACCCTCGCGACCGGGCTCGCCGGGCGCACGTTCCCGTTCGTCCGCTACGACCTGGGCGACGAGGTCACGGTGCTGCCCGGGACCTGCCCGTGCGGCAGCACGATGCCGCGGGTCGCCGCCGTGGCCGGGCGGCGCGACGACGACTTCCGCTACGGCGGTCTCCTCGTCCCGGCCAGCGCGTTCCGCTACGTCCTGGGCACCGACCCGCGGATCTCGGAGTACCAGGTGCACCAGACCGCGGGCGGGGCGGACGTGCTGCTGGTCGGGTCGCCGGACGTCGCAGCGGTGACGGCGGCCCTGGTGGACGCGCTCCGCCCCTTCGGCCTGCCCGACGCCGCGATCACCGTCAGGGTCGTCGACCGGATCCCGCGTCACGAGGCGACGGGCAAGCTCTCCCGCTTCGTCCCGCTGCGATGAGGGTGGAGAGAGGACGCGGTGTGGAACCCTAACGCGATCTTTCGCGCCTCCTGATCGCGTTAGGGAACCATAACGCGATCACCTGCGCCTTCTGGGGACGTCGTGGAACCGTAGTGCGAGGTCGAGGGCGCCTGACGCGGGGGAACGCTCTGTGATGCTGCGGCGGCCGGGGGCGGGGCCTCGGCGAGCCGGCGGGCCTTGCCCCGGAGCTCGGCGACGGAGGCGAGGTCGTCGTCCACCGCCCGGACCGCGCGGCTCGCGTCCCGCAGCTCGTCGACGCTGCGCCGTACGCCCTCGAGCTGCGCGGTGGTGGCCTTCTCACGGGCGGTGACCGCGGCTCCGGCTGCGCGGCGCAGCGTGGTCTGGGCGGAGCGGGAAGCGTCACGAAGCTGCTTGACCAGCACGATCTGGAACTCCTCGACGACGGCGCGGGTCCCTGCGCGGGCCTCCTGGCGGCGGCGGTCGAGGGACCGCTTGCGCTCCGCGGCCACCGCGGATCCGCCGAGCGTGAGCGCGGCCGTCACGGCCCCGGTGATCAGGATCCAGAGCGGCATCGCGACGTGGAAGACCCGGGTGAGGACGAGGGACATCATGATGCCGCCGTAGGACGGCATGACGATCCTGGCCAGCCGGGCGCCCACGGGCATGGTGCCCCGGTCGGACTCGGCCGGTGGCGGCGCGAGGCCGTCGACGAGGGCGGCCGGGGTGGTCATCGGCAGGGCGGGGACCTCGAGCGGCGAGGCGAGCTCGAGGTGCCCGTTGAGCCGGCCGGTGAGGGCGGCGACCGTGTCGCGGGCCTGTCCGCGCGCACGGTCGGCCTCGGTGACGAGGCGCTCGCGGAGCTGCGCGTCGAGGCGGGCGCGGTCATTGCGCGGGTCGGTCGCGGCGAGGGCGGCGTCGGACTCGGCCAGCACGCTGCGGGCGGCGGTGCGGACCGCGAACTCGGCGTCGGAGACGAGGGCGGCGAAGCCGTCGGCGAGGAGCTGGGGCCACTCGCGGGCGAGGGCGCGCTCGTGCTCGGACTGCGTGCGGGTGCGGGCCAGCTCGGCACGCAGCCGGTTGGCGCGGGTCGGATCGGTGAGCGAGGCGCGGCGGAAGCGCAGGTCGGCGCCCAGGGAGGCGAGAGCGCGGTCGGTCTCCTCGCCCGCTGCCCGGACCGCGGCGGTCTCGCGCTCGGTGTTGCGGGACAGCCGCAGGGTCTCGCGGGCGCGGTGCAGGCGGCGGATCAGGTCCGCGCGGTCGTTGGCCTCCGCGCCGGCCAGGGTCTCGTCGAGGAGCTCGGCCGCCTCGGCAGCGGTGCTGCGGGCGGGGGCGGTGATCGTCTCGGGCATCTCCGGCTCCTCGGGGCGGTCGACGGGCGGGGCGTCCGGCACGGCGTCGGGGAGGGAGACGTCGGGCGGGGTGTCGTACGGACGGCTCCGGCCGGCCCGCGGGGCGGGCCGGCCGGGTCGGGTCATGCGGCGTAGTCGTCGGAGGCGTCGTCGCCCCCGTCGTCGCCCCCGTCGTCGCCGTCGTCGTAGCTCGCGGTGTCCTCGAAGTCGCCGCCGTCGTCGTCACCGCCGTCGTAGCCCTCGTCGTGGCCCGAGTAGTCGTCCGAGTACTCCTCGGAGAAGTCCTCGGAGTAGTCCTCGCTGTAGCTGCTGGCCCACTCGGCCATGGTGTGCTCCTCGTGTCGGTGGAGGCCCCGTGCGGTCCCTCCGGTGCCGAGAACTGTGCCGATCCGGGCGGCCCGGGACGAGCGAGTCAACCCCCGCGGACCGTTCGCCCGCCCCCGTTCCGGACGTGGGGTGCACCCCACCCTGCATCGGGGGCAGGCCCGGGAATAGCCGCGGTGGGTCCACGCGCTGCACACTGCGAAGGTCGACTGCCGGGAGGACGATGAGCACCGCCATCGCGATCGTCGGGGCCGGTCCGCGCGGCGTGGGGATCCTGGAGCGGATCTCGGCCAGCGCGCCCGAGCTGTTCCGCGACGCCCTGGACGTCCACCTGGTCGACCCGTACCCCGCGGGCGCCGGGCGGATCTGGCGCGACGCGCAGTCGCCGCTGCTGGCCATGAACTCCATGGCTGCAGACGTCACGATGTACACCGACGACTCCGTCGTCTGCGACGGCCCCATCATCCCCGGACCGTCGTTCTGGGAGTGGGCGCAGGGGCTCACGGAGGCCGACCTCGCCGAGTGGCCGCCGGAGCCGGCGGCCGAGCTGCGCGCCGTCACCGCGTCGACCTTCCCGAGCCGCCGGCTGCAGAGCCGCTACCTCGCCGCCGTGCTGCGGGCGGTCGTCGCCGACCTTCCCGAGAACGTCCGGGTGCACGTCCACCCCGCCCGCGCCACCGGGCTGACCGAGCGTGCCGGGCGGCAGGTGCTGACCGTCGATGGGGAGCCCGCGCTGATCGTCGACGCCGTCGTGCTCGCCTCCGGGCACCTCGACGCCACCCCCGCCCCGGACGAGCTGGCCCTGCTCGAGGCCGCCACCGCGCGTGGGCTGCGGTACCTCCCGCCGGAGCAGACCACGGATTCGGACCTCTCGGTCGTCGAGCCGGGGGAGACCGTGATCGCCCGCGGGCTGGGGCTCGCGTTCGTGGACCTGGTCGTGCTGCTGTTCGAGGGCCGCGGCGGCCGCTTCGAGGAGGGCCCCGGCGGGCTGACCTACGTGCCGTCGGGCCGCGAGCCGCGGCTGGTCGCGGGGTCACCGCGCGGTGCGCCCTACCACTCCAAGACGCACTACCAGCTGCGCGCGGGGCGTCCGCCGGTGCCGCGGTTCTTCACCTCGGACGTGGTCGACGCCCTGCCGCGGCCGGTCGAGCTGCGCCGCGACCTGTGGCCGTCGATGGCCAAGGAGATCGCCTTCGGCTGGTACCACGAGCTGTTCCTCGGCCACCCCGACCTGGTCGCGCTGCCGTGGGCAGAGTTCGAGCCGCGCTACGCCGCCCTCGACTGGGACTCGCCCGAGATGGCGGAGCTGCTGGCGTCGGCCGTCCCCGACCCGATCGACCGGATCGACTTCGCGGCCCTGGACCGGCCCTTCGACGGACTGGGGGCGGGGTCGCTGGAGGAGCTGCAGCCGCTCGTCCGGGCCCGGATCGCCGAGGACCTGCGCCAGCACACCGACGAGCGGCACACGCCGCACCTCGGCGCGTTCGTCGCGATGCTCGCCGTGTACGGGGAGATCACCCGGGTGCAGGGCACGGGGCTGCTGTCCGCCGCCTCGCGGGCCCGCGACGTGCCGCGGTGGCAGAGCTTCTTCAACTCGGTCGCGAGCGGCCCGCCCGGGTTCCGGGTACGCCAGCTGCTGGCGCTCTCCGAGGCGGGGTACGTGCAGTTCCTGGGCCCGGGGATGTGGGTCGACCTCGACGACGACGGCTTCCGCGCCGGCAGCACCACGCTCGCCGGGGCACCGCCGGTCCGGTCGACGATCCTGATCGACGCCCGGCTGCCCGACCCGAGCGTCGAGCGGACCGCCGACCCGCTGCTGGCCGGCCTGCGCGCGACCGGTGAGGTCGCCGAGGAGATCCTGCGGGACGCGTCGGGCGCGGTCCTGCGGCACACCGGGCTGGTCCGGGTGCGCCCGGCCGACGGGGCGCTGCTCGACGCCGACGGCCACGCCCACGAGCAGCGGTTCGCGGTCGGGCCGCACACCACGGTCAAGGTCGCGGGCGCCTTCACCCGGCCCGGGATGAACGCGCAGAGCCTGCGCTACAACGACGCCGTCGCCCGCGCCGTGCTGCTGTCCCTGCCGGGCGCGCGCAGCGCCGCGGCCTGAGAAGGAGGGACGGCCCTCCCGCGCGAGGTGGGAGGGCCGTCCGTCGGTCCGGCGTCAGTCCTCGTCGGGAAGCGGGCGCGGGGTCGTGTCGGGGGAGAGCCGCTCGCCCGACCCGCCGGCCGTGGCGCCCGCGAGCTCGCGAGGGGCCTGCCGGGCCTCGGCGGCGCGGGTCCTGCGCAGCCGGCGCACGGCGACGGCGACCGCGGCGACCCAGACCGCGACGATGAGCGTGTCGACGGCGGCGAGCACCGGCCCGGCCACGTCGAGCGCGTTCAGGATCGTGCGGGCGTTGGTGAACACGATGATGCCGCCGACCGCGGTGCCCAGCACCGGCGCGGGGATCTTGGTGACCAGCCAGGCCGCGATCGGGGCGGCGACGAGGCCGCCGACCAGCAGACCGCCGATCGTCCACGGATCGAGCACCGCGCTGCCCAGCCCGAGCAGGAACCCGATGCTGGCGAAGAGCGCGACCAGGAACTCCGAGGTGTCGACCGAGCCGATCACGGTACGGGGCGCGGTCTTGCCGGCGGTCAGCAGCGCGGGCGTCGCGACGGGACCCCACCCGCCGCCACCGGTGGCGTCGACGAACCCGGCGACCAGACCCAGGGGCGAGAGGAACGTCGAGCAGTGCGGCGAGCGGCGGGCCGTCGCCTCGCGGGGCGGGCGGACCGAGAACCGCAGCAGGATGTAGACGCCCAGCGCCAACAGGATCCCGGCCATGATCGGGGCGGCGTTCTCCGTCGAGAGCGCCGAGAGCACGGTGGCGCCGAGGAACGCACCGATCGCCCCCGGCACGCCGAGGCGGAGCACGAGCTTCCAGTCGACGTTGCCGAAACGCCAGTGCGAGGCGCCGGCGGCGAGGGTGGTGCCGACCTCGGCGAGGTGCACGGAGGCGCTGGCGGCGGCCGGGTTCACGCCGGCGATCAGCAGCAGCGACGAGGACGTGACGCCGTAGGCCATGCCGAGGGCGCCGTCGACGAGCTGGGCGCCGAGGCCGACCAGGGCGAAGACGATCAGGGTGCGCATTGCGGTGGTTCTCTCGCGGTGGTGGGCGCGCGCGGGCAGACGAGCGGGCCGGGGCGCGACGCGGTCGAGCAGGGGAGGCGACGACGAGGTCAGCGACAGAGTTCGTCGAAGGCGTGGCCGCGGCGCGACGGCCAGAACAGCTCCAGGTCCGAGACCCGAAGGGGCCGCACGGCGAAGGCGCCCCGGGGAAGCGGGCGCAGGTCGTCGGCGGGCATGACCCCATCGTGCGATCGGGTGCGCGGCCCCTCAACTGGGGGTCCGTGATGCGGGACCGGGCGCAAATGTCCGGACGAAAGCGCATGTGGGCGGGGTGGGGGCGCTGACGTGCGGAGACGGGATGCCCGTCGGGCGGCGTGGTGATCGTTCCCGTCGCGGGGCGTGGTCAGCCTCTCAGACGGGTGCGCAGCTCCGGTCCGCCCGGGTTCCCCGGGAGGATGTTCGGACAGCGGCGGTGTGGACCCGCGCCGCGCCCGGTCTCCTGATCGCTGGCGCGGTGCGCGGCGGTCGGGCGCGGCGGGTCGGCCGTGAATGGCCGGCGGGTGAGGCGCGGCCGTGAGTGGCCGACCGGTGACGTCGGCGGGCGATGTCAGGACTGGCACGGCGCGCGGCCGTGAATGGCCGACCGGTGACGTCGACGTGCCGCCGTCGGACGGAGGAGCCCCCCGTCGATCGTCGGTCGTGGACTGTGCCGGTCGGAATTCGACCGTCATCGTCCCCGCTACGTGATCATGGCGGTGCCGCGCCAGCGATCGCAGGTGGTGACACGGACGGACGGCCGCTTCAGAACGAGCCCGGGGAGGCCCGCAGTACCGCGACCAAGTGCAGAGCAGTGTGCCGCGTCCCGGAGCACGCCTCGGCCCTCGGTCAGGACGTGATCAAGGGCGGACAGGTGCCGGACAAGAGGCATTGACACCGTTCCGTCCTTGATCACGGAGCCGGGGTGGGGAGTGGCGGTGTCCTCGGGGGCAGAGGTGCCGCGCGGGGTGGTTCAGAGCCGGGCGCGCGTCAGGCTGCGGTGGGCAGCAGCGCGGTGGCGGTCGTGCGGTAGCGGGCCAGGACCACGTCGGCGATCGCGGGATGTGCGCCCAGCGCCTCGGCGACGGGTGCACCGTCGGCCTGCGCGCACACCCGGTCGAGCAGGCGGCCGGGGGCGAGGAACCAGGAGGCCACGGCGACGTGCCGGGCGCCGCGTTCCCGCAGCTCCGCGATCGCATCGGCCACGCCGGGGGAGGCGGTGGCGAAGGCCGCGACGGTCCGCGGCCAGCGCTCCGCCAGCCGGTGCACGACGGCGTTGGCGGCCGGATGCGAGGAGCCCGTCCCGGCGAGGACCAGGCCCAGACCGGGGTCGCCGGGGGCGAGCCCGAGCGCGGCGAGCCGCTCGGCGGCCACGTCGAGCAGGGCGGGGTCGGGCCCGAGGACGTCGGCGACGCGGACGTCGGGTGCCCCGGACTCCGCCACGACGGCGGGGATGTCGACCCGCGCGTGGTAGGCCGAGCCGAGCAGCAGCGGCACCACGACCGCAGGACCGTCCAGCGCGGCCAGCACGTCGCCGAACCCGGGCTCGTCGAAGTCGAGGAACGCGGACCGGACGTCGAGCCCGGGCGCGCGCGACCGCACGACGTCGACGAGCGCCCGCACGGTCGCCGCGGACCGCGGGTCCCGGCTACCGTGCGCCACGGCGAGGAGGGTGGGGGTCGTCATCGGGAGCTCGCTCCGATCACGTCACGCTCCCGCCCGACTCGCCGAAGCCCAGACCGCGACTCGCGGGAGCCCAGGCCCCGACTCGCGGGAGCCCAGACCGCGACTCGCGGGAGCCCAGAGCCCGACTCGCGGGAAGGACGGTGGTCACTCGGCGGGGCTGAGCGCCAGCGGGCTGCCGACGAGGCCGGCGGCGAGGGTGTTGCCCGTCGGCGGGTCGATCAGCAGGAAGCTGCCGGTGGCGCGGATGTCGGCGTAGTCGTCGACGGGCAGCGGGTCCGCGGTGCGCAGGGTGGCGCGGCCGATGTCGTTGAGCTCCAATGTGTCCGCGGTGTCGACCAGGGAGACCTCGGTCAGCGTGTCCGTGTCGATCCTGAACTCGGGCGCGCCCACGATCACCTGCGTGGTGCGGGTGCCGTGCTTGAGCAGCAGCCGCGCGTTCGCGCGCAGCGGCTTCTCGTTCAGCCAGCACAGGGTCGCGTCGATCTCCGAGGTCACGGAGGGCTGCGCGTCGGCGGCGACGAGCAGGTCCCCGCGGGAGATGTCGATGTCGTCGGCGAGCCGGATCGTGACCGAGCGGCCGGCGGTGCCCTCCGCGAGCGGCCCGTCGGCGGTGTCGACGTGCGTCACGGTCGTCTCGCGGCCCTCGGGGAGGACCACGACCCGGTCGCCCGGCGCCACCGTCCCCGCCGCGATCTGGCCGGCGTAGCCGCGGTAGTCGTGCAGCTCCCCCCAGCGCGCAGCGTCGGCGGAGCCCGCATCGGCACCACGGGGGCGGATCACGTACTGGACCGGCATGCGGAAGGGCTTCGCCACCTCCGGCCCGACGACGGGGACGGACTCGAGGTGCCCGAGCAGGGTCGGGCCGTCGTACCACGGCGTGCGCGCGGAGCGCTCGACCACGTTGTCCCCGACGAGCGCGGAGACCGGGATGGTCTGCACGGCGTCGTCGGGGAACCCGAGCGACCTCGCCAGCCCGGTGAACTCCTTCTCGATCGCGCGCAGCGTCTCCTCGTCGTACCCGACCAGGTCGATCTTGTTGATCGCGAGGACGAGCCGCGGGACGCGCAGCATCGCGAGCACGGTGGCGTGCCGCCGGGTCTGCTCGACGACCCCGTTGCGGGCGTCGACGAGCAGCACCGCGAGCTCCGCGGTGGAGGCACCGGTGACCGTGTTGCGCGTGTACTGGACGTGCCCCGGGGTGTCCGCGAGGACGAACTCGCGCGTCGGGGTGCCGAAGTACCGGTAGGCGACGTCGATCGTGATGCCCTGCTCGCGCTCGGCGCGCAGGCCGTCGACCAGCAGCGACAGGTCCGGCGTGGCCAGTCCCTTGTCGACGGACGCGCGCTGCACGGCCTCGATCTGGTCGGCCAGCACGGACTTGGTGTCGTAGAGCAGCCGTCCGACCAGGGTGGACTTGCCGTCGTCGACCGAGCCCGCCGTCGCGAAGCGGAGAAGATCCTTGCCCATCAGAAGTACCCCTCGCGCTTCCGGTCCTCCATGGCGGCCTCGGAGAGGCGGTCGTCGGCGCGGGTCGCGCCGCGCTCGGTCAGCCGGGAGGCGGTGACCTCGGCGATGATCTCGTCGAGGGAGGTCGCGGTGGACTCGACGGCGCCGGTGCAGGACCCGTCGCCCACGGTCCGGTAGCGCACCGACTTCTTCTCGAGGCTCTCGGTGCCGCGCGGGCCGCCCCACGGGCCCTCGGTCAGCCACATCCCGTCGCGCCGGAACACCTCGCGCTGGTGCGCGTAGTAGATGCTCGGCAGCTCGATCTGCTCGCGCTGGATGTAGCGCCACACGTCGAGCTCGGTCCAGTTGGAGATCGGGAACACCCGGACGTGCTCGCCGGGGGCGTGCCGTCCGTTGTAGAGGTTCCACAGCTCGGGGCGCTGCTTGCGCGGGTCCCAGCGGCCAAACGCGTCCCGGAGCGACATGATCCGCTCCTTGGCCCGCGCCCGCTCCTCGTCCCGGCGCCCGCCGCCGAACACGGCGTCGAACCGGTGCTCGACGATCGCGTCGAGCAGCGGCTGGGTCTGCAGCGGGTTGCGGGTGCCGTCCGCTCGCTCGACCAGCCGGCCGTCGTCGATGTAGTCCTGGACCTTCGCGACCTCGAGCCGCAGGCCGAGTCGCTCGACGATCGAGTCCCGGAAGTCGATGACCTCGTCGAAGTTGTGCCCGGTGTCCACGTGCAGCAGCGGGAACGGCACCGGTGCCGGAGCGAACGCCTTCACCGCGAGGTGCACCAGCAGCGTGGAGTCCTTGCCGCCGGAGAAGAGGATCACCGGGCGGTCGAACTCGCCCGCGACCTCCCGGAAGATGTGGATGGACTCGGACTCGAGCGCGTCGAGGGCGTCGAGTGTGGCTCTCTCGATAGTCGTCACGCTCGAGTTCAATGGTGCCCTCGCAAGCTCGGTCACGTGTGCAACCCGCATTCGATCTTCGACGTGCCCGCCCAGCGGCCGCTGCGCGGGTCCGCCCCGGGGAGGGGCTTGGCGGTGCAGGGGGCGCACCCGATGCTCGGGTACCCGGCGTCGACCAGTGGGTTCACCAGGATCCCGTGCTCGGCGATGTACTTCGCCATGTCGTCGTCGCTCCACGCGGCGATCGGGTTGATCTTGACCAGCCCGAACTTCTCGTCGTAGGTGACCAGGGGGGTGGTCGCGCGGGTCGGCGCCTCGACGCGGCGGACGCCGGTGACCCAGGCGTCGTAGCGCGCCAGGGTGTCCTGTAGTGGCGTGACCTTCCGCAGCGCGCAGCACCGGTTGGGGTCGCGCGACCAGAGGTCCTTGCCCTCGGCGGCGTCCTGCTCGGCGACGGAGGCCTTCGCCTGCGCGGTGACCATCCGCACGTCGTAGACCTGCTCGACGGCGTCGCGGGTGCCGATCGTCTCGGCGAAGTGGTACCCGGTCTCGAGGAAGAGGATCTCCACGCCCGGCCGGGCCTCGGCGGCCAGGTCGACGAGCACGGCGTCCTGCATGTTCGACGCGACGATCAGGCGGTCGCCGAAGGCCTCCGCGGCCCACGCCAGCACCTGCTCGGCGGCGGCGTCCGGCCCCAGCTGCGCCGCCCCCTGCTCGGCGACGGCGCGCAGGTCGGTCTCCGTGGCGACACTCATGACTCGACTCCCTCCGGGATCCCGATGCCCACGAACGTCACGACGAAGGTGCGCAGGCAGGACGCGCACCACCAGGCGGCGCCGGGCACCCGCTCGGAACGCTCGGCGGGGGAGAGATCTTCCTCGCCGCAGTAGGGGCAGTGGTACGGGACGACGCGACTCACTTGCCCTCCTCGCTGGCGCTCGTCGGCCGCGTTCGCGCGCTCACTGTGCTGAATGGTGACCTCGCAAGCTCGGTCACTTGAGATCATCCTCATCGGCCCGCAGCACCCACTGCGCGAAGCGCTCGCCCTGCTCGCGCTGCGCGACGTACTTGCGCACCATGCGCTCGACGTACTCGGCGAGCCCGGCGCTGGTGACCTTGAGCCCGCGCAGCTTGCGGCCGAAGCCGGCGTCGAGGCCCAGGCCGCCGCCCAGGTGCACCTGGAAGCCCTCGACCTGGTTTCCCTCGGCGTCGCGCACGATCATGCCCTTGAGGCCGATGTCGGCCACCTGGGTGCGGGCGCACGCGTTGGGGCAGCCGTTGAGGTGGATCGAGATCGGCGCGTCCGGCGAGAGGTCCGCCAGCCGCTTCTCGAGCTCCTCGACGAGCCGGATGGCCCGCTCCTTGGTCTCGACGATCGCGAGCTTGCAGAACTCGATCCCGGTGCAGGCCATCGTCGAGCGCCGCCACGGCGACGGCTCGACCTGCAGACCCAGCGCGGCGAGCTCGGCGGAGAGCGAGGCGACGTTCTCGTCCGGGACGTCGAGCACGAGGACCTTCTGGTACGGGGTGAGCCGGACCCGCTGGGAGCCGGCCGCCTCGGCGACCTTCGCGAGCGCGATCAGCGTCGAGCCGGAGACCCGCCCGGACGCCGTCGCGGCGCCGACGTAGTTGAGGCCGTCCTTCTGCTTGTGCACGCCGACGTGGTCGACGGTGTGCTCGGGGTTCTCCGGCGCGGGTCCGTCGACGAGCGGGCGGCCGAGGTACTCCTCCTCCAGCACCCGCCGGAACTCCGCCGCGCCCCAGTCGGCGACGAGGAACTTCAGCCGGGCCCGGTTGCGCTGGCGCCGGTAGCCGTAGTCCCGGAAGATCGAGGTCACACCCGCCCACACCTCGGGGACCTCGTCCAGCGGGACCCATGCGCCGAGCCGCTGCGCGAGCTTCGGGTTGGTGGACAGCCCGCCACCGACCCACAGGTCGAAGCCGGGGCCGTGCTCGGGGTGCTCGACGCCGACGAAGGAGATGTCGTTGATCTCGTGCGCGATGTCCGGCAGGCCCGAGATCGCGGTCTTGTACTTGCGCGGCAGGTTGGAGAACTCCGGGTTGCCGATGTAGCGATCGAGGATCGCGCGGACCGCCGGCGCGCCGTCGATCTTCTCGGCCGCGGCGATTCCGGCGACCGGCGAGCCGAGGATCACGCGCGGGACGTCGCCGCACGCCTCGGTGGTCCGCAGGCCGACCGCCTCCAGCTTCTGCCAGATCGCGGGCACGTCCTCGATCCCGATCCAGTGGTACTGGATGTTCTGCCGGTCGGTGACGTCGGCGGTGTCGCGGGCGTGGTCCTGGCTGATCTCGCCGACCACGCGCAGCTGGTCGGTGGTCAGCGCCCCGCCGTCGATCCGGACCCGCATCATGAAGTAGCGGTCCTCGAGCTCCTCCGGCTCCAGGGCGGCGGTCCGGCCGCCGTCGATCCCCGGCTGGCGCTGGGTGTAGAGCCCCCACCAGCGGAAACGACCGCGCAGGTCGGAGGGGTCGATCGAGTCGAAGCCGCGCTGGGCGTAGATGTTCTCGATCCGGGCTCGGACGTTGAGCCCGTCGTCGTCGCGCTTGAGGCGCTCGTTCGGGTTCAGCGGCTCGCGGTGGCCGAGCTTCCACTGGCCTTCTCCGCGCTTGCGCTTCTGGGCGGGCACGGCAGCGTTTTCCGTGGGCATGGTGGTGGGAGCTCCTGGGCTCGGGAGTGACGGCGGTAGGGCATGCCGGAGCGTTCGGAAGAAGTCCGGCGCGGACCGGGGCCTGGTCTGAGGGTCGAGGGCGCGGGGCGGCGCTTACCGTCGACAGAGCGCGCTGTTCACCCGGTGCAGGTCCACGTGGCGCCGTGCCACGAGGCGCAGAGTCAGCGCAGTCACGTTCACCAGGGTGCCACGTTGTCCGGACCGGAGGCCACCACGCGCCCGGATGCTGGGAGGGGACTCACAGGGGCGGGGCTCAGTCCCGGCCCCGGCCGTTCCCGTTCCCGTTGCCCTTTCCGTTCCCGTTCCCGTGCCCGTTGCCGCGGTCGCCCCTGCCGCCGTCCTCGTTGTCCTGGTCGTCGCCGAAGTCGAACTCGTCGTCCCCGTCGTCGCGCAGGACGACGCGGGGCGCGCGGGCCGGCGCGGGCGGCGTCGTGGGGGTGGCCTGCTCGAGCGCGGCCCCGGCGGCGGTCGCGAGGTGCGGCACCGCCTGGAGGGCCGGCTCGGGCGGCGCGAGCGGCGCCGGGGTGGGCGCGACGGCGGCCGGGGCGGCCGGCGCCGGGCTCGAGAGCAGGGTCGTGCCGAGGACGACGAGCCCGCCGGCCGCGACGACACCCCCGGCGAGGGCGGTCGCCAGCCGGCGCCGCGGCGTGGTCCGGGCGGGAGAGCGGTGCCGCGGCGTCGGCGGAACCGGCAGTGGGGCGGTGAGCGGGCGGACGGCGATCTCGCCCAGCCGCTCGCTCACCTCCGCGGCGCCCGGCCGGGCCCCGACCTCGTCGGCGGTCATGGCGAACAGCAGGGTGCGCAGCGGGGGTGCGAGGTGCGGCGGCACGTCGGGGCGGCGGTGGATGCGCGCGACCGCCGACTCCAGCGCGGCGCCGGCGTACTCGCGCCGTCCGGTCAGTGCCTCCAGCAGGACCAGGCCGAGGGCGTAGACGTCCGCGGGCGGGCCGACCTCGTGGCCGCGGACCTGCTCGGGGGCCATGTAGGCGGGGGTGCCGACGGCGAGTCCGGTGGTGGTGACCCGGGTGGCGTCGAGCAGGCGAGCGACGCCGAGGTCGGCGAGGAACGCGCGGCCGCCGCGGTCGAGCAGCACGTTGGCGGGCTTGACGTCGCGGTGCACCACCCCGAGCGCGTGCAGATGTGCGAGGGCGCCGGCGATCACCGTGCCGACCGCGATCACGCGCTCGTCCGGGACCGGGCCGAGCTCGACCAGGTCGGCAAGCGAACCGCCGTCGACCAGCTGCATGACGACGTAGCCGCGCCCGCCGTCCACGGCCCCGTCGCCGGCGTCGACCCCGCTGTCCAGGACCTCGACCAGCGCGGGATGGCGTGGGACGTCGTCGAGCCCGCGGACGCCGAGCCGCCGGACGTCGATCCCGGGGTGCAGCACCTTCACCGCGACCGCCCGGCCGGTCCGCAGGTCCGTCGCCCGGTGGACGTGCGCGGTGCCGCCCACGCCGATCAGCTCGTCGAGCCGGTACCGGTCGCCGAGCACGCCCTGGTCCTCGTTCGTCCCGGCGCCCGCCCGGATCTCCGGTCCGTTCTCCATGCCGTCTGGGACCTCCGTCTTCCGCCGTCGCGGCGGCGGCCGCGTGGTGGACACCTTGGTACCCCATCCGGGTCGGCCCGACCCGCACGCGCCCGCGGGGAAGATCCGCGGCGGCCGAACGGCGGAGACGATCTCTCAGGGTTCCGGTCCGGGGTCGCGTGCGGGAGTCCCCGGCGGAATGATCCACGGGGTTCGGGACGCTTCGGAACGGGCACCCGGGCGCGGCGGAAGGAGGGCCATGGCTCCGCGGCATGCACGGGCGCACGGGCGCATCCCCGCGGCGGAGCTGCTGCGCGGGAACCGCCGGCCCCCACGACCGGGCCGGCGCGGGCTGCTGGCGGCGCTCGCGGCCGTCGGGGTGCTCGGGGTGGGCGGGGCGGCGACCTGGGCCGCGGTCAGCGCCGGCGGCTCAGGCGGGCGATCGGAGGTCGCGCTCCCGACGATGACCTCGACGCCCGTGCCGGGTCGGGGTGACACCGGGTCCGGTTCCCCTTCCGGTTCCGGCTCGGCCGGGTCCGGGTCCGGGTCCGACGGTCCGGCGAGTCCGGGAGGCTCGGCGGGTGGCGCGGGGTCGGGTGGCGCGGGGTCGGGTGGCGCGGGGTCGGGTGGCGCGGGGTCGGTCGGCTCGGGGAGATCGGCGCCCCCGGTGGGTACGGCCGGGATCGCGCCCGGCGGGCCTGCTGCCGGCAATCCCGCTCCTGGTGCTCCGGTGCCCGGTGGTTCTGCTCCGGGCGCGGGAGCACCTGCTGCCCCCGCTCCGGTTGTCCCCGCTCCTCCTGCCCCCGCTCCGGCTTCTCCGGCCCCTGGTGCTCGGACGCCCGGGGAGCCGTCGATCTCGCCGTCCCCTGCCCCGACGGTCCCCTCGCCTGCCGATCCGGGTGCGGCCCTCCCGCCCGACGAGCGGCACGTCGTCCCCGACCCCGACGACCCCGACGGCAACCTTGCCGGCGATCGCACCGAGCGCCGCGCCGACGAGGCGGAACGCCGCGCGGAGCGGGCGGCCGACGAGGCGGCGCGTCGCGCCGAGCTCGGCGCCGACCGGGCCGAGCGTCGCACCGACGAGGCGGAACGCCGCGCGGAGCGGGCGGCCGACGAGGCGGAGCGTCGCGCCGAGCGCCGCTCCGACCGGGCCGGACGCCGCGCCGACCAGCAGGAACCGCAGGCCGACCTGCGGGCCGCCGAGACGGAGCGGGAGGCGGACCGGCAGGCCGCCCAGGAGGAGCTGTCCGCCGACCCCGGGGGCTCGCAGGGACCGTCCGGCGACGGCGCGCGGGGTCCCGAGGATCGGACGGTCGTCGGTCGGCACCGGGCAGGGTGAGGTCTCGGCCTCCCGGACGGGAGGTCCCGGCCTGTCGGACGAGATGCGGCCCACCGTGTGTCCCCGCACGTCCCCGCCCGCGGCCGCATCTCGCCGCATGTCGGCGCGCCTCGGCTGTGCACGCCGCCGAACCCGACGGTGATCGTCGGCCCGGGAGCGCTCTCCGCGCTCGGCGCGGAATCCGCTCCACATCCGCCGATCATGGATCGCCGGAACGCCCTCGCCGGGACGCCCTCGCCAGGACGCCCTCGCCGAGACGCGCTCGCCGGGACGCGCCGCCGGGACGCCCCCGCCGAGACGCCCTCGCCGTGACGAACGACCCGGCCGCGGGCGCCGGCACCTCCCGCGAGTCCGTACCGTGGAGTCGTGAGCAGGACGCCGTTCGGGATCTACGTGCACGTGCCCTTCTGCGCGTCGCGCTGCGGCTACTGCGACTTCAACACCTACACGGCCTCCGAGCTCGCCGGCTCCGGCTCCTCGCCCGACGGCTGGCTCGACGCCGTCCGCCGCGAGCTCGCCCTGGCCCGCCGGACCGTCGGCGACCGGGCGGTCGACACGGTCTTCGTCGGCGGGGGCACGCCGTCGCTGATCGGCGCCGCGCGCCTCGGCGCCGCGCTCGACGCCATCCGCGACGAGTTCGGTCTCGCGCCCGGCGCCGAGGTCACGACCGAGTCCAACCCGGAGTCGACGTCGCCGGGCTTCTTCGCCGATCTCGTCGAGGCGGGGTTCACCCGGGTCTCGCTCGGCATGCAGTCCGCGGCGCCGCACGTCCTGCGGGTGCTGGAGCGCCGGCACACGCCGGGCCGCGCCGTCGAGGCCGCGCGGGAGGCCGCGGCGGCCGGGATCGGGCACATCAACCTCGACCTGATCTACGCGACGCCCGGCGAGACCACGGACGACCTCCGCGCCTCGGTCGAGGCGGTGCTCGAGGCGGGCGTCGACCACGTCTCGGCGTACTCGCTGATCGTCGAGGACGGCACGGCGCTGGCGCGGCGGGTCGCGCGGGGTGAGCTGCCCGCCCCGGACGACGACGTCGCCGCCGAGCGCTACGAGCTGATCGACGACCTCCTCACCGCCGCGGGCCTGCACTGGTACGAGGTGTCGAACTGGGCCGGCACGCCCGAGGCGGAGTGCCGGCACAACCTCGGCTACTGGCTCGACGGCGACTGGTGGGGCGTCGGCCCGGGCGCCCATTCGCACCTCGCGGGCCGGCGGTGGTGGAACGTCAAGCACCCGGCCCGCTACGCCGCGGCCGTCGCCGAGGGCTCGCCGGAGGCCGACCACGAGGTGCTGACGGCCGAGGACCGGCACACCGAGCGCGTGATGCTGCGGCTGCGCCTGGCCACCGGCCTGGACCTCGGGCTGCTCGACGAGCCCGCCCGCCGCGAGGCCGCCCGCGCCGCCGCCGACGGCCTGCTCGACCCCGCGGCCCTCGACCGCGGCCGCGCGATCCTCACCCGCCCCGGCCGCCTGCTCGCCGACCGCGTGGTGCAGGACCTGCTCCTCGCGAGCGAGAGCACCCCCGCATGACCGCTGCGCCGCGAAGGGCGTCAGGCGCGGCGGTGTCGCTCGCACAACGTCGCACCACCTCGCACCCCGGGCCGGGAGGGTGTGCGAGGCAGTGGGTGCGAGTTCCGATGCGGGTGAGGCGGTGAGCCCACGGCGGAAGGCGCTGATCGCCGTCGTCACGGTGCTCGTGCTGGTGGTGGCGGTGGTCGTCGGCGTTCGGATGGCGAGCTCGTCGCGACCCACCGTCGACACCGAGGCCCGCCCCGCCCAGGACCGCCCCGGTCCGGTGCTGCTCGTCCCCGGCTACGGCGGCAGCCGGGACTCCCTGCTCCGGCTCGCGGCGCGGATCACGGCCACGGGCCGCGACGCCCAGGTGCTCACCCTCGTCGGCGACGGCACCGGCGACCTCTCCGCCCAGGTCAAGGTGCTCGACGACGCCGCCACCGCGGCCCTCGCCGCCGGTGCTCCGTCCGTCGACGTCGTCGGCTACAGCGCCGGCGGGGTCGTCGCCGGCCTCTGGGTCGCCCGCGACGACGGTGCCGCCAAGGCCCGCCGGGTCGTCACCCTGGGCTCGCCCCTGAACGGGACGACACTCGCCGCCGTCGCCGCCTCGCAGGCCCCCGACGCCTGCCCGACCGCCTGCCGCCAGCTCGCCCCGGGCTCCGCGGAGCTCGCCGAGCTCGCCCGGGCCCGGGTCGGCAGCGCCCTGCCCTGGCTCTCGATCTGGACCGCGAACGACGAGACGTCCACCCCGCCCGACACCGCCGACCTCCCCGGCGCCACCGACGTCGAGGTGCAGCAGGTCTGCCCGGGTGCCCGGGTGACGCACTCGGGCCTCCCGACCGACCCGACCGTGAGCGGCCTCGTCCTGCGCGGGATCGCCACCGGCCCGATCGACCTCACCGGCGCCGGCTGCGGCGCCGCCGCCTCCTGAGCTCGCCGCCTCCTGAGCTCGCCGCCTCCTGAGCTCGCCGCCTCCTGAGCTCGCCGCCACCACCACGGCCGCGGTGCACCAGCCACGGCGACCGTGGCCGACCTCGGACCGCGTTGATCGCCGACAGCGACCGATCGAGGCCAGGAGTGGCTGAGAAGTGTCCCAACCGACGATCACCGGCCCACCATCGGCAGCCGGCCCTCAGGTCGTGACGTCCTTGGTGCTGAAGTTGGCCCAGGCGGCGCCGAAGGCGACCACGATGTACCCCAGCTGCACCAGCACCCCCTCGCGCACGGTGGTCCAGAGGATGGGGTCGCGGAAGAGGTCGATCCACGCCAGCCAGTGCGAGGTCGGCAGGTAGGGCTCGATCGCGGCGGCGGCGTCGAGGGGCTGCAGCGCCGCGCTGGCCACGACGAACGCCAGCACCCCGAGGGTCGCGGCCAGCGGAGAGTCGGTGAGCGTCGAGAGGAACAGCCCCACGGCCCCCAGCGCGAGCATGCACAGCGCGAGGTAGCCGACGGTCGCCGCGGTCCGGGCCAGCACGTCGAGGGGCGTGAGCTCGACCCCCGACAGCGACGGGATGGCGCCCGTCCCGCCGAGCGAGGCGTCGGGCCCGAAACCGAAGGCGGCGACCCCGACGACGTACGACACCAGCGTCACGAACACCACCGCGAGCAGCACGAACGCGGCCACGGAGATCAGCTTCGCCAGCAGCAGCCGCACCCGCCCGACCGGCCGCACCAGCAGGTACCGCAACGTCCCGGCCGACGCCTCGCCGGCGATCGTGTCGCCGGCGACGATCGCGACCGTGATCGGCAGGAAGATCGGGATGACGAGTGCGAGCGCGGCCGCCGGGAAGATCTGCCCGTTGCTCATCACCGCGGACAGGAAGGCGCCGCCGCGCCCGGGCGGTGGGGCGAGCCGGGTGGTCGCGAGCAGGATCGCGACGAGCGTGGGCAGCGCGCACAGCAGCACCCAGCACAGCCAGACCCGGCGACGGCGCAGCATCAACCGCAGCTCGACGCCGATCACCGCGGCCCCTCCGACCGCCGGCCGTGCGGCAGCCGGTCCACCCGGTCGGTCCCGCTCCCGGTCAGCTCCAGCACCACCTGCTCCAGGGTCCGGCGTTCCTCGGTCAGGCCGGTCACCCGCACCCCGCCGGCGACCAGCCGGGCGTTGAGCGCGGCCGGCTCCACCCCGCGCACCGTGACCGTGTCCCCGCGCCGGCCGACGACCTGCCCGTTCAGCAGCCCGACGACGGCGTCGGGCTCGGGGGTGCGGACGACGACCCGCCCGGTCGACGTGCGCAACGCCGCGAGCTCGGAGTCCAGCGCGAGCCGTCCGGCGTCCATCACCCCCACGTGGGTGCACAGCGCCTCGACCTCGGTGAGCAGGTGCGACGACAGCACGACGGTGGTCCCGGCCTCGTTCAGCGAGGTCAGCAGCGCGCGCATCTCCTGGATGCCGCGGGGGTCGAGGCCGTTGGTGGGCTCGTCGAGCAGGAGCAGCTCGGGCTCGCGCAGCAGGGCCGCGGCGATCCCGAGGCGCTGGCGCATCCCGAGCGAGTAGGCCCGCACCGGTCGCCGGTCCACGCCGCCGAGCCCGACCTGCTCCAACGCGGCGTCGACCCGTCTCCGGCGGTGACGGGAGCGGCCCGGCCCCGCGGCGTCGAGCAGCCGCAGGTTGGCCCGCCCGGACAGGTGGCCCCACGCCGCCGGGCCTTCGACCAGCGCACCGACCCGCGGCAGCACCGCCCGGGCCCGGCGCGGCATCGGCTCGCCGAGGACCTCGATCGACCCGGACGTCGCGTGGACCAGCCCGAGCAGCATCCGGACCAGCGTGGTCTTGCCGGAGCCGTTGGGGCCGAGCAGCCCGAACCGGACGCCCCGCGGGACCTCGAGCGTGACGTCCCGGACCGCCGTCACCCGGCCGAACCGCTTGGTGAGCCCGCTCGTCGCGACGATCACGCCCGCCGCCCCGGCAGCTCGCGCACGGCCTGCTCCAGCACCTCGGGCGCGACGGTCCCGGCCAGCAGCACCCCGCCGCGCCGGATCCCGCCGCGCGCGACGACCGACAGCAGCGGCGTGCTGATCCGCGCCGCCCGCCCGACGGGGACCCCGACCGTGGTCCCACCGGCCGCGGCGGCGCCGTCGATCAGCCGGTCGGCGATCCCGCGCGAGGCCGGGACCAGCACGAACCCGGCGACGCCCGCGCCGTAGACCCCGACCCCGGGCAGCCCGGACCCCAGCGGGACACGCTCGCGGCCGGCGAGTCGCGCGGGCGGCGCGGGGGCGTCGAGCTGGCGGAGGGCCCCGGCGAGGTCGGCAGCCTCGGCGGTGACCGCCCCGGCGCACAGCAGCACCGCGACCTCGAGGAGGGCGACCAGCCCGGCCAGCCCGCGGCCCCGCAGGAGCGGCCCCGACCC
>NZ_JAJTTE010000074.1 GCF_021343995.1 Pseudonocardia terrae | reverse complement strand
GGCGCGGTTGGTCCGGTTCGCGCAGCCCGTCTAGCCTCGCCGGGTGCAGTTGCACCAGGTGCGCTACTTCCTCGCGGTGGTCGAGCACGGCGGAGTCAACGCCGCGGCCACCGCGTTGGGAGTTGCGCAACCCACCGTCTCGCAAGGGGTCCGTGAGCTCGAGAAGGAGCTCGGCATTCCGCTGTTCCACCGGATCGGCCGCGGCCTCGTCCTCTCCTCCGCGGGCCACGCGTTCACCGGGCCGGCCCGCAGGTTGGTGCGGGACGTGGTCGCGGCCTCCGGCGCGTTGCCGGACGCCGCGGGGTACCTGCAGGGGCGGCTGGACATCCACGTGCACGCAGGCCTCGCGGTCGATCCGGTGAGCAGGCTGGTGGGGTCGTTCCGGGCCCGGCATCCGCGGGTGTCGATCCGGATGGGCGTGCTGCGGGACGGGCAGGCGGCGGGCGTGCTGGTTCGGGAGGGGCACTGCGAGATCGCGGTGGGTCACCTCCCCTTCTCCGACGACCACGGGCTCTCCGTCGCCGAGATCGGGGTCTACGAGACGTGGCTGATCTTCCCGGAGGGGACCGAGCTACCGCCGGACGATCCGTTGCCGCTCAGCGCGATCCCGGACATCCCGCTCGTCGTCGTTCCGCGCGGCGGGCTGTTGCCCGGCCAGATCGAGCGGGCGCTGTCCGAGGCTGGGAGGCTGCGCAGCCCCGCGGCTGTCGTCGAGCACCGGGAGGCACGGCTGCCGTTCGTGCTCGCGGGGATCGGGGCGACGTTCGTCGAACGCGCGGTCGCGCTCTCCTGGGCGGCGCGCGGGCTGGTGGCCCGTGCGGTCGACCCGCCGATCCGCAACCCGTTCGGGGTGATCTTCGACCCGAAGACCACCTCACCCGCCGGACGCGAGTTCCTCCGGGTCGCCGGGGTGCGCAGCGAGTGACCGCGCCGCCGCCAGGAAGACTTCGGCGGCGGGAGAGAGCGGGCCGGGCCGGAACACCACGCCCACCGTGCGCCACAGCGGGGGATCGATCGACCGTGTGGCGATGCCGCTGAGCTCGGTCTCGACGGCGCTGCGGGGCAGGAATGCCGCCCCCGCCCCGTGCTGGACCAGAGCGTAGATCGCCGCGCGGTGCGCGCATTCCACGGCGACCTCGTCGATGCGGCCGAGTAGGGGGTCCACCGGCAGCGACCGGGTGTCCGGCGTCTCGACGACCAGCGGGATCCGGGTCGGTGGCGGCCACGGCAGCGGATCGGGCAGGCCCGCCGCGAGTTGGGGGTGCAGGGCCAGGACGACCTCCTGTGCCGCCAGTTCGAGGGTCTCCAGCGCGGGTGTGCCCGCCGGCAGGGCGGTCAGGCCGACCTCGGCCTGCCCGCGCCGTACGGCGTCCGCCACCGCCGCCGCGCCGCCGGGGTCGGTCACCGTCACCTGCACCCCCGGCAGCCGCGCCCGAAAGGCCCGGACGATCGCGGGCAGCGGCTCGACGCTCAACCCGGCGAGCGCGGCGACCGTCAGCCTCCCCGACTCACCCGCCCGGACCGCCGCCACCCGATCCCGGGCGACGTCGACGTCCGCGAGGATCCGGCGGGCGACCCCGAGGAACTCCCGGCCCTCCTCGGTGAGCGTGGCGGCCCCGCCGGCGCGGTCGAAGAGCCGCAGCCCGATCTGTCCCTCCAGCGACCGGATCGCCTGGGACAGCGAGGGCTGGGCGACGAACAGGGCGGCGGCGGCGCGGGTGATGCTGCCGTGGTCGGCCACCGCGACGAAGTACGAGACGAGCCGCAGATCCACGCAGGAACCGTAACTCGTGCCCCTTGACCAGGGGGTAGAGGAAACGCCGAACGGTCGAATCAGCATCGTGTCTTCGACAGGGGTCGTCGCCGGGTGGTGGAGTCCGAGAGCCGGCGCACAGGGGTGCCGGACTGACGGACGGGAGCGCCGATGAGGGACGCCGTGATCGTCGACGCGGTGCGGACGCCGGTGGGCCGGCGCAAGGGCGCGTTGGCCGAGATCCATCCCGCCGAGCTGTCGGCGGCCGTGCTGAGGGCACTGGCCGCACGCACCGGCCTCGACCCCGCCGACGTCGACGACGTCGTGTGGGGGAACGTGACCCAGGGCGGCGACCAGGCGTCGAACGTCGGCCGTTGGTCGGTGCTGGCCGCGGGCTGGCCCGAGACGGTCCCGGCGACCACCGTGCACCGCGTGTGCGGGTCCGGCCAGCAGGCCGTGCACTTCGCCGCCGCGGGCCTGGTGTCCGGCCAGTACGACGTCGCCGTCGCCGGTGGTGTGGAGTCCATGACCCGGGTCCCGATGGGATCCACCCACGCGGGTGGCCAGGTCGCGCCGCCGTCGGTCCTCGAACGCTTCGGCGTCGACGGGTTCAGCCAGGGGCTGGCCGCCGAGATGGTCGCCGAGAAGTGGGGCCTGTCCCGGACTGAGCTCGACGAGTACGCGTTGCGCTCGCACTCGCTGGCTGCGGCGGCGACCGACGCCGGTGCCTTCACCGGTCAGCTCGTGCCGGTCGGCGGGCTCATCGCGGACGAGGGCATCCGGCGTGGTGGCTCGGTGGAGTCGCTGGCGAAGCTCAAGCCCGTCTTCAAGGAGGATGGGGTCATCCACGCCGGCAACTCGTCGCAGGTGTCCGACGGCACCGCCGGGGTGCTGATGATGACGTCCGAGGCCGCTGCCGCGCGCGGGCTGACCCCGATCGCTCGGGTGCACAGCGCGGCGGTCGCGGGGGACGACCCGGTGCTCATGCTCACCGCGCCGATCGGTGCGACCGCCAAGGTGCTCCGCCGCGCGGGTCTCACGCTGGAGGACATCGGCGTGTACGAGGTGAACGAAGCCTTTGCGCCGGTGCCGCTGGTCTGGCGCTCGGAGACCGGCGCGGATGCGGCGCGGCTGAACCCGCTCGGCGGCGCGATCGCCGTGGGACACCCGCTCGGCGCGTCCGGGGCGATCCTGCTCACCCGGATGGTGCACCACATGCGGGACAACGGGATCCGGTACGGGCTGCAGACGATCTGTGAGGCCGGCGGGTTGGCCAACGCGATCGTCGTCGAGAACCTCCACGCGGAGCGCTGACGATGCGCAGGACCCTCTACGGTGAGGACCACGAGGCCTTCCGCCGCACCGCTCGGGACTTCCTCGCGAAGGAGGTCGTGCCGCACTTCGCGGACTGGGAGAAGGCGGGGATGCCGCCGCGCGAGATCTTCCGGGCGCTCGGCGACCTCGGCGTGATGGGCTTGCGCATCCCCGAGGAGTACGGCGGGGGCGGCGAGCCCAGCTTCCTCTACCCCGCGGTGTGGATCGAGGAGACGGCCGCCGCGCACGTTCACCTCGGCGGGTTCAACGTGCACACCAACGTCGTCCTGCCGTACTTCCTGGGGTACGCCGACGCCGAGCAGCGGAAGCGTTGGCTGCCGGGCATGGCGAGCGGCGAGACCCTGGCCGCGATCGCCATGACCGAGCCGGGCACGGGTTCGGACCTGGCCGGGATCGCCACTACGGCGGAGCGCGTCGGCGACCACTACGTGCTCAACGGTTCCAAGACGTTCATCACCGGTGGGATCAACGCCGACGTCGTCGTGGTGGTGGCCCGCACCGGACGCACCGAGGACCGCCGCGGCGGGCTGACCCTGCTCGTCGTCGAGCGGGGGATGGCGGGCTTCACCCGCGGCACCCCGTTCGACAAGATCGGGCTGAAGGTGCAGGACACCACCGACCTGTTCTTCGACGGAGTCGAGGTGCCGGTGGCGAACCGGCTCGGCGAGGAGGGTGCGGCCTTCCGCTACCTAACCGGCAACCTGCCCCAGGAGCGGCTGCACATCGCGGCCACCGCGCTCGCCACAGCGGAGGCGGCGGTGGCGTTGACCGCCGACTACGTCACCGGCCGGAAGGTGTTCGGCAAGCCGGTGTCGTCGTTCCAGAACACCCGCTTCGAGCTGGCCGCCTGCGCCACGGAGGCCGCCGCGGGGCGGGCCTTGGTGGACCAGGCGCTCGTGTCACATGACGCCGGCGAGCTGACCGGCGTCGACGCCGCCAAGCTCAAGATCTTCTGCACCGAGCTCCAGGGCCGGGTCGTGGACCGCTGCCTGCAGCTGTTCGGCGGCTACGGGTACATCACCGAGTCGCCGATCGCGCGCATGTACGCGGACGCCCGGGTCAGCCGCATCTACGGCGGCTCGACCGAGGTGCTCAAGACCATCGTCGCCAAGTCACTCGGCCTCTAGGAGGGCCCACCCCATGAAACTCGAGGGAGCATCGGTCGCGATCACGGGCGGGGCCTCGGGCCTCGGTCTCGCGACGGCCCGCCGGCTCGTCAAGAGCGGCGCGAGCGTCACACTGCTGGACCTCTCGCCCACCGGCGCGGAGGCCGCCGCCGAGCTGGGCGAGCGGGCTCGGTTCGTCGAGGCGGACGTGACGGACGCCGAGTCGTTCGCCGCGGGCCTCGACGTCGCGGAGGAGGCGGGCGGGCTGCGCGGTGTGGTGCACTGCGCGGGCGCCGGTCGCCGCATGCGGGTGCTGGAGAAGGACGGCACACCGGGGTCGCTGGAGGACTTCGAGCACGTCATCCGGCTGAACGTCACCGGCTCGTTCAACGCGCTGCGGTTGGGCGCCGAGCGCATCGCACGCCGGGACGAGGTCGACGGCGAGCGCGGCGCGATCGTGCTGACCGCGTCCATCGCCGCCTACGACGGCCAGATCGGCCAGATCAACTACGCGGCGGCCAAGGCGGCGATCGTCGGCATGACTCTCACCGCGGCACGGGACCTCTCCAGCCGCGCCATCCGGGTCTGCACGATCGCGCCGGGCACCATCGACACCCCGCTGCTGGGCAGGCTCAAGCCCGAGGTGAAGGCCGGGCTGGAGGCCTCGATCCCAAGCCCGCGCCGGCTCGGCAGGCCGGAGGAGTACGCGGAGCTGGCTGCGCACCTGCTGGAGAACGGCTACGTCAACGGCGAGACCATCCGCCTCGACGGCGCGCTGCGGATGGCGCCCCGCTGATGGGCACGGCACTGGTCGACACCGAGAAGGTCCTCACCGACTTCAGCGACGGCGTCGCGCTGATGACGATCAACCGGCCGCGGGCACGCAACGCCGTGGACGCCGAGACCGCCGCCGCGCTGGCGGCCGCGGTCGACGAGCTCGACGCCCGGGACGACCTGGTGGTCGGGATCCTCACCGGGGCGGGCGGCGCGTTCTGCGCGGGCATGGACCTCAAGGCCTTCGCCCGCGGCGAGCGCCCCTCGCTGCCGGGCCGCGGCTTCGCGGGAATCGTCGAGAAGCCTCCGGTGAAGCCGCTGATCGTCGCGGTCGAGGGTTGGGCCCTGGCGGGTGGCTGCGAGCTCGTGCTGGCTGCGGACCTCGTCGTCGCCTCCCGAGAGGCCAGGTTCGGGCTGCCTGAGGTGTCTCGCGGCCTGGTCGCGGGCGGCGGCGGCCTGCTCCGGCTGCCGAACGTCCTGCCCTACCCGGTGGCCATGCAGATGGCGCTGACCGGGGACCCGGTCTCCGCCGAGACCGCGCACCGCTACGGCCTGGTCACCACGCTGACCGAACCCGGCAGCGCGCTGGCCGAGGCCCGCGCACTGGCCGCCCGGATCGCGCGCAACGGCCCGCTGGCCGTGCGCACGACCAAGCAGATCCTGGCCGCGGCGGCGGGCCACACCGACCCGGCGGACTTCGCGATGCAGCGCGAGGCCGTCGAGACGGTGCTGGCGTCGGAGGACGCCGCCGAGGGTGCCCGCGCCTTCGCGGAGAAGCGTGACCCGGTGTGGACCGGGCGCTGAGGAAGCGACGAGCGACCCCGCGGGACGCGGTCCCCGGGGTGTTCACAGGGAGGTGGACCGCATGACCGGACGGACCGGAATGGCGAAGCGGTGGCCGGAGGGGCTCCCCGAGTCACTGGCCTACCCGGACATGACCGTGGCGGACGTGACCGCCGCGGCGGCCGCCCGCTACGGCGACGCGATCGCCGTGGTGGACGGCGACGAGATCCTCTCGTTCGTCGAGCTGGACGCCAGGGCGGCCGCGTTCGCGCACGCCCTGCGCGGGGCGGGCGTCGACCGCGGGCACGACGTGCTGCTGCACCTGTCGAACAACCTGCGGTTCCTCGTGGCCTACTACGGCGCGCTGCAGGCGGGCGCCTCGGTGACCCTGGGCAACCCACTCACCCCGGTCTCGACGCTGCATGCGCAGCTGGTCGACGTCGGCACCGTCGTGGTCGTGACCCAGGACCCGCAGCTGGAGAGCCTGCTCGAAGCGCGCGAGGGCACCGCCGTGCACACGGTCGTCCTGACGTCGCCGACCCGGTCGGCGCCCGCCGAGCGGTCGCAGGCCGCGGGCTCCCCGGGCGTGGTGACCTTCGAGGACTTCACGGGCGGGATGCCGACCGTGCGTCCGGAGGTGCCCGGGCACAACGGCTCCGACATCGCGCACATCGCGTTCACCGGCGGTACCACCGGCATCCCCAAGGGCGTGCAGGTGCTGCACCGCAACGTGATCGCGAACGTGACCCAGATGGTGGGCCACCGTGCCGTGCAGCAGATGGGCTTCAACGGCCGGGAGGTGACCTTCACCCCGCTCGTCCCGTGCGACGACCCGGGGCTGAAGATCGGCGAGGGCGTCATGATCGCCGTCTCCCCGCTGTACCACGCGCAGGGCCTGATCCAGATGAACTTCCTGCTGCTCTGCGGGGGCCGGATCGTGCTGGGCGGCCGCTTCGACCCCGCGGGTCTGCTGCGCGAGATCGAGAAGTACCGGGCTACCTGGATCACCGGCGGCGCCACGATGTGGCAGGCGCTGCTCGCTGTGCCGGACATCGCCGAGCGGGATCTCAGCGCGCTGCGGGTGTGCTCGGCCGGAGCGGGCCCACTGGACCCGAGCGTCCAGCGCGAGCTCGCCGCCACCATCCCCAGCGCGGTGGTGTGCCCGGGCTACGGCATGACCGAGGCGACCTGCGTGGTCAGCGCCGGGCCGGTGGTGCGGGGCAGCGACACGCCGGTCGGCAGCGTCGGGGTGCCGATGTTCGACACCGATGTCGAGGTCCGCTCGGTGGACGACCCCTCCGTGGTCCTGCCGCAGGGCGAGACCGGCGAGCTGTGGATCCGGGGCCCCCAGGTCACGGCGGGCTATCGCAACGAGGAGTTGTCCGACCAGTTCGTCGACGGCTGGCTGCGCAGCGGCGACCTCGGTCGCTTCAGCGAGGAGGGCTACCTCTACATCGTCGGCCGCAGCAAGGAGATGCTGATCTACAAGGGGTACAACGTGTACCCGCGGGAGCTGGAGGAGGTCCTCCTGCGCCACCCGGCGATCGCCGAGGCCGCGGTGGTCGGTCGGCCCGACGTGCTCACCGGTCAGGAGCCGGTGGCGTTCGTCGTCCCGCGGCGCGGGTTCAGCCCCGACCCGGACGAGATCCTCGCCTACGTCGCCGAGAAGGTGCTCCCCTACAAGAAGGTGCGGGCGGTCTACGTCCGCGACTCCCTCCCCGCGACGCCGACGGGGAAGGTGCTCAAGCGTGACCTGGAGAAGATCGTCGCCGAGGACGCGGCCGTGTCCGCGTCGAGCGGCTGAGAGGACATCGTGGACACCGCAGACTTCGAGGCCATGCTGGCCGCCGTCCGAGACTTCGTGCGCAAGGAGGTCGTGCCCGCCGAGGACGAGATCGAGCGGACGGACGAGATCCCGGCCACGATCCGTCGCGCTGCCGCGGACATGGGTCTGTTCGGCTACGCCCTGCCCGAGGAGTACGGCGGCCTGGGCTTCACCTTGACCGAGGACGCGCGGTTGGCGATCGAGGTCGGCTACACCTCGCCGGGCTTCCGCTCGATGTTCGGGACGAACAACGGCATCGCGGGCCAGGCCCTCGTCGCGCTCGGCACCGAGGAGCAGAAGAAGGACTACCTGCCGCGCATGGCGAGCGGCGAGCTGGTCGCCTCCTTCGCCCTCACCGAGGCCGAGGCGGGCTCGGACCCGAGCGGGCTGCGCACCCGCGCGGTCCGCGACGGCGACGAGTACGTGATCACCGGTGAGAAGCGGTTCATCACCAATGCCGACAAAGCGGGCGTGTTCATGACCTTCGCCCGGACCGGTGCGGAGGGCACCGGGACGCAGGGCATCTCGCTGTTCACCGTCGACGCGGGCCTGCCCGGTCTGCGGGTCGGGCCCACCGACGCCAAGATGGGCCAGCGGGGCGCGCACACGGCCGAGGTCTCGTTCTCCGAGGTCCGGGTGCCGGCCTCGGCCCTGGTCGGCGGCGTCGAGGGTGCGGGGTTCGGCACGGCGATGCGGACTCTGTCCCGCGGCAGGCTGCACATCTCCGGGCTCGCCGTCGGCATGGCCGAGCGGCTGCTGGAGGAGATGGTCGCCCACGCGGCCGCCACGAAGCAGGGCGGCCGACCGATCGGCGAGTTCCAGCAGGTCCAGGCCATGATCGCGGACTCCTACACCGAGCTGTACGCGGGCCGGGCCATGCTGCTCGCGGCCGCCGCGGAGTACGACGCGGGCGGCGACCGCCGGAAGCTGCCGTCGACCGCCAAGCTCTTCTGCACGGAGATGGTCGGCCGGGTCGCCGACCGCGCGGTGCAGGTGCACGGCGGCATGGGCTACATGCGCGGCGTCGTCGCGGAGCGGCTGTACCGCGACGCCCGGCTCTACCGCATCTACGAGGGCACGAGCGAGATCCAGAAGGTCATCATCGCGAAGCGGCTGCTGGCCGAGGCGGGCTGACCGACCGTGCTGGAGAAGGGGACGTTCGACGGCCGGGTCGCCGTGGTCACCGGCGGCGGCTCGGGCATCGGCGAGGCCATCGCGGGCGAGCTCGCCCGGCTCGGGGCCACCGTCGCGCTGCTCGGCCGCACCGCCGAGAAGCTCGAGGCGGCCCGCGCCGGCATCGAGGAGCTCGGCGGGCGGGCCTCCGTGCACCCGCTGGACATCCGGGACCGGGCGGCGGTCGACGACACGATCGCCGCCGTCGTCGCCGCGCACGGCCGGGTCGACCACCTGGTCAACAACGCGGCGGGCAACTTCCGGGTGGCCCCGGAGGAGATGTCGCCCAACGCCTGGCGGGCGGTCCTGGGCACCGTCCTGGACGGCACCTGGCACTGCACCCAGGCGGTGGGCAGGCACCTGATCGACCGGGGCGCGCCGGGGTCGATCCTGAACATCGGCTCTACGATGTCGATGCAGGGCAGCCCGACGACCGTGCACTCGGCGAGTGCCAAGGCCGGCGTGCTGACCATGACCAAGTCGCTGGGCGCGGCGTGGGGTCCGTACGGCATCCGCGTCAACGTGCTCGTCCCGGGCATCACCGAGGGCACGGCCGGCGTCGACATCCTGCTGAGCGACGAGGAGTTCCGCGCAGCCGAGATCTCCCGGATCCCGTTGCGGCGCACCGTCTCCAAGACCGAGGTCGCGGCGGTCGCCACCTTCCTGCTCAGCGACCACGCCGGGTACGTCACCGGCACGTCGCTGGTCATGGACGGCGGCCGCTCCCTCGGCACCCACTGAGCACCGACAGAACGCGAGAGGCAGACATGCTCCAGGAACAGACCGCAGTGATCACCGGCGGGGCGAAGGGCATCGGCTTCGCCATCGCCGAGACCTTCGTGGCGAACGGCGCCCGGGTCGTCCTCGCCGACATCGACGGCGACCTCGCCCAGGAGTCCGCCGAGAAGCTCGGTGCGGTCGCCCGCGGGGTGGCCTGCAACGTCACCGACCCCGACGCCGTGCAGCGCGCGGTCGACACGGCCGTCGGCGAGTTCGGCTCGCTCGACGTCTTCGTCAACAACGCGGGCGTGACCCGGGACGCGACCCTGCGGAAGATGACGATCGACGACTTCGACACCGTCATCGACATCCACCTCAAGGGCACCTGGTTGGGCACCCGGGCGGCCGCCGCGGTGATGCGCGAGCAGCAGCGCGGCGCGATCGTGAACCTGTCCTCCATCTCCGGCAAGGTCGGGATGGCGGGCCAGACGAACTACAGCGCGGCCAAGGCGGGCATCGTCGGCATGACGAAGGCCGCCGCCAAGGAGCTGGCGTACAAGGGCGTCCGTGTCAACGCCATCCAGCCCGGCCTGATCCGCACCGACATGACCGCGGCGCTGCGCCAGGACGTGTTCGACGCGAAGGTCGCCGAGATCCCGATGCAGCGCGTGGGCGACCCGAGCGAGATCGCCTCGGTGGCGCTGTTCCTCGCGAGCGACCTGTCGTCCTACATGACCGGCTGCGTCCTCGAGGTCACCGGCGGGCGGCACATCTGATGCGCGACGTCGTCGTCTGCGAGACCGTCCGCACGCCCATCGGCCGCTACGGCGGCATGTTCCGCTCGCTCACCGCGGTGGACCTCGGGGTGACGGCGATGAAGGGCCTCCTCGACCGGACGGGCGTGGACCCCGCCGAGATCGAGGACGTCATCCTCGGGCACTGCAACGCCAACGGTGAGGCCCCGGCCACCGGCCGGGTCGTCGCGCTCGACGCCGGCCTGCCGATCACCGTCGGTGGGCAGCACCTCGACCGGCGCTGTGGGTCGGGGCTGCAGGCGGTGCTCAACGGGATCATGCAGGTCCAGTCCGGGGCGAACGACGTCGTCGTGGCCGGTGGCGTCGAGAGCATGAGCAACGCCTCGTTCTACTCGGTGGACATGCGGTGGGGCGGCGCCCGCGGGATCGCCCTGCACGACACCCTCGCCCGGGCGCGCACCACCGCCGGCGGCCGGGACCACCCGGTGCCCGGCGGCATGCTCGAGACCGCGGAGAACCTGCGCCGGGAGTACGCCATCCCGCGCGAGGCGCAGGACGAGCTCGCCGTCGCCTCGCACCAGCGGGCCGTCGCCGCGCAGCAGGCGGGCCTGCTGGCCGAGGAGATCGTTCCGGTCACCGTGCCGCAGCGGAAGGGCGAGCTCGTCATCGACACCGACGAGCACCCCCGCGCGGACTCCACGGTCGAGGCGCTCGCCCGGCTCCGCCCGATCCTGGGCACGGAGGACGAGGGCGCGACCGTCACCGCCGGGAACTCCAGCGGCCAGAACGACGCCGCGGCGCTCACCCTCGTCACCACCGCCGACAAGGCGGACGAGCTGGGGCTGCGGCCCTATCTGCGGCTGACGTCCTGGGCGGTGTCCGGGGTGGCCCCGCGGGTGATGGGGATCGGGCCGGTACCCGCCACCGCGGCCGCCCTCGACCGCGCCGGCCTCACCCTCGCGGACATGGACGTCATCGAGCTGAACGAGGCGTTCGCGGCCCAGGTCCTGGCCGTCACGGCGGAGTGGAAGTTCACCGATGCGGACTTCGAGCGCACCAACGTGCACGGCTCCGGGATCTCGCTGGGGCACCCGGTGGGCGCCACCGGGGCGCGCATGGTCGGCTCGCTCGGGCGTGAGCTGCGCCGCCGCGACGCCCGCCGCGGCCTGGTCACCATGTGCATCGGCGGCGGCCAGGGCCTCGCCGCGGTGTTCGAGCGGGCCTGACCGCGCCCGCGGCGGACCCATGTCCAGAACGCATCCCGAGGTCGCCCGCGCGCTGGCCCTGCTCGTCGCACGGGGCCGACCCGGCGACCGGCTGCCGGCCGAGCGGGACCTCGCCCGCAGGCTCGGGGTCGGCCGGGCGGCCGTCCGCCGGGCGCTGTCGCAGCTCGCCGCCGCCGAGCTGGTGTCGACGCGCCGGCAGTCCGGCACCTACGTCCGCGGCACCGCGACGTCGTGCCTGCACTGCCGGGGTCTACGAGAGGAATGGTCATGAGCGGTCCCCTGAAGGGACTCGGGATCGTCGAGTGCGCGAGTTTCGTCGCGGGCCCGACGGGAGGGATGACGCTGGCACAGCTGGGAGCGTCCGTGATCCGGGTCGACCCGCTCGGCGGCGGTTCGGACCACAAGCGCTGGCCGGTGGACGGGGCAGGCGACTCGTTCTACTGGGCCTCGCTGAACAAGGGGAAGCGTTCGATCGCGGTCGACCTCCGCTCCGACGAGGGCCGTGAGCTGGTCCTCTCCCTGATCGCGGAGGTCGGGGTCCTCGTCGACAACGTGGTCGGCCGACCGTGGATGGCGAACGACGCCCTCGTCGCGCGCCGTCCGGACCTCATCCACCTGCGCGTGCAGGGCCATCCCGACGGACGCCCGGCGGTGGAGTACACGGTGAACGCCGGGGTCGGGGTCCCGCTGATCACCGGGAGCGAGGAGGGCGGCGCCCCGGTCAACCACGTGCTGCCGGCCTGGGACCTGGTGACCGGGCTCAGCGTGTCCACCGGGGTGCTCGCCGCGCTGTACGAGCGCTCGCGCACCGGGCGTGGCGCGTACGTGGAGCTGGCGCTGGCGGACGTCGCGCTCGCGGGCGTGGCCAACCTCGGCTGGCTGTCGGAGGTGGCCGAGCGCGGCACCGACCGGCCGCGGCACGGCAACCACGTGTACGGATCGTTCGGGGTGGACTTCGCCTGCTCGGACGGGCAGCGGGTGATGGTGGTGGCCCTGACCCCGGCCCAGTGGTCGGCGCTGACCTCGGTGACGGGGACGACCGCGGTGCTCGCCGCACTCGAGCAGGCTCTCGACGCCGACCTCACTCAGGAGGCCGAGCGGTACCGGTTGCGCGAGACGATCGCGGCCATCCTCAAGCCGTGGTTCCTGGCCCGGGACTCCAAGTCCGTAGCCGACGAGCTGGACGCCGCCCGGGTGCTGTGGGGCCGCTACCAGGGGATGACCGACCTGGTCACCGCTCACCGGGCCGGTGGGCACGCGGTGCTCGCCGACCTTCCCATGCCGAACGGGGACACCGGCATCACCGCCCGGTCGCCGCTGCGGTTCGACGGCGAGCACGGCGAGGCCGGTGCGACCCCGGTCCTGGGCCGCGAGACGGACGAGGTGCTCGCGGAGGTCCTCACGCTGTCGGGCGCCGAGATCGGCCGCCTCCACGACCGCCGGGTGATCTGACCCCCGGTTCAGATCGCTCCGCCCAGAGCGCCGATCGTCGTCTCCACGCGGTGGGTTCGGGCTCGGAAGTGGTGCACCGCGTACTCCACGGCGCGACCGCGCGCGTTCCAGGTGGTCCGGTGGACGACGAGGAGCGGCGCCCGGCGGGGCTCGCCGAGCAGGCGGGCCTCGGCTGCGGTGGCCGCCCGCGCGGACAGCACGTCCCGGGCCGTGTGCGGGACACACCGGGCCCGGCCGAGCAGGTCGTAGAGACCGTGGGTCTCCAGGTCGGTGCCGTCGAGGCGCGCGACGTCGGCCGGGATGGCGTTGTGCAGGATCGCGACGGGCTCCTCGTCGGCGTGGCGGACCCGTTCGATCCAGGTCACCGAGGTCTCGGGCGCCACCCCGAGCGCCTCGGCGACCATGCCCTCGGCGGGTCGCGGCTCGCACACCAGGACCGTGGTGCGCGGGGTCGCGCCCCGGTCCACGATGTCCTGGTGCATGCTCCGCAGGGTGGGGGCCCGGCCGACGGGCGGTGTCCGGACCGTGGTGCCGACGCCGCGCCGTCGGACGAGCAGGCCCCGGCCGACGAGGTGGGCGAGAGCGCGTCGCATGGTCGGCCGGGACACGCCCAGCTCCGCGGCGAGGTCGATCTCGTTCGTGAGCCGGGCGCCGTCGAGCAGCGTCTGGTCGACGATGAGCCCCTCCAGCCACGTCGCCACCTGGTGGTGCAGCGGGACGGGGCTGCTCCGGTCGATCCGGGCGGGCGGCAGTGTCACGGACTCCGCGGACCGGAGGAACGCGGTCACGGGCGCGCCCCCTCCGGCACCACGCGGTGGGCGCGGTGCAGGTGGTGGAGCGTCTCGGTCACCCACGGGTACGGCCGCGGCCGGACGTCGTAGTGGGCCAGCGAGGCGAACGTCCCGTCGAACCGGGGAGTCGGCAGGGTGTGGTCGCGGACGAACCGGATCCAGTCGCCGTGCATGCGCTCCTCCAACGCGCGGGGCGGTTCGGGGCCGGTCATGTCGAGCGTGGCGTCGCGGTCGAGTAGCGCGAACACGAAGGGGACCTCGAGGTCGTGGTACGCGCCCGGGTCCCCGCCGAACGCCGCGGTGCGCCACGCGAACTCGTACCCCCAGACCGGCAGGCCCTCGTCGCGGGCGGCGTCGAGCCAGGCCAGGATCCCGGAGACGAACCCGTGCTGCTCGTGGGTCTTGCGCAGGATCGTGCCCCAGCCGAGATCCGGTAGCGCGCCCCGGACATCGTCCAGGTAGGCGGGGGGATCGGCGACGACGCCGGCGAGCGCGCGCTCCACGCCCGCCCGGTCCCGTTCGGGGTCCGGGAAGGTGTGCAGCAGCGCCTCGTCGGTGCAGAACCCGGCCATGATCGGCACGCGGGAGCTGAACCGGGTCGGTGGGGTCGAAGTCCGGTTCCCGCACCACGCTGAGCCGGTGGGGCGCGCGGGACAGGTCGGCACCGGGCGCGCCGGTCACCGTGGACATCACCTCGAACAGCCGCTCGGGCGCGACCGCGGCGAAGCCGGTCGCGGTGGGGGAGACGTCCAGCTCCCGGGCGATCGCGGCCGTCGCGGCCGTGGCCTGCTCCGCGTCCACGGTGTAGCCCATGGGTCCGCTCTGGTTGACGGCCGCGTGGAACAGGCCGCGCGCGGCAGGCGCCGCGACGAGGTGGGCCACGCTGATCCCGCCCGCGGACTGGCCGTAGATCGTGACCCGGTCGGGATCGCCGCCGAAATCCGCGATGTGCTCCCGGACCCAGCGCAGCGCCGCGACCTGGTCGCGAAGGCCGAGGTTGGCGGGCGCGTCCGGCAGCAGCAGGAACCCCTCGGCGCCGACCCGGTAGTTGATCGACACGGCGACCACGCCGTCCCGGGCGAAGGCGCTGCCGTCGTACATCGGCAGCGCCCCGCCGCCCTCCTTGAACGCGCCGCCGTGGATCCACACGGCGACCGGGGCCGACCCGGCGCGGTCCGGCGTCCACACGTTGAGCGTGAGGACGTCGTCGCCCCGGACCCAGCCGGGGGAGGCGAGCCTGCCGTGCAGCGGGCTCGCGACCTCGTACTGCGGGCAGGTCGCGCCCGGCCGCGTGCCGTCGCGGACCCCGGTCCAGGGGCGGACCGGGGCGGCCTCGCGGAACCGTAGCGACCCGGTCGGGGTGGCCGCGTAAGGGACGTTGAGGAAGCGTGTCACGCCGTGCTCGAGGGTGACGCCCTCGATCCGGCCGTGCGGGGTGTGGACGACGGTCACGACGACGCCGCCTCGCCCGCCCGGAACATCACCGGGTCGGGATCGAGGTTGCCGGGCCCGAGGTCGATGCCCTCGAGGCCGGGGCGCGCGAGCACGATCTTGTCCTGCGCCCCGAACGGCACCATCCACGCGAGATCCAGCATCCGGGTCTGCAGCTGCGTCCACAGCTCCGCCCGGCGCACCGGGTCGGTCTCCGCGGCGCCCGCGGCGAAGAGTGCGTCGATCTCGGGGTCGGAGACCTTGTGCGGGTTGGCGTAGCCGTTGCCGAACCACTCGGTGCCCATGACGTACATGGGGTTGACGCCGTAGAAGAACATCATCGAGGGCGACCGCCGGAACTGCTGGCCGAACTCGGCCAGGCTGGCGGGCACGGAGATCTGCACGTCCACCCCGATGGCCTTCCACTGCGCGGCGACGGCCTGGGCGGCCTCGGTCTGGCCCGGCTGCAGGTTGAACGCGACCATCGGCAGCGTGAAGCCCTGCGGGTAGCCGGCCTCGGCCAGCAGCGCGCGGGCGCGGTCCGGGTCGTAGGGGTAACGGCCGTCGAGGTCGTCGGACCAGCTGTCGGTGCCGGGCACCGAGCTCTGGTTGTTCGGGCGCCCGAACTCGCCGAACAGGGCGGTGGCCAGCGCGGGTCGGTCGAGGGCCAGGTTCAGCGCCTGACGCACGCGCTGGTCGCCGAGAGCGGGCACGAGCGCGCCCGCCCGGTCCATCAGCTGGACCTGGGTGAACAGGTACGGCTCGTGCAGCACCTGGAAGCCCGCCTCCCGTGCGGATGCCGCGGTGCGGGAGGTGCCGAAGGCGTAGTCGACCTGGCCGGTCTGCAGGGCCGCGAGGGCCGCGTTGGGCTCGGGGATGATCGAGACGACGACCTTCCGCCAGTGCACCGCGCCCGGGTCTCAGTACTGCGGGTTCGGGACGTAGGTGTAGGTCTGGCCGGTGGTGGTCTCAGCCTTGTCGATCATGTACTGGCCGGCACCCGCCGTCGCGGTGCCGAGCACCGCGGGGTCGGCCAGCGCGGTCGGGCTGATCACGTCGCCCATCGTCGAGCGCTGGGCGAGCAGGTAGGGCAGCTCGGGGTTCGGGGTCTTGAGCCGGATCCGCAGACCGAGCGGGCCCGTCACGTCGATCCCGTCGAACTGCTGGAGCCTGCTGGCGAACGAACCGCCCGCGCGGCCGTAGTACTCGAGGTGGTCCTTGACGCCCTGGGCGGTCAGCGCGGAGCCGTCGCTGAACCGGACGTTCTCCCGCAGGGTCATCTCGAACGTCGTGTTGGTGGCGTCGGTGTAGCGCCACTCGGTGGCGAGCGCGGGCCCGAACGAGCCGTCGGGCAGCTTGCGGATCAGCGGCTCGTAGGCGAGCTCGAAGATGATGACGCCGGGGTCGCCGTTGCTGCCGCGGGCGGGGTCGAGGGTCGCGGGGGCCGAGCCGATCGCGATGCGCAGCACGTCCGGGTCCTGCGGGGCGGGCCCGGCGCCCGCCCGTTGCGAGCAGCCGGTGACGACGAGGAGCAGGCCGAGGACGAGGACGGTGATCCGTCGCGAGAGGTGTCGCATCACGCCCCCATCCCCAGCGCCTCGGCCTCACGGCGCAGCCGCCGCGCGGCCTGCTTCGCCGGTTCGGGAACCGGCGATGCATCGAGGAGCTTGCGTGTGTACTGGTGCTCGGGTGCGGTGTAGATCTGGTGGGCGGTGCCCTGCTCCATGACCTTCCCGCCCTGCAGGACGACGATCCGGTGCGACATGTAGCGGACGACCGCGAGGTCGTGGGAGATGAACAGCAGGGCGAGGTCCATGTCCCGCTGCAGGTCCCGCAACAGGTTCAGGACCTGCGCCTGGGTGGACAGGTCCAGCGCGCTGACCGCTTCGTCGCAGATCACGAGCTTGGGCAGCAGCATCAGTGCCCTGGCGATCGCGATCCGCTGCCGCTGGCCGCCGGAGAAGGCCGCGGGGTGGCGGTTCGCGTCCGCCGGGGTCAGCCCGACGCGTTCGAGCATCTCGCCGACGGCCCGACGGATCTCGACCGGCTTCAGGTCGCGGTGCACGAGCAGCGGCTCGGCGAGGGTCTGGGCGATCGTCCGGCTCGGGTTGAGCGAGCTGTAGGGGTCCTGGAAGACCACCTGCAGGTGCGCGCTGAGCGTGCGGCGCGGCCGTCCGGTGAGGTGGGTGATGTCTTGCCCGTCGAACGTGACCGTGCCCCCGGTGGGCCGGACGAGGCCGAGGACCGCGTTGCCGGTGGTGGACTTCCCGGACCCCGACTCGCCGACGAGTCCGACGGTCTCACCGGGGTGGACCTCGAAGCTCACCCCGTCGACGGCGGCGAAGCGGCCCTTGCCGAACCCGCGGGAGAACTCGACCCGCAGGTCGTCGACGGACAGCAGGGCGGGGGTCATGAAATCGCTCCGGTGGTCTGCAGGATGCGGTCGGTGTGCAGGCAGCGGGCCCGTCGTGCGTCACCGGTGACGGTGAGCGGGATCGGGGACGCGTCGCACGCGTCGGTCCGCAGGAAGCAGCGGCCCGCGAAGCGGCAGCCGACGGGCCAGCTCGGCGGCGGCGGGACGGTCCCCTCGATCGTGCGGATCCGCTGCCCCTCGACGGCCAGGTGCGGGTCCGCCTGGAGCAGGCCGAACGTGTACGGGTGGGCGGGTCGGGTGAAGACGTCCTCGACCGCGGCGTACTCCACGGCCTGGCCCGCATACATCACGACGGCGCGGGTGGCGATGTCCGCGACCACGCCCCAGTCGTGGGTCACCAGGATCATGGCCATGCCGAGCTCGCGCTGCAGCGAGCGCAGCAGCTCGAGGATCCCGGCCTGGACGGTGGCGTCGAGCGCGGTGGTGGGCTCGTCCGCGATCAGCAGCGACGGCCTGCCCGCGAGCGCGCGGGCGATGACCACACGCTGGGCCATGCCGCCGGAGATCTGGTGGGGGTACTTGGCGGCCACCGCCTCCGGCTCGGGCAGCCCGACGAGCGTGAGCAGCTCGATCATCCGGATCCTGGCCGCGGCGGTCGACCCGCCCTCGTGCGTGCGGATCGACTCGACGAGCTGGTTGCCCACGGTGAACGAGGGATCCAGGCTCACCATCGGCTCCTGCGAGATGAAGGCGATCTCCGAGCCGCGCAGCGCGGCGAGCCGGGACGGGTCCGCCGTTGCGAGGTCGGTGCCGCCGAAGTCGACCGAGCCGCGCGCGATGCGCCCGCCGCCGGGGATCAGCCCCAGCACCGAGAGTGCGGTGACGGTCTTGCCGCAGCCGGACTCACCGACGAGCGCGAGGGTCTCCCCGGGCCCGACGGAGAAGCTCACCCCGTCCACGACGGTGGTCCAGCCCGCGGCCAGCGGCAGCTCCACGGTGAGGTCGCGGACCTCTAGGACCGCGTTCGGCACCGGCTCCGGGGCGGCCTCGCCCGCGACCGTGCCGGCCACGGTCTGAGGGGCAGCGCCCAGCCTGCGACCGGCGGTGCCGAGCCCCGAGCGGCCGCCCTGGGCGGCGTCGCGCAGGGCGTCGCCGAGCAGGATGAAGGCCAGCACGGTGACGGCGATGACCCCGCCGGACGGAACGATGAGCCACGGCTGCTCCTGCAGCACCGTCGATCCCTCGGAGACCATCCCGCCCCAGGTGGGAGCGGGCGGGGAGACCCCCAGCCCGAGGAACCCGAGACCGCTCTGGACCAACAGCGCGGTACCCGCCAGGAGCGCGGAGCGCACGACGATCGGGTTGGTGATCCGTGGCAGGATGTGCCGCACCATGACCCGGATGTGGCCGAGGCCCGCGACCCGGGCCGCCGCCACGTACAGCTCGTTGCGGGTGGCAAGGGCGGCCGCACGGGCCACCCGGGTGAGCCCTGGGGTGAACAGGACGCCGAGGGTGATCATCGCGGCGTGCTGGTTCTGGCCGAACACGGCCAGCGCCATGAGCAGCACGACGATCGCCGGGATGGCCATGCCGATGTCCGCGACCCGGCTGATGACGGCGTCGAACCAGCCGCCGAAGTACCCGGCGACGGTGCCCGCGGGCACGCCGATCAGCAGGGCCACCGCCAGGGCCTCGGCGACGCCGAGGAAGGTCGGCTGCCCGACGAACAACAGCCTGCTGAGCACGTCGCGCCCGACGGTGTCAGTGCCCAGCAGGTGGGCGGCCGAGGGACCCTCGAGGACGTGGGCCAGGTCGTTCTGCAGCGGGTCGTACGGGGCGAGCCAGGCGGCCCCGGCACAGGCCAGCACGAGCAGGACCAGCAGGGAGACCGAGAACGCCCCGCTGCCGGAGCGCAGCAGCCTGCGGGCGAAGGCCCGGCGCGGCCGGTCCGGGCGCCGAGGCGGTGTGGTGGTGGGGGAGTCGGTTCGGGACAGGGAGTCGAGGGTCATCGCGCGCGCACCTTCGGGTTGAGCCAGCCGTAGGCGAGGTCGGTGAGGATGTTGATCGCGACGACCAGCAGCGTCAGGTAGAGCGCCGCGCCCAGGATGACCGGGATGTCGCGCTGGGCGGTGGCCGTCACGACCGTGGTACCGAGGCCCGGCAGCACGAAGATGGACTCGATGACCACGGCGCCGGTGAGCGAGCCGACGAACAGCACGCCGACCACCGTGACGATCGGGATGGCGGCGTTGCGCAGGGCGTGCTTGAACACGACGCTGCGCTCGCGGATCCCGTTGGCGCGCAGCGCGGTCACGTACGGGCTCGCCAGCACCTCGAGCATCGAGTCGCGGGTCTGCTTGGCGAGCGAGGTGATCATCCCGGCGGCGAGGGCGAGCACCGGCAGCACGAGCGAGTAGTACCACTCGAGGGGATCGTCGAGGAACGGGACGTAGCCGGTGGCGGGCAGCAGCGCCAGCTGGACGGCGAAGAGGTAGATCAGGAGCAGGGCCAGCCAGAAGGCGGGGACCGCGAAGCCCGCGATGGCGAGCACGTCGATCACCCGGCTGACCCAGCCCTGGCGGCGCGCGGTCAGCACGCCGACCGAGACGCCCGCGACGATCGCCACGCCGAGGGCACCCACGAGCAGCAGCAGCGTGACGCCGAACCGGGCGTTGACGAGGTCGGTCACCGGCTCGTTGTTGAAGATCGACACCCCGAGGTCGCCCTGCAGGACGCCGGAGAGCCAGGTCCAGTACTGGGCCCACACCGGCTGGTCGAGACCGAGCTCGCGGGTGAGGCTCTCGATCGCCTCGGGGGTGGCGTTGGTGCCGAGGATGGCGGAGGCGGCGTTGCCGGGCAGTGCGTTCATCAGCACGAACACCACCGCGGTCACGATGAGCACGAGGGGGATGGACAACGCGAGCCTGCCCGCGACCATCCGGATCATGCGCACACCGCCCGGTCCGGGAGGCGGCGCCGCGCGTTGCGGGCGATCACTCCGGCGGTGTCCGACCACAAGTGGGGCGGGATCTGGTGCCCCATGCCGGCGTAGACGTGCAGTTCGGAGTCGGGGACGGCCTGCGCCGTCGCGATGCCGCCGGTGAAGTCGATCAGTCGGTCGTCGCGGCCGTGGATGACGACGGTGGGCACCGTGATCCCCGCGAGACCCGGCCTGCGGTCGGGCGCGTCCATGATCGCGCGCTGCTGTCGGGCCTGGCCGTCCGGCCGGTGGCTGCGGTCGTACACCGCCGTGGCGAACTCCAGGATCTCCTGCTCGGTGAGCCCGTCGAGGCCGGAGATCCGCTCCTGCTCGATGTAGTGCGCGATGGCGGAGTCGCGGTCGGCGGCGGGCCGCCTGCCGCGCACCTCCTGCACGTAGGGGTCATCGGTGCGGCGGAAGCCGATGTGCGGCGCCGAGTAGATGGAGCACAGGCTGCGCAGACGCTCGGGGTAGGTGATCGCGAACTGCTGGGCGATCATCCCGCCCATCGACTGGCCCGCGATGTGGGCGCTGTCCAGGCCGAGGTGGTCCATCAGGCCGACGACGTCCGCCGCCATGTCGTCGACGGTGTAGAGCGCGTCGTGTGGGAACTCCGACGACAGTCCGATGTCGCGGTTGTCGAACAGGACGACGCGGAAGTCGTGCTTCTCCAACTCGGCGACGAACCCGGGGAACCAGGCGATGAGCTGCGCCCCGAGGCCATGGATCAGGACCAGGGGTTCGCCCGACTCGGGGCCCTGCGTCTCGTAGTACAGGCGGTGGGTGGTCAGGTCGGCGTAGGGCATGAGGGCCTCCTGGGGCCGGTGGTGGCCCGGCCCGGGACGGTCTCTGCGGCGCGCGTCCCGGGCCGTGGTCCTGTGGTGGCGGAGCTCAGTCGGTCGTGTCGGCCGCGGGCCGCAGGGTGTAGAGGTTCATGATCGGCTCACCGCCGCTCACCTCGACGCCGGTTACGCCCTCGCGCACGAAGTAGACGGCCTGCAGCGTGCTGATCGGGACGTAGAGGCCCTGGTCGACGATCCGGGCCTGCATCTGCTCCTGCAGCGCGGTCTGCTCGGGGCCCGCCGGCGTGGCCTGGAAGCGCGCGTAGAGGTCCTGCAGCGGCGCGTCGGTGGTCTCCCAGGGGTTCAGTACGCCCGAGGAGGCCTGCAGTTGCTCCTGGGTGAGCAGGTTGGGGGCCTCCACCTGGCCGAAGAACACCATCGCGGGGTACTGCTTGTTCCGCAGCGCCTGGACGGCGGCGCCGCGCTCCATCTGGTGCAGGGTCAGCTTCACGCCGATCGCGTCGTAATAACTGGTCAGGGACTGGGCGAACGTCGACTCCAGTCCGTTGCGGTTGCTGACGATCACGTCGAGGGTGAAGCCGTTCGGGTAGCCCGCCTCGGCCAGCAGCGCCTTCGCCTTGGCAGGGTCGTAGGAGTACCGGTCCTCGGTGGCTTGGGCGAACCCGGTCATCTCCGGGGTCAGCATCGAGACGTTCGGGTCGCCGAAGTCCCGGAACACGGCCTTCGCCACGGCGGTCCGGTCGACGGCGAAGTTCAGCGCCTGGCGGACCCGGGCGTCGCCGAGGGCGGGCTGCAGCGCGCCGCCGCGGTCGAGAAGGATCAAGGAGTTCCACAGGTACGGCGCGGTCACGACGTCGATCGCGGATCGACCGGTCTGCGCGGTCGACGCGGTGGTCGCGTCGCCGACGGCGACGTCCGCCTGGCCGCTCTGGACGGCGCTGAGTCGGGCGGCCGCATCGGGGACGACCTTGATCGTGAGGCGGTCCCAGTGCTGCTGCTCGGGGTTCCAGTAGCTCGGGTTCCGGGTGTAGGAGTACACCGACCCACTGACCGTCGCCGCGGGGTCGAGCACATAGGGACCCGCTCCGAACGACGCCGTACCCAGCGCATCCGGGTTCGCGATGCCCTTGGGGGAGATCACGTAGCCGTACCGGTCCTGGGTGAGACTCTCGGGCCACGCCGCGTCGCTGGCGGCCAGGTGCATGGTGAGCCGCTGCGGTCCGTCGACGTCGATCGAGGTGACGTTCGCGAATCGCGACGAGAACAGTCCGTTGCCGCCCTTGAAGTA
Source organism: Pseudonocardia terrae (assembly GCF_021343995.1). Lineage (GTDB taxonomy): Bacteria > Actinomycetota > Actinomycetes > Mycobacteriales > Pseudonocardiaceae > Pseudonocardia > Pseudonocardia terrae. The sequence continues at coordinate 6,334 of NZ_JAJTTE010000074.1, read as the reverse complement.
CTCCATCCACTGCTTCACGGCGGCGGCGTCGAGCGGGGTCCCGTCGCTGAAGGCCACGCCCTCGCGCAGGGTGAGCTGGAAGGTCCGGTTGGTCGCATCCGTGTAGGCCCACTCGGTGGCCAGACCGGGCACGAGGGTGCCGTCGGACGACCGCACGATCAGCGAGTCGTACGCGGGCTGGACGAAGAACTGGTCCGGGATGCCCGTCCCGATCTTGATCGGGTTGAGGCTGCTCACGGCACTGGGTACGGCGACGGTCAGCTCACCGTCGGTGGCGGCGGCGGACCCGCCGCCGGACCCGCAGCCCGCGAGCACGAGGCTCGCCGCGGCGACGGCCGCAGCCACCGCCGCCCGCCATGACGTGACACGAGGTCGACCCACGCTGGTCTCCTTCGACCGGGACTGCACGTCATCGTGACGTGCTGTCGTCTCGTAGTGTTGACAGGACAAATCTGGGGACACTGCGATGCCGTCGGGGATGGATGACGGCGGGGGTGGCTCGACCGGCGGAGCGGCCGGGCCGGGTGTGTCGAGACCGTAAGGCTGGTGCTTGACACGAGTCAAGCACGAGTATCGTCTCGGGGAGGTGACGGGCCAGGAGAGGACGCGATGACCAGCACCCCCCGGCTGACGGCGGCGGACGTGGCGCGCGCGGCGGGGGTCTCGCGCGCGACCGTCAGTTACGTGCTGAACGGTTCGACCACCCAGCGGATCTCGGAGGCCACGCGTCAGCACGTCCGGGCCGTGGCCGAGGACCTCGGGTACCTGCCGAACGCCGCGGCCGTGAACCTGCGCCGCGGCGGCAACCGACTGGTCCTGTTCGCGGTGGGGAGCTGGCCGATCGGCCCGCTCGTCGCGGACCTGATGGCGACCACGGTGACCCGGCTCGAGGAGCGCGGCTATCACGCCCTCATCCAGGTCCGGGCCGGAGTGGACGCGGAGCGCCTCTTGGCCACCTACGGACAGGTGCACCCCGTCGGGGTCATCGCCCCCGCCGCCGTGTTGACCCCACAGGTGGTGCGGGTGCTCCGGGCGGGCGGGGCAGCGGGGATCCTCGGGTTCGGGGAGCGCCCGGTGCCCGGCGTGCACACGGTGACCTTCAGTCAGGTGGACATCGGCGCCCGGATCGGCGCGCACCTCGTTGAACGGGGACACCGCCACCTGGTGTATGTCGCGACGCCCGGCCCGCTGTCCGCCCCGGTCGCGGACTACCGGACGGAGGGGCTGCGGGATGTGGTCGGGCCGGTCGGCGGCACCGTCCGGCCGGTGTGGGCCGAGCAGTCGGTGACCGCCGCCGAGGAGGCGCTGCGCGCGGCCCTGCGGGACGACCCCCGCCCGACCGCCGTGGTGTGCCAGTCGGACGATCTCGCCGTCGTCGTCTACGCCGCCCTGGCGGAGCTCGGGTTACGTGTGCCCACCGACCTCGCCGTGGTCGGCTCTGACGACTCACCCATCGCCCGGCTGCTCAGCCCCCAGCTGACGTCCGTCGCGATCGGCGAGGTGCCCGCGCTGCGGACCCTGGGGGACCGGCTGGACGACGTCGTCTCCGGCAGGCAGGTGCCCTGGGAGATCCCCTCCGAGCCGGTCGAGCTGGTGGCGCGGGGGTCCACACTGGGCTGAGCGACCAGGCGCTCGGTCGAATAGGTTCTGCCTGTCGAACCGTACGGCAGCGTCTCTTTGCCGCGCACGCGTCCGCGATGGTCTGCTGTCGGCGGGCCGGTTCCCCGGCTCGCACAGGTTTCCGAGGGAGCGAGCCGCGTGATCCGTGGGTCGGTTCGGCTCGCGGGCGTGATGCTCCCCGCGGGCCGTCGCTCGGACGGTCACGATGAGGAGTGCCATGTCCCCCCGTCTCGCGCCCGTGGCGTCGCCCGACGCCGAGCAGCTCCGGCTGATGGGCACCGCGCTCCAGCGCGGCGAGCCGCTGAACATCTTCCGCACGCTCGCGCACCACCCCGCGCTGCTGGCCAAGCTCCGGCCCATGGGCACCGTGTTCCTGTTTCGGGACCACCGGCTGGACGCGCGGGCGCGCGAGCTGATGATCCTGCGCAGCGCGCACCACTCCGGCTCGGAGTACGAGTTCGGGCAACACATGATCATCGGCGCCAAGGCGGGTGTGACCGACGAGGAGATCGACCGGATCGTGCAGCCGGGCGTCGAGGGTTGGTCGGCGGCCGACGCGCTGCTCCTGCGCGTGGTCGACGAGCTGGTCGCGACCGACACGCTGGGCGCCGAGCTCTGGGCCGAGCTCACCACGGCCCACGACGAGGGCACGGTCATCGAGATCCTGCTGCTCCCGGGCTTCTACCGGATGCTCGCCGGGTTCCTCAACGCCGCCGGCGTCGAGCGCGAGGACGACACCCCCGGCTGGCCGGCCGCCCGGTCGACCGCGTCGGCGAGGAGCTGACCCGTGCCGGAGGGGTACGGACGCTTCGCGGACGCCACCGTGCTGGTGCTCGGCGGCGGCGTCGACGGTCTGCCCGACGACCCGACGGCGACGGGCAACGGACGGGCGATCGCGTGCAGGCTCGCGGAGGAGGGCGCACGGGTCGCCGTGACCGACCTCAGCGAGGAGCGGGCGGCGCAGACCGTCGCGCTGCTGGCGGAGCCGGGTCTGGCGATCGCGGCGGATGCCTCCGACCCCGACGCCTGCCGCGCGGCCGTGGACCGGACCGAGCGCGAGCTCGGGCCGGTGGACGTCGTGATCGGCAACGTCGGCATCGGTGGAGGAGGCCCGATCTCCCGGCAGAGCGAGGAGCAGTTCGACTTCGCGATGCACGTCAACGTGCGCAGCCACTGGGTCACGGCCCAGCGGGTGCTGCCGTCCATGGTGGAGCGCGGGCGCGGTGCGTTCGTGTTCGTCAGCTCGATCGCCGGCGTGCAGGGCAGCGGGTTCGACCTCGGCTACGAGACGTCCAAGGCGGCCCAGCTCGCGCTGGCCCGCCACATCGCCGTCCGGTACGGGATGGACGGGATCAGGGCGAACACGGTGGTCCTGGGCCTGATCGACTCCGCCATGGGTCGGCGCAGCATGGGCAACGGCGCGGGGATCAGCACCCTCCGCAACGCGCTGCCGGCGCTCGCCCGCCAGGGCAGGCCCGACGAGGTGGCGTCGGCCGTCGCGTTCCTGGCGTCCGAGGACGCGTCGTACGTCTCCGGGGCGACGATCATGGTCGACGGCGGACTGACGGCACGGGGCTCCGACAGCCTGTTCCGCGGCCGGAACGCCGTCGCGTCGCTCGATGCCCGGCGCTGAGCCGGTCGCAGGCCACGACCTCATGGGCGTGGCCTGCGGGATCGGGGCTCACTCGGCCTTCGTGAACTCCGTGTGCACCTGCTCGACGATCTCGGCGGCGGGGCGCACGGCGTCGACCCCGGAGACGGTGTGCCCCGCGCTCCGGACGTCGGTCCAGCGCCGCGGACTCGCCCCGCCACCGAACAGGACGGCCGCGCTCTCCGGCGTGACCATCTCGTCGAGGGTGGCGGGGTCGAGGCCGGCGGCGACGATGGACGGGCGGAGCATGCTGGTTGCGAGCCCGGTGAAGGCCCGGGTGAGGACGACGTCGTCGAGGGTGGAGTCGACCAGCATCTGCTTGTACTCGGGCGCCGCGCGGCTCTCCTCCGCGGCGATGAACCGCGTACCCATGTAGGCCAGGTCGCAGCCGAGCACCCGCGCTGCCCGCAGCGCGTGGCCGTCGCTGATCCCGCCTGCCAGGACGATCGGGCCGTCGAAGAAGGCCCGCACCGCGCGGACGAAGGCGAACGGGTTCATCCAGCCGGTCTGTCCGCCCGCACCGGCGGAGAGCAGGATGAGTGCATCGGCCCCCGCGGCCACGGCGCGTTGGGCGTGCGTGAGTGTTGCGACGTCTGCAAGCACGAGCGCGCCCGCCTCGTGCAGCGGCGCGACCACGCCCGCGGGCGATCCCACGCTCGTGATGACCACCTGGACGCGGTGCCTGGCGATCACCTCCAGGTCCGCTTCCGCGCGCGGCGACCGGATGATGATGTTCGCGGCACAGGGCGGGGCATCCGCCGAGGTGCTCGCGGCGATCTCGGCGAACCACTCGTCGAGCTCGGCCGTGGACCGCGCGTTCGCCGTGGGGAAGGCCCCGATGACACCGGCGTTGCAGCACGCGGAGACGAGCTCGGGCCCGGACACCCGCAGCATCGGGGCGGCGATCACCGGTAGCCGCAGCCGGTCCGTGATCGCGGCCGGTAGCCGTCCGAGCCCCTCGTGCGCCGTCATGGCACCTCCACACCGTCGTGTCGCGTCGCCGTCGCGCGCCGGGGACGCCGGGCGCCGGACCCAGCGAACATCGACTCCGACACCGTCGGCAAGGACGTGCCGCCGATACCGGCGTGAGGCGCTGCCTATGCCCCCATAGCTCTCGCCTCACGATCCGATAGGCCCGACCTCGTTGCCGAGGCCCGTGATCGTTGTTTGACTCGGTCTCCGGAGGAGGCGGCGCGGAGCCGCCCTCCCCACATCCCGTTCGACGTCGCACGGAGGAATCGATGACGGTCTCCCACCATTCGTTGTCGTCGCGGGCGGAGCACGGCGAGGGCGTCCGGTGGCCCGGCATCACGGCGCGGCCCGTACCCGAGGAGGTCCCGTGGGTGGGGCCGACGGTCAGCGAGCTCACCCTGCGGGCGCTGCGCCGCTACCCGGACCGCGTGGCGTTCGTCGACGGCGCGGAATCCCTCACGTACGGCGCCGTCCTCGAGCTGATCGGCCGGATTCAGACCGTGCTCCAGGCGAAGGGCCTCCGCCGCGGGGACCGGGTGGGCCTGCTGGGCGGCAACAGCGTCGCGGTCTGGTGCGCAGGAGTCGCCGTCCAGGCGTGTGGCATGGTGTCCTCGCCGCTGCACCCGAAGGGGTCGCTCCAGGACCAGCTCTACCAGCTCGCCGACCTCGACGCGGCCGCCTGCCTGGTCGACGTGCGCACGCACGCCATCCGGGCCCACGAGCTGGCCGAGCAGGCGGACGGCGTCCACGTGTTCGGGCTCGGGGGCGAGGTCGGGGGGCCGGACCTGCTGGCCGAGGCGCATGCGGTCGGCTCCGTCCGCGCGGTGGACACGGCCCGGTCGGACGAGATCGGCCTGGTCAACTACACCGGCGGCACCACGGGGACGCCCAAGGGTGCCGTGCGGCGACACCGGGCGCTCAGCCGCGCCGTGCAGGCGGTCCTGTCGGACTTCGAGGTGCCGGTCGGCGCCCGCTACCTCGCGGTGGCACCGATCAGCCACGTCGGCGGCACCAAGGTCCTGCCTGTGCTCCTGCGTGGCGGCACCGTCCACCTCCACCAGGCGTTCGACCCTGGCCGGGTGCTGGCCGCGGTCGAGCGGGACCGCATCACGATGACCCTCGCGGTGCCCACGATGATCTACTCCCTGCTCGACGAACCTGCGCTGTCCCGCACCGACCTGAGCTCGCTCGAGCTCGTCCTCTACGGGGCCGCCCCGATCTCGCCCACCCGGCTGGCACAGGCCACCGAGCGGTTCGGTCCGGTCTTCTCGCACCTCTACGGCCAGACGGAGTGCTACCCGATCAGCGTGCTGCGGCGGGACGAGCACCAGGACCCCGCACTGGTCGGGTCCTGCGGGGTGCCGGTCTCGCCGAACGAGGTCACCCTTCTGGACCCCGACGGCGCCAAGGTGCCGACGGGCGAGACGGGGGAGATCTGCGTCCGCGGACCCTTCGTGATGGAGGGCTACGTCGGCAAGCCCGAGCTCACCGCCGAGACCCTCGCCGACGGATGGCTCCACACCGGCGACCTCGCCCGGCGCGACGAGCGCGGCTTCCTGACCATCGTCGACCGCCTCAAGGACATGATCATCAGCGGCGGGTTCAACGTCTACCCGCGGGAGGTCGAGGACGCCCTCACCTCCCACCCCTCCGTCGCCGCCGCGGCGGTCTACGGCATCCCCGACGAGCGGTGGGGCGAGGCGGTGACCGCCGCCGTCGTCCTGCGGCCGGGGTCCGCCGCCACCGCCACGGACCTGAGCGGCCATGTCCGCGAGCTCAAGGGCGCCGTCCAGGCGCCGAAGCAGATCCTCCTGGTCGACGCGCTGCCCACCACCGCAATCGGCAAGATCGACAAAAAGGCCCTGCGCTCGCGGCACTGAGCCTGGTGGTGACCCCTCGTCGCAGCGCCGCGTCGTGTCGCGGGCCTGCGAGTCGATCTTGGACCGACCCGCGCGGCGGAGGCGGTGCTCGCGACGATCAGCGGCCGAGCACGGGACCGGCCCGGTCCGCGCCGTTCGGGGCGCGGACCGGGCCGGGTCATTCGAGACTCTTCGCTCGGAGATCCCCGGTCAAGCGGCCTGGAGTCGCTTG
>NZ_JAJTTE010000073.1 GCF_021343995.1 Pseudonocardia terrae | reverse complement strand
GGGGTGCACGTGCAGATCGCGCTGTCCACCCTGCTCGGGCTCGACGAACGCCCCGCCACCCTGCCCGCGCTCGGCCCGTTGCCCGCCTCGCGGGCCCGCCGGCTCGTCGCCAACCAACACCGCGCGCCCTGGCGCTACGCCCTCACCGGACCCGACGGACGCCTCATCCGCGCCGGCGCCCTACGCACCCGACCACAACTCAGCGATCTCACCGCCCCGAGCGCGCCCACCGACCCGGCGGCGCCCGGACTGGTCGACCTGCTCGTCGACGCCGACCTGCTCACCCGCCTCACCGCCCCCGCCAGCGACCTACCGGACTCCTGGCGCCCGGTGCTGGCCGAGATCCTCACCGCCCGCGGCCGCACCCTCGACGACAACCCCACCGCCCGGTTCCCGCACACCGGGCTACGCCGCCACGTCGAGCTCCGCGACCGACACTGCACCTTCACCGGCTGCCTGGCCCCGGCACGGACGACCGACCTGGACCACACCCGCGACCACGCCCACGGCGGCCCCACCACCGCCGACGACCTCGGCCCGATCTGCCGCCACGACCACGGCCTCAAACACCGCGGCTGGACCCTCACCCAACCCCAACCCGGCGTGTTCCTCTGGCGCAGCCCGCTCGGCCGCACCTACCGCACCCGCGCCGAACCCCTGCTCCCGCCACCACCCCCACCACTGCCCGTCCCACCCGAGCACGACGGCTGCTGCGCCGACCCCGACCCCGACGGCGAGACCGACGAGAGCGACGACCGCCCCGACCCACCCCTGATCGTCTGGCGACCCCCGACCACACTCGAGGAACCCCGACCACCACCTCCACCGGCCACCGACCTCGACGAGCCGCCGCCCTTCTGACGAGGGCGCTCCGGCTCGACCCACGCGGCGCCGCCACCGTCCGTAGGCGCCATCGTCCCTGGGGACCCCACGCGATCCCGTATGCCTTCGGGAGCGGAGCCGGGGACGCACTCGACTCGAGTGCGCCCGGCGCCGTAGCGCAACGAGAACGTGGTCTTCCTCGACCCGCCCGACCTCGGCCGCGTCCCCGCCGCTCCCCGCCGCTCCCCGCCGTGGGCCTCTCGACGGCGACCTCGGACGCACACCCCGTGCGCTGGACCGGTGGGCAGCCGCCCAGCGACCTTCCTTCCACCCACCGCCGCCGATCCACGAGCCCACGGTGCCGCCTTGCCTCGCGCGCGGACCGCGATGTCGTCCCCGCCTCGATCGGCTACTCCGCGGCCGCGGGTTCACGCTTACGCACGTCGTCGGACCGTCGCGGTCGCCCACACGTCCCTCCTCGAACGTCAACGCATCGGGCCCGCCCCTTCTCCCGGCGGTCCGGCAGGTCGCAGCGCTGGGAGTACGCAGCACCGGCACTCCGATGCCGCGCTCCCTGCGACGGACGGGGCAGGCGAGTACGGTCCCACCCAGCACGTGGTTGCGCCTAGGGTTCCGCCCGCTGCCCGCCGCCCGACCCACAACCAGGGTGGTCGGGGTCTGGACCGAGCGGCGCCACGGCCACTCGACCTTGTCGGGGCGCCGACACCTGACGGGACAGAAGCCCCGAGGGCTCCGTGTTCGACGTGCCCGTCTCCGGACGGGACCGACGCCGAGGAGCCTGATCGGTGGCACCCGTCCTCGCTGCTCTCGCACCACTCGCTCTCACCGGTGGCCATGGGTTGTCCGCCGGGGTCGTCGCGCTCACGCTGCTGGCCGCGGTCCTGCACGCGGTGTGGAACGCCGTCGCCCACGGCGTTCCCGACCGTCTCGTGGGGTTCGCGTTGATCGGGACCGCCTATGTCCTGGTGGGCGGGGTCGCGGTCCTCGCGCTGGGGCCGCCGCCCGCCGCGGCGTGGCCGTTCGTCCTGGCCTCGGCCGGCCTCCACGTCGTCTACGTCCTGCTGTTGTGGGCGAGCTACCAGCTCGGGGAGTTCAGCCAGGTCTACCCGGTCGCGCGGGGAACCGCTCCGTGGGTGGTCGCGGTGCTCGAGGTGGCGCTGGGGCACGACCTGCCGGCAGTGCAGCTGGCCGGGATCGTGGTGATCTCCGTGGGTTTGATCAGCCTGGCGCTCGACGGGGGACGGATCTCGCGCGCGACGCTGCCCGCCCTGGGCGCCGCCGTGGCCACGGGGTTCCTCATCGCCGGCTACACCGTCGTCGACGCCACGGCGGTCGGCACGACACCGGTGCCGGTCTACGCGGCGTGGATGTTCCTGCTCCAGGGCCCGGTGATGCCCGTGATCGCGCTCGCCCGCAGGAAGCGGGGCCTGCTCACGGTGACCCGGCCGGTGGTGCTCGCGGGCCTCGGCGGCGGACTGGTGTCGATCGCGGCCTACGGGTTGGTGCTCGTCGCCCAGACGAGTGGGGCGACCGCGGCCGTCGCGGCCCTGCGGGAGACGAGCATCGTCGTCGGGGCCGTGATCGGCACGGTGTTCCTCGGGGAGCGCTTCGGGACCGGGCGTGCGGTCGCCGCCGCGGTCGTCGCCACCGGCATCGTCCTGGTCAACGTGTGAGACGGCCGCTCATCCACCGGAGGTGGCGCGGGACCGGACGGACGCGCGGAGGATGCCCGCATGAGCGTCCTGCAGCACGCGGCCCTGTTCGCCACGCTCGACGAGACCCGCCACGAGCCGGTGGCGAAGCGCATCCGGGCGCGCCTGGGCGGGGAGACGGTGGTCGACTCCACCCGGGCGGTGCTGCTGTGGGAGCCGCGGCGGGTCGTACCGAGCTATGCAGTGCCGGAGGAGGACGTCGCGGCGCGCCTCACGCCGGCCGACACGCCGACGAGCGCGCACCCGCGGGGCGTCACCCTGGCCTCGGTCTCCGACCGGCCGGTCCTCGACCCGTCCGTGCCCTTCGGCGTGCACACGGCGGACGGGCGGCCGGTCGACGTCGTGACCGGAACCCGGAGCGTGGCCGCGCTCCGGCTCGCCGATCCCGACCTCGCGGGGTACGTCGTCCTCGACTTCGACGCGTTCGACGCCTGGTTCGAGGAGGACGAGCCGAACGTCTCGCACCCCCGGGACCCGTTCCACCGCGTGGACGTCCTGGCCTCGTCGCGGCACGTCCGGCTGGAGCTCGACGGCGTGCTGCTCGCCGCGTCGCGGCGGCCGGTGCTGCTGTTCGAGACGATGCTGCCGACGCGGTACTACCTGCCCCGGGAGGACGTCGTCGCGCCGCTCGAGCCGACCCCGACCCGCACGCGCTGCGCCTACAAGGGCGAGGCGTCGTACTGGACGGTGACCGCCGGCGAGCGACGTGTGCCGGACCTGGCCTGGACCTACCTGGAGCCGTTGCACGAGGCCGCCCACGTGCGCGACCTCGTCTGCTTCTTCACCGAACGGCTCGACGTCGTCGTCGACGGGCGACGCCAGGAGCGTCCCGTGACGCCGTGGTCGTGATCAGGCCGGCGCGCGCAGGTCCGGGCCGGTGGACGGGTTGGCCATGCGGCCGATCTCCTCGGCCGCCCAGCCGGAGCCCAGCACGCCCGCCCACAGAAGCTCGGGCAGCTGACGCCCGCGGTCGACCCGCCCCGCGACCCAGGACCGGGTGGCGGCCAGGCGCTCGGCCTGCACGCACAGCTCCCAGGCGCGCGATCCGCGGTCGGTGACGTCCGTGGAGTACGGCGCTCCGCAGGTCCGGTTGCGATAGCGGCGCTCGGGGCTGTCCATCGCGTGCACGAGCGTGAGCACGAGCCCCGCCAGGCCGGTACCGACCACGACACCGGCGGCGAACCACATCAGGGTGAGGAGCCAGCCGTCGCCCAGCAGGAGCCCGGAGACGGCCCCGACCGCGAGGACGGCGAGCGCCGTCGAGCCCGCGGGGAGCCGCGTCCAGACGAGGGTGCCGGAGTCGTCGATCTGATAATGGGTCCCGGCGATCAGCATGGGATCGAACACGCGATAGCCCGACCGGGTGCGGATGAGGGTGGGCAGCCGGTCGGCCGGGGCCTGCTTGACGAAGTCGACGGACGCGTCGCCGGGAAACGTGCTCATTGCCTCTTGCTCTTGCTGGTCGCACCGGGGAGAAGTGGGCGGCGTCCGCGCCGGGGAAGAGCGCCGCCACGCCATCAATCGAAACTGTCGAGAGGCCCGTTACGACGTCGGAAAGTGACGGAGCACTCACCGGGACGGGAGCGGGCTCGATCACAGCGAAGAAGGTCCGATCTGCCCGGTAAGGTCAGGCAACCCTTCACGATCTCGGGAGCTGTGGTGCGTCGCCTCATGTCCGTCCTGGCCGGGCTCGTCCTGGCCTGCTCACTCGCCGCGTGCGGATCGTCCGACGACACCGCGACCGGCTCCCCGCCGGCGACGCGGACCGTCGTCCACGCCATGGGTACCTCCGAGATTCCCGTGGCCCCGCAGCGGGTCGTGGTGCTCGACACCGGCGAGCTGGACAGCGTGCTCGCGCTCGGCGTCACCCCGGTCGGGGCGACCTCGCCCGTGGCCGACGGCCCGCTGCCGAGCTATCTCGCCGACCGGACCACCGGCGTCACGAACATCGGCACGCAGGCGGACCTCGACCTCGAGACGATCGCGGGCCTGAGGCCGGACCTGATCCTGTCCAACAAGGTCCGGCACGAGGCCCTCTACCCGCAGCTCAGCGCGATCGCGCCGACAGTGTTCGCGGAGCGCGTCGGCGTCGCATGGCGCGAGAACCTGCAGGTGGCGGGCCGGGCGCTGGGCCGGGAGGCCGAGGCGGAGCGGATCCTGGCCGACTACCGGGCCAAGGCGAAGGAGACCGGCGCGCGGTTCGCGCCGGGCACCACGATCAGCATGGTCCGCTTCACCGGTGGCTCGGTCCGGCTCTACGGCGAGGGCTCCTTCATCGGCACGATCCTCGCCGACGCCGGCCTGGCCCGGCCCGCGAGCCAGCGCGTCCCGGGGACGTTCGCCGAGGTGTCCGCGGAGCAGATCGGCCAGGCCGACGGCGACCGGCTCTTCTACGCCGCCTACGGCGCGGCGGGCGGCAAGGACCAGGCGAGCGTGCTCGGCGGCCCGCTCTGGCCGGCCGTCCCGGCGGTGGCCCAGGGCCGTGCGCACGAGGTGTCCGACGACCTGTGGTACTCCGGCATCGGTCCGATCGCCGCGGACAAGGTGCTCGACGAGCTCGGGACCCACGCCCAGGCGTAGCTCAGGCCGTGCGCAGCGGGGCGGCCTCGCGGTCGGCCAGCGCGAGCCCGGCCCTGAGCGCGCTGGCGGCGTCGAAGGTGGCGTCGTGGGCGGCACGGCTGATCGCGGTGAAGCTGGCGTAGCCGTGGATGAGCCCGGGGAACCGCCGCGCGACGACCGGGACACCCGCCTCGTGCAGCCGTTCGGCCAGCTCCTCCCCCTCGTCGCGCAGCGGGTCGAAGCCCGCGGTCGCCAGGTAGACCGGCGGCATGCCGGACAGGTCGTCGGCGCGCAGGATGGCGCCGCGGTCGTCGTCCGGAGGAACGCCGTCGGGCAGGTACATCTGCTCCATCGCGGCGAGCACCTCGGCGCTGATCCCGAACCCGGACCCGAACGCGACGCGCGAGCCGCCGGTCCGGTCGGCGTCGGTCGCCGGGTAGAGGGCCACGACGAAGGCGGGCACGGGCTCGCCCCGCACCGCCTGCTCGTGCGCCACCACCAGTGCCAGGTTCGCGCCCGCGCTGTCGCCACCCACCGCGACCAGCGTCTTCTCGGCGTCGAGGTCCTCCGCGTGCGCGAGGACGTGGCGGTAGGCGGCCAGGGCGTCGTCGAGCGCGGCGGGGTACGGGTGCTCGGGTGCGAGCCGGTACTCCACCGACAGCACCCGGACGCCGGCCTGCGCCGCGAGCAGGCGGCAGAGCGGGTCGGCGGAGGCGATGCTGCCCAGCACGAACCCCCCGCCGTGGAAGTAGACGAGCAGGCCGGAGCGACCGGCGGGACCGTGCGGGCCCGGCGGCACGTAGAGCCGGGCCGGGATCGGCCCGTCGGCGCCCGCGACCTCCAGGTCCCGGGTCACGACGTCGTCGAACAGCCCCTCGGCCGCCAGCTCGGCGGCGTCGTCGGCCTGTCGGCGCTGCTCGGCCAGGGCCGCCGCGCCCATCTGCCCGCTCGCCGCGGTCAGCCGCGCGAGCCACTCCCCGGCCCGGTTGAGCAGCTGCAGGTCGAGGTCGAGGAGCTGGCCCTCCAGGCGCACCTCGCGCCCCGCCAGCAGCCTCTTCAGCGGCCGCGGCAGTCCGAAGAGGAACCGGAGGGCGAGTCGCAGACCGAGGACCCGCGCGGCGCGAGCGATCACACACCGATGTTACGCCCGAGTAGCCTCCCGCCGCCGGGGTCGCGCGCGGCTCAGGCGCCGAACGTGTAGCGCAGCACGGGGAGCATGGCGTCGGCGTCCGTGCGCGACGAGTCGTCCGCCACGCAGGCCGCCAGCTCGGCCTCGACGGCGGCGGTGTCGATCCCCGCGCCGATCAGCACCAGACTGGTACGGCGGGGCTCGCCGGGCTCCCAGCGGGCGCGGCGGAAGCGGACGTACCGGCCAACGGTGTGCAGCACGTACTTCTGCCGGTGGCCGGGCACCCCGAACGCCACGAACCCCTTGATCCGGTAGACGCCGGCGGGCCGCCGGTCGAGCAGGTCCCGCAGCCGTTGCGGGTCCATCGGGGCGTCGGAGACGAACGAGACACTGTCGTAGGCCGCGTGGAGGTGGCCGGCGTGGTCGCCGTCGGCGGCCACCCGCTCCCCGAGCAGCAGCTGCCGGCCGGGCACCACCTCGATGTCGAACAGCAGCCGGGGATCGACGACGCCGTGCTCGGCCGGGACGATCGGTGCGAGCCCGTTGGCCTCGCGGAGCAGCCGCCGGACCCGCCACACCTTCCCCGGGTCGACCCGGTCGACCTTGTTGAGCACCAGCAGGTCCGCCAGCCCGACGTGCATGTCGACCTGCGGGTGCTTCCGGCGCGTGGCCTCGAACTCGACGGCGTCGATCACCTCGACCAGGCCGCCGAAGACCAGGTGCGGATTGGCCGCCTCGAGGATCAGCTGCACCAGCGTGCCGGGCTCGGCGATCCCGCTGGCCTCGATCACGATCACGTCGATCTCGTCCCGGCGCCGGGTCAGCCGGTCGAGCAGCGGCCCGACGCCGTCCTCCCCCACCGCGCAGCACAGGCAGCCGTTGCCCAGCGACACCATCGCGTCCGTGCCACCGACCAGCATCGCGTCGATCCCGACGGCCCCGAAGTCGTTGACCACCACGCCGATCCGGGCGTCGAGCGAGTGCGCGAGGAGGTGGTTGAGCAAGGTGGTCTTGCCGGCGCCGAGGAAACCGGCGACGACCACGACCGGAATCCTCCGCATCCGGGAACAGTTACCAGGCGCCCCTGCGGCGCCGGCCCGCGGGTCCGGGCAGGATGGACGCATGGCACAGGTGACCGCGACCTCCGAGCGAACCGTCCCCGCCCCCGTCGAGGACGTCCGGGCGGCCGTCGCCGACTACGCGCAGACCCGCCCGGAGATCCTGACCGAGCAGTTCACCGACTACGCGGTGCTGACCGGCGGCCAGGGCGAGGGCACCTCGGCGACGTGGAGGCTGCACGCCACGAAGAAGCGGGTGCGCCACGTCAAGGCCGACGTCACCCAGCCCACGCCGGACACCGTGGTGGAGACGGACGCGAACTCCTCGCTCGTCACGACGTGGCGCGTCGCGCCGGCCGGCGAGGGCGCCAGCCTGGTCACGATCACCACGACGTGGAACGGCGCCGGCGGCATCGGCGGGTTCTTCGAGCGGACCTTCGCCCCGAAGGGCCTGACCCGGATCTACGACGGCGTGCTGGCCAACCTGGCCTCCCGCGTCGGGAGCTGATCGCGGCGGCCTCCTCTGGCACGCTGTCCGCGTGGCTGACAACGGTGTGATCGCGGTTGCGGGCGAGGCGCTGGTCGACGTCGTCCCCGCCCCCGCCGAGGGGTACTTCGAGTTCGCTCCCGGCGGCAGCCCCGCCAACGTCGCCGTCGGCCTGGCGCGCCTCGGCGTCGGCGCCCGGATGCTCGCCCGCCTCGGGTCGGACTTCCTGGGCCGGCGGCTGCGGACGCACCTGGAGGGCAACGGCGTCGACCTGTCCCACGTCGTCGACGCGCCCGAGCAGTCCTCGCTGGCCCTCGTCGAGGTCGGGCCCGACGGCGCCGCGGACTACGACTTCCGCATCGACGGCACGTCGGACTGGCAGTGGACGGCCGACGAGCTGACCGGCGCGCTCGACGGGGTCGTCGCGCTGCACTCGGGGTCGCTGGCGCTCACCGTCGAGCCCGGCTCCGCGGTGCTGCGCGAGCTCATGGTCAAGGCCGTGGGCTCGGCCACCGTGAGCTACGACCCGAACTGCCGGCCCCGGCTCATGGGCGAACCCGCGGAGGTGCTGCGCGGGGTGCACGAGATGCTCGCGGTCGCCGACGTCGTGAAGGTCAGCGACGAGGACCTCCGCTGGCTGCTGCCCGACGTCCCGCCGGGCGAGGTGCTCGACGACTGGGCGGCCCGCGGGCCGGCGCTGGTCGCCGTGACCCTGGGCGGCGACGGCGTGCTGGCGGCGACGGCGAAGGGGATCCGGACCTCGATGCCGGGCCGGGCCGTCGAGGTCGTCGACACCGTGGGGGCCGGGGACAGCTTCTCCGCGGCCCTGCTGGCCGCGCTGCATGCGCGGGACCTGCTGGGACCGGCCCGCCGGGAGGCCCTGCGCGGTCTGCCCGCGCTCACGCTCGACGAGGTGCTCGAGGAGTGCGTGACCGCGGCCTCGATCACCTGCTCCCGGCGGGGCGCCCAGCCGCCGACGACCGACGAGCTACGCGCCGCCCTGACCGGGTGCTGAACCGGTGTGGACGGCGGCGAGGGCTCCCCAGCATCGCCGCCGTCCACGAGGTCGTGGGTGGCGGGACGGCCCCAGTACCTATCGCCCCGCCACCCACGAGTCCAGGGGTCAGCCGCCCTGCTGCGGCAGGCTCGTGGCCGGCTGCGGTGTGTCCTGTCGCGCCGCGGAGGGCTGTGGCGTGTCCTGTCGCGGCGCGGCCGGCAGCTCGGAGACCGGTTTGGGGGTGCGGTCGGGGTGCAGGTCGGGCTGCCCGGTCGCGGGCGCGCCCGGCGCGAGCGACAGCTCGGCCGGCTCGCTCTCCGGCAGCGCCCACTGCTTCGCCCAGTCCAGGTGCATCGCCGTGCTGCCGCCCGCGGGCGGGAACAGGTCCAGCTGCACCGTCATGTTCATCGCGCCGGGCGGGAAGTGGCTGGTCTCCGTGGTGGAGTACCACTCCTTGCCGTCGAGGTAGGCGGTCATCTTCCTCGGCGTCCACTCCAGGGCGTACGCGGTCCACTCGGTGGCGTCGTGCCGGACCGAGCCGCTCTCCTGGGAGTTGTCGGCGCCGTAGTGCAGGAAGAAGTCCGTGCTCTGGCGGTCGTCGGCGCTGATCTCCATCCAGTCGATCTCGCCGCCCTTCGGCCAGTCCTCCTTCACCGGCCACAGCAGCAGCACGGGGTGGTAGCCGCCGGGGCCCGGGTCGGACTTCACGCACACCTCCCAGCGGCCGTACCGCTGCCCGGGGTGCCAGCTCATCGCGCCGGTGGTGCCCTTCTCGTCCCCGCTGATCGTGGCCTGCCCGTTCGCGACGGTGATGGCCGCCGGCGTCCGGGTCCCCTCCTTCTGGTGGCCGGGCTCGGGGCCGTACGGGTGCCAGTCCGGGGGCAGCGAGGTGCCGTCGAAGTCCGCCTGCCGGGTCGGCGTGCCCCAGCCCAGCGTGTCCGCCGCGGTCTGCGGGCACTGGGAGTTGGGGGCCTGCGACGACGCCGTCTGCGACGACTGCCCCGGGAAGGACGGCGGCGCCTGCGACCCGCTCTGTGACGCGCTGGCGGGACACGCGGTGAGCGTCAGCAGCGCCGCTCCGCTCGCCGCGACGGCCAGGGTCCGCATCAGACCGGACGTGCGCATCGCCAGCACCTCTCGTCACTCGAGCATCAGGACTGCGCTCATTTCACCGCAGATCGTGAGCAATGCGAGCCCTGCCACCCGGTCGGGTCACCCCCGTTCGTGCACACGGGGCGACGAACTCCGCGATCCGATCACACCACGTCACGGATCATGATCACCGGACGTGACAAGATCCGACCGGGCCCGCGACACTCGTCCGGTGACGCCGCCCCACCTCGCCACCGCGCTGGACCTGGCCCCTCATCCGGAGGGAGGCTGGTACCGACGGACCTGGGCCTCGCCGGTGACCGTCGAGACCGACCACGGTCCGCGACCGACCGCGACCGCGATCCTCTACCTGCTCGACGGGGAGTCACGGTGGCACCGGGTGCGCTCGAGCGAGCTGTGGCTGTGGCACTCGGGGTCGGCCGTCGACCTCC
The DNA here is from genome assembly GCF_021343995.1 of Pseudonocardia terrae. Taxonomy (GTDB): domain Bacteria; phylum Actinomycetota; class Actinomycetes; order Mycobacteriales; family Pseudonocardiaceae; genus Pseudonocardia; species Pseudonocardia terrae. Next base: position 18,765 of record NZ_JAJTTE010000073.1, on the reverse strand, counting down.
GGATCGGGCGGGAGCCCGGAGCCGGGCCCTCGTGGACGCTGCAGGAGCACGATCCCCAGCAGCTCGTCCCGGCCGGCGCGTGGCAGTCCGCGCGGCTGCTCGGCAGCGAGCCCGCGCTCGTCTCGTGCGTGGTCTCTCCCGGCTTCGACTTCGCCGACTTCGAGCTGGCCGACCCGGACCCGGGCTGAGCCCCGTCGAGCGTCAGGTTCGCGCCGCGAGCAGCTCGTCCAGCTCCCAGGTGTTGCGGATCCTCTCGGTCGGCACGCCGCACTGCACGGCCCGCGTACAGCCGTAGTCGAGCCAGTCGAGCTGGCCCGGGGCGTGCGCGTCCGTGTCGACGGTGAACTCGCAGCCCGCCTCCACTGCCAGCCGCAGCAGACGCTTCGGCGGGTCCAGCCGCTCCGGCCGGGAGTTGATCTCGACGGCCACGCCGTGCTCCGCGGAGGCGGCGAACACCGCGTCGGCGTCGAACTCGGACTCCGGGCGCTTGCGCTTCCCCGTGACCATCCGCCCGGTGCAGTGCCCCAGCACGTCGACGTGCGGATTCGCGACCGCGGTGAGCATCCGCTCGGTCATCTCGTCCCGCGGCATCCGCAGCTTGGAGTGCACGCTGGCGACGACGACGTCGAGCTGGGCGAGCAGCTCCTCCTCCTGGTCGAGGGCGCCGTCGTCGAGGATGTCGACCTCGATGCCGGTGAGCACCCGGAATCCGGACAGACCGGCGTTGAGTTCTGCGATCTGCTCCAGCTGGCGGCGCAGGCGCTCCGGGGACAACCCGTTCGCCACCGTCAGCCGGGGCGAATGGTCGGTGACCACGAGGTAGTCGTGCCCGAGTGTGATCGCGGTCTCGACCATCTCCCACAGCGGGGAGCCGCCGTCGGACTGGTCGGTGTGGCTGTGACAGTCGCCGCGCAGCGCCTCCCGCAGCTCGGCCGCGGCCGTGTCCAGCTCGACGCCCTCGGTGGCCTCCAGGCGTCGCAGGTAGACCGGCACCTCGCCGCGCAGGGACTCGGCGACGCACCGGGCGGTGACGTCGCCGACCCCCTTGAGGTTGCGGAGCTCGCCGGAGCGCTCGAGCGCGGCGAGCTGCTCGGGGTCCTTGCCGCGCAAGGCCGCGGCGGCGGTGCGGAAGGCGCGGACCCGGTAGGTCGACTCGTGCGCACGTTCCAGCAGGAACGCGATCCGCCGGAGGTCGCCCACCGGGTCCCGTGCGTCGTCCATGGCGCCGAGTCTGTCAGTCCTCGCGGTGCCGATGCTCGCTCCGCACGCTCCGCGCGGTGCCGACGCTCGCTCCGCTCAGTGCCGATGCACGCTCCGCGCGGTGCCGATGCACGCTCCGCGCGGTGCCGATGCACGCTCCGCTCAGTGCCGATGCTCGCTCCGCAAGCTCCGCTCAGTGCCGCCGCAGCTCCGGCAGCTGCTCCTCGACCCGCTCGGCGTCGGCCTGCGCGCGGCCGTAGAGGATGCCGAAGGTGAAGCCGTTCTCGCCCTCCGCGGACGCCTGCGCGCCCAGCTCGCGCAGCAGCTGCCGCCCGACGACGAGGTCCTGGTGCTCGCCCAGCGCCTTGGTGATCGCCTTGAGCTTCCTGGCCTGCTTGGGGGTGCCGGCCAGCTCGGTGGCGTAGCGCAGGCGCTTGCCGGCCTTGCGGGCGTCGTGGATGGCGGTGTCGGAGTCCCCACTCGAGGCGAGCGCATCGAGGGCGGCGGCGACCCGCTTGTCGAAGCGCTTGTCCGCCTTCTTGAGCGCGGCCGACAGCGCCTTCGTCCCGGCCTTCTTCGAGCCGGCGCCCTTCGCCAGCGGCGGGTCCTGCAGGAAGCGCTCGATCGCCCCGCGCAGCGCCGCGTAGCGCTCGCCGTCGAGCGCGGCGATCGCCGCGGCCCGGGCCTCGGCACGCGCCCGCGCGAAGTGCCGCGTGACCTGCGCCTGCACCGGCCCGAGGACCAGCTCGGGCGGCAGCGCCCGCACGGCGGCGGTGATCTGCTCCTCCTGGACCTCGCTGTCGCGGGCGGGGGCGAGGGCGCGGCCCAGCCAGCGCAACTCCTCGATCAGCGCCTCGACGCGGGGGCCCTCGCAGACGGGCGAGAAGGCCTGCAGGGCGCTGCGCATCCGACGCGCGGCGACCCGCAGCTGGTGGACGGCGTCCTCCTCGTCCCGGCGGGCCCGCAGGTCCTCGGCGGCGAGCCGGTCCGCGTGCTCGCCGAGGTAGCCGAGGACGGCGGCGCCGGCGCTGCCCTTCCGGCCCGTCCAGCGGGCCGGGGGCGGCGGGGCGGCCTCGCGCAGCAGCCGGTCGAGCTCGGCCTCGGCCGGGGCGTCGGCCGGCGCGGCGCCGGTCGCGGCCAGCCGCTCGGCGAGCGCCTCGAGCAGCCCGACCGGGCCACCCGAGATCGTCACCGCGTCCTCGGTCCAGTTCTCCAGCGTGGTGGCCTCGCCGAAGGTGGCGAGCTGGACCTCGTCGCGGCGGATCTCGGCGATCTCACGGCGCCGGGCGTCGCGCAGCGACTCGACGATACGGACCCGGCGGATCCGGCCGACGGGCGCGACGTCCGCGCCGCGGAGCACGCCCTGCACCAGCTCGCGCAGCTCGGCGGGCACCTCGGGGTCGACCCCCTCGACGTCCGGCGGGGGCGCCGGGATGCGCAGCTGCTCGCCCTCGACGGCGTCGGGCAGGTCGAGGCGCCAGAACGCCTCGGGGTGCGCCGGGTCGTCCGTACGGTGGATCGCGAGGACGATGCCGGAGGTCGCGAGCCGCAGGTCGGGCGAGTCGTACCGCTCGAACTCCAGCACGACCGGGTCACTGGCGACGGTCGAGCGCACCCCGTCGAGACCGGCCAGGTTCGGGGCGCCCGCCGCGGCCGGCCCGCGGTAGCCGGCCGTCGGTCGGTCGGTCGCGGTCGTCTTCCTGGTGCTGTTCGTCGGGGTGCCGGTAGTCATGGGACGAGGATGCCCGATTCGGGTGATCCACAACCATGATCGTGCGGGCCGCCCTCACACCCCGTTCACAGCAGCTTCTTCTGCACCTTCCCCATCGCGTTGCGCGGCAGCGACTCCACGAACCGCACCTCGCGTGGGCGCTTGTGCGGGGACAGTAGGGCGGCGACGTGGTCGACGAGCTCGCGGGCCAGCGTCTCGTCGGTTCCGGGCGCCTCCCCCGCCGGCACGACGTGCGCCACGATCTTCTCCCCCAGGTCGGGGTCCGGCACGCCGACGACGGCGACCTCGGCCACCGCGGGATGCTCCAGCAGCGCGTTCTCGATCTCCCCCGCGCCGATCTTGTAGCCCCCGGACTTGATCAGGTCCGTGGCCTGCCGGCCGACCAGGGCCAGCAGCCCCGTGTCCGTCCAGCGGCCGATGTCGCCGGTGCGGAACCAGCCGTCGTCGGTGCGGGAGGCCGCCGACGCCTCGGGAAGGTCGAGGTACCCGGAGAAGAGCTGCGGGCCGCGGACCTCCACGGCGCCGAGACCCTCGTCGGGCTGCTCGCCCTCGACCGCGGGCAGCGGTGCCAGCCGCACCTCGGTGTTCGCCAGCGGCCGCCCCACCGTGCCGACCTCGGGCTGCTCGTCGGCGCGGGCGGCGGTGAGGATCAGCGTCTCGGTGAGCCCGTAGCGCTCGCGGACGGCGATCCCGGTCGCCTTCTCGATCCGGGCGTGGTCGACGGCCGTGAGCGCGGCCGAGCCGGAGATCAGCAGCCGGGCCCCGCCGACCGTGCGCCCGGCCTCGGGGTCGGCCTCGAAGTCGGCGGCCAGCCGGTGGTAGTGCGTGGGCACGCCGAACACCATGGTGGCGCCGCCGGCGACCGCGGCCGCCAGCGTCGCCCCGTCGATCGCGCCGAGGTGGTGCAGCGAACCGCCGCGGCGCAGCGGGCCGAGGGTGCCGAGGACCAGCCCGTGCACGTGGAAGATCGGCAGCGCGTGGGCGAGCCGGTCGGCGCCGGTCCAGGCCCAGGCCTCGGCTAGGGCGTCGAGGTCGGCCGCGACCGCGCCGCGGGAGAGCACGGCGCCCTTCGGCGGGCCGGTGGTGCCCGAGGTGTAGACGACCAGCGCCGGCGCGTCCGCGGGCGGCTCGTCGGGCAACGGCAGCGGCTCGGGCCGCGCGCTGACGTCGACCTCGAGGCGGGGCAGACCGGCGATCCCCGCGGGCAGGGCGAGGCCGGGCGCGGTCAGGACCACCTCGGGTGCCGAGTTCGCGACGATATGCGCGAGCTCCCGCTCCCCCGCCTTCGGGTTCACCGGCACCACCGGGACGCCGGCGAGCAGCCCGGCCGTGATGCCGGTGGCCGCGGCGAGCGTCGGGGTGGCCCAGACGGCGATGCGGGACCGGCCGGCGACTTGCGCGCCCAGGTCCGAGGCCAGGGCGGCGAGTTCGCGATAGGTCAGGGCGCCGTCCGGGAACTGCAGGGCGGGCCCGTCGGTGGGGTCGGCGAGCGCGGGGAACAGCTGGTTCATGATCTACAGCACCTTGCCGGGGTTGAGGATCCCGTCCGGATCCAGGGCCTTCTTGATCGCCTCCTGCAGGGCGAGCGAACCCGGATCGAGCTCGCGGCGCATGCCGGCGCGCTTGAGCAGGCCCACGCCGTGCTCGCCGGTCACGGTGCCGCCGAGGTCGATCGCGGCGTCGACGATCTCGTCGAAGGCCCGCTGGGCCCGCGCCTTCGCCTCCGGGTCGCCGGGCGGCACCATGATCAGCGGGTGCAGGTTGCCGTCGCCGGCGTGCGCGACCGTGCCGATGAAGGTGTCGTGCCGGGCGGAGATCGCCTCGATCCGTTCCAGCATCTCGGCGAGCCGGTTGCGCGGCAGGCAGACGTCCTCGGTGAGCTGGGCGTCGCCGCGTTGCTCGAAGGCGGGGTAGGCGAGGCGGCGGGCGGCGAAGAGTGCGTCGGCCTCGACGGGGTCGGTCGAGACGAGGGCGTCGCGGGCGCCGTGGGCCTCGAACGCGGCGAGGATGCCGTCGGCCTCCGCGGTGGCGGCGGGCTCGGGCAGGTCGGTCTGGGCCAGCAGGAGCGCGGCGGCGTCCTCCGGCAGGCCCATGTGCTTCCAGTCGTTGACGGCCTTGAGGCAGTGCCGGTCCACCAGCTCGAAGATCGCGGGCTGCAGCCCGGCGGCGGTCACCGCCGCCACGGCCGCGCCGCAGTCGGCCAGGGTGTCGAAGAACCCGACGACGGTGCGCGGCGGCGCGGTCCGCGCCGGCCGCAGCCGCACGGTCACCTCGGTGATCACGCCGAGCGTGCCCTCGGACCCGACCAGCAGGCCGGCGAGGTCGTAACCGGCCACGCCCTTCGCGGTGCGCCGGCCGACCCGGACGATCTCGCCCGCCGCCGTGACGATCTCCAGCGCGAGCACGTAGTCGCGGGTCACGCCGTACTTCACGCAGCACAGGCCGCCGGCGTTCGTGGCCACGTTCCCGCCGATCGTCGACCACGGCGCGCTCGCCGGATCCGGCGGGTACCAGAGGCCCTCTTTCGCGGCGGCCGCGCGCAGGTCGTCGTTGACCACCCCCGGCTGGACGACCGCGAGCCGCTCCCCCGCGTCGATCTCCACGATGTCGCGCATCCGCTCCAGGGACAGGACGAGGCCGCCGTCGACGGCGTTGGCCCCGCCGGACAGGCCCGTACCGGCCCCGCGCGGCACGACCGGGACGCGGTGCCGCGCGGCGGCCCGGACGACCTCGGCGACCTCGGCCGTGGACCGCGGCCGGACGACGGCGAGCGGCGCCCCGTACGCGGCCCACTCCGCCTCGTCGTGCACGTAGGGGCGGGCGGTGTCGGGGTCGGTGAGCACCCGGTCCGCGGGCAGCGCCGCGGCCAGCTCCGCGAGTACCGCGCGGCCCGCGTCGCCCGGGTCCGCCATCCGGGGCGCCCCGGTGCCGCGGTCCCAGCCGAAGGGGCGCTCCACGGTGGGGGTCTCCGGCGTCGTCGTCCGGGCGGTCTGGCTCATTCCCGAGACGCTACGTCCTGCCGCCCGGCGATCGCCAACCAGCGCTAACGCTGCAGGCGCTTCACGATCTCGCGGCCGAGCAGGGTTCCGGAACGCCAGGCCGTCTCGATCCGCGAGCTGCCCCAGCCGTCGCCGGCGAGCCCGATGCCGTCGTCGCCGAGGTGGAAGGGCTCGGCGCGGTCGAGCTCCGGGGCGGCGAACCGCCAGCGGCGGGCGTCCGTCCACACCGGCTCCTCGGTCAGCCCGAGCAGCTCGCGCACGGCCCCGACCACCGCCGGGACGGCGCCGGCCGGGTCCGCGTCGTAGGTCCGCGCGACCTCGGAGGTGGTGTGCGCCACCAGGACCGGGACGCCGTCGCCGCGCCGGGCGCCGTCGTCGGCGACGAGGGTGAGCACCGGGTGGTCGTTGACGAACGCGGCGGAGAGCTCCGGCCACTCGCGGGTGGGGTAGCCGGCCGCGACGGTGAGCACCGGCCGCCACGGGCGGTCCGAGGTGAGCGCGACGGCGCCGAGGCCGGGGGCGAGCACGCGCAACGCCTGGGGGTCCGGCATGGCGAGGACGACGACGTCGACGAGCTCGCCGTCGACCCGTGGCCCCTCCTCGACCCGCTTGACCTCGTGGTCCAGCTCGACGTCGAGGTCCTCGGCGAGCGCCGCGACGAGGCTGCGCAGGCCCTTGGGCGCCGCCCACCGCATCGGGCCCGCCGACCGCGACCGGTTCCCGTGCGCGAGCACCGCCATCTCGGCGGTCCACGGCCGCGCCAGCCCGGCGCTGCGCCACCCCGCGACGACCTCGGCGAACTCCGGGTCCCGCACGGTGAAGTAGGCCGCGCCCATGTCGACCGGGCGCCCGTCGTGCGGGGAGCTGGCCATGCGGCCGCCGACGGTGTGGGCGCGGTCGAGGACCTTCACCGGCAGGCCTGTCCGTGCGACCTGGCGGGCGCACGCCACACCCGAGAGCCCGGCCCCGACCACGACGACGCTCATGACGCGGCCAGCGTAGAGCGGCCCGACCCGGGCCGCCGCATCCCGTCGTGGACACGTCCGGGTACGACCGTCCTCACAGGAGCGCGACCCGTTCGGCGCGGGCGCGCCACCACGCCTCGCGCTCCGGATCGGCCGCGACCTCGGCGCGGCGGACGGGCTCAGGGGCGGTGCGTGGCACCGGCAGCACGCCGTCGCGCGGGATCAGCCGGTCGGCGTCGGCGACGACATCGGTGGTGAAGAGCCGGCCGGTCCCGAGCCCGCAGGCGAACTCCAGCTCGGGCAGGGCGGCGGCCAGCGCGATCTCGGCGGCCAGCCCGACGCTCGACTCGAGCGCGGAGGACACCACGCACGGCAGCCCGCACGCCTCCGCGACCTGCAGCGCCCGGCGCACCCCGCCGAGCGGCAGGCACTTGAGGACCGCGACGTCGGCAGCCCCGGCGACCGCCACCCGCAGCGGGTCCTCGGCCCGGCGGATGGATTCGTCGGCCGCGATCCGGACGTCGACGCGCCGGCGCACCGCGGCCAGCTCCTCCACGGTGGGGCAGGGCTGCTCGACGTACTGCAACCCACCCGCGGACGCGTCGAGCGCGCGGATCTCCCGGACCGCGGTGTCGACGTCCCAGCGCGCGTTCGCGTCGACCCGGACGTACCCGGTGGGCCCCAGCGCGTCCCGCACCGCGGCGACCCGCTCGAGGTCCTCGCACGCGGAGTCCGGGTGGTCGGCCACCTTCACCTTGGCGGTGCCGCAGCCCGAGGCGCGCACCATCTCCGCGGCGCGCTCCGGCCCCACCGCAGGGACGATGCAGTTCACGGGAACGGTGTCCCGCACCGGTTCGGGCCAGCCCACCTCCGCCGCCTCGCGGGCCGCGGCGAACCAGGCCGCGGCCTCGGCGTCGCCGTACTCGGGGAAGGCACAGAACTCGCCCCAGCCCGCCGGACCGTGCAGGAGCATCCCCTCCCGCACGGTGATCCCGCGGAACCGGGTGGTCATCGGGATCGCGTAGACCGCGGCGATCTGCATGCCCCGGGAAGGTAGCCGGGGTCAGGCGACGAGCTCGTGGTGCCCCGGGTCGAGCTTCCGGGTCCGGCGGCGGAAGTCGAAGGTGTACCCGGGCCACAGGGTGCGGTTGCGGCCGTGCTCGTCGAGGTACCAGGAGGCGCAGCCGCCCTTGGCCCACACCGCCTTGCCCAGCCTCCGCTGGATCTCGGCGTTGAACTCGGCCTGGGACTCGCTGCGGGTGTCGATAGCGATGGCGCGGTGCCGGTCGACGGTCCGCATGGCGTCGAGCACGTAGTTCAGCTGCGACTCGACCATGAACACCATCGAGCTGTGCCCCAACCCGGTGTTCGGCCCGACGATCGTGAACAGGTTCGGGAAGCCCGCCACCATGGTGCCGAGCAGCGCCGCCGGGCCCTCGGCCCAGGCGTCGGCGAGCTTGACGCCGTCCCGCCCGGTGACGTTCATCCGGGCCAGGCCGTCGGCGACCGTGAAGCCGGTGCCGAAGATGATCGTGTCGACCTCGTGCTCGGTCTCGCGGCCCGCGGCGTCGACCGTGACCACGCCGGTCTCGGTCACGCGGGCGATCCGGTCCGTCTCCACGGCGACGTTGTCCCGGCGCAGGGCCGGGTAGTAGTCGTTGCTCATCAGGATCCGCTTGCAGCCCATGGTGAAGGTGGGGGTGACCTTCTTGCGGAGCGCGGCGTCGCCGGCGAAGACCTTGCGCAGGTAGGCGAGGCCGAGGCGCTGCACCACCCTCATCACGGCCGGGTGCAGGAAGCCGAGCACCAACGCCTCGTGCCGCCAGTACAGCGAGAGCCGCTGGAGGCGCTGCAGCAGCGGGAACCGGCGGAACGCCCGGCGGGTGCGTTCCGGGATCGGGCGGTCCGGCTTGGGCAGCACCCACGGCGCGGTGCGCTGGAACAGCGTCAGGTGCCCGACCTCCGGAGCGATCGCCGGCACGAACTGGATCGCGCTGGCGCCGGTGCCGATCACCGCGACCCGCTTGCCGGCGAGATCGTGCCCGTGGTCCCACTGCGCGGAGTGGAAGGCGGTGCCGCGGAAGCGGTCGAGGCCCTCGATCTCGGGCACCGCGGGCTCGTGCAGCGCGCCGGTGCCGAAGAGCACGTAGCGGGCGCGCAGGGTCTCACCCTCGCTGGTCCGGACGTCCCAGGCGGTGCCGTCCCACTCCGCGCCGGTGACGTGGACGCCGAACCGGATGCGGTCGCGCAGCCGGTACCGGTCGGCCGTGGCCTCCAGGTAGGCGCGGATCTCGGGCTGGCGCGCGAAGGTGCGCGTCCACTCGGGGTTCGGGAAGAACGAGAAGGAGTAGAGGTGCGACTCCACGTCGCAGGCGCAGCCCGGGTAGACGTTGTCCCGCCAGGTGCCGCCGAGGGTCTCGCCCTTCTCCAGGATCAGGAAGTCCCGGCGACCCGCCTCGGCCAGCTTCACCGCGGCTCCCAGGCCGGCGAACCCGCTGCCGACGATCAGGGTGTCCAGCATCTTCGCTCCCCTCCGTGGGTGTTACCGCCGGTAACTTACCACGGGTAACCTAGCCGGGGGTAGGGTTCGCGGTATGGAGACGAGCGCGGCGTCCACCCCTGCCTCGTCCTCCTCCGCACCGTCCCCGCGCAGGCGGGTCTCCCGGGCGGAGCGGGAGCGGCAGATCCTCGACGCCGCCGTGACGGTCTTCTCCGAGCGGGGCTACGCCAACGCCTCGATGGACGCCGTGGCCGAACGGGTCGGCGTCACGAAACCGGTGCTGTACACGCATTTCGGCTCCAAGGAGGGCCTGCTGCTGGCGTGCGTCTCGCGGGCGCGCACCGAGCTGTTGGAGGTCACGTCGGAGGCCGCCTTCGCCGCCGAGGGCCCCGAGGACATGCTGCGCCGCGGCACGCTCGCCTTCTTCCGGTTCCTCGACGACCGCGCCCCCGCCTTCACGCTCCTCTACTCGGAGGCGAGCATCGCCGCGGAGGCGGTCGAGGCGATCCGCGCGCAGCAGACGGACTTCATCGCCGGGCTGCTCGGCGTCGCCGCACCCGGGGCCGACCCGCTGCAGCTGCAGGGCTGGGCGCAGGTGATCGTCGGGGCGTGCGAGCGGCTCGCGGTGTGGCGCAAGCGGGACCCGCGGGTCACCGCCGAGCGGGCCACGGAGTACCTGATGGACCTGGCGTGGGGCGGGCTGGCGGGGCGCACCGACCGCAGTGTGGACCCATGACGCGGCCGGACCGGGGTTCTGACCGCAGTACGGCTCCATAACGCGGTCAGGGCCGGAGTCTGAGTGCGGTATGGACCCGTAACGCGGTCGACGTCGGTGCCTGTGCGCGTTGTGGTTCCATGGTGCGCCGTGACCACGACCGCCCCCCGGCTGCTGCAGGTCAGCCGCAGCACCCGGGTGACCCCGAAGATGATCCGCGTGACCCTGACCGGCGAGGAGCTGGCCGGGTTCCCGGGCGCGGGGCCGGACCGGCGGATCAAGATGTTCTTCCCGGTCGAGGGGCAGGACCGGCCGGCCGTGCCGCGCGCGAGCACCGGCGGCCCCGTCTGGCCCGCGGGTGAGCCGCGCCCCACGATCCGGACCTACACCGTGCGCCGCTTCGACCCGGCCGCCGGGGAGCTCGACGTCGACTTCGTGCTCCACGACGGGTACGGCCCCGCCGCGGCCTGGGCGCAGGAGGCCGCGCCGGGGTCCTGGGTCGGGGTCTCGGAGCCCGGTGGACGCTGGGTGCCGGACCCGGCGTCGGCCTTCCACGTGGTGATCGGCGACGAGTCGGCGCTGCCCGCCGTCGCGACGGTGCTGGAGGCCCTGCCCTCCGAGGTGCCGGCGCTGGCGATCCTCGAGGTCGCCGACGCCGCCGAGGAACAGGACCTGCCGGGCCACGCCGCGGTGACCTGGGTGCACCGCGGCACCGCCCCGGCCGGGGAGCCCCTGGTGGCGGCGGTGCAGGCCGCGACCTTCCCCGAGGGCGAGGGACAGGCCTGGCTCGCCGGCGAGTCCGCCGCGGTGAAGGAGATCCGCACCCACCTGCTCGGCGACCGGAAGCTGAACCGCCGGGCCGTCTACGCCACGGGCTACTGGCGGGCCCGTTAGGCCCACCCCACGCGCTGCCGGGGCCTCAGGTCCACGACACGGCTACTGCGCCCGTAGGCCGGGGTCGGTCAGACCGGGTCCACCTGGATCCGGTCCCCCACCGGCCGTACCCGCACCTCGCGCCCGACCACGGCCTCGCCCGCGGGCTCCGACGGCCCCGCCGGGAACACCGTGAGCGCCTGCGCGCTGGCCGCGTCGCCCTCGGCGGTGCAGCCGGCGAGGCGACGGCCGTCGGTGGTCCGGGCCACGAGGAACCCCTGCGCCGGGTGCCCGTCGCGGTCGTACTCGACCGTCGCGGCCTCGACCCGCACCGGCGCGTCGGAGACCTCGGCGACCGGGCAGGGCGCCGGGCCGGGCTCGGCGGTGTCGTGCGGCTCGGGGTCGCCGATGTACCCGTCGACGTGCGGCTCCCGGCCGAGGACGACGGCGTGCTGGTGGGTGAGGTACCCGCCGTTGGCGTGCACGAGCGCGGTGCCCGCCCCGTCGCGGATGCGCTCGGCGCAGGCCGCCAGCGAGTGCAGGGTGTAGGTCGAGAGCGGCCCGCCGAAGGACGAGTGGCCGCCGGTCGCGCCGGCGAGCGCGGTGGTCGGCAGCCCGAGGTAGCGGCTCGCGAGCCGGGGCACCACCGGGAAGCAGGAGTAGACGTCGACGACGTCGACCGCGTCGGCGGCGAGCCCGGCGGAGGCGAGGGCCCGGTCGAGCACCGAGCACAGCGCCGGCGAACCCGTCAGCGCGGGCCGGGCGAGGACGTCGGCGGCGTCGGCGGCCCCGGCCCCGCCCCAGACGTGCACGAGCCGCTCCTCCGGCACGCCGTGCTCCAGGGCGACGCCCCGCGAGGTCAGCAGGAGCGCCGCGGCCTGGTCGACGAGCGGGAACGCGTTGACCGCGAGGGGATAAGGCTCGCAGATCATCCGGTTGTCCGGTCCGACGCGCAGGATGTCCGCCGGGTCCTTGGCCGTCGGGTTCCACGCGATCGGGTTCTTCGCGGCGACCTCGCTCAACACCGCGAAGACCGACGCACCGCAGGCCATCGTCTCCGCCGGCGTCTCGCCGACGGCGTGCCCGAAGGCCGTGTCCACCATGGGGTAGACCCGGGTCGGCAGCACCAGGCCGGCGGCCTGCATCGCGGGGCTGCCGAGGTCGTCGGGCCCGATCGGGGTGACCCCGCCGGGTTCGGTGGTCCAGCCGAGGTCGGTGCCCGGGTCGACCCCCGCGCGCTGCAGCACACCCAGCGACGCCGAGGCCTCGCCGCCCGCGACCAACTCGACCCGGGACTCCCCCGCGGCGATCCGCGCCGCGGCGGCGTCGACGAGCGCGGCCGGCCACTGCCCGCCGACCGGTGCCGAGAAGGTGTGCGCCGGGCTCGCCGCCAGCCGCTCGGCGAGCAGGGTGGGCAGGTCCGCGTAGGCCCAGCTGGCGACGTGCGGGACGGTGATCGCGTCGACGTCGCGGAGCATCCGCGTGCCGCTGCCGCAGGCGTCGGCGGCGGCCGCGTGCACGGCCTCGGCGATCAGCCGGAGCGGCTCGCGGGCACCCGCGACGGTCCGGTCCCGGTTGGCCAGGACCTGCCCGACACCGACGACGACCGGCGACCTCTCCGCGTGCACCGGCGAAAACTAGTACAGGGCGGCCCGGCCGGTCGGGCCGGGACCGCCCCGTGATCGAACCGTGGCCGAGCGGCTCGTCAGCCGCTGGTCGCGGCGCCGCCCGGGGCGGGTGCGAGGTCCGCGCACGCCGCCATCGCCTTCTGCCAGGTGGCCGAGTCCACGCCGGGCGGGGACTGCATGGCCCCCGCGTCGCCGGCCTGCGGCGGCGTGCCACCGGCCGCCGGGACGCCGCTCGGCGGGGTGGCACCCGCCTCGGGGGCACCCGACGGCGGGGTGCCCTGACCGTCCTGACCGCCGCCCGGGCCCCCGGCCGGCGCCTCGACGCCGTTCTCGGAGAGGCAGGCCTGGAAGGCGTCCGCCGCGGTGTCGGCGTCGTCGCTCGTGCTCGACCCGCTCGCGGTCGACCCCGAGGTGCCCGCCGACGAGTCCGTCGAGGAGCCGCAGGCCGCCAGCACCGCGGTGGCGACCAGCGCCACCGGGAGCAGGGCGAGCCGGCGGGCCCGGCGGGAGTCGAGAAGGGACATCGCGTGCTCCTGATCCGGTCGCGGTGTGTGGGTGAGGTGAAGCGGGTCCGCGACCGGCGCCTACCGTCGCGGCACCGGCTGTGCACGCGCTGTGCGGCGGACCTGCGGGGCGTGTGCGGGCGCTCCCGCACAGGGAACGCACAGGAAGCGCCCACCGGCGACACAGCCGCGCGGGCGAGGCTCTCCTACCATGACCGAGGTGAGCGAGCAGTCCGCACCACTCCGCCGCGCCGACGGCAGTCCCGTCCGCGTCCTGGTGGTCGACGACGAGGCCACCCTGTCGGACCTGCTCTCGATGGCCCTGCGCTACGAGGGCTGGGAGGTGCGCAGCGCCGGCGACGGGCTCACCGCGGTCCGGACCGCACGGGACTTCAAGCCCGACGCCGTCGTCCTCGACATCATGCTGCCAGACCTCGACGGGCTCGAGGTGCTGCGCCGGCTCCGCGCGGACAGCCCCGAGGTACCGGTCCTGTTCCTCACGGCCAAGGACGCGGTGGAGGACCGGGTCGCCGGCCTGACCGCGGGCGGCGACGACTACGTCACCAAGCCGTTCAGCCTCGAGGAGCTGGTCGCGCGGCTGCGCGGACTGCTGCGCCGCGCCGGGATGACCGCCGCACGGCAGGGCTCCGAGCTCGTCGTCGGCGACCTGGTGCTCGACGAGGACAGTCACGAGGTGCGCCGCGGCGAGACCGACGTCGAGCTCACCGCCACCGAGTTCGAGCTGCTGCGGTTCCTCATGCGCAACCCCAGACGGGTGCTCTCCAAGGCGCAGATCCTCGACCGCGTGTGGCACTACGACTTCGGCGGCCAGTCCAACGTGGTGGAGCTGTACGTCTCCTACCTGCGCAAGAAGATCGACGCCGGGCGGGCGCCGATGATCCACACCGTGCGCGGGGCCGGGTACGTGCTCAAGCCCGCCGCGGGGTGATGATGGGCGCATGGCCGCACGGGTGACCGACCGGGTCGTGGCGCGGAGCCGGACGCTGCGGGCCCGGCTCGTCGTCACCGTGCTGCTGCTGATCGCCCTGGCCTGCGCCGTCATCGGGGTCGCGACGGCGATCGCGTTGCGCAGCTTCCTCTATCACCGCCTCGACGAGGACGTGCTCGGCGGCGCGGCCCGCTTCCAGTACTCCCGCCACGAGCCCGCCCCGCCCGGCCTCACCCGTGCGGACTCCTTCCTCGGCCCTGCGCAGAAGCCCGGCACGCTCGGCGCGGTGGTGCGCGCGGGAGTCGTCGAGGAGGCGGCCGTCACCGACCGGCGGGGTTCCTCGCGGGCGGTGCCCGAGGCCGACGTCGCCCAGCTCGCCGCCCTGCGCCCCGGCGACCACCCGCAGACCGTGTCGCTCTCCCTCGGCGAGTACCGCGCCGTCGCCGTGCCCGCGCCCGACGGCTCGGTCCTGGTGCTCGGGCAGCCCGCACAGGAGGTCGCGGACGTCGTCAACGGGCTGGCCGTGATCGAGCTGATCGTGATCGGGGCCGCGCTCGGCGGTGCCGCCATCGCGGCGACGGTGCTGGTCCGGCGCGAGCTGCGGCCGCTCGAGGAGGTCGCGGGCATCGCCGCGAAGGTCTCCGCGATGCCGCTCGACCGCGGCGAGGTCGAGCTGGCCGCCCGGGTCCCCGAGATCGACGAGCGCACCGAGGTCGGGCAGGTCGGCGCGGCCCTGAACCGCATGCTGGACAACGTCGAGGGCGCCCTCGAGGCCCGCCAGGACAGCGAGACCCGGCTGCGCCAGTTCGTCGCCGACGCGAGCCACGAGCTGCGCACGCCGCTCGCCGCGATCCGCGGGTACGCCGAGCTGACCCGCCGGGACGGCGCCGCGCTGCCCGAAGGGACCGCGCACGCGCTGACCCGCATCTCGTCGCAGGCCGAGCGGATGAGCACGCTGGTCGAGGACCTGCTCCTGCTCGCGCGCCTCGACGCCGGCCGCCCGCTGGAGCGCGCGCCCGTCGACCTCACCCGGCTGGTGCTCGACGCCGTCTCCGACGCCCACGCCGCCGGCCCCGACCACCGCTGGCAGCTCGACCTGCCCGAGGAGCCGGTCACGGTGCCCGGCGACGCCTCGCGGCTCACCCAGGTCCTCACCAACCTGCTGGCGAACGCCCACACCCACACGCCCCGGGGCACGGAGGTGACCGTGGGCCTCCGGGCGGCCGACGGGTTCGCCGTGCTCAGCGTGACCGACACCGGCCCCGGCATCCCGGCCGAGCTGCAGCCGCACGTGTTCGAGCGGTTCGCGCGCGGCTCCACCGGCCGTGCCCGCGCGGTCAACAACACCGCCAGCACCGGCCTCGGCCTGGCGATCGTCGACGCCGTCGTCGCCGCCCACGGCGGGCGGGTCGGCCTGGAGTCCCGCCCGGGCCACACCGAGTTCCGGGTGACCCTTCCCCTCACCCCCACATCCGTGGTCACCGAGGCGCCGGTACGGGTGTGACCGGCCGCCGGCGGTCGCGTGACCAGCCGCCGGTGTCCGTGTGACCAGCTGACCGCCGGCGCGGTGTGACCGGCTGCCCTGCGCGCGCTGCAGCCGGCCGCCGGCGCGGTGTGACCGGCCTTGCGCGCGCTGCAGCCGGCTTCCAGGGGTGGCGAGCACCGTTCCCCGCGAAGATCGTTTCGAGCGTCACGCTGCGGTGGTGCGAACAGCCGTAATGTGACGTTCGCACGTGCGAGGTCACGCAAGATCACTGCGAGCGTCACCGTGCTGCTACCTGCGCTGCAACCCTGTGACGTTCGCCGTGATCAAGGGCAGAGCGGGCCTCCGCTCGCGCTTCCTCCACCGATCCGCCCTTGGTCACGTACCCACCCTCCACCTGAACCGCTGCGATGGTGCGCACCGCTGTGGTGTGACGCTCGCCCGGGCCTGGTCGCACAAGATCACTGCGAGCGTCACCGTGCTGCTGCCTGCCCGACAACCCTGTGACGATCGCCGTGATCAAGGGCCTGCCGGTCAACGTCGGCGGGTTCGGGGCAGAGCGGGCCCTCGCCAGCGGCTTCCCGCACCGATCTGCCCTTCATGCGCCTCCGGCTCGCCCTGCCGTCCTTCCCGGGGCCGCTTCGTCCGAGAGCGACGAAAAGTGCCGTGATCAAGGGCAAATCGGGGTCCCGGCCGCGCTTCCAGCACCACTCCGCCCTTGATCACGTGCCCCCGCCCCCTCCCCACAGCTGTCCCCCACGGCCGACAGCAGCACCGTGATCAAAGGTTTTCGGGGCCTCCCAAGGTGCTCGCAGACCCGATCTCCCCTTGATCACATCGGAGGGGGCGCTCACAGCCGCCGCACAGGTGCGGCACCGGATCACCACAGCGGCGCCGGCCAGCCTCGGGCAGCGTGACCAGCTCCCTGACACGCCCCGCCGATCCGCCTGTGGCCGAGGAGCCGCCCCGGCGACGCCGGCGGACGCTGCCGGAGCGCGCGTCGCTCGCAGTGCTGTTGGTCGGGACCGGGTTCCTCTACCTGTGGAACCTCTCGGCCTCCGGCTGGGCCAACGCCTTCTACGCGGCCGCCGCAGAGGCCGGCGGCGCGAACTGGGAGGCCTGGTTCTTCGGGTCGTCCGACGCCGCCAACGCGATCACCGTGGACAAGACGCCCGCCGCACTGTGGGTGACCGGGCTGTCGGTGCGTCTCTTCGGGCTGAGCAGCTGGAGCATCCTCGTCCCCCAGGCGCTGATGGGGATCGGGGCCGTCGCACTGCTGTACGCCACCGTGCGGCGGACCTCCGGCCACGCGGCCGGCCTGCTGGCGGGGGCGGTGCTCGCGCTGACCCCCGTCGCCACCCTGATGTTCCGCTTCAACAACCCCGACGCCCTGCTGGTGCTGCTGCTGGTCGCGGCGGTGTGGGCGACGCTGCGCGGGCTCGAGCGCGGGCACGGACGCTGGCTCGCGCTCGCCGGTGTGTTCATCGGCCTCGGGTTCCTCACCAAGATGCTGCAGGCCTTCCTGATCGTCCCGGCGCTCGCCGCGGTCTGGCTGCTCGCCACCCCGACCGGGATCGGACGACGGGTCCGGGACCTGCTGCTCGCGGGCATCGCGCTGGTCGTCAGCGCGGGCTGGTGGGTGCTGGTGGTGGAGCTGTGGCCCGCCTCGTCGCGGCCCTACATCGGCGGCTCGCAGAACAACTCCGTGATGGAGCTGGTGCTGGGCTACAACGGCTTCGGCCGCCTCACCGGCGACGAGACCGGCAGCGTCGGCGGCGGCCCGGGCGGCGGCTGGGGCCAGACGGGCCTCGGCCGGCTCTTCGGCTCGGAGATGGGCTCGGAGGCCTCCTGGCTGATCCCGGCGGCGCTGATCCTCCTGGTGGGGCTGCTCTGGCTGACCGCCCGCCGGCCCCGTACCGACCGCGTCCGCGCCGCCACGATCGCGTGGGGCGGCGGGCTGCTGGTCACCGGCCTGCTGTTCAGCTTCATGGCCGGGATCATCCATCCCTACTACACGGTCGCCCTGGCCCCGGCGATCGGCGCGCTCGTCGGCATGGGCGCAGTGGAGCTGTGGCGGATCCGCGCGACGACGACGGCGCGGGTCTACCTGGGTCTCGCCGTGGCGGTGAGCGCGGTGTGGGCGTTCGTGCTCCTCGGGTCGTGGCAGCCGTGGTTGCGCTGGACGGTCCTCGCGCTCGGCGTGGTCACGGCCGCCGCGCTCCTGGGCGTGCACAAGCTCCCGCGGCTGCTCTCCGCCGGCGTGGTGACGGCGGCGGTGCTGGCCTCGCTGGGCGGCACGGCCGCGTGGTCCGTGGCGACCGCCGCCCAGCCGCACAGCGGCGCGATCCCCAGCTCCGGGCCGGCGGGCGTCGGGATGCGGGGTCCGGGTGGGACGGGTGGACCCGGCGGCTTCCGCACGGGCGGCTTCGGCGGTCCCGGCGGGGGCATGCGCGGCGGGTTCCGCACCGGACAGGCGACCACCGGACAGGCGACCAACGGGCAGGCCGGCACCCCCGGCACCCCCGGCACCCCCGGCACCCCCGGCACCCCCGGCACCCCCGGCACCCCCGGTACCCCCGGTACCCCCGGCGCTGGCGGCGCTGGCGGCACCGGCGGCACCACCGCCCCCGGAACGACCGGCACCGGCGGCACCACCGCCCCCGGAACGACCGGCACCGGCGGCTCCGCGGCTCCTGGAACGACCGGTACCGGCGGCAACGGCTTCGGCGGGTTCGGGGGCATGCGTGGCGGCATGGGAGGTGGCTTCGGCTCCCTCCTCGGCACCACCACCCCACCCGCGGCGGTGACGCCGATGCTGCAGGAGAACGCGTCCGGGTACACCTGGGTCGCCGCGGCCGTCGGCTCGAACGCGGCGGCGGGCTACCAACTGGCGGCCGACGCCCCGGTCATGGCGCTCGGCGGCTTCAACGGCACCGACCCCGCCCCCACCCTCGCGCAGTTCCAGCAGTACGTGGCCGAGGGCAGGATCCACTGGTTCGTCGACGGCGCCGGCTCCGACGCCCGCGGCTCGAACACCGGCGGCAGCGACGCGGCCGCGGAGATCGCGGAATGGGTGCAGCACAACTTCGCCGCGCAGACGGTCGACGGCGTCACTCTCTACGACCTCACGAGCGGCACCGCCTCCTGACCCAGCCCGGCCCGACCCGGCCCGACCCAGCCCGGCCCGACCCAGCCCGGCCCGACCCAGCCCGGCCCGA
>NZ_JAJTTE010000072.1 GCF_021343995.1 Pseudonocardia terrae | reverse complement strand
GTCCCGACATTCAAGCTCGACACACTGTTGAGTTCTCAAAAGACACCCGCACACCCTCACTCGATCGCGTCGGCGATCTCGATCGGGGGCTTCCTTCTCGGATTGTCACCCTACCAGAGCGATCCGCTCGGAGGCAACTCCCCTATCTTACGCATGTCCCTCGGCCGGGTCAAGCACCGAAGTCCCGCGCCGGTCCGCTCCGCCCGCGGGGGGCTCGACCGAACCGATTGTCGTCGCCCGCCTGCAGTCCGACTCTGGGCCGGAGATTCCGTCCCGGTCTGTCGTGCTGACCGCCGTGGCGACGAGAGAGAAAGTTACACACCCGCTCCGGGGCCTCGAAAGCCGGGGGGCACTTTTGGCATCTCCGCAGGTCACGGCCCGGTTGCGGGCGGTTCCCACCCGCGGGGCTCTCGACCGCGCCGACGCGGGGGCGGACGAGGACCGGCCGTGGAGGGCCGGATGCGAACGGGCCCGGCACGCCCCTCGTGGGTGCGTACCGGGCCCGAATCCCGCGTCTGTGATTTCGGCGACCTCGTGGGTCGTCAGCCCGCCACGCGGACCCCGGCGAGGTTGCGCTTGCCCCGGCGGAGCACCAACCAGCCACCGGCGAGCAGGTCGTCCGCGGACGGGGTCCACTCCTCGTCGTCGACCTTGCCGTTGTTCACGTAGGCCCCGCCCTCCTTCACGGCGCGGCGCGCGGCCCCCTTGCTCTCGACCAGGCCGGTGCCCACCAGGAGGTCGACGATCGTGGAGCCCGCGTCGAGCGACGTGTCCGTGACCGGCACCTCGGCCATCGCGGCGGTCAGCGTCGCCGCCTCGAGCTCGCCGAGCTCCCCCCGCCCGAACAACGCCGACGATGCCGCGATCACCTGCGCCGTGGCGTCCGGCCCGTGCACCAGGGTGGTGAGCTCCTCCGCCAGCCGGCGTTGACCCAGCCGCAGGTGCGGGCGCTCGGCCGTCTCCTTCTCCAGCTCCTCGATCTCCTCCCGCGGCAGGAAGGTGAACAGCCGGAGGTACGTGCCGACGTCGGCGTCGGAGACGTTGACGAAGTACTGGTACCAGGCGTACGGCGAGGTCAGCTCCGGGTCCAGCCAGATGTTGCCCCCGCCCGTCGACTTGCCGAACTTGCGGCCCTCGGAGTCCGTGACGAGTGGTGTGGTCAGCGCGTGCGCCGTCCCGCCGTCGATCCGCCGGATGAGGTCCGCGCCGCCGACGATGTTGCCCCACTGGTCCGAGCCGCCGATCTGCAGCCGGCACCCGTAGCGGCGGTAGAGCTCGAGGTAGTCCTGGGACTGCAGGAGCAGGTAGCTGAACTCCGTGTACGAGAGCCCGTCCCCGGCCAGCCGGCGCTTCACCGTCTCCCGCCCCAACATGACGTTGACCGAGAAGTGCTTGCCGATGTCGCGCAGGAACGTCAGGACGCTCTGGTTGCCGGTCCAGTCCAGGTTGTTCGCGACGAGCGCGCCGGTGGGCGAGTCGTCGAAGGTCACGAACCGCTCGAGCTGCCCGCGGATCCGGGTGGCCCACTCGGTGACGGTCTCGACGCTGTGCAGCGACCGCTCCCCGACGTCGCGAGGGTCGCCGATCTGCCCGGTCGCCCCGCCGGCCAGCACGATCGGGCGTGCTCCCGCCTCCTGGAAGCGGCGCAGGGTCAGCAGCGGGATCAGGTGGCCGGCGTGCAGGCTGGCCGCGGTCGGGTCGAACCCGCAATACAGGGTGAGCTGCTCGGGGCCCTCGAGGTCCTTGCGCAGGGCGTCGAGGTCGGTGGTCTGCGCGATGAGGCCGCGCCACTCCAGCTCGTCGAGGATGCTCACGCCCCAATCCTCCCCGATAGGCCGACGGCCCGTCCCCCGGGTTCCGGGAGGCGGGCCGCAGGTCGGACCGGATCGGGGTCGCGTCAGCCGAGCTTCGCGTTCAGGTCCCCGGGCAGCGTGTCGAGCAGCGCCGGCAGGCTCAGCACGCTGGAGAAGGACAGCGCGGCGGACTGCTCGGTGTCCGGGGTGAACGCATGTCCCTCGGACACGGGCTTCAGCCGCGCGTACCCCGGCAGGCTCTCGAACTGCCGGGTCTCGGCGTCGCTCGCGGTGATCAGCGCCAGCGCGTCGACCGAGTTGAGCGTCGACAGCTCCTCCGTGCTGATCGTGGCGTAGAACTCGTTGCCCGCCAGATCGTTGATCTCGTCGGGGATCTTCATCCCGATCGACTCGAAGAACCGGCCGCGCAGGTCCTGCGAGCTCCACGCGAAGAACGACGCGCTGTCGTTCGAGCTCGGCCGCACGGCTGCGACGGTCTTCCCCTGCAGCGCCGGGTACTGCTCCTTGGCCTGCGCGAACCTCGCCTCCAGGTCGGAGATCAGCTTCTCGGCCGCGGCCGGCGTGCCCAGGGCCCGGCCGGTGAGGCGGGTGGCGTCCTGCCACGGCGTCCCGTAGTCGACGAACCCGGCCGGCTGCGCGATCGTCGGCGCGATCTTCGAGTAGGTGTCGTACTGCTCCTGGGTCAGGCCCGCGGAGATGCCGATGATGAGGTCGGGCCGCAGGGCCGCGATCGCCTCCGTGCCGACGTCGCCGACGGGCAGGACCTGCGGCTGCTGCCCCTGCAGCTCGTCCTGCGCCCAGTCCCAGGTGGCGGAGGGCTTGTTGCCGGTGAACTCCCGGATGGCGACCGGCACCACGCCCAGCGCCAGGATCGCGTCCTGGTCGGTGTAGCCCAGCGACACGACGCGCTGCGGGGCGGCCGGCACGGTCGTGGTGCCGAACTTGTGCGTGACGGTCGCAGGGAAGGCGCCTGCCGCGCCGGAGGGCGCGGTGCTGCCGGACCCGGACTGCTGCCCGCCGGAGCCGCCACATCCGGCGAGGACGAGGACGCCGGCGAGCAGCAGGCCGACGAGCGAGAGGAGTCGGCCTGGCCGACGATCACCGAACACGGCAGGAAGGTTAGGTTCACCTTCCCTGAGTGTCCACTTCCGGGTGCCCTCGTCAGGTCACGGTTCGGACGCGGCCCGGTCGGTACGGGCTCACCTCCGGCGCCCCGTCCACCCAGAACCGCCACGGCGTGTCGTGCGCGGCGGCGACGCCCACCCGCGGCCCGGTGCGGATGCGCTCGGCCGGCAGCGGCTCCCCCGCCACGACCCGCACGGGCGAGTCCGGCGAGGTGACGTCGACGCCGTTGTGCTCGCGGCCCAGCCCCAGCAGCGAGGCGAGTCGGGCGGGTCCGCGCGCCAGGTCCGCGTCCCGCCGGGCGGTCGGCCGCCGGACCCGCGCGATCCCCGGGTCCGACACCACCCGCCCGGCGCGCAGGAGCACCGCGCCGGCCTCGCCCTCCTGCAGGCAGGTGACGTTGGCGCAGAAGTGCATGCCGTAGACGAAGTAGACGTACAGGTGCCCGGCGGGGCCGAACATCACGGCGTTGCGCGGGGTCCGGCCCCGGTAGCTGTGCGACGCCGGGTCGTCCGCCCCGCGGTAGGCCTCCACCTCGACGAGCTCCACCGCCACGAGGCCGTCGGGCGTGTCCGCCTCGACGGTGCAGCCGAGGAGCCGGGCCGCCGCGGGGAGCACGTCGGTGGCGAGCTCCTCGCGCACGATCAACGGCCGGGTCGGGGCGGCCACTCAGCCGTTCACCACCAGGGCGCCCACCCAGGACCGTGCGTCGGCGGAGGCGAGGCGCAGGCCGTCGAGCTGTTCCTCGACGCGCTCGGCCGCGGTCCCGCCGCGCGCGTCGCGCGAGGCGATGGAGCCCTCGACGGTGAGCACCTCCCGCACCGCGGGGGTGAGGGCGGGATGCACGCCGGCCAGCTCGCCGTCGGTGAGGTCCTCGAGCCCGACACCGCGCGTCTCCGCCGCCCGGACGCAACCGCCCGCGGCCTCGTGCGCCACCCGGAACGGCACGCCCTGCCGGACGAGCCACTCCGCCACGTCCGTGGCGAGGGTGAAGCCCGCGGGCGCGAGCTCCGCGAGCCGGTCGGTGTGGAAGACCAGCGTCTCGACCATGCCCGCCACGGCCGGCAGCAGCAGCTCGAGCTGCTCGGCGGAGTCGAACAGCGGCTCCTTGTCCTCCTGCAGGTCCCGGTTGTACGCGAGCGGCAGACCCTTCAGCGTGGCCATCAGCCCGGCCAGGTTGCCGATCAGCCGGCCCGCCTTGCCGCGCGCCAGCTCCGCGACGTCCGGGTTCTTCTTCTGCGGCATGATCGAGCTGCCGGTGGAGAACGCGTCGTCGAGCGTGACGTAGGAGAACTCCGCGGTGGCCCAGAGGATGACCTCCTCCGCCAGTCGCGACAGGTCGACCGCGACCATGGCCAGCACGAACGCGGCCTCCGCCGCGAAATCGCGCGCGGCGGTGCCGTCGATCGAGTTCTCCGCCGACGAGTCGAAGCCCAGCTCGGCGGCCACGGCCTCCGGGTCGAGCCCGAGGGACGAGCCGGCGAGCGCCCCGGACCCGTACGGCGAGACCGCGGCCCGCTTGTCCCAGTCCCGCAGCCGGTCGACGTCCCGGACCAGGGCCTGGGCATGCGCGGCGAGCTGGTGCGAGAGCAGCACCGGCTGGGCGTGCTGCAGGTGCGTGCGGCCCGGCATCGGCGCGTTCGGGTAGGCGGTGGCCTGGGTGACCAGGGCGTCGACGACGTCGAGCACGCCGGACCCGATCCGGCGCGCCGCGTCGCGCAGCCACATCCGGAACAGCGTGGCGACCTGGTCGTTGCGGGACCGGCCCGCGCGGAGCTTGCCGCCCAGCTCCGGACCGGCCCGCTCGATGAGCCCGCGTTCCAGTGCGGTGTGCACGTCCTCGTCCGCCGGGGCGGGCGCGAACGAGCCCGACTCGACGTCCGCGGCGAGCTTCGCCAACGCCTCCAGCATCCCGTCGAGCTCGGCGTCGCTGAGCAGACCGGCGCGGTGCAGCACACGGGCGTGTGCCTTCGAGCCCCGGATGTCGTACGGCGCGAGCCGCCAGTCGAACTGCGTCGACTTGCTCAGCGCGGCCAGCGCGTCGGCCGGACCCCCGCTGAACCGCCCACCCCACAACGCGGACATCAGTCGGTCCCCGCTTCCAGCGCGGCGGCGTCGAGGGACTTCTCCGACTCGCGCTCACCGGCCCGCTCGTCCGCCGCGATCCGGTCGAACCCGCCCGAGGGCAGCGCGCCGAAGAGCGTGCCGTGCTCGACGAGCACCGTCCCCTGCTCGGCCGGCTGGTCGGCGTAGGCCTCCAGCTTGGCGCGCGAGTCGGCGATGTCGAGGTTGCGCATGGTGAGCTGGCCGATCCGGTCCGTGGGGCCGAACGCGGCGTTCTCGACGCGCTCCATCGAGAGCCGGTCCGGGTGGTAGGAGAAGCCGGTCCCCTCGGTGTTCAGGATCGTGTAGTCGTCCCCGCGACGGAGGCGGAGCGTCACGGTGCCGGTGACCAGGGAGGCGATCCAGCGCTGGATCGACTCGCGCAGCATCAGCGACTGCGGGTCCAGCCAGCGGCCCTCGTAGAGCAGCCGGCCGAGGCGGCGGCCCTCGTTGTAGTAGTTGGCGAGGGTGTCCTCGTTGTGGATCGCGTTGAGCAGCCGCTCGTAGGCGGCGAAGAGCAGCGCCATCCCGGGCGCCTCGTAGATGCCCCGGGACTTGGCCTCGATGATCCGGTTCTCGATCTGGTCGGACATCCCCAGGCCGTGCCGGCCGCCGATGGCGTTGGCCTCCAGGACGAGGTCCACCGCGGTGGCGAAGCGACGGCCGTTGAGCGCCACCGGACGCCCCGCCTCGAAGGTGACCGTGACGTCCTCGGACTCGATCGCGACCGACGGGTCCCAGAACTTCACGCCCATGATCGGCTCGACGGTCTCCAGCGAGACGTCGAGGTGCTCGAGCGTCTTGGCCTCGTGCGTGGCGCCCCAGATGTTCGCGTCGGTGGAGTACGCCTTCTCGGCCGAGTCCCGGTAGGGCAGCCCGTGGGCGGTGAGCCAGCGGCTCATCTCGTCCCGGCCGCCCAGCTCGTCGACGAAGTCCGCGTCGAGCCACGGCTTGTAGATGCGCAGCTCGGGGTTGGCCATCAGGCCGTAGCGGTAGAACCGCTCGATGTCGTTGCCCTTGAAGGTCGAGCCGTCGCCCCAGATGTTCACGCCGTCGGCCTGCATCGCCCGCACCAGCAGCGTTCCCGTGACGGCGCGGCCCAGCGGTGTGGTGTTGAAGTACGTCCGGCCCCCGGACCGGATGTGGAAGGCGCCGCACGCCAGGGCCGCCAGCCCCTCGTCCACGAGCTGGGGCTTGATGTCGACCGCGCGGGCGATCTCGGCGCCGTACTGCTTCGCGCGGTCGGGGACGCCGGAGATGTCCGCCTCGTCGTACTGGCCCAGGTCGGCGGTGTAGGTGCACGGGATCCCGCCCTTGTCGCGCATCCAGGCGACCGCCACGGAGGTGTCGAGGCCTCCGGAGAAGGCGATGCCGATGCGCTCGCCCTTGGGAAGGGAGGTCAGGACCTTGCTCACGGGATGGTTCTCCTTGATCAGAAATCGCGCAGGGTCAGAGTTCCAGCAGGCGCGCGACGACCTCGGTCCCGGTGAGCGGCTCGCGGGCCACCACCAGGACGGTGTCGTCGCCCGCGATGGTGCCGACGACGTCGTTCAGGGCGGCGCGGTCGAGCGCACTCGCAAGGTAGTGCGCCGCACCGGGCGGGGTGCGCAGCACCGCCAGGTTGCCACTCGCGTCCGCGGACACGAGCACCTCCCCGAGCAACCGGGCGAGCCGGGCTGTGCCGCCCTCGGGGATGTGGGCCAGGCCGCGGACCGGGCTGCCGTCGTCGGGGATCACGTACGCCCCCCGGACCTTGACCGCGCCCAGCTCGTCCAGGTCCCGGGAGAGCGTGGCCTGGGTGGTGCCGATGCCCTCGGCGTCGAGCAGGGTGAGCAGCTCGGCCTGGCTGCGCACCGCCTGCTGGGCGATGATCTCGACGATCCGCGCCTGCCGGGCCACCCGGGTCGCCGCACCGGAGCGCGCCGCCGTCACGACGCCGCCCGCCCGACGCCCGGCGTCCCGGACCGTCTCACGGCCGGCCCGACCGCGCCGGGTCCAGCAGCCAGGCCAACAGCGCCTTCTGGGCGTGCAGCCGGTTCTCGGCCTCGTCCCAGACCGCGCTGGCCGGCCCGTCGAGCACCTCGTCGGTGATCTCGTCGCCCCGGTGGGCCGGCAGACAGTGCAGAACGATCGCCCGCTCGTTCGCGTGGGCGAGCAGCTCCGCGTTGACCTGGAACGGCCGGAACGGCGCCGCCCGGTCGAGCCCGTCGGCCTCCTGGCCCATCGAGACCCAGGTGTCGGTGACGACCACGTCGGCCCCCTCGACCGCGGCCCGTGGGTCGGCGACCACCTCGGCGGACCCGCCGGTCATCGCGCCGTGCGCCTTCGCGTCCCGCAGCACGTCCGGGTCCGGGGTGAAGCCCGCGGGCGCCCCGATCCGCACGTGCATGCCGGCGAGCGCGCCGCCCAGCAGCAGCGAGTGGGCCATGTTGTTGGCGCCGTCGCCGAGGTAGGCCAGCGTGAGCCCGGCCGTGCGGCCGAACCGCTCCCGGATCGTCTGCAGGTCGGCGAGGACCTGGCAGGGGTGGAACTCGTCCGTGAGCGCGTTGACCACCGGCACCCGCGCCGCGGATGCCATCGCCTCGAGCCGGGCCTGGCCGGCGGTCCGCCAGACCACGCAGTCGACGAACCGGGACAGCACCCGGGAGGTGTCCTCGATCGTCTCGCCCCGCCCGAGCTGGCTGCTGCCGGCGTCGAGGATCACGGGCTGTCCGCCGAGCTGGGTGATCCCCACCTCGAACGACACCCGGGTCCGGGTCGACGACTTGTCGAACAGCACCGCCACCGGCCGCGGGCCGACCAGGGGCAGGTGGGCGAAGCGGTCCGCCTTCATCTCCGCGGCCAGTGCCAGCACCTCGGCCTGCTCCTCGGGCGACAGGTCGTCGTCCCGCAGGAAGTGCCGGGGCCTTCTCTTCCCGGCGTCGCGCGCCGGGCCCCCCACGTGGGTCATCACACGCTCCCACCGGACGCGTCGAGGATGCCGGGCAGATCGTTCAGGAAGCCCTGCGCCTGCTCCTCGGTGAGGACCAGCGGCGGCGCGAGCCGCACGCGGGTGGGCACCGCGTTGTTGACCAGGTAGCCCTGGTCACGCCCCTTGGCCGCCACCGCGGCGGACACGGGCTGGTTCAGCCCGATGCCGATGTGCAGCCCGGCGCCGGAGACGTCCGTGACCAGCGGGTGGCCGAGCGCCTCGATCCCGGCGCGGATCTCCTTGCCCAGCCGGTCGACGTGCTCGAGCAGCCCGTCGTTGTCGATCGTGCTGAGCACGGCCAGGGCCGCGGCGCAGCTCACCGGGTTGCCGCCGAAGGTGGTGCCGTGCTGGCCGGGCTCGAGCAGGGACGCGGCCGCGCCGATCCCGATGCAGGCTCCGATGGGCAGCCCGCCGCCCAGGCCCTTGGCCAGGGTGACGACGTCGGGCACCACGCCCGTGGCCCGGTGCGCGAACCAGGCCCCCGTGCGGCCGATCCCGGTCTGGACCTCGTCGAGCACCAGGAGGGCGCCCTTCCGGGCAGTGATCTCGCGGGCCGCCGCGAGGTAGCCCTCCGGCGGCACGATCACACCGGCCTCGCCGAGGATCGGCTCGAGGAACACCGCCGCCGTCTCCTCGGTGACGGCGGCGTCGAGGGCCGCGACGTCGCCGAACGGGATGTGCACGACGCCAGGGGGCATCGGCTCGAACGGCTGCCGCTTGGCCGGTTGGCCGGTGAGCGCGAGCGCGCCCATGGTGCGGCCGTGGAAGGCGTTCTCGCAGGCCACGATCTGCGGCCGCCCGGTGCGTCGGGCGATCTTGAACGCCGCCTCGTTGGCCTCGGCGCCAGAGTTGCAGAACAGCACCCGCGCGCTCTCCTGCCCGAGCAGCCCCAGGAGCTTCTCGGCGAGCTGCAGCGGCGGCTCGGTGATGTAGAGGTTCGAGGTGTGCCCCAGGGTGGAGATCTGCCGGGTCACCGCCTCGACGACGGCGGGGTGCGCGTGTCCGAGCGAGTTCACCGCGATCCCGCCGAGCAGGTCGAGGTAGCGGTTGCCCTCGGCGTCCCACACGACCGCGCCCTCGCCGCGCACCAGGGTGAGTGGCGGCGTGCCGTAGTTGTTCATGAGCGCGTGCTGCCAGCGCTCGGTGTGGCTGGTCATCCCGGCACCACCATCGTTCCCACTCCCTCGCTGGTGAACACCTCGAGCAGCACCGAGTGCGGCACCCGCCCGTCGATCACGTGTGCCTGCGGGACCCCGCCACGCACCGCCCGCAGGCAGGCCTCCATCTTCGGCGCCATCCCGCTCTCCAGCTCCGGGAGCATCGGCTCCAGCTCGGCGGCGGTCAGCGCGGAGATGATGGACTCCGGGTCGGGGTAGTCCGCGTACAGGCCCTCGACGTCCGTGAGCACCACGATCTTCGCCGCGCCGAGGGCGGCCGCCAGCGCGGCGGCCGCGCTGTCGGCGTTGATGTTGTAGACCTGCCCGTCGACGCCCGGGGCGACGCCCGCGACGACGGGGATCCGGCCGGCCTTCACGATGTCGAGCACCGCGGCCGGGTTGACCTCGACGACGTCGCCGACCAGGCCGATGTCCACGGCCTCGCCGCCCACGAGCGCGGTGCGCCTCTCCGCTGTGAACAGGCCCGCGTCCTCGCCGGAGAGCCCGACGGCGTACGGCCCGTGCTGGTTGATCAGCCCGACGAGCTCACGGCCCACCTGCCCGACGAGCACCATCCGCACGACGTCGATCGTCTCGGGGGTGGTCACGCGCAGTCCGCCGCGGAACTCGCCGGGCAGTCCGAGCCGCTTGAGCATCGCGCTGATCTGCGGGCCGCCGCCGTGCACGACGACGGGGTGGATGCCGGCGAGCCGCAGGAACACCATGTCCTGCGCGAACGCCTGCTTGAGCTCCTCGTCGACCATGGCGTTGCCGCCGTACTTGACCACCACGACCTGCCCGTGGAAGCGCTGCAGCCAGGGCAGGGCCTCGGCCAGGACCCCGGCCTTCTCCCCGGCCCGCTTCAACCGGCCCGGGATCTCAGGAGGAGTAGGCACTGTTCTCCTCGACGTAGGCGTGCGACAGGTCGGTGGTGAGGATCTCGGCCTCGCCGGACCCGAGCCCGAGGGACACCTCGACGAGGACGTCCTCGCCGGACAGGTCGGCCAGCGCGCGGTCCTCGGCCGCCACGCCGCCCCGGCAGAGGGTGACGCCGTTGATCGTGACGTCGAGCTTCTCGGGGTCCAGGTCGGCGTCGGCGTACCCGGCCGCCGCGGCGACCCGCCCCCAGTTGGGGTCCGAGCCGAAAAGGGCGGTCTTCACCAGCGAGTCCCGCGCGACGGTCCGGGCGATCACCACGGCGTCGTCCTCGCTCGCGGCGCCGGTGACCCGCACCGCGATCCGCTTGGTGACGCCCTCCGCGTCGGCCTGCATCTGCCGGGCGAGGTCCTTGGCGACCTGGCTCATCGCCGCGGTGAGCTCCTGCTCGGAGGGCGTGACACCCGAGGCGCCGGAGGCCAGGACGATCACGGTGTCGTTGGTGGACATCGAGCCGTCGACGTCCAGTCGGTCGAAGCTGACCCGGACGGCGGCCCGCAGTGCGCGGTCCAGCGTCGCGTCGTCGACCACCGCGTCCGTGGTCAGCACGGCGAGCATCGTGGCCATCGACGGCGCGATCATCCCGGCGCCCTTCGTGAGCCCGCCGACGCTCCACCCCTCGCCGGTGGCGACGGCCTGCTTGGCCACGGTGTCGGTGGTCATGATCGCGGTCGCCGCGGCGAGCCCGGCCTCAAGCGTCGTGTCCAGCGCCGCCGCGGCCTTCTCGACGCCGGCCAGCACCGTGTCCCGGGGCAGCTGGGCGCCGATCAGGCCGGTGGAGCAGACGGCGACGTCGATCGCGCCGCACTGCAGCACCTCGGCCGCCTTCTCCGCCGTGGCGTGCGCGGTCCGGAAGCCCTCCGGACCCGTGCAGGCGTTGGCCCCGCCGGAGTTGAGCACGACGGCCTTCAGCGTCCCGGTGGTCATGACCTGCTGGGACCAGAGGACCGGGGCGGCCTTGACCTTGTTGCGGGTGAAGACGGCCGCAGCCGTCTGCTCCGGGCCGTCGTTGACGACGAGCGCCAGGTCGGGCCTGCCGCTGGCCTTGATCCCGGCGGTGACGCCGGACGCCCGGAACCCGGCCGGTGTGGTGACCCCGCCGCTCACGGCGCCACCCCCGTGGTCGACAGGCCGGTGACCTCGGGCAGGCCCAGCGCGATGTTCATGCACTGGATCGCGCCGCCCGCGGTGCCCTTGGCCAGGTTGTCGATCGCCGCGACCACGACGAGCCGGCCCGCGTCGGCGTCGGTCGCCACCTGCAGGTGGACGGTGTTCGACCCGAGCGTGGCCTTGGTGGTGGGCCACCGGCCCTCGGGCAGCAGGTGCACGAAGGGCTCGGCCGCGTAGGCCTTGTCGTAGACCTCGCGCACGTCGGCGCCGTCGCCGGTCAGTGGCGCGGTGCAGGTGGCGAGGATGCCCCGCGGAAGGGGCGCGAGGACAGGGGTGAAGCTCACGGAGACCGGCTTACCGGAGACCCCCGACAGGTTCTGCGCGATCTCCGGCGTGTGCCGGTGCACGCCCCCCACCCCGTAGGCGGAGAGCGAGCCCATCACCTCGGCACCGAGCAGGTGCGGCTTGAGCGACCTGCCCGCGCCGGACGTCCCGGTGACCGCGGTGATCACGACCTCCGGGCCCACGATCCCGGCCGCGAGGGCCGGCGCGAGGGCGAGGGAGGAGACCGTCGGGAAGCAGCCGGGCACGGCGACCCGGGTGGTGCCGCGCAGCGCGTCCCGCGCGCCTGGCAGCTCGGGCAGGCCGTACGGCCAGTGCCCGGCGTGCTCGCCGCCGTACCAGCGGTCCCACGCGTCGGCGTCCTGCAGGCGGTGGTCCGCACCGCAGTCGATCACCAGCGTCGGCCCGCCGAGCTGCGCCGCGATCTCCGCCGACTTGCCGTGCGGCAGCGCGAGGAAGACGACGTCGTGCCCGCCGAGCACCTCCGCCGTACTCTCCTCGAGCACGCGGTCGGCCAACGGCAGCAGGTGCGACTGGAACTCACCCAGTCGTCGACCCGCGTTGCCGCCCGCCGTCAGCGCACCGATCTCGACCTCGGGGTGCTGCAGGAGGAGCCGCAACAGCTCGCCCCCGGCGTACCCACTGGCTCCCGCCACCGCGATCCGTACCACGCGCAAGATTATGCACTGCCGTGAAATCTCATGCAAAGGCATTCCCGTCACGCCCCCGGAGGGATGGCGCCCGCCCTTAGGCTGACGTCGTGACCACCCTGGCCGACACGCTGCGCGCCGGGCTCGCCGCGGCCGCGGACCCGGAGGCCGCGCCCGTCATGCAGGCGTACATGAAGTCGGACATGCCGTTCCGCGGGGTCCCGCAGCCGGTCCGGGCGCGGATCCTGCGCGAGGGTGTGCAGGCCGTGCCGCCGCCGACGCCCGGCGCGCTGGCCGCCACCGTCGACGCGCTCTGGGACGGCGCGGAGTTCCGCGAGGAGCGCTACCTGGCCACCGCCCTGGCGGGCTACCGCGGCTACGCCCGCTGGCCCGACGCGGACTGGCTCCCGCGCTACCGGCACTGGGTGGTCACCGGCGCCTGGTGGGACCACGTCGACGAGATCGCCTCGCGCCTGGTCGGTCCCGTGCTGCGCGCGGATCCCGTGCGCGTCACGCCGGTGATCCGGCACTGGGCCACCGACCCGGACCCGTGGCTGCGCCGGACGGCCATCGTCTGCCAGCTGCAGTCCAAGGGCGACACGGACGTCGACCTGCTCGCCGACGCCATCGAGGCGAGCCTCAAGGACGAGGGCTTCTTCCTGCGCAAGGGGATCGGCTGGGCGCTGCGCCAGCACGCCCGCACCGACCCGCTGTGGGTGCGCGAGTTCGTCGACACCCACCCCGGGCTCTCGCCGCTGTCCCGCAAGGAGGCTCTGAAGCACCTCTAGACCCTGCGGGTCACAGGGTGTAGGTGCTGCCCGCGCTGGGGGCGATCCAGGCGTCGGGCAGGGCGGCGGCCAGGGCGTGCTGGGCCCGCCAGCCCGTGCAGTGCCCGGGGACCAGCACGGCCGGGGCGGCCTCGCGCAGCGCCGCCACGGTCGGCGGGATGATCGGCTCGAAGTGCGGACCGCCGAGGTGCAGCCCACCGACCAGCGCGTACAGCTCCGGGACCCCGGTCAGCCGCTGCGCGTGTCGGACGATGTTGACGGCGCCGGCGTGCCCGCAGCCGGTGAGCACCACCAGCCCCTTGTCCCGCACGTGCACCACGAGGGCCTGGTCGTCGACCACGGCGGCGTCGTGCTCCCAGGACGACCCGGTCCACGCCTGGTGCGCCGGGGGCATGCCCCGCTCGAACTCGGTGGTCCGGTCCACCTCCCCGGTGATCAGCACCGCGCCGTCGAGCAGCACCGACGGGACCCGCCGCTCGACGAGCTCGAACCCCTCCCCCACGAGCGCCCGGGGGCTGAGCGTCGGCAGCTCCCGGGTGTCGCCGCCGGGCACCGCGAGCCGGCGCCGGGTCCACGCCGCGGGGTGCAGGACCATCGGCAGCGCGCGGGTGCCCCTCCGGCCGGCGAGCCCGGCCAGCCCGCCGGCGTGGTCGGGGTGCCCGTGGCTGAGCACGATCCCCTGGACAGCGCCGAGGTCCGCGCCGACCCGGCCGGCGTTGACCACCAGGGCGTCGGGCGAGAGGCCGGCGTCGAACAGCAGCGAGGTGGTGGCGGTGCCGCGCCGCACCGTGACCAGCGCGGCGAACCCGTGCTCGGCCATCAGCCCGACGTCGGCGGCACCGCCCACGAACTGCGCCGCAGTGGCCCGGCCTGCGCCGAACCCGACCCGGGAGACGCGCTCGTCGCCGGTGAGCAGGGCGTCGAACACGTTCTCCACCAGCGTGGTGATCCGCACCTCGTCGACCGGTTCGAGGGGGATCGGGTCGACCGCGGGGCCCTCGGCGGGCCGGGGCACGCCCTGCGCGACCTCCGCGGGGCTTGCGTGGCCGTCACACATGGGCGCACCGTAACGCCGCTCACGCTCTGCCGAACAGCCACGCACACGACCGGAGTCACGGCACGCCCGCTTCGGGGAGGCGACGATGACCGACGGCACGACCGCAGGCCCCGCCCGGAATCTCCCGGCCCTCGCACCCCTGGCCAACGGGGTGCGCATCCTGGTCCGGCGCACCCCGTTCACCAGCACCGTCGTCGTCGTGATGATCGTCGCCGGGTTCGCCACCGGCGCGTTCTGGCGGTCCGCCGTCAGCCAGGCCTGGTACCCGTGGATCGCCTACGGCGTGCCGTCGCTCGAGACCGGGCGCTGGTGGACCTTGCTGAGCGGGTCCTTCCTCGCCGTCGTCCCGCCGTTCTACCTCGCGATGACCGGCAGCTTCGCGCTCTTCGTCGGCTGGGCCGAGTGGCGGCTGGGCACCGGGCTCGCCGCGCTCACCGCCGTCGCCGGGCAGCTGGTGGGCATCCTCTCCGCGCTCGGCTTCCTGCTCCTGGTGCGCGGCAGCGGCTGGCCCTGGGCGGACGCCACGAGCCGGCTGCTCGACGTCGGGTTCTCGGCCGGCGCGCTCGCCGCGCTCGCCGTGACCAGCGCGACGCTGCGTCCGCCGTGGCGGCTGCGGCTGCGGCTGGCCCTGGCGCTCTACGTGATCGCCTCGGCGGTCTATCTGGGCTCACTGGCCGACCTGGAACACCTCGTCTCGGTGCTGATCGCGCTGGCGGTCGGCCCGCGGCTGGTCCGCGGCCGGGCGGTGCCGGCGGGCCGCCCGAGCCGCCGGGAGTGGCGGCTGCTCGCGGTGTTCGTGCTGATCCTGCAGGCGGCAGGGGCGGTGCTGAGCTTCCTGCTGCCCAACGACGGCCCGCTCGGCCCGACCGGCGACCCGGAGTCGGACTGGATCGACCTCGCGATCACGGTCGTCGTGGTCGCCCTGCTGGTCAACGGCCTGCGCAAGGGCCGGCGCGTGGCCTGGCGGTGGGCCGTCGGCCTCGCAGTGTTCAACGTGCTCCTCGGCCTGCTGGTCGCCGTGGGGTTCGTCGTGGCGGCGCACGTCGAGGGCGCCACCGTGGAACTCGCGCAGCCGGGCATCTTCGTGGCCGACCGGCTCGCCTGGGCGGTGCTGCTCGTGCTGCTGCTGGCGGGGCGGCGGGCGTGGCGGGTGCCGTCGCGGCGGGCCCGGCGGGCGGTCGGCGGCGTCACCGACCGCGAGACGGCGGTCGCGCTGCTCCGGCGGCACGGCGGCGGCACCGTGTCGTGGATGGCCACCTGGCCGGACAACGAGTGGTTCGTGACCGCCGACGGCGAGTCGTGCGTGGCCTTCCAACGGCACGCCGGGGTGGCGATCGGCCTCGGCGACCCGATCGGGCCGGAGCCGCTCGCCGCCCTGGGTGAGTTCGGCGTGCGCAGCGAGACGGCCGGGCTCATCCCCTGTCTCTTCTCCGCATCCGACCGCACCGCCCGCGCGGCCCGGGAGGCCGGCTGGTTCAGCGCGCAGGTCGCCGAGGACACGCTCGTCGACCTGCCCGACCTGGAGTTCCGCGGCAAGGCCTGGCAGGACGTGCGGTCGGCGCTGAACAAGGCCGGCAAACAGGGGATCACCCACCGACTGGTCCGGCTGGCCGACGAACGGCACGCCGTCGTCGACCAGGTGCGGGAGCTCTCCGAGCAGTGGGTCGGCGGCAAGGGCCTCCCGGAGATGGGGTTCACCCTCGGCGGCGTCGACGAGGCGCTGGACCCGAACGTCCGGGTCGGGCTGGCGGTCGACGGCGAGGGTCTGGTGCACGGCGTGACCTCGTGGCTGCCGATGTACGCCGCGGGCGGCACGGTGCGGGGCTGGACGCTCGACGTCATGCGGCGCCGGGAGGGCGGGTTCCGGCCGGTCGTCGAGTTCCTCATCGCCTCGGCCTGCCTCGCGTTCCGCGAGGAGGGGGCGGCGGTCGTGTCGCTCTCGGGCGCCCCGCTGGCACGCACCGACGCCTCCGGTGACACGGCGGTGCTCGACCGGCTCCTCGACACCCTCGGGGCGCAGTTGGAACCGCTGTACGGCTTCCGCTCGCTGCACGCCTTCAAGGCGAAGTTCCAGCCGCGGTACGAGCCGATGCACCTGGTCTTCCGCGACGAGGCGGACCTCCCGCGACTGGGTGTGGCGCTCACCCGCGCCTACCTGCCGGACACCTCGACCCGCGAGCTCCTCCGCCTCGCCCGGGCGTAGGGCACCCGCCCGGCCCGTGCCTGCTCCCCTGCCGATCGGCGGAGTCGTGAACCGTTCCCGCCGGGGGAACTGATCGCTAGAGTCCCCGCATGGCCGAGGCGTCCGCCCAGGAGTCCGAGGACGAGTTCGCTCCGACCGAACGCGGCGCGGCCGAGCGCCTCGCGTTCTTCTCCGACGCGGTCGTGGCGATCGCGATCACCCTGCTCGCGATCGACCTGCAGGTGCCGCAGGGCGACACGGCCGCCCAGCTCGTGGCCGCGGTCGCGGCCCACCGCGGCGAGTACCTGGCCTTCCTCATCAGCTTCGCCGTGATCGCCCGGCACTGGATCAGCCACCACGGGGTGTTCCGGTACGTCGGGCGCGCCACGCTCCCGCTGATCTGGCTGAACATGCTGTGGCTGCTGGTGATCGTGCTCACGCCGTTCTTCACGAAGTTCATCTCCGAGGAGCACCTCGACTTCGCGCGCTTCGCCGTGTACGCCCTCGCCGAGACGCTGCAGGTCAGCACGTTCGCCGCCATCCTCGCGGTGCTCACCCGCACCCGCGGGTACATCCCCGGGACGCCGCGGCAGCTCGTCCGCTACGGCTGGGTGCCGGCGGCGGTCACCGGGTTCGCCTTCCTGGTGTCCGTTCCGCTGTTCCCGCTGCTCGGCGCCTGGTCGTTCGCCGTCTGGGGGCTCGTGCCGTTCGTCGGGGACCGCATCACGAACGCGATGGGCATCACGGGCAAGGACGGGATCTGAGCCGGGACGACCGCGCGCGGACCGGGGCCGGCCGACGCCGAGGCGTCACCGCAGGACGGCCCCGACGCGCTCGGCCGCGAGGGCGACGGCGGCGTCGCGGGCCGCGTTCGCCTCCTCGTTGGTGAGCGTGCGGTCCGACGCTCGGAACCGGAGGGCGTAGGCGAGCGAACGGTTGCCCTCGCCGACCTGCGCACCGGTGTAGACGTCGAACAGCCGGACCTCCTCGAGCAGCTCCCCGCCACCCTCGGTGAGGGCCGCGGCGACCTCGGCCGCCGGGACGGCCTCGTCCGTGACCAGGGCGACGTCCACCGAGACCGGCGGGTACGGCGAGACGCGCGGGGCCGGGCGGGCGTCCTGCAGCGGGATCGCGTCGAGGTCCAGCTCCATCGCGCAGGTCCGCGGCGGCAGCCCCAGCGCCTCGACGACCTTCGGGTGCAGCTCACCGGCGTGCCCGACGACCCACTCCCCCACCCGCAGCGCGGCGCACCGGCCCGGGTGCCACGGCGCCAGCTCGGCCTTGGTCACCCGCAGCGTCACGCCGGCGGCCGCGCCGACGAGCCGGCCCGCGCCGATCGCGTCCTGCCAGCCCGCCGTGCGCCCGGAACCCCACCAGCCGCGCGGCTCGCGGTCCCCGGCCAGCACGACGCCGACGTGCACGGGCTGCGCGGGCAACGCCGCCTTGATCATCGCGATCTCGGAGTCGCTCGGGCGCCGGTCGACGCCCGGGTCCGGCATCGGCACCGGGTTGCGGTGCGGCAGCACGACCTGGGACACCGTGTAGAGCGCGAGGTCGTCGAACCCGCGGGCCTTGTTGCGCACCAGGGTCTCGAACAGACCCGGCAGCAGCGTGGTCGCGAGCCGGTCGCGATCGGCGTCGAGAGGGTTGGCGACCGTGACGGCCCGCCGCCGGACGTCGTCCTCGGGCAGGCCCAGCGCGTCCCACACCGCGTCGCCGACGAACGGGAAGGGCTCCACCTCGACGTGTCCGGCCTCGGCCAGTGCGCGGGACACGGCCCGCTTGCGCAGCTGGGCGGGGGTGAGCCCGCGCCCGGCCGGCGCCGGCGGCAGGGTCGACGGGATCGTCTCGTAGCCCTCGAGCCGCAGGACCTCCTCGACCAGCGCCGCGGGCAGGTCGAGGTCCGGCCGCCACGACGGCGGCGTGGCGACCACCAGCGTGGTCGACCCGGCCTTGCCGTCCCCGCTCGTCTCCAGCTCGACCGCGCAGCCGACCTGGGCGAGCCGCGCGACCGTCGCCCCCCGCGCGTAGGTCACGCCGGCGGTGCGGTCCGGCAGGTCCAGCGCCATCCGGACCGGCGGGAGCACCGGCACGGCGCCCACGTCGGTGCGGCCCGGCTCGATCCGGCCGCCGCCGTGCTCCACCAGCAGGTTCGCGACCGCCTCGGCCGCGATCGGCGGGAGCTGCGGGTCGACGGACCGCTCGAAGCGCTTCGAGGCCTCGCTGGGCAGCTTGTGCCGGCGGGCGGCGCGCGCGATCACGGTCGGCGCGAAGTGCGCGGCCTCGATCACGACGTCGACCGAGCCCGTCTTGTCCAGCGGGATCTCGGTGGACGCCCCGCCCATCACGCCGGCGAGGCCGATGGCGCCGGAGTCGTCCGCGATGACCAGGTCCTCCGGGTCGAGGGTGCGCTCGACGTCGTCGAGCGTGCGGAGCTTCTCCCCCGCCTCGGCCCGGCGCACCACGATGTCACCCTGCAGCCGGGTCGCGTCGTAGGCGTGGATCGGCTGGCCCAGGTCGAGCATGACGAAGTTGGTGACGTCGACGGTCAGCGAGATCGGCCGCATCCCGGCGGCGAGCAGCCGGCGCTGCATCCACCACGGGGTGGGCGCGCTCGCGTCGACGCCGGTGACCCGCCGGGTGACGAACCGCGGGCACGCGGCCTCGTCGGCGACGCGGATCGGCCAGGCCGGGCCCTCCGCCTCGGGGACCCGCACGCGTCGGGCCGGGTCGGTGTAGTCCTCCCCGAGCGACGCCGCGAGCTCGCGCGCGATCCCGCGCACGGCGAAGCAGTAGCCCCGGTCCGGGGTGATGGCCAGCTCGACGACCGGGTCGTCGACACCCAGGAGCGGCAGCGCGTCGGTGCCCGGCTCGGCGGTGCCGGGCGGCAGCACGAGGATGCCCGAGTGGTCGGCGCCGAGGCCGAGCTCCTTGGCCGAGCAGATCATCCCGTTCGAGGTCCGGCCGTAGGTCGTGCGCGCCGAGATCGGGAACGGGCCGGGCAGGACCGCGCCGGGCTGCGCGACCACCACGAGGTCGCCCTCCCCGAAGTTCCGCGCGCCGCAGACGATCCCGCGCGTGCCGTCGCCCAGGTCGACCTGGCAGTACCGGATCGGCTTCTTGAACTCGGTGAGCTCCTCGATCTCCAGGACGCGCCCGACGGTCAGCGGGCCGGTGAGCTCCGGGGCCCCGTGGATCTCCTCGAGCTCCAGGCCGACGCGCACGAAGGCCTCGCCGACCGCCGCGGCGTCGGCGGGGACCTCGGCGACGTGGTCGCGCAGCCAGGACAGGGGGACTCGCACCGAATACTCCTCAGATACCGAACGCGCGGCTGAACCGGACGTCGCCCTCGACCATGTCCCGCATGTCGGGCAGGCCGTTGCGGAACTGCAGGGTGCGCTCCAGGCCCATGCCGAACGCGAAGCCGGAGTAGACCTCCGGGTCGACACCGCAGGCGCGCAGGACGTTGGGGTTGACCATGCCGCAGCCGCCCCACTCGACCCAGCCGGCGCCGCCCCGCTTCTCCGGGAACCACACGTCCACCTCGGCGGACGGCTCGGTGAAGGGGAAGAAGCTCGGCCGCAGGCGAGTGGTCGACTCCTCGCCGAACATGGCGCGGGCGAACGCGTCGAGCGTGCCCTTGAGGTGCGCCATGGTGATGCCCTTGTCCACCGCCAGGCCCTCGACCTGGTGGAAGACGGGGGTGTGGGTGGCGTCGAGCTCGTCCGTGCGGAAGGTCCGGCCCGGGCAGACCACGTACACCGGCAGCTCGCGCTCCAGCAGGGCGCGGACCTGCACCGGGGAGGTGTGCGTGCGCAGCACCGTGCCCTGGTCCGAGCCCAGGTAGAACGTGTCCTGCATGGTGCGCGCCGGGTGGTCCTTGCCGAAGTTCAGCGCGTCGAAGTTCAGCCAGGAGGACTCCACCTCGGGGCCCTCGGCGACCTCGTAGCCCATCGCGACGAACACGTCCGCGATCCGCTCGGCGATCTGCGTGATCGGGTGCCGGGCGCCGCGGGGGCGCCGGTCCCAGGGCAGGGTGACGTCGACGGACTCCTCGGCCAGCACCCGCGCGTCCCGCTCGGCGAGGAGCACCTCGCGGCGGGAGTCGAACGCGGCCTGGACCTCCTGGCGGGCGGCGTTGACGCGCTTGCCGGCGTCGGCCCGCTCGGGGCCGGGCAGGCTGCCGAGGGAGCGGCGGGCCAGCAGCACCGGGGCCTTGTCGCCGAGGTGCGCGGGCTTGGCCGCGGCCAGGGCGTCGAGGTCACCGGCGCCGTCGAACGCCTCGACCGCGGCCTTGACGGCGGCGTCGAGCGACGCGGCGTCGAGCAGGTTCTCGGTCATCGGGTTCCCTCATGCACGGTCGGTGATCCTAGAGCGCCGGTGTGCGGCGCTCGCGTACAGGCAGACCGCCGCGGCGGTCGCGAGGTTGAGGCTCTCGGCACGGCCGTAGAGCGGCACCCGGACCCGGTGGTCGGCCGCGTCCAGGACGGTCTCCGGGACACCGTGTGCCTCGCCACCGAATATCCATGCCACCCGGCCGCCCAGGACCTCAGTGGCCTCCGGGGCGTGCAGGTCGAGCTCGCCGTGGCCGTCGGCGGCCAGCAGGGTCAACCCGGCGGCGCGGCAGGCCTCGAGCAGGCGGGGGGTGTCCCGGTCCCGCGCGACGGGCAGGTGGAAGACACTGCCGGTGGAGGCGCGGACCGCCTTGCCGTTGTGCGGGTCGACGCTGTCGCCGGCCAGGAGCACGGCGTCGGCGCCCGCCGCGTCGGCGGCGCGCAGGACGGTACCGGCGTTGCCGGGTTCGGAGACGCCGGCCAGGACGGCGACGAGCTGCGGGGAGTCCGTGAGCGCCGCGGCGACCGGGACGTCGATCAGGTCGCAGACGGCGACGAGGCCCTGCGGGGTGACCGTGTCGGAGAGGACCTCGGCGACCCGGTCGCTCACCACGGTCACCGGGATGCCCCGGCCCTCGGCGATCCCGACGATGCCGGCGTTGCGCTCGATCGCGAGCGGGGTCGCGAAGAGCTCGTGCACCCGGACCTCGGCGGTCACGGCCTCGCGCACGGCCTGGGCGCCCTCGACGAGGAAGCGCCCGGCCTTCTCACGACCCGCGCGCCGCAGCAGCTTGCGGGCTGCCACGACGCGCGGGGTGCGTTCCGTTCCGAGCATGTGCTCGGTCAGGCGACGCTCTCGTTCTGCGACGCCTGGGCCGGGACGTTGGCCTTGGCCAGCTCGACCAGGGCGGCGAACGCGTTCGGGTCGCTGATCGCGAGCTCCGACAGGTTCTTGCGGTCCACCTCGACGCCCGCGGCCTTGAGGCCCTGGACGAAGCGGTTGTAGGTCATGCCGTTGGCGCGGGCCGCGGCGTTGATCCGGGTGATCCACAGCTGCCGGAAGTCGCCCTTCTTGGCGCGACGGTCCCGGTAGGCGTAGGTCATCGAGTGGAGCTGCTGCTCCTTGGCCTTGCGGTAGAGCCGCGACCGCTGACCGCGGTAGCCGGCG
Source organism: Pseudonocardia terrae (assembly GCF_021343995.1). GTDB lineage: Bacteria > Actinomycetota > Actinomycetes > Mycobacteriales > Pseudonocardiaceae > Pseudonocardia > Pseudonocardia terrae. The sequence continues at coordinate 9,161 of NZ_JAJTTE010000072.1, read as the reverse complement.
GACGCCTCGAGGATCGTCCGGCGCTTCTTCTGGGCGTTCACCGCGCGCTTCACGCGTGCCATGGGTCTGTCCTGTCTCTCGGGTGGCCGGCCCCGGGGGCTGGGCGGGCCGGTTCAGCGGGTGGGTGCGGTGACGCTCAGCGGCCGAGCAGCTTCTTGACGCGCTTGACGTCGGCCTTGTTCACCGGGACGACGCCGGACAGGTCCCGGGTCTCCTTGCTCGACTTGACCTCGAGGCGGTGGCGCAGGCCGGTCTGCTGGCGCAGGAGCTTGCCGCTGCCGGTCACCTTGACCCGCTTGGCCGTTCCCTTGTGCGTCTTGTTCTTGGGCATGGCTGATCCGTTCGGTGTCGCGGTGCGCCCGGGGACGCACCGTGGGGGACCTCCCGGCCGGGACCGGGAGGTTCGTGCCGCTTGCTTCAGACTCAGGCCTGGGGCTCGGCCTCGGCGGCGGCGGCCTGCTGGGCCGCCGGACGCTTGGCCGGCTTCTTGGTCGGAGCGAGCACCATCGTCATGTTGCGGCCGTCCTGCTTCGGGGCGGCCTCGACGGTCCCGAGCTCCTGCACGTCCTCGGCGAGCCGCTGCAGCAGCCGGTAGCCCAGCTCGGGCCGGCTCTGCTCACGACCGCGGAACATGATGGTGACCTTGACCTTGTTGCCACCCTCGAGGAAGCGCACGACGTTGCGCTTCTTGGTCTCGTAGTCGTGGGTGTCGATCTTCGGCCGGAGCTTCTGCTCCTTGATCACCGTGAGCTGCTGGTTCCGCCGGGACTCCCGGGCCTTCTGCGCGCTCTCGTACTTGAACTTGCCGTAGTCCATGAGCTTGCAGACGGGCGGGCGGGCCTGGGCCGCGACCTCGACGAGGTCGAGCTCGGCCTCCTGCGCCAGCCGCAGGGCGTCCTCGATACGCACGATGCCGACCTGCTCGCCGTTCGGGCCGACGAGTCGGACCTCGGGAACGCGGATGCGGTCGTTGATGCGTGTCTCTGTGCTGATGGGGTCTCCTCGTTGTGCCGTCATGTCCTGCGACGACAAGCAAAGACCCGTCGATCAGAGCAGCCCGCGCGAACGCGGACCGCCGACCGGGACCCGGACACCTTCGAGCGGTGAGCGGGTGGGAGCGGGGCTCCACTTGATCGCCCTGACGCGCGGTTCAACGCGCGACGGGGTGGTCGCATTCCGCAGGGTACACGGCCCCCCACTCCCCCGTCACCGAGGGGGCGGGGCGCGGGTTGCGGTGCATCAGCCGCCTGGGAGCGGCTCCTGCACCACGGTTCGGACCGGGCGCGGTTCCCGGTGCCGGGTCCGCACGTACCCGCGACGGTACCGGCCTCGTCCGGCGATGCTGCGGACATGCAGCTACGTCGGGTCCTCGAGCGCCAGGCCGGAGTCGTCTCGCTGACCCAGGCCGTCGCATGCGGACTGTCGCCGGACGTCCCGCAGCGGCGTGCCGCGGCCGGCGAGTGGACCCGGCTGCACCCCGCCGTCTACCTCGTGGGTGGCCACCGGCTCACCGACGCCGCGCGGGTCCGGGGCGCGCAGTTGTGGGCCGGTGACCGGGCCGTGGTGTCGGGCGAGGCAGCGGCGTGGTGCCACGGGATGCTGCCGCGCGCGCCCGCGGTCGTCGGGGTCACCGTGCCGCGCACCCTTCATCCGCGGGCACCTGCCGGCATCCGCGTCCGGCGGCGCGACCTCGACCCGGCCGACGTCGCCGTGGTCGGCGGGCTACCGCTCACCGGCAGGACACTCACCGTCCGGGAGACCGCGGCGACCCTTCACGAGGGCTCGGTGTTCCTGGACCGGGCGCTGCAGAAGCACGTTCGGTTCGAGGATCTGGTCGACTGTTTCGACCGCAATCGGGGGGCACGCGGCTGGCCCGCCGTGCGACTACTCCTCGACGCCGCGGCCGACGGCGCCGAGTCCGCGGCCGAGCGACTGCTGATCGGACTGCTGGAGAGCGCCGGTGTTCGCGACTGGACGCTCGGCCTGCAGGTGGGCCCGTGGACCGTGGACGTCGCCTTTCCCCGGGCCCGCATCGCCATCGAGGTCGACGGATGGGCCTGGCATCAGGACGTCGAGCGGTTCCGGGCGGACCGGCGGAAGCAGAACGCACTGGTCACCGCCGGCTGGATCCCGCTCCGCTTCACCTGGCACGACCTGAACAACCGCCCGGCCGCGGTACTGGCGCAGATCCGTGCCGCGCTCGCGGCGGCGGCATGAGGCGAGTTGCGGTGCAGGAGCCGCTGAGGAGCGGTCACCGCACCGCAACCGACGGTCAGGGGGTCTGGAGCTTGCCCTGCCGGGCGGCGCGGCGCTCGAACCAGACGGTCATGAGCGGCGGGATGCTGGAGAACAGCGCGAGGACCAGGGTGCCGGCGCTCCAGCGGAGGCGGCGCGCGGCGAGGAGCGCGACGATCACGTACAGCACGAACAGGGCGCCGTGGATCGGGCCGAAGATCTTCACGCCGATCTGGTCGTGCACCACCACGTACTTGAAGAACATGCCGATCAGCAGGCCGACCCAGGAGCAGGCCTCGGCGATGGCGACGGCGCGGAAGAGCCGGCCGATCCCGGTGACGGCGGTGCCCGCGGCGGTACCCGCAGCGGTGGTGTCGGTGCTCGTGCTCATCGGGCTCCCAGTCTGGATGTCCGGATCGGCGGTTCACCGTCCATGGTGCCGCATCGACACCCCGGAACTTCTACGGGGTGTCGAACTCCACGTCCGCCGATGAGTTCGGGACACGGCCGCGGTCCTCCCTGCAGACCGACCGCCGGAGGAACCGTGACCGCCGAGACCGCAAGCACCGTCCACATGCTCGACCTGGGCCCCGCCGCGCGCCGGGTGGCCGCGCTGCTCCCGGCGATCCGCGCCGAGCAGCTCGCCGACCCCACGCCGTGCCCGGACTTCACCGTGGCCGCCCTGCTCGACCACCTCATGGGCCTGACGGCCGCGTTCACCGACGCCGCACACAAGACCCCGGCGGGCGGTGGCGCACCCGTCCCGTCGGCCGCGCACCTCGACCCCGAGTGGCGCACCGAGCTGCCGGACCGGCTGGCCGCGCTGGTCACCGCGTGGCGCGAGCCCGCGGCGTGGGAGGGCGAGACCGAGGCGGGCGGCGTCGTGCTGCCGGCTCAGGTGCACGGCGTCGTCGCGCTCAACGAGATCGTGGTGCACGGGTGGGACCTCGCCCGCGCGACCCGGCAGCGCTTCTCCGTCGACGCCGCGAGCGCGGCCGCCTGCCTGGAGTTCTGCTCCTCGTTCGCCCAGGGCGAGGCGGTCGACGGCCTGTTCGGGCCGGCCGTGCCCGTCGGCGAGGGCGCCCCGGTCTTCCACCGGGTGCTGGGGTACGCCGGCCGCGACCCCCGCTGGTCCCCGAACCGGTAGCCGCGGGCCGGCGGCGACAATGCCGCCGTGCACCATCTGCAGACCCTCAGCGTCCACGCGGGCAACGACGTGGACCCCGGTACCGGCGCCATCCGCCGCCCGGTCGTCATGGCGAACTCCTACGCGCTGCCGGACGACCCCTCGGCGCTGAGCTGGTCGGACTTCGGCACGCCCCTCTACACCCGCAACGGCGGCGCCAACCAGGGCTGGCTCGAGGAGAAGCTGGCCCTGCTCGAGACGGCCGGCGAGCGCGGCGACGTCGACGCCGTCGCCCTGGCCAGCGGGGTCGCGGCCCTGCACGCGGTGTTCTTCACGTTCCTGCGCAGCGGGGACCACGTGGTGTCGTCGGACGTCACGTACGTGGCCGTCTACCGGCTGCTCACCGAGCTGCTGCCGGAGAAGTACGGGATCACCGCGACCCTGGTCGACTCGTCGGACCCGGAGGCGGTCCGGGCCGCGATGCGCCCCGAGACGCGGCTCGTGCACGTCGAGACCCCGGCCAACCCGACGACGCGGATCACCGACGTCGAGGCCGTCGCGCGGATCGCCCACGAGGCGGGCGCCCTGCTCAGCGTCGACGCGACCTTCGCCACGCCGGTCCTGCAACGGCCGATCGCACTCGGTGCCGACCTCGTCGTCCACTCCCTCACCAAGTACCTCAACGGCCACGGCGACGCGATGGGCGGCGCGGTGATCGGCGACCGCGCGCTGACCGACCGGATCCGGGCCGACGCGATGGTCAACGTCGGCGGCGCGATCAGCCCGTTCAACGCCTGGCTGATCATGCGCGGCACGGTGACCCTGCCCCTGCGGATGCGCCAGCACTGCGAGAGCGCGCAGGCGGTCGCGGAGTTCCTGCAGGCGGATCCGCGGGTGGCCTACGTCGCCTATCCCGGGCTGCCGGACCACCCGCAGCACGAGCTCGCCGCCCGCACGATGAGCGGCTTCGGCGGGATGCTCGCCTTCGCGGTGCGAGGCGACGCCGATGCCCAGAACCGCTTCGTCGCGAACCTGCGGGTGATCACGTCCGCGGTCTCGCTCGGGCACGACGAGTCGCTGATCGTGCACGTCTCGGGCGACGACGAGCGTGCCGGCGCCTACCCGGAGGAGTTCCGGCGGTGGGGCCACCTGCGCTTCTCGGTCGGGCTCGAGGACCCGCGGGACCTGGCGGCCGACCTCGACCGGGCCCTGACGGCGACCCTCGGCTCCCGCTGACCCCTCCCCCGCGAGTCGGCGGTCCGAGGTCTCCGAATCCCACATCCCGGGAGTTCCGACATGTGGGGTTCGGTCGCCCGGAACTGCCGACTCGCGGAAGCTCAGGACGCGACTCGCGGAAGCCCAGAACGCGACTCGCGGAAGCTCAGGGCGCGACCCGCGGGTCAGTTGCCGTTGTCGCCCCCGTTGTCGCCCCCGTTGTCCCCGCCACCGCCGCCGTTCCCGCCGCCCCCGTTGCCGCCGTTGCCTCCACCGCCGCCGTTGTCGCCGCCGTTCCCGCGCCCGCCGTTGCCGCCGCCGTTGTTCCCGCCGTTGTTCCTGCCGTTGTCGCCGCCCCGGTCGCCGTTGCCGCCGGTGTCGTTCGTGGCGTTCTCGCCCTGGCCCTGGTCGGGGGCGGGCGGGGCGGCGACCTGGACCGACGGGATGGTGCCGGTGAGGTACCCGGGGTCGGTGGGCGGCAGCGGGACCACCGGCTGGCCGGCGAGGATGTCGCCGAAGGCCCGGTAGAAGGTGCGTGCCGGGGCCTTGCCGCCGTAGATGTTGCCGCCGGAGCAGCTGCGCGGCGGGCTGCCGTCGCAGATCGGCCGGGGCGCGTTGGAGTCGTCGAACACGATCGCGGCCCCGGCGAGCTGCGGCGTCGCCCCCACGAACGCGGCGGACTTGTACTCCTCCGTCGTCCCGGTCTTCGCCGCGATGGGCCTGTTCCACCCCATCTGCCCGGCGGCGGCGGCGGAGGTGCCGCCCGCGGCGTCGTCCTTCGACAGGCCCGTCATCAGGGTGTCGGCGATCGCGGGGTCGAGCGCCTGCCGGCAGGCCTCCTGTGTGACCGACACCGACGCACCCGTCCGGTCCGTGACGGACTGCAGCGGCGAGGGCGGGCACCAGGTGCCGTGGCTGGCCAGCGTGGCCTGCACGTTCGCGAGCTCCAGCGCGCTGGTCGGTGTGGCGCCCAGGGTGAACGACGCCTGGTTCTGCTGCTTCATGACATCCGCGATCGAGGGCGTCCCCGGCTTGCCGCTGTAGGGCGTCTCGGCCAGCGACGTGAGCCCCAGCCGGACCGCCATGTCCACCACCGGCGGGATCCCGGTGCTCTCCTCGAGCTTCACGAACGCGGTGTTCGGCGACTGGGCCAACGCGTCCTGCAGCGTCAGGGCCGTGCGGTAGTTGCCGGCGTTGCCCACGGGGATCGGCCGCCCGGCGCCGTTCTTGTAGATGGGCGAGACGTATCCACTGGGCGGCACCGCGATCACCGTGTCGATCCCGATGAGGTGCTGCTCCATGGCCGTGGCCGCCGTGAAGATCTTGTAGACCGATCCCGCGCCCATGTTCTCGGGCTCGTAGGGCAGCCCGTAGCTCGACTGCCCCGGCTTGTTGCCGAAGGTGCGGTTGGCCGCCACCGCGACGACCTGGTGCGCGTCGGCGCCCGGCCGGACCACGGCCATGACGTCGGCGACGTGCGGCTGCGTCGGCGGCACCTGCCCGTCGATCGCCGCCTTGGTCTTGGCCAGGGCGTCGGGATCGAGGGTGGTCCGGATCGTGTAGCCGCCGCCGGCGAGCTTGTCGGTCGGGAAGCCGGACCGTTTGAGGTAGGCGAGCACGTAGTCGCAGAAGTAGCCCGCGTCGCCCGCGCCCATGCACCCCTCGGCCGGGATCCTCGGGTCCGACACGACGCCGAGCGGTGCGGTCGCGGCCTGGGAGGCCTGCCCCTGGCTGATCGCGCCCTGCTGGCGCAACGCCTCGATGACGACGTTGCGCCGGCCCGTGGCGCCGTCGGGGTGCGCGATCGGGTCGTACTCGGCCGGGCTCTGCACCATGCCGGCCAGCAGCGCGGCCTGCGGGACGGTCAGGGCCGAGGCGTCGACGCCGAAGTAGGCCTTCGCCGCGGCCTGCACCCCGTAGGCGCCGTGCCCGAAGTAGACGACGTTGAGGTAGCGGGTGAGGATCTCGTCCTTGGACAGCTCGTGGTCGAGGCTGACCGCGAGCTCGGCCTCCTTGAGCTTGCGCGCGTAGCTGGGCGCGACCGCGGCCCGGCGCTCGGCGTCGGTCTGCGCGGCGACGTAGAGGTCGTAGTTCTTGACGTACTGCTCGGTGAGGGTCGACGCGCCCTGCGTGGCCCCGCCGTTGGAGTTGTTGACCAGGGCGCGGGCGGCGCCGATCGGGTCGAACCCGCCGTGCTCGTAGAAGCGCCGGTCCTCGATGGCGACGATGGCCGCCTTCATGGCCGGCGAGATCCGGTTGCTCTCGACCGGGACGCGGTACTGGTGGTACAGCGAGGCGACGGTCTTCCCCGTCGAGTCCTGGACCGTGGTCACCGCGGGCAGCACGCCCGCCTTCAGATCCGCGTTCGTGCCCACCGCGGAATCGCTCACGGCGCCCGCGAGGAGGCCGATTCCGCCGGCGAACGGGAACAGCATTCCGGCGACCAGGACCCCGGCCACCACGACCAGCACCGCCAGCCGCCGCACACCCCACGCGACACCCACGGCTGCAGTGTCTATCAGCAGCGACCGTCGCCCGCCGGTGAGCCCACGCCCAGATCGAACCGCCCCTTCCGGACGATCATCCGCAATTGGTACGCAATTCCCGCGGCTCACCGGAAATTGCCCACCCCGACTGTGGAGTGCGATTCCGGCTGGGCGCACACTGGGCGTGTCGCACGACGTGGAGGGACGCGATGGGTGAGCTGAGCGCCTGGCACTGGCTGATCGTCATCGGGGTGTTCGTCCTCTTGTTCGGGGCGCGCAAGCTGCCCGAGGCGGCCCGCGGACTCGGCCGGTCCGCTCGCATCCTCAAGGCCGAGCTGCGGGCGGAGGACGCCGCCCCCGCTCCGGTCGCACCGGCGACGCCCGCGGAACCGGCGGCCCCCGCCGCGAAGGCCCCGGAGCCGACCCCCGCCCCGGAAGCCGCCCACGCCCCGGAGGCCACCCGCCCGAACGGGACGTGACGAGCCCCGCCCGACGGTCGGTCGACACGGCCCCGGCGGCGACCTAGCGTCATCCGGGTGAAGGTCAGGATCGGGATCGGGTCGCTGCCCACGCCGGCGACCGGGATCGGCGGGTTCGCGGAGCTGGTCGACGAGCTGGAGGCTCGCGGGATCGACTCCGTCTGGCTGCCCGACCTGGTCGGCACCGACTCCGTCGACGCGCTGACGGGCATGGCGTTCGCCGCGGGTCGCACGCGTTCGCTCAAGGTCGGCACCGGCGTGCTCGTCCTGCCGGGCCGCAACCCCGCGCTCGTCGCCGCGCAGTTGGCGTCGCTCGCGGCGTTGGCGCCGAAGCGGATCCTGCCCGCGTTCGGTGTCCGTCCCGCCCGGCCGCGGGAGCGCCAGCTCTACCCCGTGCCCGACGGGAAGCGGGCCGCCGTGTTCGAGGAGGCGCTCGTCGTCGTCCGGCGGCTGCTGGGCGAGGAGCGGGTCACCCACCACGGCGAGTTCTTCCACCTCGACGACGCGACGATCGGCCCGCGCCCACCGGGCCGGCTCGACCTCTGGCTCGGCGGCCGCGCCCCGGTCGGGCTGGACCGGATCGGGCGGCTCGCCGACGGCTGGCTCGGCAGCTTCGTCACCCCGGCCGAGGCCGCGGAGTGCCGGGGGACGATCGAGCGGGCCGCCGCGGCGGCGGGCCGGGAGATCGAGGAGGACCACTACGGCACCAACCTCGCCGTGGTCCCGCCGGAGGCGACGCCCGAGCAGGTCGACGCGGCGCTCGCCGTGTCGCTGGACCGGCGGCCGGACGTCGACCCCCGGAAGATCGTGGCGCACGGCTGGGCCGAGGCGCGCGACCGGATCCGGGAGTACGTCGAGGCCGGGCTGACCAAGTTCGTGGTGCGCCCCGCGACCCCCGTCACCGCGTGGCGGGGCTTCCTCGACCAGTTCGACCAGGAGCTGCGGTCCCTCGAGACACGAGCGCCCGGACGGTGACGCCGCGACATGAACAGCGGGCCCCGGTGTGGCAGGGTTCGGACACGTGAGCGTTCGACGGGTCCGTGATCGGGACGAGGCGGGCCGCGCCCGCAACGCGCGCCCGCGGGACGCCGCCGGGCGGCCCCTCCCCTACGGCACCCCGGGCGTCCCGCAGGTGCCGGACGATCTCGACCTGACCCCCGAGGAGACCGTCACCGAGGCACAGCGGCTGCTCGACGAGGGGCTGCCCTTCCAGGCGCACGAGGTCCTGGAGGCGGCGTGGAAGTCGTCCGGGCCCGAGACCCGCGACCTGTGGCGGGCGCTCGCCCAGTACGGCGCCGGACTCACCCACGCCCAGCGCGGCAACGCCCGCGGCGCCGTCTCCCTGCTCGAGCGGGCGTCCGACGGCATCGCCCGCTGGGTCGGCGACCCGCCCGCGGGTCTCGATCTGCGTGGTCTGCAGGAGCACGGGTTCGCCCTCGCCGGGCGGATCGAGCGGGCGGGCAGCACGGACGGCGTCACGCCCGAGGACCTGCGCCCGCTACTGCGGGGCTGATCGGGGGCCGCGCGGGACCGCTGCGGGGCGGGACCGATGCGGGGCGGACCGATGCGGGGCGGGACCGATGCGGGATCGGATGCGGGATCGGTCAGGCCGCGACCTCG
>NZ_JAJTTE010000071.1 GCF_021343995.1 Pseudonocardia terrae | reverse complement strand
CGACGACCTGGGCGCGGACTCGATGGTGATGACCCGCTTCTGCGCCCGGCTGCGCCGTCGCGAGGACCTGCCGTCGATCTCGATCCGCGACGTCTACGCCACCCCGACCATCGCCGGCATGGCTGCCGCGGCCGCCCCGGCGCCCACCCAGGCCTCCTCGCAGGCGCCCGTCGTTCCCGTCCGGCACAGCACGGTCGGGTACGTGCTCACCGGTGTGCTGCAGCTGCTGACCTTCCTGCTGTACGCCACCGGTGCCGGCTACGTGATGGACCGCGCCTACGTCTGGATCCAGGCGAGCAACGGGCTCCTGGACATCTACCTGCGCTCGGCCGTTGCCGGCGGGACCGCCTTCCTGGCCCTGTGCCTGCTGCCGATCGTGGCGAAGTGGGTGCTGGTCGGGCGCTGGAAGGAGGGCGAGATCCCGGTCTGGAGCCTGCGCTACTTCCGGTTCTGGCTGGTGAAGACGCTGGTCCGGGCCAACCCGCTGGCCCTGTTCGTGGTCGGCTCGCCGCTGTACGCGCTGTACCTGCGCGCGTTGGGGGCGAAGGTCGGGAAGGACGTCGCGATCTTCACCCGGCAACTGCCGGTCGCGACCGACCTGCTCACCATCGGCTCCGGCACCGTGATCCGCAAGGACGCGTTCCTGCTGGGCTACCGCGCGCACGCCGGGACGATCCAGACCGGGCGGGTCACGCTGGGCCGCGACGTCGTCGTCGGCGACAAGAGCGTGCTCGACATCGACACCGCCATGGGCGACGGCGCCCAGCTCGGTCACGCCTCGTCGTTGCACCGCGGACAGCGCGTGCCGGCGGCCCAGAGCTGGCACGGCTCACCCGCCGAGCCGACCGGCACCGACTTCCGCGCCGTTCCGACGGTCCGGATCCGCGCCCTGCGCAAGGTCACCTACGTGACGAGCCAGCTGGTCAAGCTGTTCGGGATCTACCTGCCGCTGGGCTTCGGCGGCCTGTTCATGCTGCTCACGCAGGTGCCGCGGTTCCGGGAGCTGCTGGAGCCCGGCGCCGTGGCCCACACCACCGCGCGGTTCTACCTGAACGCGATGGCCGACTCGGCCCTCCTGGTCGTCGGCGGCCTGTTCCTCGGGCTCCTGGTGGTGTTCACCGTGCCGCGGCTGCTGGCCCCGTTCGTGCGGCCGGACCGCGTGTACCCGTTGTACGGGCTGCGGTACTCGCTGCACCGCACGATCACCCGCCTCACCAACGTCCGGCTGTTCGTCTACCTCTTCGGCGACAGCTCCTACGTCGTCAACTACCTCTACCTGCTGGGCTACGACCTCGGGCGGATCGAGCAGACGGGCTCGAACTTCGGCGCCCAGTTCGCCCACGAGTCGCCGTACCTCACGTCGGTGGGGACCGGCACGGTCATCGCCGACGGTCTGTCGGTCGTCAACGCCGAGTTCTCCCACAGCTCGTTCCGGACCTCGCGGGTCGCGATCGGCGCGCACAACTTCCTCGGCAACAAGATCGCCTACCCGGTGGGTGGCCGCACCGGCGACGACTGCCTGCTCGCCACCAAGGTCGCGGTGCCGGTCGACGGTCCGCTGCGCCAGGGCGTGGGGCTGCTCGGCTCGCCGGCCTTCGAGATCCCGCGCACCGTCCAGCGGGACCGGGTCCTGGAGATCGACGTCCGGGAGCGCCGCCGGCGACTGCGCCGCAAGAACGGCCACAACCTGCGCACGATCGCCCTCGTCCTGCTGGTGCGGTGGGCCCACGTGTTCGGCCTGCTGCTGCTCGGCCTGCTCGCGGTGGACCACTACCAGGACTGGGGTCCGGCCGCCTTCGCCGCGGAGGTCGTCACCAGCGTGCTGTTCACGGTCGGGTGGTTCGTGTTCTGGGAGCGGGTGTCGACGGGCTTCCGGCGGCAGCGCCCGCAGTCCTGCTCGATCTACGACCCGATCTTCTGGCGGCACGAGCGCTTCTGGAAGTTCATGGTGCCGTCGCTGGACCGCATGCTGGCCGGGACGCCCTACAAGAACCTGGTCAACCGCCTGGTCGGGACCCGCATCGGCCGCCGGGTGTTCGACGACGGGGCCATGGTGGTCGAGCACACCCTCACCGCGATCGGCGACGACTGCACCCTCAACGTCGGCACCGTCGTCCAGCCGCACTCGCAGGAGGACGGCGCGTTCAAGTCCGACCACGTCACCCTCGGCCGCGGCGTGACCATCGGGGTCAGCACCTTCATGCTCTACGGCGTCACCATCGGCGACGCCGTCGAGATCGCCGCCGACTCGTTCGTCATGAAGGGCGAGGAGATCCCGGCCGGGGCGCGATGGGGCGGGAACCCCGCTCGCGAACTTCCGCCGGGCCGGTAACACATCGCGCGACCAAGCCGATACGCAGCGTGACGGGTCGGGCGGCGTCGCCCCCGGCCGCCCGGCCCGTCGCCGGTACGTCCCATCGCTGCAGGAGGCGATCGCCCATCACCGACATGACGAACCCCCAGGGGTGCCGGCTCGACATCGAGGTCGGGGAGCGGACCGTCGTCCGGCTGTCCGGCGAGCTCGACACGGCCGACGCCCGCAGCGCACGGAAGCTGCTCACCGCCTACATCCGGGCCGGCACCACGATCGTCGTCGACCTCGTGGCGGTGACCTCCGTGGGCCCGAGCGGCCTCGCCGCGCTGGTCGACCTGCACCAGCTGGCCCGCCAGCAGGGCTCCCGCCTGGTCGTGGTGACCGGGAACGGTCCCGCGCAGCGCGCCCTGGAGGGCGCCGGCCTGACCGGCACCCTCGACGTCCGGGCGGTCCTCGCGGGGGACTGAGGGCTCCCGACGTGGTCCCGGCGGTGTGGACCACGGGAGCGGGCCCGATCAGCCCGGTCGCCGACGCGGCGACCGGGCCCGGAGCCGGACGGGGGGCGCCCCGGTCGTGCTCCACCGCGGGGCACCGGCCCCGCCTCCCGACCGTCCCGTCTCGCGGCCGTCGTCAGCAGGGCCCAACGGCCCGTCGCGGCAGGGCGGACGCCCCGCCCTGGCCGGACGGCCCGGAGCGGATCAGCTCCCGTCCGGCGTCGTGCGGCTGGCCGCGATGACCTCGGTCAGCACGGTGCGCAGGTGCTCGAGGTCGGAGAGGGGCATCCCTAGCCGGTCGATGATCGCCGGCGGGATGCGCTCGGCCCGCGCCCGCAGCGCCCGGCCCTCCACGGTGAGGCCGACGGCGAGCATGCGCTCGTTGCCCGCGACCCGCCTCCGGGTGACGTAGCCGGCGGCCTCCAGCCGCTTGAGCAGCGGGGACAGGGTCCCGGGGTCGAGCGCCAGGGCCGCGCTCAGGTCGGTCACGGAGCGGGGCGAGCGCTCCCAGAGCGCCAGCATCACCAGGTACTGCGGATGCGTGAGGCCCATCGGCTCGAGCAGCGGGCGGTACAGCGCGATGACGTTGCGCGCCGCCACGGCCAGCGCGAAGCAGACCTGCCGGTCGAGCTTCAGCAGATCGGTTTGTGCGACGGTCGCGAGGTCACCCTCGACACGTCGTCCGGAGTCGCTCACGGGGCCAGTGTACGATCCTTGGTGCGCAAAGTGTTGGGGTGAGGATGATGACCGGAACCGTCAGGCCGAATCCGCTGCGGTGGCTGCTCTACGCCTACGGGGCCGGGCTGCCCCCGCGGCACAAGGAGTGGGTGCTGCACGACGTGACCACGCCGAGCTGGCGCTGGCGCCACATGGCGCGCGCGACCGCGCAGCTGGCCCCGATCGCCGTGCTGCTGTACGTCTTCATCCCCGGCGAGCCCTGGGTCCGCGCGATGGCGGTGCTCGGCGGCCTGCTGATCGGCTACTTCTACTCGTTCGCGTACATGTACGAGTCGACCGAGCACCGGGCGGTCAAGGCGGGCTACCCGCAGGGTGGCGCCGCGGCGGTGCGGGCCGAGGCGCACGCCGACGAGCGCCGCGAGCAGGAGGAGCGCTACGCCGCCCGCTGGCGGCAGGAGGGCTGATCCGCGCGCTCGCCCCAGGCCGGGCGTCCGCGTGGGGTGAGCGGCCGTCGCATAATGGCGAGGTCGCGGCCGCTACTCCATCAGTGTTCAAAGGTTTGACGAGGTCTGGCGTTCGTCGCGCCGGGGCTCTACCGTCTCTCAGTAGTCAAACCTTTGATCGTCGCTCGGCGATCGGGATCCGAGACCTCCCAACGACGGGAAGGGGCTGCCGACGCAGACCCCGCTCGTCCCGAAAGGACGCCTCCCATGGCCAAGCCCTTCGCCTCCTCCGCCGACACCGCCGCCAAGGAGCAGACCCTCGAGGTCCTCGCCGACGGCGTCTACGCCCTGACCGCCGAGGGCGACCCGAACATCGGCGCGGTCGAGGGAGAGGACTTCCTCGTCTGCTTCGAGGCCCTCGCCACCCCCGTCGCCGCCGAGAAGTGGCTGGCGACGCTGCGCGAGCACACCGACAAGCCCGTTCGCTACCTGGTCCTGAGCCACTACCACGCCGTCCGGGTCCTCGGCGCCAGCGCGTTCGACGCCGAGACGATCGTGTCCCACGAGATCACCCGCGACCTGGTGGCCGAGCGGGGCAAGCAGGACTGGGAGTCCGAGTTCGCGCGGATGCCGCGGCTGGCCGAGGCCGCGGACTCGGTGCCGGGGCTGACCTGGCCCACGCTGACCTTCGCCGACCGGCTGACCATCGACCTGGGCGGGGACCGGGGTGACCTGGTGCTGCAGTACCACGGCCGGGGGCACACCGAGGGCGACATCACCGCCTGGCTGCCGCGGCAGCGGATCCTGTTCGCCGGCGACCTCGTCGAGGCCGAGGCGGCGCTCTACACCGGCGACGCGTTCCACCGGGACTGGGCGGGGGACACGCTCGACCGCGTCGCGGCGCTGGGTGCCGAGCAGCTCGTCGGCGGGCGCGGCGCCGTCACACAGGGCCGCGCCGCCGTCGACGCGGCGATCGCGCAGACCCGTGGGTTCCTGCAGGTGATGATCCGCGAGGTCGGCGGGGTGCAGCAGCGCGGTGGCACGCTGAAGGAGGCGTTCGAGGCCACCCACGCCGCGCTGGTGGACGACTACGGGCAGTGGCCGATCTTCGAGCACTGCCTGCCCTTCGACGTCTCGCGGCTGTGGGACGAGCTGTCGGGCGTCGAGCGCCCGGTGATCTGGACGGCCGAGCGCGACCAGGAGGTCTGGGCCCAGCTGCAGGGCTGAGCGCGGTCGCACGACTTTCGCAGGACTCGCGACGACGGGAGTACCTCATGACCACCGCACCTCGCCCGCGGAGCGGGGACCGAGCGGCGGGCCCCTGGCCCACCGCACCGGTGCTCGTCCTGGGCGCCGGCCCGGTCGGCCAGACCACCGCCCTGCTGCTGGCCCGGTGGGGCGTGCCGACCGTGGTCCTCGACCAGCGCCCCGAGCGGGACATGGTCGGCTCCAAGGCCATCTGCCAGCAGCGCGACGTCCTCGACGTGTGGGAGGCCGTGGGCGCCGGCCGGCGGATCGCCGCGGAGGGCGTCACCTGGACGACCGCGCGCACCTTCCACCGCGACCGGGAACTGTTCGCGATGGAGTTCGCCGATCCCGGGCGCCCGGCGTTCCCGCCCTTCGTCAACATCTCCCAGACGCGCACCGAGGAGATCCTCGACGAGTGCATCGCCGCCGAACCCCTGGTGGACCTGCGCTGGCGGCACCGCGTCGTGCACGTCGAGCAGGACGACTCCGGGGTCCGCGTCCGTCTCGACGACGGCCGGGAGCTGGCCGGCTCCTACCTCGTCGTCTGTGCCGGGGCCCGCAGCGACGAGCTGCGCGCGCTGCTCGGGGTGCGCTTCGACGGGCACTCCTTCGACGACCGCTTCCTCATCTGCGACATCCGCGCGGACCTGCCCGGCTGGGCCTCCGAGCGGCGGTTCTACTTCGACCCGGAGTGGAACCCGGGCCGGCAGGTGCTGATCCACCCGTGCCCGGACTCGACCTTCCGGATCGACTGGCAGGTCCCCGCGGACTACGACCTCGACGCCGAGGTCGCCTCCGGGGCGCTGGACGCCCGGATCCGGCAGATCATCGGCGACCGGGACTACGACATCGTGTGGAAGTCGGTGTACCGCTTCCACTCCCGCGTCGTGGACCGGATGCGCTGCGGCCGGATCCTCGTGGCGGGCGACGCGGCGCACCTCGTGTCGCCGTTCGGGGCGCGGGGCCTGAACTCCGGGGTCGGCGACGCGGAGAACGCGGCGTGGAAGATCGCGTACGTCGGGCACGGCTGGGCCCCCGAGGAACTGCTGGAGAGCTACCACACCGAGCGGCACGCCGCGGCCGTGGAGAACATCGCGGTGACCACGGCGACCATGGACTTCCTGGTGCCGCCGGACGAGGCCCGCGCCCGGCACCGCGCCGAGGTCCTGAGCCGCGCGGCGACGGAGGCCGAGGCTCGTGCGCAGGTCGACTCGGGCCGGCTGTCCGAGCCGTTCTGGTACGTCGACTCCCCGCTGACCGGCGCGGACCCGCGGCGCCCCTTCGGCGGGCGGCCGCCGCGCGGGCAGGTCCCGCCGGCCGGACCGGGGGTGCTGCTGCCCGACGCGCCGGTCGTCGTCGCCGGGGCAACGGCCGCCGGGCGGGCCCGGGCACTGGCCCGCGCGGGCTTCCTGCTCCTGACCGGCGTTCAGGTGGACGTCGCCGCGGTCACGCGGGCCGCGGAGGCGGCGCCCGGCCCGGTCCGGGTCCTCGCCCTGCACGAGATCGACCCCGAGGGCGCGCTCACCGCGGCGCTCGCGGCCCGGCCCGACGAGGTCTGGGTCGTGCGTCCCGACGCCCACGTCGCCGCCGTCCTCGCCGACCCGGCCACTGCCGAGATCATCGCGGCGCTGCACCGCGCCGCCGCCCACCCCGTCACCCGGGAGGAGAGCCACGATGGCGTACTACAGGCGAGTCGGTGACGTCCCGCCCAAGCGGCACACCCAGCACCGGACCGCGGACGGCGGCCTGCACTCCGAGGAGCTGATGGGGGAGGAGGGGTTCTCGTCGGACTCCTCGCTGCTCTACCACCTCGGGGTGCCGTCGGCGATCGTCGACGCCACGCCGTGGGAGCTGCCGGACCAGACGCTCACCGAGAACCGGCCGCTGATCCCGCGCCACCTCGCGCTGCACCGGCTGACCAGCGACGACTGGAAGGCCGTGGACCCGGTGACGGGCCGGCGACTCGTGCTGGGCAACGCCGACGTGCGGATCTCGTACGTCGCGGCGGGGGAGACGTCGCCGCTGTACCGCAACGCGGTGGGCGACGAGTGCGTGTACGTCGAGTCCGGCACCGCGACGATCGAGACGGTGTTCGGCGTGCTGCAGGCGGTGCGGGGCGACTACGTGATGATCCCGCGCGCGACGACGCACCGGTGGATCCCGACGGGCCCGGACCCGGTGCGGCTCTATGCGATCGAGGCGAACTCGCACATCGCGCCGCCGAAGCGGTACCTGTCCCGCTTCGGCCAGTTGCTCGAGCACGCGCCGTACTGCGAGCGGGACCTGCACGGGCCCGCAGAGCCGGTCGTGGTGGAGGGATCCGACGTGGAGGTGCTGGTCAAGCACCGCGGCTCTGCTCGATCATCTGGCAGCGGGATCACCGGCACCCGCTACGTGTACCCGACGCACCCGTTCGACGTGGTGGGCTGGGACGGGTGCCTGTACCCGTACACGTTCAACATCGCCGACTTCGAGCCGATCACGGGGCGGGTGCACCAGCCGCCGCCCGTGCACCAGGTGTTCGAGGGCAGCAACTTCGTGATCTGCAACTTCGTGCCGCGCAAGGTGGACTACCACCCCCTGGCGGTCCCCGTGCCCTACTACCACTCCAACGTGGACTCCGACGAGATCATGTTCTACTGCGGCGGGAACTACGAGGCGCGCAGGGGCTCCGGCATCGCGCAGGGCTCGATCAGCCTGCACCCCGGCGGGCACTCCCACGGCCCGCAGCCGGGGGCGGCGGAGCGGTCGCTGGGCGTCGAGTTCTTCGACGAGCTGGCGGTCATGGTGGACACGTTCCGGCCGATGGAGCTGGGCGAGGGCGGCATCGCCGCCGAGGACGACGCCTACGCCTGGACCTGGGCGGGGCGCGGTCCGGCGTCATGACCGGCCCCGTGCCGGCGCGCGTACCCGCCGTCGTCGCCGGGCTGTGCGACGACGCCGCGGTCTTCCCGCCCGGCCTCACCCCGGTGCCCGAGGCGGTGCGGGCCTACCGCGACCGGCGCGACGCCTGGTACGCCGGGCTCGTCGGGCCGCTGGTGCTGGCCGCGGCCGCACTGCCGCAGCTGGACCCACTGCTCGCGCCGGATGATCGGCTGCCGCTGTCGGTGACCCTGCCCGGCGGGCCGGTGGCCCTGCCCGGCGTGCTGGCCGGGTGCGACCGGCTCCCCGTGGAGCTGCGCTCGGTCGAGGTCGCGGTGCCGGAGGGCATGGCGACGTCGCAGTTCCTGGACCTGCTCGCCGCGGGTCTGGAGCGCGCCGGGGACCTCGACGTGTACGTCGAGGTGCCCCGCGACCTGCGCCGTCCCGCGGTGCTGGAGGCGCTTCCCGGCGCCTACCGGGCCAAGTTCCGGACCGGGGGCGTCCGGGCCGACCTCCACCCGGACGAGGCCGAGCTGGCCGCCGCGGTCGCGGCCGTCGTCGGGGCCGGGGTGCCGTTCAAGGCCACCGCCGGGCTGCACCACGCTGTGCGCAACACCGACCCGACCACCGGGTTCGAGCAGCACGGCTTCCTCAACCTCCTGCTCGCCACCGACGTCCTGGCCCGCGGCGGCCCCGAGGGCGACGCCCGCGCCCTGCTCGCCGAGCGCGACGGGGCCGCCGTCGCCGACCGGGTCGCAGGCGTGGGGCCGGAGGTGCGGGCCCTGTTCACGTCGTTCGGCACCTGCAGCATCACCGAGCCGCGCGACGAGCTGATCGACCTCGGCGTGCTGGCCGCGCCGATCCCGGAAGGAGTGCGTTCGTGAGTGTCGTCGAGGTCCCTGCCGGCTCGCCGTTCGGGCCGGAGAACCTGCCCTACGGTGTCTTCTCGGTCGCCGGCCGCGCCCCGCGCGTCGGGGTGCGGTGGGGCGACAGCGTGGTCGACCTCGCCGTGCTGCTCGGCGACACCGGGGAGGACGCGGTCTTCGCCGCCCCGTCGTTGAACCCGTTCATGGCGCAGGGCCCGGACCGGTGGGCGCAGGTCCGGGAGCGGATCGCCGCGCTCGTGACCGGGGACGTGCCCGACCCGGCCCTGCACCCGGTCCGGGACGTGACCCTGCACCTGCCGTTCGAGGTCGCCGACTACGTCGACTTCTACGCCTCGGAGCACCACGCGTCGAACCTGGGGCGGTTGTTCCGGCCGGACGCCGAGCCGCTAATGCCGAACTGGAAGCACCTCCCGGTCGGCTACCACGGCCGGGCGGGCACCGTGGTCGTGTCCGGGACCGACGTCGTGCGCCCGTGCGGGCAGCGCAAGGCGCCGGACGAGGCGGCGCCCTCGTTCGGGCCGTCGCGGCGGTTGGACATCGAGGCCGAGCTCGGCTTCGTCGTCGGCGTCGGCTCCGAGCCGGGCGGCCGGGTCGGGGTGGACGAGTTCGCGCGGCACGTGTTCGGGGCGGTGCTGGTCAACGACTGGTCGGCCCGCGACATCCAGGCCTGGGAGTACGTGCCGCTGGGCCCGCACCTGGGCAAGAGCTTCGCCACCTCGGTCTCGCCGTGGGTGGTGCCGCTCGCTGCGTTGGAGGCGGCCCGGGTGCCGCTGCCGGGGCAGGACCCGCAGCCGTTGGAGTACCTGCGCGGCGGTGAGGACTGGGGCCTGGACGTCGAGTTCGTGGTGGAGTGGAACGGGGACGAGGTCTCCCGCCCGCCCTACCGCGAGATGTACTGGTCCCCGGCGCAGATGCTGGCGCACATGACGGTCAACGGGGCCTCGGCGCGGACCGGGGACCTGTTCGCGTCGGGCACGATCTCCGGGCCGGAGAAGCAGCAGCGGGGCGCGTTCATCGAGCTGACCTGGGGCGGACGGGAGCCCGTCGTCGTGAAGGGGGAGGAGCGGACCTTCCTGCTCGACGGCGACGAGGTCACCATCTCCGCCACCGCTCCGGGGCCGGACGGCTCCCGGATCGGGTTCGGCGAGGTCACGGGCCGGATCGCACCGGCCTCCTGACGAGGCTCACTCCCTGCTGTCGACGCCCGCGCGACAGACTACGGACCGTCACCGGGCTAACACGCGGCGGGGCCGCGGCGAGGGACACCATGAGAGGGCGGCGTCCAGAAGGGGGGTCCGGACGCCGCCCGCTCGCATTCGGCGAGCCCCGGGCGGCCGTCCCGCGGGTCGGCGGTGCCGAGGCACCGGGTCGGCAGTCGGGGAAGGGCAGGCGCCGCCGTCCTGACCGAAGTAGGGCTGCTGGGGCGCCTACCCGCGCCGCTCCGCCTCGACCAGTTCCCGCGTGCGCGGGGCGACCTCGTGGGCGTAGCGCTCGAGGGTGGTCCGGTCGTCGGACATGAGGACGAAGCCGGAGACGCCCTCGGCGAGGGCGAGATCGGCGAGCTCGTCCGCCCACTGTTCGGGCGGCCCGACGAGCAGCCCGCCGCGGTCCTGCGCGAACCGGCCCTCGACGTTGAGCAGCCTCCGGACCGCCGCGGGGTCCCGGCCGGCTGCCGAGGCGCCCTCGTCGATCAGGGCGTTCATGGCGGTGAGGGAGGCGGGCCCCTCGGGCAGGTAGGAGAGGCTGGGCAGCCAGCCGTCGGCGAGACGGCCGACGAGCCGGAGCATGCGGGGGCCGAGGGCGCCGATCCAGATGCCGATGTCGTGGCCGGGCGCCGGGGCCCGCTTCGCGCCGGCGACGTGGTGGAACTCGCCGTCGACCCGGACGCCGCCGCGCTCGTCGGTGGCCCAGAGGCCGCGGAGGATCGCGATCGCCTCCTCGAGGGCCGTCACCGCCTGGCCCGGGGCGAGTCGCCGGCCGCCCATCGCCTCGATGCCGTCCCAGAAGGCGCCCGCGCCGAGGCCGAGCTCGAGGCGGCCGCCGCTGAGCCGGTCGAGGCTCGCGGCGCTGCGGGCGAGCACGGCGGGCGGACGGAGCGGCAGGTTGAGGACGTCGCCGGTGAGGCGGATCCGCTCGGTCCGGGCGGCGACGACGGACAGCAGCGTCCAGGCGTCGAGGAACTGCGGCAGGTACGGGTGGTCCTGGAGGGCGACGAGGTCGAGACCGGCCCGGTCGGCCGCCACCGCGAGCTCCACGGCCTGGTCGGGCGGATCCGCGACGGGGGTCACGAAGGCGCCGAAGAGCAGGTCGTGTCGGTAGTCGGGCACGCGTCGAGGGTGGCGCCGGACCGACCCGCGGGGCAAGGGTCCACGGCGGGACTCGAGGCGGGGCGCCGCGGTGGGGCGTGCATGACGCACCCCCGCCGCAGCGGCGCCGTCAGCCGCGGACGCCCTGCCGCACCCAGGCGACGGCGTCGGACACGCTCACCCCGCGCGGCCGCCAGTGCAGCCGGGTGCAGACGTCCTGGAACGCCTGCGGGGTCAGGGTGTGCCGGAGCTGCAGGTTCCTCACCTGGTCGACGAGCTGTGCCGGGGCACCATGGGTGTTGAGGTAGTCGACGAGCTGGGGAAGCGGGTGCACGGGTCCTCCTCGGGGGGAGCGTCTCGGGCGCCGGGTCCGGCGCCGGGGAGAACACTTCCGGGCGGCCCGAGGAGCGGGCTGTGCACGACGTGTCCGAGCACTGTGAGGACCCCGCCGGGCCCGGCACCGGACGAGCGTGACGGTTCCCCGGGAATCCGGCAGGAGGTCACCCTCCGATCATGTCGCCGCGCACTCGTCGTCGTCCGTGATCACTCGATCCGCCGGGAGACCTCGAGGTCTTCCAGCGGCGCCGGCATCACGCCGACGGGGGACGACCTCCGGTTGCGGGGATGTGTTACCACCGGTAACGTTACCGCCGGTAACGCCAGCAGTCGTCGATCCGCGAAGGAGCGACCATGGACGACACCATTGCCCTGGGCCGCACGCTCACCAGCGCCGACCGGGGCGCCGACACGGCCGACCGGGCCGTCGAGGGGGACCTCGGCGATGTCGCGCGCCGCCTGCTGCGCTCGTCGGAGATGCTGTCCTTCGACCCCGTGCAGGAGGTCGACTGGGAGACGCCGCTGGACCGGGACTTCCACGGCGCGAGCCCGGAGTGGAGCACCCTCTACGGCACGGCGTACTGGGACGAGATGTCCCCGGAGCAGCAGCGCGAGCTGACCCGGCAGGAGTCGGCGTCCGTCGCGAGCACCGGCATCTGGTTCGAGATGATCCTCCAGCAGATGGTGCTGCGGGACTTCTACGCCGAGGACCCGACCGACCCGGCCTTCCAGTGGGCGCTCACCGAGATCGCGGACGAGTGCCGCCACTCGATCATGTTCGCCCGCGGTGTGGCCAAGCTGGGCGCGCGCCCGTACCGGCCGAAGCGCTCGGTCGTCGAGCTCGGCCGGGCCTTCGCGGCGCTCGCCGGCGGCGAGGCGGCCTACGCGGCGATCCTGGTCGCCGAGGAGGTCCTCGACGTGATGCAGCGGGACTGGATGCGCGACGAGCGCGTGGTCCCCTTCGTCCGCACGATCAACAACATCCACGTGGTGGAGGAGTCCCGGCACATGAAGTTCGCCCGGGACGAGGTCCGCGAGCGGATGCGGGGCGCGAGCGCCCTGCGCCGCCAGGCCGACGCCGTGGTGATCGCCGGAGCGGCCTACCACATCGTGACCAGCATGGTCAGCGACGACGTCTACGAGGCCGCCGGGCTGGACCGCAGGCGGGCCGTGCGCGAGGCGCGCGCCAACGAGCACCACAAGGCGATGCTGCGCTCGAGCTGCGCCGGGCTGATGGAGTTCCTCGGCTCGGCCGGGCTGCTCACGCCGGCCGCCCGCGCGGTCTACCGCCGGGCGAACCTGCTCTGACCGGCCCCGACGAGGCCTGAGCAGCCCGGACGAGCCCCGACGAGCCCTGACGACAGGTTTCCCGCGATGCCGTACGCGATCACCCAGACCTGCTGCACCGACGCGTCCTGCGTCGCGGCGTGCCCGGTCAACTGCATCCACCCGACGCCGGACGAGCCGGACTTCGGCACCACGGACATGCTCTACATCGACCCGCGGTCGTGCATCGACTGCGGCGCGTGTGCCGACGCGTGCCCGGTCGACGCCATCCACCCGGTCGACCTCCTGAGCGCTCCGCTGAAGGGGTACGCGGACGTCAACGCCGAGTTCTACGCGGACCGGCCGACGTCGGCGGTCGACGAGGCCGAGCGGACCCCGGTGTTCCACCGCTGGGGCCCGCCCACCTTCGACCACACCGTCCCGGCCGGCTTCCCGGCGCTCGACGTGGCCGTGGTCGGGACCGGGCCCGCAGGGATGTACGCCGTGCAGGACCTGCTCCTGCACACGAACGCGCGGGTCACGCTGTTCGACCGGCTCACCGTCGCGGGCGGGCTGGTGCGGTTCGGCGTCGCGCCCGACCATCCGTCGACCAAGCGGATCGGCGAGTCGTTCGCCCGCCACCACGGCCACCACCGGCTGCGGCTGCGGTTGGGGGTGGAGGTGGGCCGCGACGTCACGCACGCGCAGCTGGCCGCCGACCACGACGCGGTGATCTACGCCGTCGGTGCCGCGGAGTCCCGTTCGCTCGGCGTCCCGGGGGAGGACCTGCCCGGCAGCCTGGCCGCCACCACGGTCGTCGGCTGGTACAACGGCCATCCCGAGATCGCGCCGGGCGCGGTCGACCTGTCCTCGGGGCGGGTGGTCGTCGTCGGCACCGGGAACGTCGCGCTCGACGTCGCGCGGATCCTCACGGCCGACCCGGCCGATCTGGAGGACACCACGATCGCCGGCGCGGCCTTGGACCTGCTGCGCGGGTCCGGCGCGCGCGAGGTCGTCCTGCTGGCCCGCCGTGGCCCGGACACCGCCGCGTACACGCGGCCCGAACTGATGGCGCTGCTCCGCCGGGAGGGCGTGGAGGTCGTGGTCGACGACGCCGACCCGCGCACCGGGAAGGCGATCGACGAGGCCGTGCCGGGCGAGCACGCGGCGCTGCTGCAGGAGGCGCGCCGCGAGGTCGCGGACTGGTCGGCGCCGGGGCCCGACGCTCCGCGCCGGCTGGTCCTGCGGTTCCACTCCTCGCCCACCGGGGTCACCGGCTCGGGCCGCGTCGAGGCGGTGCGGGTGACCGGTCCGGACGGTGAGGTGGAGATCCCGGCCGGGATGGTCGTCCGGGCCGTCGGGCATCGCGGGCGGCCGCTGGCCGGCCTGCCGTTCGACGACGCCACGGGCACGGTCCCGAACCACGAGGGCCGGGTCGAGGGCATGCCCGGCAGCTACGTCGTCGGCTGGATCAAGCGCGGCTCCACCGGCGGGATCGGTGCCAACCGCACCGACGCCGCCGAGACCGTCAAGGCCCTGGTCGACGACGCCGTGCAGGGCCGGCTCCCGAGTCGGCCCCGGCGGCGGATCCCGCTGCCGCTGCTGGGTTCGCGGCGGCGCCTGGCCTAGGCGATCCCGGCCCGGGCGGCGAGGTCGGTGCGGGTCAGCAGCCCGGCGAGCCGGCCGTCGCGCAGCAGGACGGCGTGTGCGGCGCCGGCGGCGTCGACGCGGGCGAGAGCCTCCTTGGCGGTCTCGCCGGTACCCACGGCGACCGGCGGCGGGCCCGCGAGCCCGCCCACCGGCGTCGCCGGGTCCCGGCGGGCGGCCTCGGCGGCGAGCACCGCCGGGTCGAGCGCCCCGAGGACCTCGGAGGCGGCGGTGGCGAAGTCGGGGCTGCGCCCGGGCAGGACGACCGGGATCACGGACTGGCCGTGCGCCGGGCCCGCGGCGAGCGCGGCGGCCTCGCCGAGCGGCGTGCGGGTGGTGACGGCGTGCACCGGCGCGGCGGCGTCGGCGAGCAGCCCGGGGCGGTCGTCGTCGAGGAACCCGAAGCGGCGCAGCCAGTCCGCGGAGTGGTATTTCGACAGGTAGGCGCGACCGGAGTCGGGGAGGACGGCGACCACGGTGTGCTCGGGCCCGAGCCCGCGCGCGACCCGCAGCGCCGCCGCCACGACCAGCCCGGACGAGGCGCCCACCAGCAGTCCCTCCTCGCGGGCGAGCCGCCGCGTGGTCAGCACCGACTCGCGGTCGGGGACCGCCTCGATCCGGTCGACGACGTCCTGGTGGTAGGACAGCGGCCAGGTGTCGTCGACGGTGTCGGTGTGCCGGTAGTGGCCGGAGGCCTCGACGAAGAACGGGCTGCCGTCGCCGCCGTGGTAGACCGAGGTGGCGGGGTCGGCGCCGACGACCTCGACGCGGCCCACCTCCTTGAGGTACCGCCCGGTGCCCGAGATCGTGCCGCCGGTGCCGATCCCGGCGACGAGGTGCGTCACGCGGCCCTCGGTCGCGGCCCAGATCTCCGGCCCCGTCGTCGCGTGGTGGACCGCCGGGTTCGCGGGGTTGTCGTACTGGTCGGCGAACCAGCCGCCGGGCGTCTCCGCCGCGATCCGCTGTGCCAGCCGGTTGACGTGCTCGGGGTGTTCGCGCGGCAGGCTCGCGGACGTCGTCACGACCTCGGCGCCGTAGGCGCGCAGGATGTCCAGCTTCTCCATGGAAACGGTGTCGGGCAGGACGACGACGATCCGGTGCCCGCGGACCGCGGCGGCCTGCGCGAGCCCGATCCCGGTGTTGCCCGAGGAGGCCTCGACGATGGTGCCGCCGGGCGCGAGCGATCCGTCGCGCTCCGCGGCGAGCACCATCGCGGCGGCGGCCCGGTCCTTCACCGACCCGCCCGGGTTGAGGTACTCGGGCTTGACGAGCACCGTGGCCGCGAGACCGGCGGTGAGCCGGCGCAGCCGGACGAGCGGGGTGCCGCCGACCAGGTCGATGAGCGAGTCGTGGATGACCATGGAACCGGACGATGCCACAGTGTCGGACGCGGGCACGGGGTCGGACGCGGGCACGGGGTCGGACGCGGGCGCGGGGTCAGACGCGGGCACGGGCGACGACGTCGCCGGGGGCGCCGAGGGCGCGCAGGTCGGCGAGGACCCGCTCGCGGTCGCGGTCGGCCGGGAAGAACCCGCCCAAGGGGGCGGCGGGGCGGAACTGCTCGAGCCGGAAGGGGTTCCAGCGGCGGGCCGGGCGGTCGGTGCGGCGGGCGGTGCGGGTGAAGGTGATGCTCATGGCCGTGCTCCCTGTCGGTGTCCGCGGGGCTCGTTCCCCGCTGGACACACGGTCCCGCCGATGCGCCGGCGGCACTGTCGGCTCGGTGCCCGATCCGCCGGGGGAACGCGGTGTCGGGCGATCGGGGGACAGGCTCAGCGCGCGGCGGCGCTCCGGTCGTCGTCCCCGTCGCCGGTGTCGCTGCCGGTGTTGCCCTCCCCGCCGTCCCCGCCGTCGCCGCTGTCCCCGCTGTCCCCGCTGTCCCCGCTGTCGCTGAGCAGGGGCGAGCGGACCAGCACGAACGTGCCGAGGAGGAGCGCGGCGCCCCCGGCGGCGGCCATGGCGTACCAGGCGCCGCCGCGCACCTGCTCGTCGTAGACGACCACGCCCCACGCCGTCGCGAGCAGCGGGTTCGCCAACGTGAAGCCCGGCTGCGAGGCCACCAGGCTCCCGGCCTGCAGCGCGGTCTGGAGCAGGAAGAACGACAGCGGCCCGACGACGATCACCGCCCAGGTCTGCCAGGCGGTGAGCACCCCGGTCACGCCCTCCCGCTGCGCGATCGCGCCCACCGCCGCGACCAGCACCGCGACGTAGCCGAACGCCGTGCCGGTCCCGACGCCGAGCCACCCCGCGCGGGCCGCGTCGTGCGTCGCGCGGCCGGCCGCCACGGTCCCGCCGACGACGAGGGCGACGACGCCGGAGCCGATCGCCCACATCCAGCCCGGCACGCCGACCGGGTCGCCGCCGTGCGGGGCCAGCGCGACCACGACCAGGGCCAGCCCGGCCGCGAGCACGGCGATCGCCGTCCACTCCTGGCGGCCGGGGCGCGCGCCGAAGGTCCACGCGGCCAGCAGCACCGTGAAGGGCAGCTCGGCCACCAGCAGCGGCTGCACGACCGCGACCCCGGCCAGGG
Organism: Pseudonocardia terrae; assembly: GCF_021343995.1. GTDB lineage: Bacteria > Actinomycetota > Actinomycetes > Mycobacteriales > Pseudonocardiaceae > Pseudonocardia > Pseudonocardia terrae. The sequence goes on along the minus strand of NZ_JAJTTE010000071.1, from coordinate 13,991 downwards.
TCAGCGCCACGGCCTGCACGAGGAACCCCACGATCACGCAGCCGATCCCGCCCAGCCAGGACCGCTGCCTGACCAGGTCGAACAGCAGCCCGATCGAGAACTCCCGCTCGGCGGGCTCCTCGCGGGCCGCCTTGCGCTGCAACACCGAGGCGGCCGCGTTCAGCGCCGCCGCCACCACTGCCAGGACCGCACCCACGCGCCCGGATAGCCGTTCCGCCGGGACTCGAACCGCCGACGGCGACGAGTTGCGGACGAGTTGCGGCGACGGGTTGCGGCGATGAGTTCCGGCGCCCGGCCCGGTCCACCCCACGAGAGCACGGACAGCACGGACGGACGCACACGGACCCGACACACGCACCGACCCGACGGAGGACCCGCCATGAGCACGCTCGACACCACCCTCGCCCTGACCCGCCGCAGCACCGGCGGCACCGACGCCACCGCTGGTCACCGGCCCGCCCGGAGACGCCGCCCGGCCCGCCGTTCACCCGGCGGGCCGGGCGAGCACCCGGCACAGGGCCTCCAGCGCCCCCGTCCAGGCCGACGACGACGGAGCGGCGTACCCGACCACCAGCGCATCCGGCCGGGGCGGGGCGTCGGGATGGCGGAAGCGGTCCAGGCCCTCGACCGCCAGCCCGTGCCAGGCCGCCGCCCGCAGGGCGGCGGCCTCCGCCGTGCCGGGCGGCCCGTCCCCGGCGGGCAGCTCGACCAGCGCGTGCAGGCCCGCCGCCAGCCCCCGCACCACGACGCCCGGCACCCGGGTGGCCAGGGCCGCGACGAGCTCGTCCCGGCGCCGCCGGTAGGCCTGCCGCCGCTCCCGGACGTGCCGGTCGTACTCGCCGGAGGTGAGCATCCCCGCGAGGACCAGCTGGTCCACCGCGGACACCCGGGTCCCGCCCTCCGCCGCGACCGCCCGCTCCCCGCGGGCCGGTCGCCGGGGACGGCACGCGGCGCCACCCGGGTGCCCGAGCCCTGCCGCGCCGTCAGCCAGCCCTCGGCGACCAGCTCCGCATAGGCGTCGGCGACGGTGTTGCGCGCCAACCCGAGGTCGACGGCCAGCGAGCGGGAGGACGGCAGCCGCGTGCCGGGCGGCAGCCGCCCGCTGCGCACCGCCTGGCGTAGGGCCTCCATCAGCCCCGACCGCACCCCGCGGCCGGGCGCGAGATCCAGATGAAGATCCGAAGTGGCCCGCGAAACCATGCCGGAAGTGGACCACATCCGGGTGCCACCCGGCGCCTACCGTCGCACACGTGACCATCACCGAGGAGACCTCCGCCCCCGGCCGCAACCCCGAGCACGCGCCCCGGCTCGCGCTCGCCGAGCTCGTTCCCGACGTCTACCGGGCCATGGCGCGCTTCGGCGCCGTCGCCGGCCAGGGCCTCGAGCCCGCCCTCGTCGAACTCGTCAAGATCCGCGCCTCGCAGCTCAACCACTGCGCCTTCTGCCTGGACATGCACACGAAGGACGCGCTGGCGCAGGGGGAGTCGGTCGAGCGGATCGTGCAGCTCTCGGCCTGGGAGGAGTCGGCGCACTTCTACTCGCCGCGCGAGGTCGCCGCCCTGGCACTGACCGAGGCGGTCACCGTGCTCACCGACGGCTTCGTGCCCGACGACGTGTGGGAGCGCGCCGCCGGGCAGTTCGACGAGACCGAGCTCGCCCAGCTCGTCGCCGCGATCACGGCCATCAACGCCTGGAACCGCTTCGCCGTGTCCACGCGGATGGTGCCGGGCCACTACCGGCCGCAGCGGCGCTGAGGCAGCTCGTCCGCCGCGGGCCGGCCCGGAGCCGGCGGGCCCCTCTTGAAGGAGCCCACAAGCCGTCGGACCAGGGGCGAGTGACAGTCCTCGCCCGCCCGACGACCCTGACGCCATGACGACGCGCCCCGGCGAGCTGCTGATCACCGACTTCCTGCGCCGGGCGCGCCGGCACCATCCCGGCCGGGAGATCGTGGCGTACGCGCACGGCGAGGAGGTCCTGCGCTACGACTACGCCGCCTACGCCGACCGGGTGCACCGGCTCGCGGGGGCGTTGCGCCGGCTCGGGGTGCGGCCGGGGGACCGGGTGGCGAGCCTGGCCTGGAACCACCACCGCCACCTGGAGCTCTACGCGGCGGTCCCGCAGGTCGGGGCCGTGCTGCACACGCTCAACCTGCGGCTGTCCGCCGAGGAGATCGCCTACATCGCGGGGCACGCCGACGACCGGCTCATCGTGGCCGACGCCGAGCTGGCCCACCTGCTCGACGGCGTCCAGCCCGAGCTGGGCGTGGTCGACACCGGCGACGCCTACGAGGCGCTGCTCGTGGAGGGCCCGGCCTACGACGGCGAGCCCGGCGTGCGCGAGGACGATCTCGCCGTCCTCTGCTACACCTCCGGCACCACCGGCCGGCCGAAGGGGGTCGGGTACAGCCACCGCGGCCTCTACCTGCACACCTTCGCCGCCTGCCTCGCCGACGGGCACGCGATCTCCGCCGCGGACACCGTGCTGCACGTCGTCCCGATGTTCCACGCCAACGCCTGGGGCGTCCCGTTCGCGGCCACGATGACCGGGGCCACCCAGGTGCTCCCCGGACCGCACCCGACGCCGGCCGAGATCGCCCGGATCATCGAACGCGAGAAGGTCACCTACGTCGGCATGGTGCCGACGGTGGCCGTCGACATCCTCCGGCACGTGCGCGAGCACGGCGGCGACCTGCGGAGCCTGCGCGCGCTGGTGCTCGGCGGCTCCACCCCGAGCCTCGCCCTGATCCGCGACCTCGAGGAGGTGCTCGGCGTCCCCGTCTACCAGGGCTGGGGGATGACCGAGCTGTCCCCGATGGCCAGCTTCACCCGCCCGCCGCGGCCGATCGCCGACCGCGAGGAGCACCGCCGGCGCACCCAGAGCCAGGGCCGGCTGCTGCCCGGCCTGCAGTGGCGGATCGTCGACGACGCCGGTGACGAGCTCCCGTGGGACGGCGAGTCCGCGGGGGAGCTGCAGGTCAAGGGACCGTGGGTGACCACCGGGTACTACCTCGGCGAGGCCCCCGAGCGGTTCGACGACGGCTGGCTGATGACCGGGGACGTCGCCGTGATCGACCCGGACGGCTGGATGCGGATCGTCGACCGCGCCAAGGACCTGATCAAGAGCGGCGGTGAGTGGATCAGCTCGCTGGCCCTGGAACAGGCGCTGCTGGCCGACCCCGACGTGGCGGAGGCCGCCGTGGTCGCCGTGCCGCACCCGCGCTGGCAGGAGCGGCCGCTGGCGCTCGTGGTCCTGCACCCCGGCTCGACGGCGACGGGGGAGGAGCTGAAGGCACGGCTCGGCGAGCGGGTGCCGCGCTGGTGGCTGCCCGAGCGCGTCGAGGTCACCACCGAGCTGCCGCGCACCAGCGTGGGGAAGCTCGACAAGCGGTCGCTGCGCGAGCACTGGTCGGCCGGCGTCCACGCCTGATCCGCAGCACCGGCCGGGGCACGGAAGAGGGGCCGCGGGGGAGAACCCCCGCGGCCCCTCGTCGTCGTCCGGGTCAGGGCGCCACGAACACCGCCGTGGTGTGCTCGGTGTCGAGGAACTCCTTCACCGAGCTGATCTTGCCGTCCCGCACGGTGAACACGAAGTGGTACAGGTTGTTGTAGACCCGCCCGTTCTTCAGCTCCGCGTACGACTCGGTCTCCACCGCGACGCGCTCGCCCTCGGCGGTGAACGCCAGCGGCGTCAGCCTGATCGCGCCGGTGGTGGTGCCCTCGGCGATGCCGCCGAGCATCTCGCCGAAGCCGGCCTTGTCCTTGGTGCCGGAGATGCCCGGGATGTTCCCGGCGACCCACCACGTGGCGTCGTCGGTCAGCGAGCCCAGGATCCCGTTCACGTCACCGGAGGAGAAGACCTCCATGAACTCGGTGACGACCTTCTTGTTCCCCTCCTCGAGCGCGCCCACGTCAGACCCCCGCCGGAGCCTCGACGCCGAGCTTCTTGAGCTCGGGAACGACCTTCTCGCCGAAGAGCTTCATGCTCGCCCGGACCTTCTCGAACGGCAGGCCCGCGAACGACGGCGCGATGCTCGGGTGGTGCGGGCCGAGCACCTCGAGGCGGTGCTTGTACTTCTCGATGCACTGCTCGGGCGTGCCCCAGATCTGCGTGTCCGCGTAGCCCGCGGCGGCGGCCTCCATGCCGGCCTCGCGGATCATGTCCGCGCCGACCTGGTAGGCCTCGTAGCCCTTGGTCTCGCGCCAGTGCTTGCCGGCGAAGTCGTAGTGCTTCACCACGGAGAGGAAGTAGCGCGAGAGGTACTCGCGGGCGGTCTTCTCCGCCTCCTCCGGGTCCTCGTGGCAGTAGATGAAGTCCTGCGTGTGCACCGGCAGCGGCTCGGTGCCGTGCTCCTCGCGGTAGATGTCGCGGTACCGGTTGATCGACTCGGCGTGGACCTCCGCCGGGTACTGCATGAAGGTCATCATCCGGGCGCCGACCTTGGCCACCGCGGGCACCGAGTCCGGCGACATCGCGACGCCGTAGATCCGGCCGGTCCAGTCGTACTCCGGCGCGGGGCCGGGCCGCACGACCGCCTTCGGCTGCGGGTAGAAGGGCCCGTCGTTCTCGACGTACCCGTTCCGCAGGCCCGCGACGATGACCGGGGCGGCCTCGTCGAAGCGCTGGCGGGACTCGTTCATGTCCACGCCGAACTGCTCGTACTCCATCTTCGCCAGGCCGCGGCCCATCCCGAGCAGCACCCGCCCGCCGGACAGGTGGTCGAGCATGATCGCCTTCTCGACCACCCGCAGCGGGTTGTTCCACGGCAGGATCACCGCGCCCGTACCCAGCTTGATCCGGCTGGTCCGCCCGGCCAGGTAGGTCATCAGCTGGAGGTTGTCCGGGCACATCGAGTAGTCGTCGAAGTGGTGCTCGGCGGCCCAGACGGAGTCGAAGCCGTACTCCTCGGCCAGGACGCCGAGCTCGGCCTCCTGCCGGAACATCTCGCCGTCGGACAGGTTCTCGTGCCAGTTCTGGAACACCAGCAGCACACCGACATCCATGTGGGCGTCCTTCCGTGTCTCGTCCCGCGTCGACTCTTGCCTAACGACTGTTAGGGAGGCAGATTGTGACGGTAGTCGCAGCGCCCTGCCGAACCAACGACGTCGAGGGAGAGCCATGGCGAGTCCTACAACGGTCCGCCCGGAGCCGCCGCAACAGGACGTGACCGCGGAGTTGACGCTGGTCGTGCGCGCGGCGCGCGCCGAGCTCGGCGCCGCGCGCTGCGTCGTGTACGCGCGCCGGGCCGACGGCGACCTCGCCCGCCTCGCCGCCGACGGCGACCCGCAGTGCTGCGTGCACACCAGCGCCGCGGTGCCACTGCTCGTCGAGGGGGAGGTCGCCGGGGTGCTCGAGGTCGAGCGCCCCGCCGTCGACGGCCGACCGCCGGACGACGCCGCCGCCGAGTACGACGCCACGGCCGCCGCCCCGTACGCCGGGCTCGCCGAGACGATCCTCGGGCGGGAGCGGCAGGCCACCGTCGGCGCCCGGCAGCGCCGCGAGCTCGCCGAGCTGGGCCGGACCCGGGAGCTGCAGCGGCGGCTGTCCGCCGCCGTGGCCAGCGGGACCGAGGGCGACGCCCTGGTCGCGCTGCTGGCGTCGTTGCTCGGCACCGGCGTCGGGCTGCTCGACGCCGCGCTGCACCCGGTGACCTGGAGCGCCCCCGAAGGGCCCGCGGTGCTGCACGAGTCCTCCTTCCTGCCCGGGACCGCCCGGGTCAGTGCGGCGCTGGCCGACCTCGGACCGGAGCGGACGACGGCGGTGCTGCCGCCCGACCCCGACGCCGGCCTGATGCGCCGCCACCTCGTCGCCGCCCTGGTCGGTGAGGGGGAGGTGTCCGGCTACCTCGACGTCGTCGAGACGGGGCGGCGGCTCGGCCCGGCCGACGCCGCGGTCGCCGAGTACGCCGCCGCCGTGCTGGCCCTGCAGTCGTTGTCGGAGACCCGCCGGGCCCAGGCCGTGGTGCAGGCCCGCGACGACGTCCTCGGCGAGCTGCTGCGTGGCTCCCGCACCCCCGACGACCTGCGGCGGATGGCCGCGCACGTCGGCCTGGAGGTGGACCGGCCGCACCTGCTCGTCCGGCTGCCGGTGGCCGACGGGCGCAGCGCCCGGGACGGCCGGGCCCCGGCCTCCGCGCTGGTGGCGGACGCCCTCGGGGTGCCGGTGCTCGCGATCGCCGAGCCCGACGCCGTCGTCCTGCTGGCGGGGCTGCCCGCGGGCAGCGCCCCGGAGGCCCGGGTGAAGGCCCAGCTGGGGGCGGTGCTCGACCGGCTCGGGCCGTTGACCGGCTGCCGCCGGGCCGTCGTCTCGGCCGTCTGCCGGCGGGTGGAGGACTACCCGGCGGCGCACGCCGAGTGCCGCGACGCGGAGGCGATCGTCGCCGGGTTCGGCGGCCGGCCCGGGGTGCTCGACGCCGCCGACTTCCGCACGCTGCGGCTCGTGGTGAACGGCGAGCGCACCTCGGTGGCGGTGCGGTTCGCCGAGACGCTGCTGGGTCCGCTGCGCCGTAACGACGCGGAGACCGGCGGCGACCTGACGGACACGCTCCGGCACTACCTCGCCTGCGGCGCGCAGGTGCGTGCCACGGCGAAGGTGCTGGGCGTGCACGAGAACACGATCCGCTACCGCCTGGGCCGCATCGAGCACGTCGGCGGCCTCGACCTGCGGCGGTTCGACGCCCTGCTGGCGGCCCAGCTCGCCCTGCAGGTCGACGACCTGGCGCGGGGCGGCAGCGCCTGAACCGCCCGCCCGTGGTCCGAGCCCGCGTGGTTCGATCTTCGGGGCGGCGCCGACCGGAGGGGGATCCACGGTGACCCAGGCACAGGCGACGCCCGCCCGGGCGACGCGGGCACAGGCGAGCCGGCCGCGCAACGCCGCGCGCCGCGCCGAGCTGGTGGCGGTGGCGAGCCGGCTGTTCCGCGAGCGCGGCTACCACGGCGTGGGTATGCGGGCGATCGCCGAGGCGGCCGACATCCAGGCGGCCTCGCTCTACCACCACTTCGCCAGCAAGGAGGAGCTGCTCCTCGAGTCGATCTACGTGGTCGACCGCGACCTGGTGGTGGACCAGCTGCCGATCCTGGAGGGCGAGGGGACGTACCGGGAACGGCTGGAGCGGCTGGTCCGCGGGCACGTGGGGCACATCGGCGCCAACCGGGACGCGTGGTGGGTCGCGGGGCGCGAGCTGCGCGCGCTGTCGCCGGGGAAGCTCGACGAGGTGCAGGTCTACCGGCGCCGCTACCAGCACGGTCTCGGCGACTTCCTGGCCGCGGGCACCGCGGCGGGCGAGTTCGCGTGCGAGGACCCGCGGCTGTCCGCGCTCGCCGTGCTGGACATGATCAACGGGCCGAACGAGTGGTGGGAACCGGGTGGCCGGCTCGCCATCGACGAGCTGGCCACCCGGTACGCCGCGCTGGCGCTGCGGCTGGTGGGCGGGGACCCCGAGGGGACCGCCCCCGGGCCGGGTCAGGCCAGGAAGCGCAGGAGCTCGGCGCGGTAGGTGTCGGGGTCCTCCAGGAAGGGCGCGTGCCCGACGCCGGCGAACTCGACGAGCCGGCCGTCCCGGCAGAGCTCGATGCCGGCCTGGGCGCCGGAGAAGGACACGAACGCGTCGTCCGTGCCGTGCAGCGACAGCACGGGCACCGACAGGCCGGCGAGCAGCTCGCGCTGGTCCAGGTCGATCAGCCCCCGCATCGTGTCGGCGGCCCGCGCGCCGGTCTGCATGAACTGCAGCCAGATGGCCTGCAGCACGTCGTCGGGCACCGGCTTGGCGCACACCGCCGAGGCGATGCCGCGGAAGGTCGACGGCCGGTCCGCGGCCAGCCCGGCGAGCACGGCCTCGGTGTCGGCGGGTGCGCCGCCGTGCGGCCAGCCGTCGGTCGCGGTGTAGCGCGGGCTCGCCCCGCCCGTGAGGACGACGCCCGAGATGGCGTCACCCAGCTCCGCGGCGGCCGCGACGACGACCGCGCCGCCCAGCGACCAGCCGTTGAGCACCGGGCGGTCCAGGCCCAGGTGCCGCACCAGCGCGGCGACGTCCGAGGCGATCGCCTCGACCGAGACGTCGTCGAAGTCCCTGTCCGAGCGCCCGCACGCGCGGTGGTCGATCAACGCGACCTCGTGCCCCGCACCCAGCAGTGCGGTGAGCGTGGTGTCCCAGCACTCGCTCGTCGCGCCCCAGCCGTGCACCAGCACGACCGGGCGCCCGCCGGACCCGCGGTGGTGCTCGTAGTAGACCTGCTTGCCGTCGCGCTCCAGGTACGCCATGTCGTCTCCTTCTCGGGGGTGGGGGCCGTCGTCGGCTCAGGCCGCGAGCCGCTCGCGGACCTGCGGCATCACCTTGGTGGCCAGGTACTCGATGCGCTCGGAGCCGCTCTCGACGGGCTCGCCGGGCAGCTGCGCCCAGAAGTGCACGTCGCGGATCTGCGGGCGCTCGCGCAGCAGCGCGGTCAGCTCGGTGACGGCGGTGTCGGCGTCCCAGAGGAGGTAGGCGCCGGCGTCGACGATCTGCTGCGGGTCGGTGAAGCGCGGGGTGGCGTCGGGCGGGCCGAAGGCGCCCCAGGAGATGTACTCGTTGAGCTGGTAGAGGGCGTGCTCGCCGATCCGCGCCCAGGTCCGCTCCGGGTCCTCCGCGATCACGGCCCACTGGCCGGCGTAGATCCGGGCCTCCTCGACGGGCCTCCCGAGCGCGGCGACGGCGTCGAGATAGGCCTGCTGGTGGGCGTTCTGGGTGGAGAGGAAGCCGTCGGCGATCCGTGCGGCCCGGGCGATCGCGGGCTCGGCCATCGCCCCGACCAGCAGCTGTGGCGCCGTCTCCGGCCGCGGGGTCACGGCCAGCCCCTCGGGAAGCGCGTACCGCTTCCCGGAGAAGCCGCTCGCGTCGCCGGCCCAGGCGCGCCGGATGATCTCGACGCCCTCCTCGAGCAGGCTGGGGCGGTTGCGCACCGTCTGCCCGAACGCCGCGAACTCGCGCTCCCAGTAGCCCTGCCCGACGCCGAGGTCGAACCGGCCCCCGGTGAGCAGCGAGAGCGTCGCCGCGTCCTCGGCCAGCCGAACGGGGTTGTGCAGCGGCGAGACGATCAGGTTGGTGCCGATCCGCAGTTTCGCGGTGCGCTCGCCGATCGCCGACGCCAGCACGAAGGGGGAGGGGCTGTATCCGTCGTCGCAGAAGTGGTGCTCGGTCAGCCAGACCGAACCGAGGCCCTTCTGCTCGGCCCAGGCGATCTGGTCGAGGACCTCGCGGTAGAACGAGCCGAACGGCCGCTCCGGGTCCGGGTTGCGGAAGTCGTACCAGAGCCCGAAGACCGGTCCCGTGCCGTCCACCTGTGCCTCCTTCGTCGGGTGCCGCAGGAGCGTCCCGGGGCGGGGCGGGGGTGTCATCCCCCTCGTGCGCGCGGCGTTGTCGACGTCCCCAACCGGGCCGGAGGAGTCCTGTGGACTCTCCCAACACCCCCGACGCGCCGCCCTGTCGGTCGCGGGGGGCGGTTCCTACCGTCGGGCGCCGTCGTCGTCGACGAGGCGGCGTCGGACAGGGTCGAAGAGGATCGAGAGGAGCAGCTCGTGTCGGATCTTCCCCCGCTGCAGGAGGCCACGCTGCGCGACAAGGTCGCCGTCGTCACCGGCGCCGCGCAGGGCATCGGCCGGGCCACCGCGCTCCGGCTGGCCGCCGAGGGCGCGCTGGTGACGTGCGCGGACATCAAGGACACCGCCGAGACCGTCGCGCTCGCCGAGAAGGAGGGCGGGCAGGCCGTCGGCGTGCAGCTCGACGTCCGCCGCGCCGCCGACTGGGAGGCCGGGATCGCCGGGGTGCTCGAGCGGCACGGCCGGGTCGACCTGCTGGCCAACATCGCCGGCATCGTGAACATGCAGAGCGAGGACACGGTCGTCGGGCTGACCGAGGAGGCGTGGGAGAACGTCCTCGCGACCGACCTCAAGGGCGTCTGGCTCGGGATGCGGGCGGTGATCCCGTCCATGATCGAGGCCGGCGGCGGCCGGATCGTGAACATCAGCTCGCTCGCCGCGCTGCGCGGCCTGCCGAACCTCGCCTCGTACTCGGCGGCGAAGGGCGGCGTGATCGGGCTGACCCAGCAGGCGGCCTTCGAGTACGGCCCGCGGAACGTCCTGGTCAACGCCATCGCGCCCGGCACGATCGACACCCCGATCCTCGGCGACATCACGCCGGAGATGAAGGCGGCCAACGCCCGCGCCCACATCATCGACCGCCTCGGCCTGCCCGAGGAGATCGCCTCGATGGTGGCGTACCTGTTCCGCGAGGGCCGGTTCGTGACCGGGCAGGTGTACCCGGTCGACGGCGGGTGGTCGGCCAAGGGCAACTACTGACCCGCGCCCTCCTCGGGCGCCCGGGCGCGCGGGCGGCCGCCGTCCGCCGGTCACTATCCTCGGGGCCGTGTCGGCGTCGACCGGAGCGTTCCGCCGGGGCCGGGCATGACGGCCTCGCCCGAGCTCACGCTGCGTGCCCTGTCGTCGGGCCTGCTCGCGTTGCCCTGGGACCAGCCACTGGGGGAGTGGAGCCCGGCCGAGGTGCCGCTGCGCGACATCGCGGTCGGACCCAGCCGTCACCTCGTCCGGTTCGCGGAGTGCGACGGTCTGCTGTGGGCACTGAAGGAGCTGCCGCACCGCATCGCGCGCAAGGAGTACGCGGTGCTGCGCACGCTCGAGGACCTGGCGCTGCCGGCCGTCCGACCCGCCGGGGTGATGTTCCAGGCGGAGGACACCGCGATCCTGGTGACCCGCTACCTCGAGGGCTCGTGGCAGTACCGGCGGCTGTTCATGCGGCTGCCGCCGAACCGGCCCGCGCACCGGGTCCGGCTGTTCGACGCGATGGCCGGCCTGCTCGTCGAGCTGCACCGGCACGGCATCTTCTGGGGTGACTGCTCGCTGGCCAACACCCTGTTCTCCCGCGACGGCCAGATCCTGCAGGCCTGGCTGGTCGACGCCGAGACCAGCGAGGTCCATCCGTCCCTGTCGGACGGGCAGCGGCAGATCGACCTGGACATCCTGGTCGAGAACGTCGCCGCCGGGATGGTCGACCTCGCCGAACGGCTCGACCGGCCGCCGGAGATCCACGACCAGCTGATCGACGAGGCGCTCGCGATCCCCGGCCGCTACCGCGCCCTGTGGGACGCCCTGCACACCGAACCCGTCTTCTCCTTCGGCGACCGCTACCGCGTGGAGGGCAAGATCCGCGAGCTCAACGAGCTGGGGTTCGCGGTCGAGGAGGTCACGCTGCGGCCGACCGGCGACGGGCCCGGCACGTTGCGCCTGCAGGTCGCGGTGGGGGACCGGCGGTTCCACGCCGACCAGCTGCGTGCACTCACCGGGCTCGACGCCGGTGAGGGCCAGGCGAGGATCCTGCTCGGCGACCTGCACGCGCACCAGGCCGCCCGGTCGCGGCGGCGCGGACGCGAGATCGGCGAGGCGCAGGCCGCGCGGAGCTGGCGGGACGAGGTGTTCGAGCCCGGGACCGCCCGGGCGCACGCCGCGCTGGGCGGGGTCGGGTCGCCGATCCAGGCCTACTGCGACCTGCTCGAGGTGCGCTGGATCCTGAGCGAACGGGCGGGGGCCGACGTCGGCGACGGCCGCGCCCTCGCCGCGCTCGCCGGTCGGGCCCCCACCGACTCGGCCGCCCGCGGGGCGGTCGCGGAACCGTCGGGGCCGGGGGAGGGGTAGGGCCGGACCGCCGGGTCGACGGGGATAGGGCCGGGGGCCCGAGGCAGCGGGGAATAGGGCCGGGTCCGGGGTCGGAGGGGATGGGGCCGGGCCCCGGGGCCGCCGGTGTGAGGCTCGGGGTCGGGGGCTCGAGGCCGCGGCCGGGAGGTCGGGAGGTCGGGAGGTCAGGGTTTCGGGCGACGCCGGAGGGCCGTCGTGGGCACCTCCGACGTCGCCGGCGTGCGGTTCCCAGGGGAACCGACGGGTCCTACTGGATGGAGAGCTCGTTGTCCGGGTCGACGGCCGGCTGCTCGGCGGTCGGCTGGTCGGTCGGCGCGGGCGGGTTCAGCACGTTCATGATCGGGCCGAGCACGTCGGGCGCCCCCGTGGGCGCCGGCAGCGGGGAGCGCGGGAGGCCGCTCGGACCGAGCGGGCCGTCGTGCGCGGGGCCGCGGGCGCCGTCGCAGCAGTTGTCGTGCTTCGCGTGCTTCTTGTGGTGGCCGTTCTTGTGGTGACGATCGTGATCGCCCTTGCGGTGATCGTCGGTGCGGTGATCGTCGCTGCGCTGATCGGCCTTGTGGTGATCGCCGTGGTCGGCCGTGTCGTCCTTGTCGGACTTCTCCGTCGTGTGGCCGCCCTTGTCCGAATGGCCGTCGTACCCTGCGTCGCCGGCGAACGCCAGGCCCGGCGTGATCACCGCGAGGGGCAGGACCGCCGCACCGACCAGGGCCGCGCGAGTCGTCGTGCGCATGAGGAGCTCCTCTCGTCCGTCCGGGGACCTCGTCGTCCCGCCTCCTCAGCGGCGGTGCCGACGGGCGTCATCGGGTGCAACGGCTGGCGATCGCGACAGGGGCGAGGCTCCACACGAAGGAGTGACCGCAGTCACTGTCGCACCGCGGGTCCCCAGCTCCCGCGTGCCCGTCCACCTGCTGGCACAGGGCCCACGTGGACGCTGGGCCCCCCACCGACGCGGGGCCCGCCGCCCACCGACGCAGGGCCCGCCGCCCACCGACGTTGGGCCCGCCCACCGACGCAGGGCCCGCCCACCGGCGCTTGGCCGCCCGGCTGTGCAGGGGCGCCCAGCTGCGCGGCGCGAGCAGGTGCTGCAGCGGCTGACCGAGGACCGGATGCCGGTCGCCGCCACGCTCCGGAGCGGCCAGCTCCAGGTCGTGCCCGCCGACGTCACGCGCGGCGCCTTCCGCCTACTGTGCGGGGCCCGCCTACCTGCGCGGGGCCACCCACCAATGCAGGGTCGCGACGAACAGCGCGACGGCGATCAGCCCCGGTCCGCAGTGCACGGCCAACACCCCGGCCAGGCTCGGTCCTCCCCAGTCGTTCTCGTAGCTCGCCTGGTCGGCCAGGTCGATCCCGAACGGCTCGGCCACCGCCCGCCCGATGAGGTACAGCCCCACGATCCCCACCAGCACGAGCCCTGGCCGCCTCATGTCGGCGACGCCAAGCACGAGGGCGGCCCCGATCACTGCAGTACGCCCCCGTCTTGGAGGTGGGGTGGGTGTGTGGTCGACGTCGCGGCCCGGCCACAGCTCCTGCGCTGCAGGTGGCGCAGAACTGGGCCACCCACTCGGCGGGCGTGCCGGCGAGCCGGGCGAGCGGCGCGAGGGCGTCGGGGACGTCGCGGACGAACGCGTATGCCGCTGCTCGTCTGTGAGGATGTCGATCGTCGAGGGTGGCGCGAGGGCGTGGCAGGACCGGTCCTCGGGCCTCGTGACCTGGTGGAGTAGGGCGGTGCGGGACCAACCGGCGCTGCGCGGCCGAGCCCCGACCGTGGAGCGCGCAAGTGTCGTCCGTTACGAGCCCCTGGTCGTCGTTGTCGGCGAGCCCCGCCGCTGCCCGACAGCCAACGTGGCCACATGCGACGCCGACGCGGGGCATCGGACGCTGTCGCTGGCGTCGAGGAGGGTGCCGTCGAGGGACGGATAAGCCGGGTCGTCGCTGCGGCGGGTCGCGGGAGCACGGTTGAGTCGCGGCGGGGACGCGAGACGGCTGCGAGCGGTCTCGCCGGGGCCCACTCGACGGCGGTCGGTGCCGGCGAACCGGTCGGTGACGTGGGTGGATCGTCGCGGCGGCCGGTGTCGCGGCGGCCGGGGAAGCGCGCAGGGGAGGGTGCCGGGCGCGTAGCGGCGCCCTTGGCCCACGGTGAAGTGCGGCGGCGTGCAGCCGACCCAATTCGCGTGACTACGCGAACTCAGCGATCCGCGGACCTTCGCGGGCACCCGTGAGATTCCACGTTCGTGGTCGGGTGCGGGGTGTCTGGTCCGGGTCGATCCAGACCGGGGGCACGAACTCCGGGATCCCGTCGCGTAGTCGCACGA
>NZ_JAJTTE010000070.1 GCF_021343995.1 Pseudonocardia terrae | reverse complement strand
TAGAGCGCCACGAGCGTGAACGTCACACCCCAGGCCTTGACCCGGGACTCACCGAGCTCACCGACGAAACGAGTCGTCGGCGGACGGGGCGCATCGACCGTACTCATGGATCCCTCCATTGGAATCGAACGCGAGAGATCACGCTTGCCGCGTGCTCCCGGCGGGGCCGTCTCGGGCCTGCTCCGCTCTGGGTGTCAGTAGACGAGACCGTGATCACAACCGTCAAAGACGCAGGGGTGATGCGACCATGAGGGTGCGCCTATGGCCGGGCAGCCACGCCGACCGACCTGTGCAGGCCGCCGCCCCGGGCGAGCGAGTCCGGGCGGTCCGGCCAGAACGGCAACAGCTCGCCCCGGTGAACGGCACGAGCTTCCGACCACGTCGGAAGGGCGGCTGTCTACTCGTCGCGGTCCCGCCTTGCCCACACCACGGTGCACCGCTCGGCCCGGACGCGTCACGGGCCGAGCCGAGCGGGCGACCTCAGGCGATACGCGCCCCGCGGACGTGCGCGCGACACACGGCGTCGACTGTGCCGGTGGTGCGCGGGTGCTCGTCGCCACCGTCGTAGACCTGGAGGGACTCGGTCGTCCCGTCCGCGCGGCGGCCGTCGACCAGGCCGTCGCGCATGAACCGGACCCAGTCGCCGTGCATCCGGTCCGCCAGTGCCCGCGGCGGCTCGGGCCCCGTTAGGTCCGTCACGTGCTCGCGGTCGAGCAGGTCGAACACGAACGGCAGTTCGAGGTTGTGGCACGCCCCCGGCGCGCCGTCGAGTGCCCGGGTCCGCCAGCCGAACTCGTAGCCGTGGACGGGCACGCCCGCCGCCGCGGCGTCGCGCATCCAGTCCAGGAGGGGGCCGACGAACAGGTCGTGCTCGCGGACCTTACGGACGAGGGTGCCCCACCCCGCTGCGGGCAGGGCGTCGTGCAGTGCGTCGAGGAGGTCCTCGGATCCCGGCTCCTTGAGCTCGGCGACCGCCGCTGCCCGGTCCAGGTCGGGATCCGGCGAGGAGAACAGGCCGAACTCGTCCGAGCAGAATCCCGCCAGCACCGGCACGGCCGCGTCGGCGAACGCCGGCACGGCCGGGAAGTCCGGATCCGCGACCACGGACAGCGGGTGGCTGCCGCTGCCGGGATCGCCGGGGCGCCCGGCGACGTCGAGCGTCGCCGCGAGCAGGACCTCCTCCGGAACGGCGGCGAGTGCCTCCGGTGTGGCGGGGATGCCGAGACAACGCGCGACGGCATGTGTGGTCCGCAGCGCCTGCTCCGGCTCGATGCCGGTCCACACCGGCCCGCTCTGGTTGATGCCGCGGTGGATCAGCCCGCGGACCGCGGGGGCGGACAGCAGCCGGGCGACGCTCGCCCCGCCCGCGGACTGCCCGAAGACGGTGACCCTGCCCGGGTCCCCGCCGAAGTCCGCGATGTGGTCACGCACCCAGCGCAGGGCGGCGACCTGGTCGCGCAGCCCGAGGTTCGCGGGGCCGCCCTCGAAGAGCCCGAACCCGTCGAGCCCGACGCGGTACTGGATCGAGACCGCGACGATCCCGTCCCGGGCGAAGGCGGCTCCGTCGTAGAGCGGGAGCAGCCCGTTGCCCTCCTTGAACGCCCCGCCGTAGATCCAGACGCAGACGGGCGCCGCACCCGACCGGTCCGCCGTCCAGACGTTGAGGTTGAGGGTGTCGTCCCCGCGGACCCAGCCCGACGCGGCCAGTCGCCGATGCAGCGGGTTGTCGACCTCGGCCTGTGGAGAGGTCGGACCGGGCCGGGTGGCGTCCCGGATGCCGGCCCACGGCGTGCGCTCCTGCGCCTCGCGGAACCGCAGGGCACCGATCGGCGCCTCGGCGTACGGCACCCCGGTGAAGCGCTCGATCCCGCCGGTGAGGGTGACGCCCTCGAGCCTGCCGAGCCGGGTGGTGATGACGGCCATCGGTTCCTCTCGTTCAGCCGGCGGCGGGCTCGGCGCGCCGCGCCGTGCGGGTGATCACGCGCACGTACTCGTCCCACAGCGGCTCGACGAGCTCGTGGCCCATCCCGGCGTAGACGTGCAGCTCCGACCCGGGGATCGCCCGGTGCAGGTCCACTGCGGCGCGCGGGTCCAGGTGGGCGTCCGCATCGCCGTGGATGATCGACACGGGGACGGTCAGCGTGCCGAGCTCGGGCAGCACCCCGACGCTGCGGGCCATGGCCGCGGCCTGGCGGGGGAACCCGTCCGGTCGGTAGCTGCGGTCGTAGCACGACGCCGCCAGCTCGCGGATCCACGCCTCGTCGAACGGGAAGCCCGGCGACGAGCTCACCCGCTCCCGGTCGACCATCGCCTCGATCGCCGCGTCCCGGCCGAGCGTCTCCTGGACGACGGTCAGGTCCTTGGCGTCGTTCTTCACCGCGTAGTCGGCCAACGGCAGCGGCGCGGTGTAGACGAGGTTGAGGCTGCGGACCCGCTCGGGATGCCGGGCAGCGAGCGCCTGGGCGATCATGCCGCCCATCGACTGGCCGACCACGTGGGCGGTGTCGTACCCGAGGTCGTCGATCACCGCGACGACGTCCGCGGCCATGTCGTCGACGGTGTAGCCGCCGTCGACGTCGGTCGGCCCGCCGGTCATCGAGCTCAGCCCGACGTCCCGGTTGTCCAGCAGGACGGGCCGGAAGCCCTCGTCGACGAAGCGAGCGACGAGCCGCGGGTGCCAGCCGACGAGCTGCATGGTGAAACCCTCGACGAACACGATCGGTGGCGCCGACGCGTCACCGGCGGTCTCGTAGTAGACGTCGATCGCGCCGTTGTGGGCGTAGGGCATCGGGGTTCCTTTCCGACGGGAGGAGGCGGGGGGGTCAGCGCAGGCTGCGGACGAGCATCAGAACCAGACCACCGAGGACGGCGGTCACGGCGGCGAAGAGGAACACCGCGTCGTACCCGTCGAAGGCCAGGATCAGCCCACCGGCGATCATCGGGGCCACGACCTGCGGGCCGGAGGTGCCGACCGCGAGGACGGCCATGTCGCGGCCCTCGTTCTCGCGGTCGGGCAGCACCAGGGACATGATCGCGATGTCGAGCGCCATGTAGGCGCCGAAGAACGCACCGGTGAAGATGCTGTAGACCACGAGGCCGGTGTAGCTGGTCCACAGCACGGGGATGAGCAGCGAGACGCCCATCAGCACACCGCAGAGCCCGACGACGAGCTTGCGGCGGTCCAGCTTGTCGGCGAGCCACCCGATGACGGGCACCACCACGACCCAGCTGACCGTGTTGACCGTGGTCAGGATGCTGACGCCGACCGCGATGTCCCCGCCGGGGACGTTCGCCGCGCCGATCTCGTCCTGCACGATGTAGTACAGGTAGCCGCTCGACACGAAGTAGGCCAGGAACAGCAGCAGCCGCGAGACGAACACGATCGTGAAGTCGAAGCTGCGGAAGCTGCCGAAGAAGCGGCCGACGACGTGGATCGGGTTGCGGCTCTTCGGCTCCGCAGGCGGAGCGTCCGCCGCGGGGGCGTGCCCGTGAAAGGCGCCCTCGGGCGCACCGACGACCAGGGCGATCGCGGTGGCGATGAAGATCGCCGCGATCACGACGTAGCCCATCGTCGACGACAGGTGCGCGACGAGGTTCACGCCCACCAGGACGCCGAGCGGGATGGCCAGGCCGAGCACGGCGGATGCGGTGCCTCGGCGGTTCTCCGAGACGCGGTCGGGCAGGATCGCCGTGATCACGGCCTGGTAGTAGTTCATCGTGAACCACAGCACGGTGTAGACAGACGCCAGGACCACGATGTTTGCGGCGGTGCCCATCACGGCCGTGAGCAGCGCGGACGCCACACCGGCGAGGATCAGCCACGGGGTCCGGCGGCCGAACCGACCCCGGGTCCGGTCCGAGATCGCCCCGCCTGCGGGCAGCGCGACGACCGCGGCGATCGACGACAGCGTGGTGAGCAGGGCGAGGTTCTGGATCTTGTTCGCCGAGTCGATCGCATCGAGCTGCGCGGGCAGCAGGATCTGCTGGATCGCCTGGTAGACCGCGTACATCCCCACCGTTGCGGGGAGCAGGAAGGTCAGCAGCCGCGGTAGTCCCACCTGGCGCGGGCTCGACGTCTCCTGCGCCGTGCCCTCGTCCTGCGACGGGCTCAGTCCCCTGGTCATGGCTCTCCTATGAACGCGAGGGATCGGCCGACGTGGCCGGTCCCGTGACGGGATGCGAGGACGATAACCCACTTTTATCGAACTGCGAAGAAAAACCTTCGGTGTCTGTCCGATCACCCTCTACCATCGTCCACGTGACGCAGACCGGGACCGAGGTGCAGCGCACCGCGGACATCCGCCGGGCGAACCTGGCCGCGGTCCTCCGCCATGTGGATCTCCATCCGGGCAGCTCGCAGACCGACCTGCGCGCTGCCCTCGGCCTCGCCACCGGCGGGGTCAGCGCACTGGTCTCGCAGCTTCAGACCCTCGACGTCCTCGCAGGCGACCGCGCGGCCCACGGCGGCGCCGGCCGCCCGAGGCGGGTGCTGCGGATCCACGCCCCCGGCCGGGTCGCTGTCGGGGTCGAGGTGACCGTGGACGCCGTACTGGTCCGCGTGCTCGCCATGGACGGGACCGAGATCGCGCGCCGCGACACCCCACTCGGACCGGTTCCGTCCTCCCCCGCCGAGCTCGGTCGCCTCGTCGGCGAGCGGATGGCGGCGGCCGTACCGGCCGCGAGCACGCCCCTCACCCTGACGGTCGTGGTGCCCGGCGTCGTGAGCGGCGACCAGTTCACCCTCCCCGCCTTCGGCTGGCACTACCGGCCGATCGCCGAGACGCTGGCCACCGCCCCGGACGTCCCGGTCGTCCGGCTGCTCAACGACGGCGACACCGCCGCACTGGGTGAGCTGCGCCGAGGCGTGCTGCGCGGCTGCCAGACCGCCGTGGCGATCCACGGCAGCAACGGGATCGCGGGCGGCATCGTGTCGGGTGGCGACATCCTGACCGGCTGCCTTGGACTCGCCGGCGAGATCGGGCACGTGATCGTGGCACCCGAGGGGCCGCCGTGCGAGTGCGGCCAGCGCGGCTGCCTCGCCCAGGTCGCCTCGGTCCGGGCCATGGCCCGCGACCTCGACGAGACCGCGCTCCTGCTGACACAGGGATACTGGGACTACGCCGCCTCGCTCGCGGCCCGGGCCGAAGGGGGCGAGGCGGCCGTCCGGGCGGTCCTCGACGAGGCCCGCCGCACCCTGGGGACGGTACTGCAGACCCTCGGCGCCATCGTCAGTCCGGAACGGATCGTGCTGACCGGGAACCTCGTCCCGCTCGGGAAGCACCTGCTCCCCGACCCGCCACGTCCCCTCGCGGCGGGCGGACTGTGGGAGCGCCCGGTGCTGCTCAGCGGGTTCGGCGGGGACAGCGTTCTGATCGGAGCCGCCGAGGACGCCCGCCAGGCCTACTTCGACGACGTCGTGAGGTTGTCCGCGAGAGGGGCGTGAGCCGTGGTCCTCGCCGCGGGATCGGGCGCGGCGACGACCTCACGGCCGCCGCGCGCGATTGCGCGCTTGTCGGTGCATCGGGCTCGAGTCGGACCGCGCGCCTGAGCTGGTCCATCTCCGCAGAGGGTGCCGGGACCCCAGCTCCCCTCTCGCGAGAGCTGTCGACCGTCAGTCGACACCACGATCCTCACCACTCTCCGGCGCGGCCACCACAATCCCCGTCACGGCGCCGGCTCTGGCACGTCCCCGAGGACTACGGGGCAGACGGCACCCCGGGGATCTCGTTGGCCGACATGGACCTGCGCACTTACATGCGTAGCGAGGTCGGCGGCGGGCTGCTCGTCGGCGGCACCGAGCCCGAGTGTCGCAGCCATAGACTCGTGCGGTCGCGCAGAGAGCCGCTCGGTGAGACGAGGCCGGAGGCTGTGCCGAGAGCCTGCCGGTCCGCCTCCCCTGGCGACACCAGAAGGGCCTGCGCTTTTGCGCCGGCAAACTCTTCTCTGCGTGAGCAGGCGATACCACTGTCACGCACCAGCACGCCGCCCAGGCCAGCGTCCCCTCGCCCCGGATCGGGATTGCCAATGTACGGAAGGATTTCTTGACGGAAGCCGTCCCACTTCACCCATTCGGAACCACGTCCCAGGAAAGGGGGGCTCATAGATTGATCAGTCGCGACCAACCTGCCTGTTCGCTACTCACCTACTGCGCCGCGCCTGAGGAATGTAACCAGAACCCTGCTTCCATGGCTTGCGCGATGGTCAAGGACAGTCAGCTGCCCACAGGTGTCGACCTCGACTTCTCCGATCTGACCATTGATGAGCGCTTCGTAACGCCCGGCGGGTGGTAGGGCCGTCCCAGAGGCGAGGGCGACGACGCCTCCCAGGGCGCGGCCATCGACGCGGTGTGGTCGTCCGAGCACCCGCGCAGTGGCGTCGAGGTCACCGGCGCGGATGCAGCGGCGGACGTAGGTCGACGAGCATGGGGCGTTGATGGCCTGAAGAAGTGGCACGCCGTGCACACTGAAGCCGTACTCGCGGCCGAGCTCGTCAAGGGTGTCGACCGTGCCCGCCCTCCGGGCGCCGAAGGTGAAGTTGGCACCGACGACCACCGCCGTCGCCCGTAGGCCGCGGGCCAGCACGTCCCGGGCGAACTCCGTAGGCGTGCGAGAGGCCAGTTGAGGCGTGAACGGCAGGACGCATACAGCGTCGACGCCAGCGGCAATGGCGAGCTCAGCCCGGTGATCGATTGTGGAGAGGGCGGAGGTGTCCCGGTCGAGCCCCAGCACCCGGGCGGGGTGGGGATCGAAGGTCACCAGGACGACAGGGAGGCCTCTGCAACGGCCAATCTCACGAGCTCGGTCGATCAGGCGGCGATGACCGCGGTGAACGCCGTCGAAGACTCCGACAGTGGCGACGCAGGACCCGAAGACAGCAGGTAGCTCTGACCCGCGCCACACCCGTATCGACGTCGAATCTGTGGCTGAGTTCGCTGGCCGGATGTCTACCGCAGTCATCGCTCGAGCCCCCGTTCTTTCAGGAGAGAGTCCGTGGATAGCTCGGATTCAGCGCCGGTAGCCCTCGAGCCCCGGCCGGATCGACTTCTCGTCCAGGAACTGGGTGAGGCCCTTCGAGCGCCCCTGCTCGGTGTCGGTGTACTGGGCCTCGGCGAACTTGGCGTTGATGTAGTTCTCGCCTTCGCTCCAGCCCATCGTGCGAAGGTGCCGGATGGTCTCCTTGGTCCCGCGAACGATCGCCGGGTTCTTGCTCTTCATGAGCTCCGCGATCTCCAGGACACGGGCCAGCAACCGCTCCCGAGGGACCGACTCGTTGACTAGACCCATCTCGGCGGCCTTCCGACCGTCGAAGGTCTCGCCGGTGATGCTGTAGTACATCGCATCGCGCAGGTTCATGGTCTGGATGACCGCGTGCGGGACGTTGCCGCCGGGGATGATCCCCCAGTTCACCTCGGAGAGCCCGAAGAGTGCGTCGTCGGCGGTGACGGCGAGGTCGCAGCTCGACAACGGCAGGAAGCCTCCTCCGAAGCAGAATCCGTTGACCATCGCGATGGTGGTGACGGGAAGCTGTCGCAGTCGGGGGCCCTGCCACTCGAAGGCCGAGCGCTGGACGATGTCCCGCTGGGCCCGCGACATCGAGTCGGTGTCGCGGAAGAACTCCTTGAGGTCCATCCCCGCGGTGAAGGCCTCCCCTGCACCGGTGAGAACCATGACGCGCGCCTCGGCGTCCAAGGCGACGGCGTCGAGGACCTCGAGCATCTCGTTGTTCAGGGTCGGGCTCATGCAGTTGCGCTTCTCGGGGCGGTTCAACACCACCCAGGCGATTCCGTCCGCAACGCTCGCCTTAACGGTGCTCCAGCTCCCCAGCTCGCGGCCGGACGGCAGCGTGGCGGACAGCGGCTCTTCGGTGGTCGTCATGAGGGACCCTTCTTCGTCGACGGGTGCGGGCCAGCATCGGACCCACCGCAACGTTAGCCACTTTCACTTCCCAACGTCAATGTTCCGACGAACGTTTCTGGTCTACGATCACTTCATGGCCACACCCGCCCAGGCGACGACCACGCTCGAACCTGAGGTCGCGCGGGCTCGGCGCCCCAAGTGGCTCACGCTGATGCTCCTCGGGCACCTGACCCATGAGGAGCCGATCGCCGTCTCGACCGGAACCTTCATCGAGGCCCTGTCCCGGCTGGGAGTCGGCAGTCACGCGGTGCGGTCGACCTTGTCGCGCTTGGTGGACAGCGGCATGCTGCGGCGGCACCGCCGTGGCCGGGAAACCTTCTATTCCCTCACCCCGCACGGGTCTCGGATCCTGCGGGCGGGCAACGCGCAGGCTTGGCGACGGGCCGACGCCGGGTGGGACGGGACCTGGACGGTTCTCGCCTACTCGATTCCGGAGGAACGGCGGGCCGAGCGGCTGCGGCTGCGGTCCCGGCTCGCCTGGGGCGGGTTCGGCCTGCTCAGGAGCGGGCTCTGGGTGGCGCCGGGCTCAGTGGACGTCGAACCGCTCGTCGAGGGGCTGGACGTGCTCGCGGAGCTCCGGGTGTTCACCGGCACGCCGGCAGGCCGCAGCGCGGACGACCTGATCGAGGAGGCTTACGACTTGGAGGAGATCGCCGCCCGCTACCGGCGGTTCCTCACGCGCTGGGCAGAGGGGGCGGGGGATCTGCCCGACGAGCTGTGCGAGCTCTTGGTGCTGCGCAGCGAGTGGCAGCTGCTCGTCCAGGCCGATCCCCGGCTCCCGCTCGATCATCTGCCCCGTCCGTGGCCGGCGACGGCGGCAGAGGACGTGTTCCGGGCGCGTTATGCAGCTCTCGAGGGCCCCGCGATCCGTATCGGACAGGAGATCGCGGGGCAGCTCGAGACGCCGCCGGGCTAGCTCGCAGTGCAGGTCAGAACGTGGTCTCCGGGATCGCCATGGTCGCCTCCGCTCCCGCTCGCACGCGGGCGGCCAGCACGCCGACCTCAGGGAGCAGGTAGGCCCCGTAGAAGCGGGCTGTGTGAATCTTGTTCTGTAGGAATGCTGATCCGGCGGAGGCCAGACCCCTTCGGGCCGTCGCGGCCATCCGGACCCACAGGAAGCCCAGTGCGAGGTAGCCGATCAGCGTGAGGAAGTCGAGCGAGGCGGCGGCCATGCGCTCCGGATCGGACTTCCAGCGCGGCAGCTCTTCCCGGACGAGCCCGACGGTGGTCTCTAGGGCCGCGCGCAGGTCTCGCCCGAGGCCGGCGAGGTCGTCGTCGTCCGTGTCGAGCGCATCGAGCGTCCCCGCGACCGAGTCGAGGAACAGCCCGAGGGCTCGCCCGTCGTCCCCGACGACCTTACGACCGATGAAGTCCATGGCCTGAATGCCGCTGGTTCCCTCGCCGAGCCGGAGCATGCGAACGTCGCGCAGGTACTGCTCGGCCCCGTTCTCCCAGATGAAGCCGTGCCCGCCGAAGCACTGCAGTGCCATGTCGGCGCACTCGAAGGCCCGGTCGGTGAGGAACGCCTTGATCACGGGAGTGAGCAGAGAGACCAGCGCGTCGGCGGCGGCCCGCTGCTCCGCGTCCGGGTGTGCCTCGGCGAGGTCGAGTGTGAGGCTGGTCCAGTAGCACAGGGCTCGGCCGCCTTCGACGATTGCCCGCTGTGTCATGAGCATTCGACGGACGTCTGGATGCACGATGATCGGGTCGGCGGGCAGCTCGGGGTACTTCGGGCCGGACACCGAGCGGCCGGCCAGGCGGTCCTTCGTGTAGGTGAGCGCGTTGCGGTAGGCGGCGTCGGCGACACCGACGGCACAGACGCCGCTCGCCAGTCGCATGTGATTCATGATGACGAACATCGCGGCCATGCCCCGGTGAGGCTTCCCGATGAGATATCCGGTCGCGCCGTCGAAGTTCGTGACACAGGTCGGCGAGGCGTGCACGCCGAGCTTCTTCTCCAGGGAACCGACGGCGAAGGCGTTGCGTTCGCCGAGCGTGCCGTCCGGACCCACCAGGTACTTCGGGACCAGGAACAGGCTGATCCCCTTCACCCCCTCCGGGGCGTCCGGGAGTCGGGCGAGGACCAGGTGCACGACGTTCTCGCTCATGTCGTGGTCGGCCCAGCTGTTGAACATCTTCGTGCCTAGGATGCGGTAGGCACCCTCACCGTCCGGCTCGGCACGAGTCCGCAGCAGCCCCAGGGCCGAGCCGCACTGCGGCTCGGTCAACGACATCGCCGTCGTCCACTCGCCGGAGACGATCTTCGGCAGGTAACGGGCCCGGATCTCGTCGGTGCCGTGCTCCCGAATCACCCGGTAGGCGCCGGGGGAGATCAACGGGGCCATCGCGAACGACAGGTTCGCACCCGAGAGCATCTCCTCCATGAGCGAGTAGAGGATGCCCGGCATGCCCTCGCCGCCGTCCGCCTCCCGACACGTCAACGCCGGCCAGCCGCCTGCCACGAACCCGGTGTAGGCCTGTGCGAACCCCGGGGCCGAGAGCACTCCCTCCGGCCCGAGGGACGCCCCGACCCGGTCACCCTCAGCGTTGCATGATCCGATTTCCTTGGCCGCGAACTCACCGAATGCGTCGACGATGGACGACAGGAGATCCTCGTCGAGTTTGTCGAATCCAGGGTGGTCCAGGGCGCCCACTCCGAGGACGTCGTTGAGGACGAACTTGAGGTCCTCGTAGGGCGGGTGGTAGTCGACCATGTTCCTCTCAGCTTTCTCGGGACGCGGATAGGGGCACTGGCCTCAGCCGGAACCGACCGGCGTGACGGACACCCCGTTCTCGCGCAGCGCCCGGCGGTTGAGTTTGTTCGTGGCGGTCCTCGGCAGGGCCTGCACGAAGTGGAAGACCCGCGGCCGCTGGTAGCCCGACAGCGGTGACGCCGCCATGTACCGCTCGAGGTCCTCGGCGGTCGGGGTCGCGTCGGCCACCACCACGAACGCGTGCACCTGCTGGCCCCACTGAGGGTGCGGAACTCCGACCACAGCCGCGTCGATGACCGCCGGGTGACTCATGAGGACTTCCTCGACCGCCGCGGGCGCGATGTTGATCCCACCCGAGATGATCATGTCGTCGCTGCGGCCCTCGAAGTACAGGAAGCCGTCTGCGTCGAGCCGAGCCAGGTCGCCCGAACGCCACCAGCGACGCCCCTCGGCATCGACGTGGAAGAGCTTGGCGGTGTTCTCCGGGTCCTCCCAGATGCCCAGGGCGACGCTCGGGGAGGTCGCCATGACCTCGCCGACCGCTCCCGGCGGCAGAACTTCGTGCGCGGCGCCACCCTCGCGGACGATGCGCACCTCGGTGTCTGGGAAGGGCCGCCCGATGCTCCCCAGCCGCTCACCCGTCATATCGTCCGCGACGTGCACGGTCACCATGCCGAAGGTCTCCGTCGAGCCGTAGGCCTGTACGACCGTGCGACAGACGGTGTCCCGGATGCGGGTGAGGGTGCTGCGGTCCATCGACTCGGCGGCGAACTGGGCCAGGACCACGCTCTCGTAGGTCGCCGGGTCCGAGTCCAGGGTGAGCAGCTTGCGCCACATCGTCGGGGTGAGCGACATGTGCGTGATCCGCTCATGGCGCACTGTCTCGAGGTAGCGGCCGAGGTCGAAGTGCTCGAGGAACACCGTGCACGCCCCGGACACCAGGAACGGCAGCCAGGTGGCGTAGGCCGCGGTGAACGCGGTGCTGTAGGGCACCAGGATCCGCTGACCGGGCCGCAGCCCCGCATAGAGGCTCAAGGTGCTGCGGGCGGCCTCGACCGCGTTGCGGTGGGAGTGCACCACCCCCTTGGGCAGCGAGGTCGTCCCCGACGACAGGATGATCATCGCGACGTCGTCTTCGCCAGGGGCCCACAGGTCCCTGGCAGGCTCGTGCGCGGCGAGATCGCGCGGGATCTCCACCGGCGAGGCCGGTCCGGAGGACGGCGTCGCCGATCGCAGGGCCACACTCCTGACGGGGTGCACCGACTCCTCGCGCATGGCGGCGACGACGGGACCGAGTGAAGCGTCGTGCAGCAGCAACGACAGGTCGAACTTCTCGTACAACCGCGCTTGAAGGGCCGCGGACTCGCGGGTGTGCAGGACGACCGGGATGGCGCCCAGTCGCACGATGCCGAGCCAGGCGACCAGATGCACCGTCGAGGGAACGGTCAGCAGGCCGACCCGCGACCCGGGGACCACGCCCTGCGCGCGCAGGAGCGTCGCGCATCGCCTGGACGCGTCGTCGAGAGCGGCGAACGTCAGGCGTGACACGCTGTCGACCGCGGCCTCGTAGTCCGGGTAGATCCGTGCCACCCGCTCGAACGCCGCACACACGGTCAGCGGGGCTGCGATCGTCACTTCGTCTCCTCTTCTGCGGACAGGGCGTGATCGTGAGGTCTGCGAGGGCGCAGATCAGCTGTCGCGATCGGTACCGATCAGTACGAAGGCGACCCGGGCGGGATCGGTTCCCTGGTTGCGCCATGCGTGCCGGGTGCGCTGCTGGATCACGACATCACCGGCCGCCAGCAGGGACGGGTCGCCGTCCCCCAGGTCGAGCCAGACCTTGCCCTGCAGCACGAGCGCGTAGTCGACGCTCTGCGTGGTGTGCATCCCGGGGTTGTCGCGCTCGAAGCGCTCCGCGAGCCCGGGCAGGTGCTGCATCTGCTCGGCCCCGGCCGAGGCGAAGTCGAACTCCGGCTGCGCCATGACCGAGTCCGGCGGGAAGTCGACGACGGCCAGGACGGTGTGTCCCGGCCCGGGATGCCAGGACACCCCGGGCGGCGCCGCCTCCTCGACGTCGATCTCGGGGTTGGGTGCGGTCGTCCAGAGCACGGCGGACGTCATACCCGGGATCGTGGCGAAGCGGTGCTCCGTCGGTACCGGGCCGTCGCTGAGGACGACCGCCTTCCCGTCACGCCTTCCCGTCACGAGTCTTCTCTGCCCCATGCGGGTTCACCTCCTGGATTCGTCGACGAGTTGTGCACGGAGAGTGGTGATGCGGTCAGTACGTTCCTGCTTCGGTCTGTTCGAGGGCAGTCGTCGGCCGCGCTGCGGGGCCCTGCTCGGCGGTCGCTCTTGCGACCCGCCGTCGGACGGACAGCCCGACGGCAGCCCCTGCCAGCGCCAGGACGCTGATCAGCCAGAAGTGCCAGGACTCGTGCCCGGCGGCCTTCAGCCCCAGTGCCACCAGCTCCGTCGTCCCCCCGGCGATGGCGAGGGCCGCGGCGAAGGTGAAGCCCGCGCCCAGGGCGCGCAGGTGCGGCGGGAAGAGGCTTGCGAGCACGGTCTGCTGAACAGAACCGAACATCGCCACGAAGAGCACCACCAAACCGGCCGCGAGCGCCACGGTCACCGCAGAGGGGGCACTGACCATGACCAGGTAGGCGGGCACCGAGAGCAGCCCGGCGCCGACGTAGCCGACGAGCAGCAGGGTCGCCGGACCCACCCGGTCACCGAGGATGCCCCAGAAGTAGGCAGACCCCGAGAAGACCACGAGGATGGCCGCGGAGGCGAACGACACCGAGCGCGGGTCCAGCCCGAGGGTGTTCACGCCGAACTTCTGGATGTAGGTCGAGAAGGTCAGCATGGTCGGGATGGTGAGGGTGACCATCAGGAACGCCAGCCCCGTCGCTGCGGGGTGGGAGGCGAACAGCTCACGCAGGCTTCCGCGTCGCTCGGGCTTGGCCTCGGCCGCCGCGAAGACCGGGCTCTCCACCATGCGCCGGCGCAGGTACACCACGACCAGCGCGCCGAGCAGGGCGACGCCGAAGGCGAGACGCCAGCCGAAGGAGGTCATCTGTTCGCGCGTGAGGAGGCTCTGCAGGATCAGCAGCACGACGAAGCCCGCGAGCTGCCCGCCCTGCGCCGACACGACGAACAGGCTCGAGTAACGGCCCCGCCGCTGCGGCGGGGCGATCTCGCGCAAGGTCGCGGCCACCGTGCCGAACTCACCGCCGTAGGCAAGACCCTGCAAGGCACGGGCAACCAGCAGGATCACCGAGGCCCACACCCCGACCTGGGCGTAGGTCGGCGCGACCGCCAGCAGGAGCGTGCCGAGGGTGATCACCGCGACCGACAGGGTCAACGCCGGCTTGCGGCCGTACCGATCGGAGATCGCACCCAGCACGATCGCACCCAGGGGCCGCAGCAGGTACCCGACCGCGAAGACCGCAGCGGACTGCAGCAGCGCCGACGTCGAGTCCGCAGCGTCGAACATCAACGGTGCGAAGTAGATCGCGAAGGTCGCGTAGACCATCCAGTCGAAGTACTCGATCGCCGTCCCCGCGGCGACCGCGACCGCAGCCCGCCGGCGATCCCCCGCGGAGATGACCGTCGGGACGGTCACCGTGACACCGTGCTCTGTCCGGGCATGACCACGACGTTCTCGAAGCCACCGGGCCGCGACCCGACCCGCTCGATGGCCTCGTTGACCTCAGGCAGCCCGAAGACCCGGTGTTCGAGGAAGGACAGGTCGATGACTCCCGCGCCGATCATTGCGATCATCTGGTCGGCGTCCTCGGCGCTGAACCACTGCGAGCCCATCACCTGGACGTCCAGCATCAGAATGTCCATGTAGGTCTGCGCGACGTCACCCAGGACACCCCCCGCGACCAGGACGGCTCGGCCACCGGGGCGCGCCGCGCGCAGCAGCCCACTCGTGCTGCCCGAGTCCCCACCGACGCCGAGGCAGTCGTAGATGACGTCGACACCTTCGCCTCCGGTGTGCTCGCGCGCCCACTCGACCAGGTCGACCCCGTCCTCGGACGAGATGGTGGACACGCGGTTCGGGGCGAGCTCACGCACCCGCTCGAGCACGGCGCGGTTGCGTCCCACACCGAGGATGCGGGTGGCCCCCATGCCGAGCGCGATCGCCACGGCCGCCACGCCGAGCGTGCCGGTGACCCCGTTGATCAGCAGTGTCTGGGCCGGGCCGAGCCCCGCCTTGCGCAAGGCGCCGTAGGAGGTGCCGACGTAGCCGAACCGGGCTGCGGTGCGCAGGTCGATGGTCTCGGGCAGGACAGCGACCCGGGAGTCGGGAGCGGTCACGTACTCCGAGAGGCCGCCGTAGGGGTACTGGTTGATCAGTGCGCCGCCGCCGGGGGTGGGGCTCATGTAGCCGCGGTAGTAGGCGCTCGGGCACAAGTCGCGTCGGTTGCGCCGGCAGGACGAGCAGTTGTCGCAGGTCATGAACGGATCGACGTAGACGCGCTGCCCGACCTGCAGGCCGATGACATGGTCTCCGACGGCCTCGATCGTGCCGGCCACATCGAGGCCGAACACGGCGGGGAGCGCGGGAAGAGTGAAGGGGGTGTACCCGTTGACGACGTTGGAGGTGTTGGGCACCAGACCGCAGGCTGCGACCTTGACCAGCACGTCCTTCGGGCCGGGAACCGGCTTGTCGGCGACGCCGACCTCGAGCGGCTTGCCCGTCTCGACGAGCCGGGCGACGTTGATCTTCGACACGTCTGAACCTCACTGTTCGACATGGCTGTGAGTGGTGAGCGTCCGCCCCGTACCGACGCTCCGTGGCGAGAGGAGCGTAGGAGCGGCGATCCACGCAACGGCACAGCCGGGGTGGCAATTCCTCTATGCGGGAGCCGCGGTTCCGGCCCGCGGCATGGCCGCAGAGCGCGGCCGATCGTGCTAGGTCCGGCTGATCACTTCAGCCTGCGGACTGCGTGGTCCTCGACGTACGCGGACAGCCCGGGTACACCGAACTCGCGCCCCAGCCCACTCTGCTTGATCCCGCCGAAGGGCATGCGGGGGTCGAGCGAGTCGAAGGAGTGGCTATTGATGAACGTGCTGCCGGCCTCGACACGCTCGGCGAAGGCCAACCCCCGCTCGGGGTCCGCGGACCAGACCGACGAGCACAGGCCGTACTCGCTGTCGTTGGCCCAGGCGAGCGCCTGCTCTTCGTCGTCGTAGGCGATGAGCGGCACGACCGGCCCGAACTGCTCCTCGCAGGACACCGGAGCCGAGTGCTCCACGTCCTTCACCACGTGTGGCAGCACGTAGTAGCCGTTCTCCCAGGTCGAGGCGTCCAGCTTGCGACCCAGCTGTACCAGCTGCGCCGTGGAGTTACGCGTCCGGTCGAGGATGTCCTGAACCTTCTTGAACTGGGCTTCATTGTTGAGCGGACCGAAGCTCGACTGCGGGTCGAGACCGTGCCCGACCACCAGCTCGTCCACGCGGGCGCAGAAGGCGTCCGCGAACCGGGTGTAGAGCGAGCGGGGCACGTAGATGCGCTTGACCGCGAAGCAGATCTGGCCGCTGCGGGTGTAGACACCCTTCACCAGACCGTCGAGGGTGGAGTCGACGTCGACGTCGTCGAGGAGGACGGCCGGGTCGTTGCCGCCGAGCTCCAGGGTGATGTTCTTGATCGTCGGGCTGGTCGCTTCGAGGACCTTCTGCGCGGTCGCGGTGCCGCCGGTGAAGCCGACCTTGCGCACGAGCGGGTGGCGGCACAATGCGGCCCCCACGTCCCCGTCTCCGTGCACCACGTTCAGCACACCGGGCGGCAGCACCGCGGCCATCCGCTGTAGCGCGAGGGTCAGTGCGGCCGAGGCGAAGGGGGAGGGCTTGAGCACGACGGTGTTCCCGGTGGCCAGGGCAGGCGCCAGCTTGAGCATCGTCAAGACGACCGGCATGTTCCAGGGCACGATGGCGGCAGCGACGCCCCGGGGGGCCTTGGTCACCTGGATCGAGCACTGCTCGTCGTCGATCGTCAGCGGGGACAGGAAGTCCTCGAGCAGACTGACCGTGTGCTGGATGACCCCGGTCCCGAGGCCGAAGTCGGTCTGGGCCTCCCAGCCGACGCCGCCGTGCTCGCGGACGAGCAGCGGGGCGAGCTCTTCGGTGCTGGCGGCGAGGGCGTCGGCTGCGGCGAACAGGAGCTTCGCCCGTTCGGCGGATGGCGTCGAACGCCAGCCGGGATACGCCGCGTGCGCGGCGCGCACGGCCCGGTTCACGTCCTGCTCGTCACCGACCGCGACGTGGGCGACTACGTCGTCGAGGCGGCCGGGGTCATGCACGGCGCGGGGCGTCGATCCGGTCAGTTCACCGTTGATCAGGTGTCCGACCTGCGGCGCTGCGGTCTGGGTCATCCGAGTCGTCCTTTCTGTGGAGAGCGAACCGCCACCAGGGCGAGGGCGGCGATGAGGCCGGGCACGGCGAAGGCCAGGAAGTTCACGGGCAGCGGGACCTGGACAGTCAGCAGCACGCCGCCCAACGTCGGCCCCAGGATCGCCCCGATCCGCCCGACCCCCAGGGCCCAGCCGACACCCGTGGATCGGGCGTCGTCCGGGTAGAACTGGGCGGCGTAGGCGTTGGCGAAGATCTGTGCGGCGAACGTGGCTCCTCCGCCGAGGGCGACCGCGGCGTAGACGACCAGAATCGAGCCGTCACCGACGACCCCGAGTACCGCGACGAAGACCGCCGCGACCAGGTAGGCGGTCACCAGCACCCGGCGGGCTCCGAATCGGTCCGCCACGTACCCGCCGACCCAGGTGATCGCGGTGCCCGCCACGTAGAGGGTGAGGAGGAAGGAGAGGCTCGTGCCGAGTGGGTAGCCCGCTTTGATCATCAACTGTGGGAGCCACGTGGACAGCCCGTAGATCATCAGCAACACCATGAAGAAGGCGACCCAGAGCATCACGGTCCCGGTCGCGCGGCCGTCGCGGAACAGGCTGGACAGCGGCGACGCGGACTGCTTCGTGGGCGGCCCCTGGGCCACCACGAACCGGCTGTCGGGCTCCACGGCCTGGGAAGGGACGAGCCGGCACAGCAGGCGGGCGACGGCCGGTCGGTCACCGGCCCGTAGCAGGTGGACCGGCGACTCCGGCAGGTACCGCACCATCAGCGGAACCAACAGGAGCGGCAGGGCGCCGACGAGGAACAGTGACCGCCACCCGAAGGCGGGCACGAGGCCGATAGCCGCGAGCGAGGCGATGATGCCGCCGACCATGTACCCGCTGAACATCACACTGACCAGGACATTGCGCAGCCGGCGAGGCGCGAACTCGGCGACCAGCGCGACGGCGTTGGGCATCACCCCGCCGATACCCAGTCCGGCGATGAACCGGTAGGCCGCGAGCTCCCAGGGACCACCGGCGAAGAGCACTGCACCGGTGAACACCGAGTACACGACGACACAGGCGATGATCACCGGCTTGCGTCCGTGGCGGTCCGCGAGCATTCCGCAGGCGATGGCGCCGATCATCATGCCGACCAGGGCGGAGCTGCCGATGGTGCCCGCCACCGCCGGGCTGATCTGGAACTCCTCGATCATCCGGGGGAGCGCGGCACCGTAGATCGTAAGGTCGTAGCCGTCGAACAGAATGGTCAAGCCGCACAGCAGCACCACCACCAGGTGCAGCCGACCGAACGGAGCGTTGTCGATCGTCGCCGTGACATCGACCAGCGGTTCAGGGTGTGTCTGGTCGGGGGGCCCGGACCGTGCGGGCGGCGAAGCCTCGTGAGTCATGCGAGCAGAGTCCCTTCACTGGAACAACGATGTCCCACGCGCCGGGCGGCGAGTGTGAGCCGAGGAGGAGCCTTGGGTGGTGCTCAGCCCACCTCGAGGGAGGCGGCCAGGAGCAGGCGCTGCACCGCCTGCATCAGCGCTGCGGGTTGTTCCTGCATCGGGTAGTGCCCGGCGCCGCTGATCACTTCGAGGCGGCTGTTCGGGTACCAGGACAACCAGGTCGCCTCCATCCGGGCCGGGCTCAGCGACGCGTCGTGCTCGCCGACGACGACACCGACCGGGACCGGGTTCCCGATGATCTCCGCGTGGAAGTCACCTTCGGCCCACGAGGCCAGGAAGCCCGCGACCGCTGCGGGGTCGGCGCAGGAGAACGAGTGCTCGGTGAACCGGCCGACCCACTCCTCCTCCAGCCGGCCGCCCGTCGATCGGTCGACGACGGCGGCGCGCGCCTGGGGGTCGGACACCGCCCGGTCGAAGAGCTCACGGCGCTCCCCGACCAGGCCGCCTCCGCTGGCCGGGACCGCAGCCACGCCGATCAGGGCCCGGACCCGCTCCGGGGCCGCTTGCAGCGCCCGTTGGATCGCCATGCCCGCCATGGAGTGTCCCGCCAGGGAGAACTCGTCCCAGCCCAGGGCGTCGGCGAGGGCGATAGCGTCACGACCGTATTCGAGCACGGTGTACTCGCCCCGCCGCTCCCGAGAGAGCCCGTAACCCCGGGCGTCGACGAAGCACCAGGTGAAGTCGTCCTGGTCGGCCACCGTCCAGGCCGCCGACCAGGAGGTGGTGTCCGCGAGCCAGCCGTGGAGGACGAGGACCCGGTTCGGCCCGGCCCCGACGAGCCGGTGGCCGTTGTGCTCGGCGGTCGCCGAAGTCGTGGTGACTGCGGTCATCTCAGGCCTCCCACAGCGACTCGGTGACCGCGACCTGCAGCAGCTTGAAGGCCCCCGTGTGGAACAGCAGCGGCTCCCCATCTCGCGCTCGCAGCTGGGTCACCCGGCCGACGAACAGCGTGTGGTCGCCCACGACGTGCCGGTCAACGATCGTGGTGGTCAGCTGCACGAGTGACCCGGCGACGACCGGAACCCCGTCCAGCCACTCGAACTGCGGCGGCGCCATCGGATGCCGGCTGCCCGCGAACCTGCGGGCCACGGACTCCTGTGAGTTCGCCAGGATGCTGACGCCGTAGTGGTCGGACTCCGCCAAGCGTGCAGCCATCTTGGCGCGGTTCCCCAGGGAGATCAGCACCAGGGGCGGGTCGAGAGACACCGACATGAAGGCGTTGGCCGTCATGGCGTGGACATCGGCTCCGGCAGCGTTCGTGATCACCGTGACGCCGGTGGCGAACCGCCCCATGGCGGGCCGCATCAGCGCCGGGTCGACTGCCTCCGACACGGCGGGGGCCTCCTCGGCGGCCGTCGTCATCGGACTGCGGCCACCGCGGCCGTGTGACGAGCGATGAACGCCTCGGCCTGCGCCGGGTCGTTCCACATCGGGAAGAAGTCCTTCGGCGTGCTGCGCGAGTCGGCGTGCCACTGCGCGATCTCGGGCGACACACTCGCAGCCCGGACCAGGTCACGGACGTGCTGCGGGCCCTCGAGCGTGATGTTGGTGTACGCGGTGGCCCACTGGACGTCCTCCCAGTAGGTGTCGAAGGTCTGCTGCATCCAGGACTCGTCGAACGGCTGGTCGCCGTGCGCGTCGATGGCGTCCAGGTAGATCTTGGCGCACTTGACGGCGTTGTTGGCGCCCTCACCGGTGATCGGGTCGTTGAGGACGACCAGGTCCGCCATGCCCAGGACCTTCCGGCCCGACGGCAGGGTGGCGACCGGCTTGCGCACCGTGGGCGGGTAGCAGCCGCGCAGCACGGCGTTGTCGTCGGTCAGGGTCACGTCGGCGACACGGTCCGAGGCCCACGGCGCGAACTTGTCGACGATGGTCTTGGCCTGGTTGAGGTAGTCGGCGGGAGCGTCGATCCCGTCCCAGCAGTCGAGCGCGCCTCCGATTCTGCCCTCGAACATGAGCAAGCTGGCGGGGCCGGTGATCGTGAGCACCGGGAAGAAGAACAACTCGCCCACGCCCGGGATCGGCGTAATCTCGGTGGCCAGGCGGTCACCCACCTTGAGGCCGTCGACGTAGACGGCGGCGATGTAGCGCTGCGGGGTGTCGTAGGTGCAGCGCGCCTTGTCCTTCTCGAAGAGCTTGCCGATCTCGCCTTTACCGGTACTCATGATCACGAGGTCGTGCGAGGCCGCGAGGGACTCGACCTCCTCCAGGCCGGCCGACACGTGGTAGAGCTTGCCTCCGCGGCGGCGGAAGATGCTCATCCAGTAGGGGATCCGGACTCGGTAGTCGACGGAGGCGGCCGGTCCGGGCAGGTAGGGCGTGCGCCAGCTGAAGGCAGCATCCCCGTCCGGACCGACGACGGTGACCTCCAGATCGTCGGCGGCGGGGACGAGCCCGTCCCAGAAGTCGAGGCCGAGCTCGCGCTCGATGGCGCGTGCACCCGGGTAGAGAAGCTGGGTCGAGGTGATGCGGCCCATGGCGATCTGTGCCGGGGTGCGGTCGGAGACGAGCGTGACCTGATGGCCCTTGTCCAGCAGGCCCAGTGCGAGGACGAGACCCGCGTGCCCCGCCCCGATGATTGCGATCGACGGCTTGGTCGACATGACATAGCTCCCTTGCTATCGAGTGTGGTTCGGGGTCAGACCGTGGTGACGGAGTCGTCCGCTGCGCCGATGAGGGCCTCTGGGACGAGCCGCTGCTGCCGAGCGCTCGCGAGCATGGATGCCTCGAGCATCCACGCCTTGGAGCGCTGCGGGTCGCGCGAGGTCTCGCGCAGCTCCTGCATCCGGGCATCGCGGGCCTCACCCTCGCTGAGCGAGAGGTCCTGGGTGTTGCGGTGGGTGATCCGTTGGATCTCGGCGAGCGCGATCGTCCGGCGCTGCAAGGCCCACGCGTCCAGGTCGGCGTCGCCTCGCGAGCTGGTCAGGACTTTGCCCAGAGTGTAGGCGTCGTGCACGCCCGAGTTCAGCCCCAACCCACCGATCGGCGAGTTCACGTGGGCGGCGTCACCGATGATCATGACCGGGCCGCGACGGAAGCACGCCGCCACACGCTGGTGGACGCGGTAGACCTGGCGGGACAGGATCTGCGGCATCGGGTGGGAGCCCAGCAGCGATTGCAGACGGTCCTCGATGAACCGGTCCGTGACGACCTCCTCGTCGGACGGCCCCCCGGTGACCTCGAACATCACTCGCCAGCAGTCCGGGATCCGCAGCAACATCATGTGCTCCACGGGGTCGGACAGGTAGTTCACGCAGGCGATGCCCGGAAAGTAGTCCTCCAACGGGGCGTCGATGCCGAGCAAGAGGTAGCGGTGCTCGTAGGTGATGCCCTCGAACTCGACGTCGAGGCTCTGCCGGACGGTGCTCCGCGCACCGTCGGCCCCGATGACGTGGGAAGCGGTGAAAGTCCTCGGCCCCTCGGGCGTCTCGACGTGGACCTCCGCGCCGTCAGGGGCCGTGAGGATGTCGGACACCCGGTGGTCGAAGCGCAGATCCACTTCACGTTCGCCCGCGAGCGCCTCGAGCAGGATCCGCACGTACTTGTACTGCTCCAGCTGCAGGCGGTACGGGTAGCGGGTGGCATCGGACAGGGTCGAGAAGTCGAACTCGGCGACGAGGCCACCGCTACGGTCCCGGAGCTGGTACGTCGGCGCGACGAGGCCCTGAGCCAGCATCGCATCGATAAGACCGAGGTCCTCGGCGAGCTCGAGGGTCGGCGGGTGGAAGGTCGAGGCACGCCATTGGGTGGCCGGCTTGGTCTCCGACTCGAGCACCAGCACTCGCCTGCCTGCACGTCCCAACACCAGTGCAGCGGTCAGGCCGACCGGGCCGGCGCCGACGACGATCGCGTCGTAGCCGTCGGCGTCACCCTGAACAGGGAATTCAGACACCTTCGTCCTTTCCGTGAGCGGGATGCCGCGCCCATCGATCGACGGTGCGGCATGGCCGGACGCTACGAAACGACGCACGCCGATCGGAACAGTCAACGTTAGGATTCCGCTATGCGGCATGTTCGGTCCCCGGAGGCGGCACAACAGCTGAACTCGGTCACCAACGCCCTTCGGGTGCTGCGCCTGGCCCACGCCGAGGGCGTGGTGAACCTGCCCTCGATCAGCGAGCACCTCGACGTCGGCAAGTCCACCGCGCATCGTCTCGTGACGACGCTGCTGGCCGAGAACTTCCTCCAGCGCAATCCGGCCAAGCCCACGGACTTCATCGTCGGCCCCGCTCTGCTGGAGATCGGTGCGACGGCACTGCGCAAGGCCGACATCCGACGACACGCTCGTCGACCGATGGAGCGACTGTGCGACCAGCTGGGCGAGACGGTCAGCCTGGTCATCCTGGAGGGCAACTCGACGAGGGTGGTGGACGGCGTCGAGTCCAAGCAGGCCATCCGGGTGGGCTTGAGGACTGGAGTGGTGCTCCCAGCGAACGCGACCGCCGCGGGCAAACTGCTGCTCGCCCACCTCCCGGACAAGTCCTTGCCGGAATTGTTCCCGCAGGGCCTGCCCGCGCTAACCGGCGCAACCAAGGCCACCTGGCCGGACCTGCGTCAACAGCTAGCCCAGATCCGGCAGGACGGTTTCGCATACAGCAACGCGGAGAGCGAGCCGGCGTTGAACGGCCTGGCAGTGCCGGTGCGTGACCACACCGGGGAGATCGTGGCAGCCGTGGCGATTGCCGCACCACACTTCCGCCTCCCACTGCATACCGCTCGCGTGAAGTCGAAATTCCTGCGCGACACCAGCATCGCCATCACACGTGCCTTAGGTGGCGGCTGAGATCCATCGCAGGCTCGGCAGGCGGATCTGGGCGTTCCGGTCCTACGGTGAGTCACGACGAGGCCCGCCGTACACAACGCCGGGATGAGGACAGATGACGAGGCATCGTGACGCCGCAGCGGTTTACGCGATCTTGAGCGAGACCTATCCGGTGTTCGCGGATTCGGACGACGAGTGGATGACCAGTGGGATGTCGGACACCCCCTTCCGGAGCCTCGTGTCCGTCGCCCTGTCCACGATGACGACGAGCGCTCGCACCATCAAGGCCGGCCGCGCGCTCTACGCGCGTGTGTCGACGTTCGAGGAACTCGTCGCGCTCGACGACGAGGACCTGCGCGAGATGATCAGGTCGGTCGCGCACTACAACCACAAGACCGGGCGGCTGAAACGGATGGCCCGGCAGATCCTCGACGATCACGGAGGCGAGGTTCCACGGAATCGGGAGGAGCTCCTGGCCTTGCCCGGCATCGGCCGCAAGTGCACCGACATCATCATGAACTTCCTCGCCGAGGAGCCGTCGATTGCCGTCGACACCCACGTCAAGCGCACCGTTCAGCGGGTCGGACTGGTGGAACGAGGGCTCTCGGCAGAACAGACCGCCGACGTGCTGCAGCACATCACTCCGACCGGCTACAAGGCCCACGCCCACGAGTGGCTGATCCAGCATGGCACGAAGGTGTGCACCGCCCGCTCACCGCGCTGCGTCGGGTGCCCGGTCGTCGAGCTGTGCGACCATGCCGACGCCCACCCGGCCCTGCGCGACGCCGGATAGGGCGCGTGGGCGGGGCGACGACCGCGCGACAGCGACCGGTCCACGGGTCGCGTCCCGGATCAGGAACTCTCCGCTGCGCGAGTGAGTGCGCCGAGAACCGTCCGCAGGCCCGACACCAGCGCGTCGCGGTCCGGCGCTGAGAGGTCGTCCAGCCACGACGCCTCCAGCGTGTGGATGGAGTCGATGGCGGGTGCGATCACGGCCTGTCCTTGCTCGGTCAGCTCGATGTCGACACTGCGCCCGTCCTGTGCGTTCGGACGCCGGCGGACCAGCCCCGCCGCCTCGACCTGCCGCAGCCGCTTGGTCGTGCCGGCGCCGGTGAGCTGCAGTTCGGTGGCGATGCGCGTGGGAGAGACGGGAGTGTCGGTCCGCGCGAGGACCGACAGCACCTCGAACCCGGCGCGGTCGACACCGAACTCCTCCAGGGCCTCCCCGGTGAGCCGCTCGACCAGCCGCGCGACGCGGAGCACGCGCAGGAACACACCGGCCGGCTCGGGGTCCACCTCCGGCCGTGAACGTCGCCACTGCGCTTGGACCTCGTCCACCCAGTCGTCCATCATCGGAGGATACTTAACCAGCTAACTAGTCGGCCTGCGGGCCGGGACCAGGAGCCACCTTGTCGTCCGATCAGGGCCTGTCGGTCGCGGGGCCCCCCGCGCCGCTGCTGCCGCGTCTCCGCCAGCTGTGGCATGTCGCACCGCACGCCGGGGCACACCATCCGGCCCTTCGCCTGGGCGTCGCCACGCTCGTCCCGCTGGTCGTCCTGGCGCTCCTAGGTAGGTCGGACTGGAGCGTGTGGGCGGTGCTCGGCTCCGTGGCGGCTGTGTACGGCCGCAACGATCCCCCGCGCAGACGCCTTCAGGTACAGGCGTTCGCGGGGGGCGTCCTTGTCGTCGTAGTCGTGGCGGCGACCGCGTTGGCTGCGACCGCCCCGGCCGGAGGTGTCGTCGTTCTCTGCGCCGCCGTGGTCGCCGGGGCCGCGACCGTGATCGCCGACCTCAGGCGATGGACACCGCCGGGGAGCCTCTTTCCGGTGTTCGGCTTCGCCGGCTGTGCTGCTCTGCCCGCCACCGCAGCCGACGTCGCACGTGCCCTCGCCCTCGCCCTCGCCGGTCTCGTCTGGGCACTGCTCGTCACATCGGCGAGCGGCGTACTGCAGGCGCGCTGGGCGAGTAGGCGAGGACGGGCGCCGGGCCACCGGCCTCCGCCGCCACGGCCGACGACACGGCTGACGCTGGTGCACGCTCTGATGTGTGTCGTCGCGGTCGGGGTGGCCGGAACGCTCGCGGAGCTGGCCGGACTGCAACACCCTGCCTGGGCCCTGGTGGCCGCGGTCGTGCCGGTGGTCGGCCCGTCGAGCAGCGAGCAGCTGCTGCGCGCAGGCCACCGCCTCGCGGGCACCTTCGGGGGCGTCCTCGTGGCCGGAGCCTTGTACTTGATCCCGGCGACCCCGCTCGTCAACGCGATCCTGACGGGCCTACTCATCGTCGGAACCGAGTTGCTGGTGGCCCGGAACTACGCGTTGTCCCTGCTGTTCATCACACCGGTCACGATCGGGATGGCCCACCCGCACGACTCCGCGGACCTGCTCGCCCTGATGGCAGACCGGACGATCGAGAACGTACTCGGCGTCGCGGTGGTTGCGCTCCTCATCGTGGCGACACATCGCCTCCGGCGTCCCCGACGCCACCGGCCTGCTGACGCCGATGCGGCCGCCCTCGGGCCGACCGCCCAGCTGTGATCAGCCGAGCCGACCCGGGCCCCCGGGCATGGCGAACGGGTCAGCGATCCCGACGTACTGAGTGGCGGTGTACTCGGCGAGCCCTTCGGCCCCACCCTCGCGTCCCAACCCGGACTGCTTCACCCCACCGAACGGGGCCGCGGCGTTGGAGATCACCCCGGCGTTGAACCCGACCATGCCGTACTCGATCTGCTCGGTCACCCGCATCATCCGGGCGTAGTCGCGGGTGAACAGATACGACGCCAGGCCGTACTCGGTGTCGTTGGCCAGTCGGATCGCCTCCTCCTCGGTGTCGAAGGTGGTCATCGGCGCGACGGGTCCGAAGATCTCCTCTTTCAGGATCTCGGCATCGTGGGGGACGTCGGTCAGGACGGTCGGCTCGTAGAAGTAGCCGCCGCCGTCGACAGCGCGGCCGCCGGTGGACACGACGGCTCCGGCGTCGACGGCCTTGGCGACCAGCGCGTCGACGTCGTCCCGGGCTCCTGCGTCGATGAGTGGTCCGACCTGGGTCTCCGGCAGTGTCCCCCGCCCGGTGCGCAGTGCGCCCATCGCAGCGGAGAGCCCGGCGGCGAACTCCTCGGCTACGGGTCGGTGGACGAGGAAGCGGTTCGCGGCGGTGCACGCCTCACCCATGTTGCGCATCTTGGCGGCCATGGCACCCGCGACGGCGGCGGGGATGTCGGCGTCGTCGAAGACCAGGAAGGGGGCGTTTCCGCCGAGCTCCATCGAGGTCCGGAGCACATTCTGCGCGGCGTCGATGAGGAGGCGGCGGCCCACCGGTGTCGACCCGGTGAAGGACAGCTTGCGCAGGCGCGGATCGGGCAGGAGGGCCCCGGAGATCGCGGCGGCCGAGCCCGACGGGAGTACGTTCACCACGCCGGCGGGCACCCCCGCCTCGATCAGGACCTGCGCGAAGAGCAAGGTGGTCAGCGGGGTCAGCTTGGCCGGCTTGACCACCATCGTGCAGCCGGCTGCAAGTGCGGGCGCGATCTTCCGAGTCGCCATCGCGAGCGGGAAGTTCCACGGCGTGATGAGCAGGCAGGGCCCCACTGGACGGCGCTGGACCAGGAGCCGGCTCGTCCCTTCGGGGCTCGGGCCGTAGCGCCCGTAATCCCGGACCGCCTCCTCGGCGAACCACCTCAGGAACTCCGCCCCGTAGACGACCTCACCCCTTGCCTCGGCGAGCGGTTTGCCCATCTCCAGGGTGATCACGAGAGCGAAGTCCTCGGCCCGCTCGGTCACGATCTCGAAGGCCCGGCGCAGGATCTCGGCACGCCTGCGCGGCGCGGTCCGCATCCACGACCCCTGAGCCGCCGCAGCCGCGTCGAGGGCGGCGACCGCGTCCTCGCGGCTCGCGTCGGCGACCTCGCCCAGCACCGCACCCGTCGCCGGATCCTCGACCGTGAACGTCCGACCTCCGGACGACTCGCGCCACGCCCCGCCGATCAACAACCCTCGAGGCACCGTCGTGAGCACCTGCTGTTCGCGCTCGCGCGTCACCGGAACGGCCACCATCTGCAGATCTCCCCTACTCGAAGAGTTTCCCGATAATCGGGTCTTGCTTCCCGGAATTCGGTGTACGGTGCGATCGTCACGAAGCCTTGAGGAGCACTCCGTGGAGATCGCCCAAACAGCCGACCACGCTCTGCGGATCCTGCTCACCTTGGGCGAGGGCGGTCCACAGACCGTCGGTGAGCTGGCCGGACGGCTCAGCCTGGGCCGCACCGTCACCAGGCGGCTGGTGGCGACCCTGCAGCAGCGTGGCTTCGTGAGCCTGGAGGCCGGCCGCGTGGCCGTCGGCCCTGCGGTCCACGCGATCGCCGCGCGAGCCCTGCCGGAGGTGTATCGAGAAGCGCAGCCGCTGCTCGCCGACCTGGCGCGCCAGGTCGGCGAGACCGTGGTGG
Source organism: Pseudonocardia terrae (assembly GCF_021343995.1). GTDB lineage: Bacteria > Actinomycetota > Actinomycetes > Mycobacteriales > Pseudonocardiaceae > Pseudonocardia > Pseudonocardia terrae. Next base: position 3,939 of record NZ_JAJTTE010000070.1, on the reverse strand, counting down.
TGTCCGTCCTCAACGGCATGGACTCCGTGGTCGTGGCCTCCGCCACCGCGGCGACGCACCCGCTGCGGATCGACTACCCCACCGGCTTCCGCCATCCGGTCGGCGTCGGCGCGGCGGGGCGTGCCATCCTCGTCGGCCTTCCCGAGGAACGCGCGGTGGCGCTGCTCGGTCCCGACTCGACGAGCGAGGACCGCCGGGCGTTTCGTGCCGAACGCGACCGCGGCCACGTCCTCAGTCACGATGAGCTCCGCCTCGGCGCCTCCGGCATCGCGGTTCCGCTGAAGATCGCTCAGCGGAGCGGAAGCCTCTCGATAGTCGCCCCGGCCGCCCGGAGTGCGTCGCTCGAGGGCCACGTCGAGGAACTCTGCTCCCTCGCACGGCGGCTGGCAGCGCTTTAGGAGCCGCTTGAGGAGTCCTGGCCCTGCTCTGCTTCGAACTCCGTGAGTACCTCACCAGCGATACGGAACGCCTCGACGCCAGCCGGGATCCCCGCGTACACCGAGAGGTGGATGAGGGTGTCCTTGATCTCCTCGACGGTCACCCCGTTGCGCAGGGCGCCGCGGGTGTGGAGCCGGAACTCCGCCGTTCGCCCGAGGGTTCCGATGATCGCCAGGTTGAGCAGGCTGCGGTCCCGGCGGTTGAGGGCGGTGCGCCCCCAGGACGCGCCCCAGCAGAACTCGGTGACGAGCTCCTGGAACTCGCGGCCGAAGTCCCCGGCGTTGGCGAACGATCGCTCGACGTACTCCTCGCCGACCACGTCCTTGCGGATCTGGAGTCCGCGCTCGAACCCGTTGTCGCTCATGGCGTCACTCCTCGTTCCGGACGGGGTTGGTCAGGGTTCCGATGCCCTCGACCGACACCTCGACGACGTCCCCGTCGGCCAGGAACTCGGGCGGCTGCCGCTTGAACCCGACACCCGCGGGAGTGCCGGTGGGGATGATGTCGCCCGGCTCCAGCTCGATGAACTCGGAGATGTGCTCGATCAGCGTCGGGATGTCGAAGATGAACTCAGCCGTCGTCGCGTCCTGCTTCACCACCCCGTTCACCGTGGTCGTGATCCGCAGGTTGTGCGGGTTCAGACCCTCGTCGGCCAGGGTGATGTGCGGACCGACAGGCGCTGATGCGTGGAAGTTCTTGCCGCCCGTGTACTGAGTGACCCGGAACTGGTAGTCGCGCACGGACACGTCGTTGAAGATCGTGTAACCGCCGACGTGGGCGAAGGCGTCTTCCTTGCGGATGTGCCGGCCTCCCTTGCCGATGACGACCGCCAGCTCGCCCTCCCAGTCGACCTCCTTCGACACCGTCGGCACGATGATGGCCTCGCCGTCGGCGATCTGAGTGGCCCCGAAGCGCGGGAACAGGATCGGGATCTCCGAGATCTGCAGGTTGGCCTCTGCGGCGTGCTTGGCGTAGTTGCGCGCCACGCACACGATCTTCGGTGGGCGGGGGATCGGCACCGCCACCGTCGCTTCCGAGCGATCCACCCGGATGCCCTCACGCCGGGCGACCTCGGGGTCCAGCGCCGCGGCGTAGGCGACGGCCTCCTGCAGCGCCGCCGTACCCGTGTCCCCGCTCTCGAAGAACACGAGCAGGTCCGGCGGGAGGACCACATCGGCGAGCGCGTCCGCGTGCGGAACACCCTTAGCCTGTTGTGCGGCGGCGTAGGCCCGGGTGGCGTCGACGAAGCTGTCGCCGTCGAGCACCCCGAACTTGTTCCGTCCTGCATGACGGAACCGCGCGATTCGAGTCACGACTCAGTCCTCTCCCGTAGCGATCGGTCAGCTCGTCAGGGCGGCCACACGCCGGGCCCGCTCGGCCTCGGCCTGCTTCTCGCGTTCGACGGTGTAGGCCTCGAAGTCGAAATCCTCGAGCTCGATCTCCTGGATCGGCGGGTACGCCCGCGGGATCCCGTCCCAGCCGACGTGGTCGATGCTCCAGTAGAACTCCAGCAGGTTGCCGTCGGGGTCCAGCCCGTAGAAACGCGGCTGGTTTCCCGGGCCGCCGATTCGGGCGTTCACGATCGGCACCTCCAGCTCGCGGAACCGCCTGTAGAGCGAGATCAGGTCGTCGCTGGAGTCCATCTCGAAGGCGATGTGGTGAAGCCCTAGGGCGCGGGCGTCCGGCTGCTGAACGCTGGGGTCGCGCAGCGTGAAGATGGACATGCGATGGTGGATGGTGTCCTCCCACCCACGCACGAAGGCCCCGGCGAGCACAGCCGTGCCGTGCCCGACCTTGTTCTCGTCATAGCGGAACAGCTCGGTCAAGCGCATGCCCAGAACCTCCGTGTAGAAGGCCACCGAGCGGTCCAGATCAGCCACTGCGATCCCGACGTGTCCCAGCCGGGCGACTCGTCCACCCATTACACACTCCTCTGATGCCGATTATCGGTTGCCGTAGACCGATTAACGTCCTGGACAGTACGAAGTGAGCGGCTCACCCCGAAACCGAACCGGGCCACATTCCGGCATGCGGCACCAGGTCTCCCGCCTGGCGGCACAGCGCCTGCTGAAGATCGGTAGGTAGCCGACCACCGGCAGGCTCTGCTCAACGTGACGACTACGGGTCCAGGCTCTTCGCAAGCGGTCACCGACTCTCCTGAGGCGCGTCGCTCGCTGACGACCGGGCTGGCTACGGCGAACGCCTGCGGTGGGACAGGCCGGTAGCGCCAACGGCCGCGGGGTCACGGCTGCCGGGTGCGCAGATCCTGGCGAATGCCGCAGTCGCTCAGCCGCGGATCGCGCACCGTTGCGAGTCGGTCCACCCGCGCCGGCCCCAGCGACGAGCACGCAGAGGCGTTTGAAGGCGTGCAGCCAGGCGATGCCGCATTCGACGACCCAGCGGAGTGACTGGTCAGGTCGCTCATCAGGCTTGATCATCTCTGTGGAATGATCATGTGGTGCAGGCCGGGGATGGGCGTCCGTCGTATGACGAGCTTGCCGCCTTGGTCCTCACGCAGGGGCGGCTGATCGAGGAGCTTCGGGGTGAGGTCGCGCAGCTGCGAACCGACAACGAGAAGCTGCGGGAAGACAACGAGCGGTTGCGGGCAGAGAACGGCGAGTTGCGTCGCCGGTTGGGGATGAACTCGACCAACTCGTCGCGCCCGCCCTCGTCGGACTCGCCGTTTGTCAAGCCGGCTCCGAAGTCGCTGCGGCGCAAGAGCGGGCGCAGGCCAGGCGGTCAGCCCGGTCATCCCGGGGCCACGTTGGCGCTGGTGGACAGCCCGGACGAGCGGACGCGACACGAGCCCGGGCCCTGCACGGGGTGCGGCGCTGACCTGGCCGACGCCCCGGAGGTGGGGGTGGAGCGCCGCCAGGTTTTCGACCTGCCGCCGATGACGGTGCGGGTGAGCGAGCATCAGCTGATCGCGCGCCGCTGCGGCTGCGGGACCACCACCTGCGGCGTCGCGCCGGACGGGGTGAGCGCGCCGACCCAGTACGGGCCGCGGCTCACCGCGATCGTGCTCTACCTGTATGTGGGCCAGTTCCTGTCCAAGAAGCGCACCGCCCAGGCGCTGGCGGAGTTGTTTGGCACCCCGCTGAGCGAGGGCACCGTGGCGAGCATGACCCGGTCGGCGCCGACGGGCTCGCGGGCTTCCTCGACGTCGTCCGGGATCGGATCGCCGGGGCTGAGGTGGCCGGGTTCGACGAGACCGGGCTGCGGGTGGCCGGCGCGCTGGCCTGTGTGCACTGCGCCCGCACCGGCACGGACACGTTGATCACCTGTCACCCCAAGCGCGGCCGGGTCGGCATCGACGCCGCCGGTGTCCTGCCCGGCTTCCGGGGCGTGGCGGTGCACGACGCGTGGGCGTCCTACGACACCTACCTCGACGCCGCACATCAGCTCTGCTGCGCCCACGCGCTGCGCGAACTGCAAGCGGTCACCGACCGGGGTTCCACAGATCAGCCAGTCGACTAGTCCGTGAAAATGGGTTGTGAGCTG
>NZ_JAJTTE010000006.1 GCF_021343995.1 Pseudonocardia terrae | reverse complement strand
GGTCTGGATCGACCCCGAGCAACGACCACGAAGTCGGCCACGGACCTGGGACCTCCCGCACACCCTCGGCGGGCAGCCACTCGTCGCCCAACCCGTGTGAGGCTCGCTCCTGCACGCGAAACTCCTCGTGCTCCGGACTCCCGGGACCGCTGCTGTTTCCACAGCGGCGACGCCGGGCAATGCGGTCGGAGCGGTGGTTCACCCCGGACACCATGGGCTGCTGCCTGGTCGGCCCACCCGGTCCGGAGACAACAACCTCCGCATCCACGGCCCCGCCAGCGACAGTCCGCAAAAGCGTTCAGTTCCCCACGCCGAGGCTGGACATGAACGCCGAGGGATAGCGGTCGCCGCGTGCCGACCCCGCCGGGACCGCCTTCTCGATCTCGGCGGGGTCCTCCGAGGCCAGGGTCAGGTCCGCTGCGGGCAGTGCCTCGGCCAGCCGCTCGCGGGTGCGGGCGCCGACCAGCGGCACGACGGTCTCGCCCTGCGCCGCGACCCAGGCGATCGCCAACTGCGCGGGCGTGCAGCCCCTGGCGTCGGCGACCCGGCGCCAGGGGCTGCACCAGAGCGAGGTTGTGCTCCAGGTTCTCGGCGGAGAACTGCTGGCTACGGGCGCGGGAGTCGCCGGGCCGTCCGATCCGGTCGGCGGTGAAGTGGCCCGAGATGAGGCCGCGGGCGAGGACGCCGTAGGCCGTGAGGCCGATGCCCGGCTCCCGCAGGGTCGGGAGGATCTCGTCCTCCACGGCGCGCGAGATCAGCGAGTACTCGATCTGCAGAGTTCTTCACCGCCGCGGGCCGGCAGTCCTGCTTCAGCGGCGGAAGGCCCGGCCCCGCCAGGCCCCCGAACTTCACGGAGAGCACGTAGTCGTCCCGGTCGCGGCCACGCAGCGCCTGGCCCAGCAACAGCTCGTTGTGCCCCATGGCGTAGAAGTCACCGGTGTCGATCAGCGTGACGCCGGCGTCGAGCGCGGCGTGCACGGTGGCGATGCTCTCCGTGCGGTCGGCCGGGCCGTAGGCGCCCGACATGCTCATCGCGCCCAGGCCCAGGGCGGAGACGGCCGGTCCCGTGCGGCCCAGCGTCCGTGTCCGCATCGCGTTCTCCATCGTGGTCGCTCCGGAGTGGTCGTTCCCGGGGGGTGGCCCTCTTCACCCCCGACCTGGGACAGCAGCTGCTGGTGCTCACCCCGGTTGACGCCGACACTCGCGAGCGGCTGGAGCTCCTCCGGGTGCTCGGCGTCGAGGAGTTCCCGAGCGGGACCACGGACTCACCCGCGCGCTGACGCCCGCGGCCGGTCGACCCGGCAGGACAGCGCGGCAGGACAGCGCGGCAGGACAGCGAGCGCGGCGGGTCAGCGCGGCGGGTCAGCGCGAGAGCCGGCGCCGGTTGGCGGTGACCGTGCGGTGCACCGGCGAGAGGCCCGCGGTCAGTACCAGGCTCGCGGCCCGGGGGACGGCCCAGGCCGAGTCGACGGCGGCGCGGGTGAATGCGGTGCCCTTCTCCGCAACCATCCGCCGGTACTCCCGGCGGTCCCGCGCGCTCGGCGGCCAGCCGCCCGTGGCCATGCGGGCCGTGCGGTGGGCGACGACCTGCGGCGCCGACCACGCGATCTCGGCGAGCTGCCGCCAGGGGTCCAGGACCTCGCCCCACCCGTTCCTCCTGCGCGTCACCCGATCACGGTAGCCGGTCCGCGGACCCCTCCAGCGCCTCCAGTGCCTCGGTCCAGCGTCGCTCGCGTGCGGCCGCGTCCTGCTCCCACCACGGCTCGCCGCGCTCGCCGAGGCCCTGTTTCGCCAGGTCGACGCGGCGGCGCGCCTCGCGGACCGCGGCGGCGTCGTCGGCCGCGCGGGCGGTGCGCACCGCCGCCCGCGCCTTCCCGAGGTGGTGCTGCAGCGCGGCCCGGACCTCCTCCGGGAGCTCCGGGTCCGCGCCCCGCCAGCGCCGGCCGCGGACCACGATCCAGCGCCCGTCGGCGGTGCGGTCCGGAGGCATGGTCCGAGCCTCCGGCACCCCGTCGGTCCCCGCACGCCGGCGCCGGACCGATCACCGCCCGCCGCCGCCCGCTGAGCACCCGCTTCTCAGCCGCCGAACGCCGCCGCCTGCTCGCGCGCCCGGAGGTCCTTGCGGAGGATCTTCCCCGAGGCGGACTTCGGGATCGCGTCGAGGAACTCGACCACGCGGACCTTCTTGTACGGGGCGAGCCGTTCCGCGACGTAGGCCATCACGTCCTCGGCGGTCAGCGCCGCCCCGTCCTGGGCCACGACGAAGGCCTTCGGCACCTCCTCGCCCTCCGCGTCGAGCACCCCGATCACGGCGGCGTCGGCGATCGCCTCGTGGGTCAGCAGCACGGCCTCGAGCTCGGCCGGCGGCACCTGGTAGCCCTTGTACTTGATCAGCTCCTTGACCCGGTCGACGATCCGGAAGAAGCCGGTCTCGTCGACCGTCGCGACGTCGCCGGTGTGGAGGAAGCCGTCGGCGTCGAGCGTGGCGGCGGTCGCTTCCGGGTTGTTCAGGTAGCCGGACTCACGTTCGGGCCGCGTACCCACAGCTCGCCGCGCTCGCCGGGCCCGACCTCGCGCCCGGTCTCCGGGTCGACGAGCTTGCTCTCGACGTTCGGGATCGCGTAGCCGACGCCGTTCAGGTCGTCGTCGGGCCGCCGCTCGTCCATGGAGTGGCTGACCGGGGAGAGCTCGGTCATCCCGTAGCCCTGCAGGACCACGCACCCGAGCCGGCGGGCGACCGCGTGCCCGAGCTCGGCGTCGAGCGGGGCGGCGCCGGAGAAGATCACGTCCACGCAGGACAGATCGTGCTCGTCGACCAGCGGGTGTTTGGCCAGCCCGACGGCGATCGGCGGGGCGATGTAGAGCCGGTTCAGCCGGTACCGCGCGACGACCCGCAGGAACTCCGTCATCTCGAAGCGCGGCATCGTGACGACCGTGGCCCGCCGGTGCAGGCCGTGGTTCATCATCACCGTCATGCCGTAGATGTGGAAGAACGGCAGGACGGCGAGGATCCGGGTGGTCTCGTCCGTGGTCCCCAGCGGCGTGAACTGCAGCAGGTTCGCCACGAGGTTGCGGTGGGTGAGGACCACGCCCTTCGCGAGCCCCGTCGTGCCGGACGAGTAGGGGAGCACCGCCGTGTCGGCGGGTCCGACCCGGAGGTCCGGCGGGTCCGCCGTGCCGGCCAGGAGATCGACCAACGACGTGCGGCCGTCGGCCCGGTCGAGGGTGACGACGGCGTCGTCGGGCAGCCCGGCCTGCGCGGCCGCCGCGGTCGCCCGGTCCAGGAACGGGGAGACGGTGACCAGCATCGTCGCGCCGGAGTCCGCCAGCTGGTGGGCGAGCTCGGCGGGGGAGTAGAGCGAGTTCGCGCTGGTCACGACGCCGTTGGCGCGCAGGATGCCCTGGAACATCGCCACCCAGGCCGGCGAGTTCGGCGCGAACAGCGCCACGACGTCGCCCTTGCGCAGCCCGCGCTCGTGCAGGGCCGCCGCGATGCGCAGGACCATGCCGTCGAGCTCGTCGAAGGTGACGGACGAGCCGGTCGCGCCGTCGATGAACGCCTCGGCGTCGGCCCGGTCGCCGAAGCCGGCGCCGAAGAGGAACTCGGGCAGCGAGACCTCGGGGATCTCGACCGCGGGGTACGGGCTGTGGATGGTCACGCCGCCCCCAGCACGCGGTAGATCTCGCGCAGGTACCCGGCGCTGCGCTCCGAGCCGATGATGCCCGGCGCCATGCGGTTCATCATGTAGGAGACCGTCAGCCTCCGGCCGAGGTCCATCACGATCATCGACCCGCCCCAGCCGCCCCAGAAGCAGATCCGCTCGTCGGGGATGTAGGGCAGCGTGTCCCGCTGTGGCAGGCCGTAGCCGATGCCGAACCGCAGCGGCACGCCGAGGACCACGTCCACGCCGTTCGCCTGCTCGTCGAAGATCAGGTCGATGGTCGCGGGGGAGAGCAGCCGGAGGCCGTCGACCTCGCCGCCGCGGGCGACCACGGACAGGATCCGGGCGACGGAGCGGGCGTTGCCGTGGCCGTTCGCGCCGCCGATCTCGGCCCGGCGCCAGGCCTCGGTGTTCGCGGTCTCCGCCGCGACCGTCGGGCCGGTCAGCGTCCGCACCGCAGGGCTGGTGGGGTCGGCGGTCGACAGGTCCACGGGGAGGGGCGGCGGCGGGACGACGTCGGCGATCCGGCCCCACGCCTTCTCCGGCGCGCCGATGGTGAAGTCGGCGTCGAGCGGGCCGGCGATCTCCTGCGCGACGAACTCGGTCAGGGTGCGGCCGTCGACGCGCCGGATCAGCTCGCCGATCAGATGTCCGTAGTTGAGTGCGTGGTAGCCCGATGCCGTACCGGGTTCCCACCACGGAGCCTGCGCCGCCATCCGGGCCGCGGCCCGCTCCGCGTCGTACATGTCCTCGACCGCTGCCGGCTGGTCGAGCCCGGACACCCCCGAGGTGTGGGAGAGCAGGTGGCGGACCTCGACGCGCTCCTTGCCGGCCGCCGCGAAGTCCGGCCAGTACCGCCCGACCGGCGCGTGCACGTCGAGCTGCCCGCGGTCGACCAGCATCAGCGCGGCCAGCGCGGTCACGGTCTTGGTCGTCGACCAGACGTTGACGATCGTGTGCTCGTCCCAGGCCGTGGTGCGCGCCTGGTCGCGGTAGCCGCCCCAGAGGTCGACGACCCGGTCGCCGTCGAGGTCCACGACCAGCGACGCGCCCAGTTCCTCGCCGCTGTCGAGGTGGTCCTGCAGCTGCCTGCGGAGCGGGTCGAAGCGGTCCTCGCAGGTGCCCTGGAGCTCGGCCATGATCGGTGCTCTCCTCGTCGAGTGCGGATCGTGCGGGGTCAGGGGGTCAGGGTGTCGGGACGGTGGGGACACGCGCCGCGCCGTGCAGCAGCGCGGTGACGGCGACCTCGACCTTGGCGGCGTCCGGCGGGTCGCCGGTGAGCAGGTCGGCGTAGATGAACGATTCGGCGATCCGCACCACCAGGTAGGCCAGGTCGCCGAGCGGCATCGACGTGCGCAGGTGCCCTCGGCTGCACTCCTCGGCCAGCAACCGCTCGACCGCGCCGACGACGTGCTGTTGCAGCGGGCTGGCCTTCGTCGTGATCAGCCGGAGGGCGCGCTCGGTCTCGCGCTGCAGGAAGGAGCGGTAGTACGGCGCGTCGATCAGGGCCTGGGAGAAGTCGCGCAGGATCCGGCCGATGCGCTCCGGTCCGGAGCCGGGCGCGGCGGCCGCCGCCTCGCGCAAGGTGGGGTCGGCGAGCGAGGTCAGCACCGCGACGAGCAACTGGTCGCGGTTGCCGACCCAGCGGAACAACGTCGTGCGGTCCACGCCGAGCCGGGCGGCGATCCGCTGCGCATCGAGGCGTTCACCGGCCATGAACGCCCGGCGGGCCAGTCGCACCGCCTCACGAGGGTCCGACCGCACGGCCGTTCGGCTGTGATCGGTGACACCCACGCGTGCAGCATATGGGCACGATGTTGCAGCGGACAAGGAGAACGTTGCGGTCGAGGCGCCGGTCCCGGACGCCGTGGCCGGTGTGAGCGCGGGCACTGTGATGGTGGCGGTGGGGGTGGCGGAACCACCGATGGGCGCGGATCGTTGGGCCCGAACGGGCGCCCGATCCGCGGTGATGATGTGATCTGCTGGTTCCGCGGACCGTGATGGACCGCGACACTGTCCTTGAACACAGCGAAAGGGGTGCCAGGTGGCCGACGGCGACGCCGATCTGCCGAAGTCGATCCAGGGTGAGCAGTTCGAGGAGACGGGCATCGTCCGGGCGTCGGACGAGGACGTCGACCTCTACGTCGACCGCGTCTCCGACGAGGTGCTGGCGTGCCGGGAACGTGGCCGGCACCTGTTCCCGACGATCCGGCAGGCCGGGATCCATTTCACCGAGGTGGACGACGAGGGATTGTTCGTCCGCCGCCTGACCTGCACGTGCTGCCTGCTCGCCGTCAAGGTGGAGAGGTGGGAGGGCGTGCGCCAGCGGGGTCGGACCCGGTTCCACCGCGTCGCCTCCAACCTGGAGTACCGGACCGGTCCGGACGGGCAGGTGTACCTCGCCGAGACCGGTCGCGGCCGCATGACGCCGCGCCAGATCGGCGACTCGGTGGCCTCGAAGGCGCTCGCGGGCCAGACGCTCGCCTCCTTGCGCAAGGCGGCCAAGGAGGCCGCGAAGGAGGCCGCCAAGGAGGCCGGCGGCTCGTCCGGGAGGCGGCGCCCGGCGCGCACCGGGAACGCGAGCGAGGCGGGCTGATCGATGGGCATCAGGGAGATCCGGTACTGCGATCTCACGGGCTCGGAGCACGACGTCGAGTCGCACGAGCTCAACATCGACCAGATGCGGGTGCAGATCGACCTGGCGGGGCCGGAGTACCGCAAGCTGCTGTCGCTGCTGCAGCCGTACATCGATGCGGGCCGGGTCGATGCGTCGATCCCGGACCTCCGCCCGGCGAAGCGGGCCGGGGGCCAGGTCAGCACGAGCACCGGGCTGACGGCCGAGGAGCGCGAGCAGCTGCGGCAGTGGGCGGAGGACAAGGGGATCGAGGTCCCGTCCAACAACCGGTTCAAGCGGTCGCTGGTCGACCAGTGGCGGGAGGAGCGGGCCGCGGAGCAGCCGGCCTGACCGGCCGGTCCGCACCCGACGACGTCGGGCGGTGCCCCGCGGCCGCGGCCGCCGGACACCGCCCGCGTCGTGATCGTCAGGCCCGCGCGGCAGGCGTCGACGAGGTCTCCGTCGAACCGGCCAGATCGAGCGTGGCGGTCTCGCGGAGGGCGAGGATGCACGCGATCGTCAGCACGCACCCGGCCGCGATGATGATCGAGACCGTGGTCGTGCCGCCGCCCCCGGCGAGGACCGAGGCGAACACGACGGGCGAGACGCCCGCGCCGATGCCGGCGATCTGGTAGCCGAGCGAGGCACCGGTGTAGCGGGACCGGGTGGAGAACAGCTCGGTGTAGAGCGCGGCGAGCGGGCCGTACATGCACGCGTGCACCACGCCCTGACCGACGACGACGGCGACCGCGAGCAGGAAGGTCGAGCCGCTGTCGATCAGCGGGAACAGCAGGAACGCCCAGACCGCCATGGCGGCCGCGCCGGCGAGGACCAGCGGGCGGCGCCCGAACCGGTCCGACAGCGCGGAGAACCCGATGATCCCGGCGATCGCCGCGACCGAGGACACGGTGAGCGCGTTGAGGACGGTCTGCCGCGGGAAGCCGGCCTGCACGGCGTAGGAGATGACGAAGGTCGTCAACGTGCCCTGCGCGATGAAGGCGCCGAACCCGACGCCGATCGACAGGAGCAGGTTGCGCGGGTGGTTGCGCAGCACGTCGAGCAGCGGCGGGGCCGCGGGCGTGCTCCGGGCGGCCTCGGCGAACACCGGGGTCTCGGTGACCCGCGCCCGGACGAACAGGCCGACGGCGAGCAGCACGAGGCTGAGCAGGAACGGGATCCGCCAGCCCCAGGCGAGGAAGGCCTGCTCGCCGGTCGCGCCGGCCGACACGGCCAGGACCAGTGTGGACAGCACCATGCCGCTCGGTGCGCCCGCGTTGGTGAAGCTCGCCCACAGCCCGCGCCGCGAGGTGGCGTGCTCGGCGGACATCAGCACCGCGCCGCCCCATTCGCCGCCGACCGCGACGCCCTGCACCACGCGCAGCACCACGAGCAGGACCGGTGCCCAGGCACCGATCTGTGCCGAGGTGGGCAGCAGGCCGATGAGGGCACTACCGAGCCCCATCATCGTCATGCTCAGCACGAGCATCCGCTTGCGGCCGACCCGGTCGCCGAAGTGTCCGAACAGGACGCCGCCGAGCGGTCGGGCGAAGTACCCGGTGGCGAGGGTCCCGAAGCTGGCGACCGTTCCGACCAGCGGGTCGAGGTTCGCGAAGAAGACCTTGTCGAACACGACGGCCGAGGCCGTGGCGTAGAGCAGGAAGTCGTAGTACTCGATCACGCTGCCGAGGTAGCTCGACAGCACGGCGCGGCGGAGCTGGCCGCGCCGACTGGGGTGTCGGTCCGGGTGCGGGTGCGTCATTGCGATGCCCTGTCTGCTGGTGACCGGCCCGGGATCCGGGCGTCGACGGCGGCCGATGGTAAGGAACTTGATACCCCGCGTCAACGGCTGACCGGTCTCAGGTTTCGGAATACCCTCCCGGCATGACCCAGTCAGCGGCCCGTCCGGCCGGCCGGCGCGGCCAGCGCCTGACCTACCTGGTGAAACGGCTCGAGATGGCGGAGCGCGCGCGGATGGAGGAGGTGCTGCGCCCGCTCGGGGTGACGTTGCACCAGTACACCGCGCTGAGCATCCTCGAGGCCCGAGAAGGCCTGTCGTCGGCCCAGCTCGCGCGCCGGCACGTCGTCACGCCGCAGGCGATGCACCAGCTGATCGCGACGATGGAGCGCGACCGGCTGATCGAGCGCCGCCCCGACGACGGGAACCGGCGGATCCTGCGCGCCTGGCTGACCGGGCACGGGGTGCAGGTGCTGAAGGAGTGCCACCGGGCGGTCGACGACGTCGAGGAGCGGATGCTCTCCCTGCTCACCCCCGAGGAGGCGGTGGCCTTCGGCGACGCGCTGGAGCGGTGCCTGGAGTCGTTGACCGTCCCGCCGGACGAGCTGAGTCGGCACGGTGACGCGACGGCTTGACGCAGTATCAAGCTCCTTGCTATCAATGCCGTATCAAGGAGCCTGAGACCCACTGGGCTCCTGGTTTCGACCGACCCGGCCGCACCAACGGTGGTGGACTCATGAACCCGACACTCGTCGCCGGCCCCAACGCGGGCCTGGGGACCTGGCCCGCGCGGCGGGCCCGGATCTCCCCGGACGGCGTGGCGCTGAGCGATCCGCGGCGCTCGCTCACCTACGCCGAGCTCGCGGACCGCGTGTCCCGCTATGCGGGGGCCCTGCGCCGGCTCGGTGTGGGCCCGGGGGACCGGGTCGCCTACGTCGGGGTGAACGCCGTCGAGGTCTTCGAGACGTTCTTCGCGACCTGGCTGCTCGGGGCGATCGCCGTCCCGCTCAACCACCGCCTGTCCGGGCCCGAGATCCGGTTCATGCTGGACGACTCCGGGGCGTCGGTCCTGGTGCACAGCGCCGACACGGACGCACTCGTCGCCGGCGTGGTCGACCCGGCGCTGGGCGCCCGCCCGGCCGCGCTGCGCCACGTCGTCGCGGTCCACGGGGGTGGCGACCGCCTCGACTACGAGGCCGAGATCGCCGCCGGACCGGAGGTCGAGGCCGAACCGGCGGTCTCCCTGGACGACCCGGCGTTGATCCTCTACACCTCGGGGACGACCGGCCGGCCGAAGGGCGCGGTGCTCAGCCACGGCAACCTGACCTGGAACACCGTCAACTTCCTCGCCCACGTCGACGTGCTGAGCACCGACCGGGCCCTGTGCATCGCCCCGCTGTTCCACTGCGTCGGGCTCGGCCAGGTCACACTGCCCACGCTGTTCAAGGGCGGCAGCGTGGAGGTGCTGCCGAAGGCCGATCCCGGGGTGGTCCTGGAGCGGATCTCGGAAGGGCGGATCACCGGCTTCTCGGCGGTGCCGACGATGCTGCAGATGATGTGCGAGCACCCGGGGTGGGCGGACGCCGACCTGAGCTCGCTCACCCTCGTGCAGTACGGCGGCTCACCGGTGCAGGAGCGCGTGGCGCGGGAGTGGCTCGACCGCGGCGTGCGCCTGATCCAGGGCTACGGCATGACCGAGGCCTCGCCGGGTGTCTCCATGAGCACGCACGACGGCACCACCGCGCACCCGACCGCGGTCGGCGTGCCGCACTTCTTCACCGACGTCGCCCAGCTGCGCGACGGGCGCCCCGAGGTCCCCGGCGGCGAGCCTGCGGAGCTGGTGGTGCGGGGGCCGCACGTGTTCGCCGGCTACTGGAACCTGCCCGCGGAGACCGCGAACAGCCTGGTCGACGGCCAGTGGTTCCGCACCGGGGACGTGCTGCGGTTCGACGACGACGGCTGGGCGACGGTCGTCGACCGGGTCAAGGACATGTACATCTCCGGCGGGGAGAACGTGTACCCCGCCGAGGTGGAGGCCGTCGCGGTGCAGCTCGACGCGGTGGCCGAGTGCGCCGTCGTCGGGGTCGCCGACCCGCGGTGGGGCGAGGTCGGCGTCGCCTACGTGCAGGTGCGTGAGGGGTCGGACCTGACCGAGGCCGCGCTGCGCGCCCATCTCGGGTCCGGGCTGGCCCGGTACAAGGTGCCGAAATACGTCGAGTTCGTCGCGGAGCTGCCGCGCAACGCCACCGGCAAGATCCGCCGGGTGGACCTGCGCCGACGCGCGGCGGACGAGCATCCGATCGAACGGGTCGCGGCGGGGCCGCGGCCGGAGGGAGCGTCATGACCAGCGCCGCACCGCAGCCGGGGCCACCGGCGGGCCAGGGGGTCGAGGCCCTGCTGCCCACGTCGTTGCAGGTCGAGCGGCACGACGACGTCGCCGTGCTGCGGCTGACCCGGGCCGCCAAGCGGAACGCGCTCGACGACCCGACCGTGCTCGGCGTCGAGACCTTCTTCAGCGCCCCGCCCGCCGGCGTCAAGGCCGTGGTGCTCGACGCCGAGGGCGACCACTTCTGTGCCGGGCTCGACCTGTCCGAGCTGACCGAGCGCGACGCCTTCGAGGGCCTCGAGCACTCGATGATGTGGCACCGCGCGTTCGAGCGGATGGAGCGTGGGCGGCTGCCGGTCGTCGCGGTCCTCAAGGGCGCGGTGATCGGCGGCGGGCTGGAGCTGGCGTCGGCCACGCACCTGCGGGTCGCCGAGGCCAGCGCGTTCTACGCCCTGCCGGAGGGGCAGCACGGGCTGTTCGTCGGCGGCGGCGGGTCCGTGCGGGTGCCGCGGCTCGTCGGGGCGCACCGGATGGCGGACATGATGCTCACCGGCCGGGTGCTCGACGCCGAGGAGGGCCAGGCGCTGGGGCTGTCGCACTACCTCGTCGGCCCCGGGGAGGGGCTGGCCAAGGCCCTCGAGCTGGCGCGGAGGATCGCGGCGAACTCGCCGGTCACGAACTTCGCGGTGCTGCAGGCGCTGCCGCGGATCGCCGAGGCGAACCCGGCCGAGGGCTACCTGATGGAGTCGATGATGGCCGCGCTGGCGGGCAGCAGCGAGCAGGCGCAGGACCGGATGCGCGCGTTCCTGGCCGGCCGCGGGGGGCGGGTCCGCCGATGACCGCGATCGAGACGAACGCTCCGGAGCTCCTCCGCCCGGTGGCCGACGACGTCCGGGAGACCACCGAGATCGGCCGGTTCCTGGGCCGGCTGGAGCGCGAGCGCGGCCTGACGTTCGAGGACTACGCGAGCCTGCACCGCTGGTCGGTCGACGACCCGGAGGCGTTCTGGTCCGCGATCGCCGCGTACTTCGGCGTCCGGTTCGCGACCCCGCCGGAGCGGGTGCTCGGCCGCCGGGAGATGCCCGGGGCGGAGTGGTTCCCGGCCGCGACCCTGAACTACGCCGAGCACGCCGTCGGCCTGCTCGACACCGGGGCCGACGACGCCGAGGTCGCCGTCCTCGCGTACTCGCAGACCCGGGACCGGCAGGAGCTGACCTGGGGCGGGCTGCGGGCGCAGGTCGCGCGCTGCCGGGCCGGGCTGGAGCGGCTCGGCGTCGGCCGGGGCGACCGCGTGGTCGCCTACCTGCCGAACATCCCGGAGACCCTCGTCGCGTTCCTCGCCACGGCGAGCCTCGGCGCGGTGTGGGCGAGCTGCGCCCCCGAGTTCGGTGCCCGCAGCGTGATCGACCGGTTCGGGCAGATCGAGCCCACCGTGCTGCTCGCGGTGTCGGGGTACGGCTACGGCGACAAGGCGATCGACCGGCGCGCGCAGGTGGCGGAGATCCGGGCCGGGCTGCCGACCGTCGAGCACGTCGTGCACGTCGCCTACGGTCCGGACGAGCTGCCCGACGCGCTCTCCTGGGACGAGCTCCTGGCCGAGTCCGGTGACCTCGCGTTCGACCCCGTGCCCTTCGCGCATCCCCTCTGCGTGCTGTTCTCCTCGGGGACCACCGGCAAGCCGAAGGCGATCGTGCACTCCCACGGCGGGATCCTGCTGGAGCACCTGAAGAACCACGGGCTGAGCTGGGACCTGCAGGCCGGCGACCGGATCCTGTGGTTCTCGACGACCGCCTGGATGATGTGGAACGCGCTGGTCTCCGGGCTGCTGGTGCGGGCGTCGATCGTGATGATCGACGGCAACCCGCTGCACCCGGACCTGCGCTGGCAGTGGCGGCTCGCGGCAGAGACCGGGGCCACGCTGATGGGTGCGAGCCCCGGGTACCTGATGGCCTGCCGGGCCGAGGGCGTGCGGCCCGCGCGGGAGTTCGACCTGTCGGCCGTGCGCCAGATCGGCGCCGCCGGCAGCCCGCTGCCGCCCGAGGGCTACCGCTGGGTCGCCGACGAGTTCGGGCCGGGTGTGCTGCTCAACGTCGGCAGCGGCGGCACGGACGTCTGCTCCGGCATCGTGCAGGGCAGTCCGCTGCAGCCGGTGTGGGTCGGCGAGATCTCCGGGCCCTGCCTCGGCGTGGACGCGCAGGCGTTCGACGAGCAGGGCGAGCCGGTGGTCGGCGAGCTCGGCGAGCTGGTGATCACCACGCCGATGCCGTCGATGCCGGTGGGCTTGTGGGGCGACGCCGACGGCACCCGCTACCGCGACACCTACTTCGACCGGTACCCGGGCGTGTGGCGGCACGGGGACTGGGTGCGCTTCTCGGCGTGGGGCGGCGCGGTGATCGCCGGACGCTCCGACGCCACGCTGAACCGCGGCGGCGTACGGCTGGGCACCGCCGAGTTCTACCGGGTCGTCGAGGAGCTGCCCGAGGTCGTCGACAGCGTGGTCGTGCACCTCGAGGACCCGGCAGGCGGCAACGGGGAGCTGCAGCTCTACGTCCAGCTCCGCGAGGGCACCGCGCTCGACGACGCCCTGCGCCGGCGGATCTCCACCGCGCTGCGCACCGAGCTGTCGCCGCGGCACATCCCCGACCGGATCGAGGCGGTGCCGGTGGTGCCGAAGAACCGCACGGGCAAGAAGCTGGAGCTTCCGGCGAAGAAGATTCTCCTCGGCGCCGCGCTCGACGACGTGGCGAGCCGCGACGTGCTGGCCGACCCGACCTCGCTGGACCCGTTCGTCGCCCTCGCCCGGGGCCGGACGTGAGCGCCGCGGGGGTGGACCGGGTGGCGGTCGTCGGCACCGGGGTGATCGGGATCAGCTGGGCGGCGCACTTCCTGGCCCGCGGCCTCGACGTCGTCGCGACCGACCCGTCGCCCGGCGCCGAGGAGCGGCTGCGGGCCGAGGTGGCGGCCCTGTGGCCGACCCTGAGCCGGGTCGACGGGGCGATCCCGGAGCGGCTGACGTTCACCGCCGACCCGGCCGAGGCCGTGAGCGACGCCGACTTCGTGCAGGAGAACGGGCCGGAGCGCGAGGACGTCAAGCACGAGCTGTTCGCGGTGCTCGACGAGGCCGCGCGGCCGGACGTGGTGCTGGCGTCGAGCTCGTCGGGGCTCCTGCCGTCGGCCATCGCCCGGGGCTGCCCGGCGCACCCCGAGCGGGTGGTGATCGGGCACCCGTTCAACCCGCCGCACGTGATCCCGCTGGTCGAGGTGGTGCCGGGGGAGCGGACCGCCGAGGAGACGGTGGAACGGGCGCTGGCCTTCTACACCGCCGTGGGGAAGAAGCCGATCCGGCTGCGCCGGGAGCTGCCCGGGCACGTGGCCAACCGGTTGCAGGCGGCGCTCTGGCAGGAGGCGTACTCGCTGGTCGAACGCGGGGTCGCGACCGTGGCCGACATCGACACCGCGATCTCGCAGGGCCCGGGGCTGCGGTGGGCGGTGCTCGGGCCGTTCGCGAACCAGCACCTGTCCGGCGGGCCGGGCGGGATCGCCCACGTCCTCGAGCACCTCGGCCCGCCGACCGAGAAGTGGTGGCGCGACCTCGGGCAGGTCACGCTCACCCCGGAGCTGGTCGCGACGCTCGTCGCCGGGGTCGACGCCGAGCTCGCCGGCACCGACTCGGCCGAGCTGGCCGCCCGCCGCGACGCCGTCCTCCACACCCTGCTCGACGCGAAGTCGCGGACCGAGCTCCCGTAAGAGGGCCGGTCGGCCGTGTCCGGCGGGCCCGGGCCCCGGCACACTGCCGGTGTGGCGACGGTCCGGGGAGCAGTGCGGGGGACGCAGCCGGTGCTGACCGGGGCGCAGGTCCGGCTGCGGCCGTGGACCCCGGACGACGCCGACGCCGTGTTCGCGGCGTGCCAGGACGCCGAGATCCAGCGCTGGACGACGGTGCCGTCGCCGTACTCGTACGACGACGCCGTCGGCTACGTCACGACGTTCGCCCCGCAGGCGTGGCAGCAGGGCGACGCGGTGTTCGCGATCGTCGACACGGCGACCGGTTCGCCGGTGGGCAGCATCGGCGCGCACGGGGTCCGCGGCGGGACGGCGGAGATCGGCTACTGGGTCGCCGCCGCCGCGCGTGGCCGCGGGCTGGCGCGCGACGCCCTGCGCACCCTCGCCCGCTGGTGCCTGCGCGAGGTCGGGGTCGCCCGGCTGGAGCTGATGGTGGACCCCACCAACCTCGGATCGCGGCGGGTCGCCGAGGTGGCCGGCTTCACCGCGGAGGGCACGCTGCGGCGCCGGCTCGTGGTGCAGGGGCGGCGGATCGACGTCGTCATGTACTCGTTGCTCCCCGACGACCCCGCCGCGACGGCCCTCTGACCGGCCTCGCGTCGGCTCCCGCTGGCGACGCAGCTCCACGGCAACGACCGGCACGGCGCGGTCCGGGCGGGCACCGAGGCGGCGGAGCTGCGGGAGCGGCTCGGCGATCCGGCCGCGCTCGGACAGGCCTCCCCCGCACGACAGCGCCGATCACGACACGGATTGCGTCTCATGATCGCTATTACGGTGCACCTGCGGCCGCTCGATCGGCCGCTGCCGCACTCGACCGCCGATCATGGGACACGCCGCGGACGCCGCGCCCGGGCGCGAGGCCCACCGTGCGGAGTTTCGACGCCGCAACGAGTGACAGGTGTCACCGGTGATGTAACGCGGGTACCCCGTTCCCGGAGCGTCTCCCTGCGGGGAGCGGAAGGGCACACGGATGGCGACGAGCGAACGTCCGGACGGACGGGGCGAGGGCGCCCGGGCCCGGGCCGGCGACTCGCCGGCTCGTGCGGACTCGCGTCGGCGTACGGCCCTGGCCCGCCGGGCCCGCACCCGCACCGCGCTGATCGCCGCGGCCCGCAGCGTGTTCGCCGACCAGGGCTGGGCGGAGACGCGTGTGGAGGACGTCGCCCGGGTCGCGGGGGTGAGCGTCGCCACCGCCTACAACCACTTCTCCGGCAAGCACGCGCTGATCGGGGCCGCCTACGCCGTCGCCTGGCAGGAGGGGCTCGACGCCGAGCCGGAGGAGCGGCCCACCGCGGACGGGCCGCCCCTGCCGGGGGCCCGCACCGAGGATCTCGCCGCCCACCTGCGGCGGATCAGCCGGGTCGCCCGCCGGTACCGGGCGCTCACCGCGGCCTTCGCCGGCGCGGTCCAGGAGTACACCGCGCGGGTCGGCCGCGGCCCGTCACCCCTGGACCCGGAGGACCCGCGCGTGATGACGCCCGTGCCCGAGCGGATCGCCGTCCTGCTCGACGCCGCGCAGCGGGCCGGCGAGCTCGGGCACCAGCGGGACCCCGCCGACCTGGCCGAGCAGCTGACCTTCCTGCTGTTCCTGCGGTGCTTCACCCATCCCGACGAGGACCCGGCGGACACGGCCGCGATGCTCCTGGCCTTCGCCGTGGGCGTGCTCCCGGCGGACGAGGGCTGACCACGCCGCGGCCCCTCGACCCGCCTGCGCTCAGGCCGGCCGCAGCCGCAGGGGCAGCGTCTCCCAGGCGCGCAGGGTGTTGTTGAGGTGGCGCCGCGGCGCCCCGGCGAGCTCGATCGTCGCCACCCGCCGGGCCAGGGCGGTGATCAGGGCCTCTGCCTCGAGCCGGGCCACGTGCTGCCCGACGCACTGGTGGATGCCCATCCCGAACCCCACGTGCCCGGACGGGTCACGGCCCAGGTCGAACGCGTCGGCGTCGGGCCCCCAGCGGGCCGGGTCACGGTTGGCGGCGCCCAGAAACATGAGGATCTTGTGGCCGTCCGGGATCACGTGCCCGCCGATCGCCACGTCTCGGGTCGCGGTCCGGAAGAAGGTCTGGACCGGCGACTCGAGGCGCACCGCCTCGTCGAACGCGACACGGGCCAGGCCGGGGTCCTCCCGCAGGCGGCGCCACTGCTCCGGGTGGGTCGCGACGGCGTGGAGCACTGCCGAGAGGCCGTGCACGGTCGTGTCCACCCCCGCCGTGAGCAGGGACCGGACGACCAGCGGCGCCTGCTCGGGCGTGATGTCACCGCGGTCGGAGGCGGCCCAGATGTCCGCGCCGAAACCCTCGGGCGCGAGCGCCTCGCGCGCGCACTGCGCGGCGGTCCACGCGGACAGCTCCGCCACCCGCGGCGCGCCCTTCTCCACCAGGGCGTTGGCCGGGCCGAACGCGTTGAACGCGTGGTCGCCGTAGGGCAGCAGGTTCTCCCGGCCCTCCCGCCCGAGCCCGACGGCGTCGGGGAACACCCGCAGCGGGAAGGCCTCGGTGAGGTGCGCGACGGCGTCGAACTCTGGCCCCTGCGCCGCGAGGACCTCGTCGACGAGCCGGTCGGCGTCGGCGGCCCAGGCGTCGCGGAGCTTCCGCAGCGCCCGCGGGCCGAGGATCTTCTGCAGCACCCGGCGCGGCGCGTCGTGCCGGGGCGGGTCGGCCTCCAGCAGCAGGCTCGGCGGCCGCCACGGCTTCTCGTGCCGGAAGTTCGACAGCCCGACGCCGGCGGCGGACTGGAAGCCCTGCCAGTCGACGAGCGCGGCGTGCACCTGCTCGTAGCGGGCGAACGCGTACACGTCGTACCGGCGGAGGTGGACGACCGGCCCGGCCGCGCGCAGCGCCGCGTGGAAGGGCAGCGGGTCCTCGAGGACCTCCGGGCAGAAGGGGTCGACGTCGCTGGTGGGGAGGTCGTGGGCGGGCTCGGCGGTGAGCGTCACGGCGGTCTCCTGGTGTGGGGGTGGCGTCGGGGCCGGGGTCGGAACCGAGGTCAGAGGTCGAGCACGAGGCGGTCGCTGCGGGCCTGGGAGACGCAGGGGAAGAGGCAGTCGCCGGCGGCGCGCTCGTCGTCGTCGAGGATCGAGTCGCGGTGGTCGGGCTCGCCGGCCAGCAGCCCGGTCTCGCAGGTGCCGCAGGTGCCCTGGCGGCACGAGGAGAGGACCTCGACCCCCGCCTCGGTGATCGCGGCGAGCATCGAGCGACCGGGCGGCACGGTGACAGTTCGGCCGGTGCGGGCCAGCTCGACCTCGAACGGGGTGTCCCGGGCGGGCGCGCCCAGCTCGCGGGCCACGAACCGCTCGGTCCGGACGGTGTGGGCGGGCCAGGCGGCGGTGGCCTCGGCCAGGGCGGCGAGCATCGGCGCCGGGCCGCAGGCGTAGACCCGCGTGCCGGGGTCGGGATCGCCGAGGAAGCCGCGGAGGTCCAGCAGGCCGTGCTCGTCCTGCGGCACGACCCGTACCCGCTCACCGTGCTCGGCCAGCTCGTCGACGAACGCCATCGACGCCCGGGTGCGGCCGCCGTACAGCAGCGCCCAGTCCACGCCGAGCAGCGCGGCCTGGCGGATCATCGGCAGCAGCGGCGTGATCCCGATGCCGCCGCCCACGAACAGGTAGCGCTGGGCCGGGACGAGCGGGAAGTTGTTGCGCGGGCCGCCGAGGCCGACCCGGTCGCCGACGGCCAGGTGGTCGTGCACATACGCGGAGCCGCCGCGTCCGGCGGGCTCGCGCAGCACGCCGATGCGGTAGCGGTCGGCGTCCCACCGGTCGCCGCAGAGCGAGTACTGGCGGGTCGTCCCGTCCGGCAGGACCAGGTCGACGTGGGCGCCCGGGGTCCAGTCCGGCAGCCGCGCGCCGTCGGGGGCCACGAGCTCCAGGGACACCACGCCCTCGGCCTCGACGCGCTTGGCGGCGACCCGGACCGTGGCGGCCGCGGCGGTACTCGTGCCGGGCGGTTCGGGGGCGAGGGACGGGCGATCGGCGGTGATCACAGGGGAGGTCCTCCGGGCGGCGGGATCGGGTGGACCGAGGATGCGGATTCCGCCGTGGCGCACAGAAGGCCGTTCTCAATGATTGAGAGAACTTCTGCGGTCCCGCTGGTCGGGACCCAGCGCCCGTTCGATGCCCCGGGCGGCGGCCTTCAGCACGGTGACGACCGTGAACGCCTGGCCGTCGTTGGGGACGATCGCCGACAGTGCCGCCACGACCTCGCCGCCGGCGTCGCGCACGGGCACGGCGGTGCCGGTCGCGTCGGGGTGGATGTGCCCGGGCGTGATCACGTGCCCGTCGCGCCGGATCTCGGCGAGGACCGTCCGCAGCCGGCTCGCGTCGGTGAGCGTCGCGGCGGTGAAGCGCTCCCGCGGTCCGGCGAGCAGTCGTTCCTGCAGCTCGCGCGGCCCGAACGCAGTCAGCACCAGCCCCGACGACGACGCGTGCAGCGGTAGCCGCCCGGCGATCCGGGTGTAGTTGATCACCGCACCGGGGGCGGACAGCCGCTCGAGGAACAGCACCTCGTCGCCGTCGAGGACCCCCACCTGCACGTGGTGCCCGACGACGGCGTGCAGGTCCTCGAGGAACGGCATGGCGGCCTCGCGCAGCGACAGGGTGGGGGAGGCCCGCTGGGCCAGCTCCCACATCCGCACCCCGATCCGGACCCGGCCGTCGGCCGCCCGGGCGAGCAGGCCGTGTTCGACGAGCTCGGCGACCAGCCGGGACGCCGTGGCGACGTGCAGCCCCGTCCGCCGCGCGATCTCCGTGACGGTCAGGTCCGGCTGCGCCGCCCCGAACGCCTCGAAGATCCGCACCGCGCGGGAGAGCACGGACTCCCCGGTGGCCACCCGTGGCATACCGCCCAGCCTGCCACCCCTACCGTCTCACGAACGCCGGCCCGGCTCGTGGGTGTGGACGGCCCGTCCGTGACGGCCGCGCAGGCCCGCCCCGTGGGCGATGCGGTGCACGGTCCAGCCGAGCGCGCACAGGCTGACGAGCGCCACGATCGCCGTCCCGATCAGCGAGGACTGGCTGTCCCACAGCGTGTGCAGCACGACGGCCAGGACGAAGGCCAGGACGAAGCGGCCGATCGCGCGCCCGCTCCAGCCGGCCTGCGCCGCGGCGAACAGGGCCGCCGCCGCGATGCCGGTCCAGGCCATGTGCCCGGCCGGGCTCATGATCCCGCGCAGCAGCAGCACGTCGATCGTCGCGATGATGCTGCCCTTGGACTGGAGCAGGGTCACGAAGGCGTAGCCCATCGTCTCCAGGGCGGCGAAGCCCGCGCCCGCGGCCACACCGACGAGCAGTCCGTCGGCCGCCGTGCGGTAGCGGCGGAGGAACAGCAGCACGGCGAGGGGGATCAGCAGCTTGCTGGTCTCCTCGATCAGCCCGACCCCGACCATCGGCAGGAAGCCCAGGTCGCGCTGGGCGTCGAACTCCAGCGTGCCCGCCACGACGGTGCCGATCACCCCACCGAGGAACGCCGCGGTCGCGACGACCGGGGCCGGGACGTCGTAGGGCAGCCGGCGGCCGTAGACGAAGCTCAGGAACGCCGCCGGCACGATCGCCGCGCCCAGCAGGATCGACGAGGGCACGAAGTTCGGGTTGCCGGTGGTGACCATGGTCCGCTCCACCGCGAGGAACAGCGCGGCGCCCACCACGAGCACGCCGATCCAGGCGTGCCGGCGGGCGGAGGAGGGAAGCTGCCCGGTCACGCGGGGACGCGTTCGTCGAGCCAGTCGAGGATCCGCTCGCCGCGCAGGCCCTCGGCGAGGGGTTCGCAGTGCCCGTCGGCGCCCTCGGCCGCGGTGAACGGCATGAGGGTGACGTCGCCTGTCATCCCCCCGGCCATGCGCGCCGACTGGCCGGGCCAGAACTGCTCGTTCTCGGGGTCGGTGATCAACAGCGGACAGCTGATCCGGCTGATGCCCACCTGGGCGAAGGGATCGTCCGCCATGTTCGCGGCCTCGGCGTAGTAGCTCGCGGCCCGCAGGTAGCGGCCCGCGGCGGAGCGGGCGTGTCCGGCTGCCTCCGCGGCGCGGGCCTGCTCGACGACCCGGTCCGCGGTGGCGGTCCGCTGCGTAACCCAGGCCGCGGCGTCGCCGTTAGGGATACGGTCGATCGTGGACAGCACCTCGCCGACGTCGGTGGCACCGTGGAAGGCGTCACCGAGCAGGTTCTCGACGGCGAACTGGAACTGGGCGTCCTTGTAGAAGGCGTGCACGCGGGTTCTCCTCCGTGCTCGGGGTTCCGGTGTCGTGCTCGGTCCCGGGTCTCGCGGCGCTACGGTGACCAGGCACGCCCAGGCTCGCCCGTGCGCCTGTAAACGGACTCCAATGGCCGCACCGACGGCCGTCCCACGGGGAACGCGCGGCTGGAGCGGAGTTGGAGCGGGCCCTCAGTCGCGGCGGGCACGCACGGAGCTCGCCCAGGTGACCAGTACCGCGAGCAGGAGCGCCAGGGCGGCAGGGAGGACGACGGCGCCGGGGCCCGCCCCGTCGGCGAGCGCCTGCACCGTGCTGCCGACGGGCGGCAGCCAGGGCTGCACCGCCGTCGCGATCACGACGACCGCGCCGACCAGCAGGGACCGCCCCACCCGCCGGATCCACGGCCGCGCGCACAGGAGCCCGACCGCCGTGCCGGTCGCCCCGGCCGCGAGGTGCGCCAGCAGTCCGGTCAGGATGATCGACGGCGACGCGGGATAGGGCGTGACGACCACCGGCCACAGCACGCTCAGCACGGCCAGCCCGAGGTCGCCGGCCAGCGCGACCAGCAGCGTCCCGGCGGCGACCGGGCCGACCCCGCCCGCCGCCGCGACCGTGACGTCGCGCTGCACGGGGTCCTCGGTGTGGGCGATCGTGAGCGCGAGCCACGCCGCGACCGGGTAGAGCGTGAGCACCGACGCGCCCCACGGCGCCGGCAGCCGGCCGGGGTCGCCGCCGAACAGCACGGCGAGCACCGCCACCTGCAGTACGACCGGGAGCACCACGCGCTGCGAGCGCACGGCGTCGGCCAGCAGGTAGCGGGCCACGGCGACCGCGGTCACGCCGGCCCCACCGACTCGACCGAGCACCCCAGCCTCAACGCCGCGAACAGCAGCGGATCGGACTCGGTGGGGGCGGCGCGCAGGTGCAGCCTCCCGCCGTCGACGAGGCCGGGCACCCCGAGCCGGTGCCGTACCTGCTCGGGCTCAGGGCAGCGCAGCACGATCGCGACTGTCGGCTCCGCCGCGGCCGGTGCGGGCGCGTCCTCGACCCGTCCGTCGCGCAACCGCAGGTGCCGCGCGCCCGGGAGCCGCGCCGCGCGGCCCGTGTGGTCGGTGACCAGCACGGTCGCCTCCGCCGCGACCTCGTCGAGCAGGTCGGCGAGGGTGTCCGCGGCCGCCACGTCGAGGCCGGCCCACGGCTCGTCGAGCACGACCAGGCCCACGCCGGCGCCCAGTGCCTGCGCCAGCCCGACCTTCTGCGCGTTGCCCTTGGACAGCCGGGCCATCGGCTCGCGGCGCGGCCCGGTGAAGCCGAACCGCTCGAGCAGGCCCGGGTCCGGAGGCGTGCCACGGATCCGCGCGAGGTGGCGCAGGTAGGCGTCGGCCGGCAGCCGCAGCTGGGCCGGGAAGCGGTCCGGCAGGTACCCGACGACCGGGGGCCGCCCGGTCACCCGGCCCACCGTGGGCAGCGCGCACCCGGCCACGATCCGCAGCAGCGTGGACTTGCCGGACCCGTTGCCACCGGCGAGCACCGCCGGGGCGCCGGGCGTGAGGGCGAGATCGACCCCCGCGAGCACCGGTGGCCCGTTCCGGTACCGCTTGTGGACCCGCTCCACCCGCACCACGGGCGTCAGGTTTCCACGGGGGACGGAACGGTCAGGCGGCGGTCCTGCCGAAGTCCTTGCCGACGGTCTCGGCCTGCTCGTGCGCCTGCGCCCGGACCTGCGCGGCGAGCGGGCGGAGGTCGGCCATCGCGGGCTGGACGTCGGCCAGGGTCAGCTCGGCCTCGATGAGCGTGACGTCGGCGCCCCAGACGTCGGCCAGGATCCGGACGATCCAGCCGGTGGCGTGGTCCCAGCCCTCGCGGGGCGTGCCCGCGCCGTAGCCACCGCCGCGCGCGACGACGAGGGCGACCGGCCGCCCGGCGAGCGGCGAGGTGCCGGGGGCGAAGCGCGGGTCGGTGATGAGCAGGTCGATCCAGCCCTTGAGGTGCTGGGACACCCCGAAGTTGTAGAGCGGCGTGGCGAGGACGAGCGCGTCGGCCGCCAGGACCTCGTCGGCCAGCCGTGCGGCGAGGCCGAGCGCGGCCCGCTGGGCGTCGGTGCGCTGGTCCTCGGGGGTGAACCCGGCGAGCGCGGCGGTGGGCCAGGCGTCGAGCGGGATCGGGTCGGCGACCAGGTCGCGACGCACGACCGTGCCGCCGGGGTGCTGGTCGAGGTAGGCGCGCTCGAGGGTGTCGGCGACCTCGCGGCTCACCGAGCCCTCGGTGCGGATGCTGCTGTCGAGGCGGAACAGGGTCACGGGATCCTCCAGGGAAGTGCGGTCGGCAAGATGTTCTGCCTCACAGACTATCTTGTCAACAGAGCGACCCGTGGCCGGTACGATCGTGGTCGTGACCACTCCGCAGCGCGTCGACGCCGACCTCGGCTGGGCGCTGGGCAGGGTCACCCGCGCACACCTGCACACGGCGCAGGAGGTGGTGGCCGGCCTGCCCGGCGGCCCGCGGGGCTACCAGGTGCTGGCCGCCGCGAACGACGGCGAGGTGAGCACCCAGCTCGCGATCGCCCGCATGCTGGGCGTCGACCGGACGGTGATGACCTACCTGCTCGACGAGCTGGAGGGCGCCGGGCTCGTCGAGCGTCGGCCCGATCCGGCCGACCGGCGCGCCCGCCGGATCGTCCTCACCGCCGCCGGGCGCGAGCGGCTCTGCGACCTCGACCGCAGGCTCCGCGAGGCCGAGGAGCGGCTCCTCGCCCCGCTCGAGCCCGCGGAGCGCGACACGTTGCGGGAGCTCCTGCGCCGGCTCGCCACCGGGACCGGGCAGGACGGCGCCTCCGCCTGCCAGGTCGCCGAGGAGATCGCGGCGATCGACGGCTGCTGAGCCCACGTCCCAATGGGGGCCCGCTACTGCAAGGGGATCTCCAGGTCGCGGTCGGCCTCGCCCCGCGGGCCGAAGATCCGCCGCTCGGACTCGTCGATCACGAGGTCGTTGATGCTGGCCTCGCGCCGGACCATCAGCCCGTGCTCGTCGAACTCCCAGTTCTCGTTGCCGTAGCTGCGGTACCAGGTCCCGGCGGCGTCGTGGCACTCGTACTGGAAGCGCACCGCGATGCGGTTGCCGGCGAAGGTCCACAGCGCCTTGCGCAGCGCGTAGTCGAGCTCGCGCTCCCACTTCTCGGTGAGGAAGGCGACGATCTCCGCGCGGCCGCGCAGGAAACGGTCGCGGTTGCGCCACACGGAGTCCTCGCTGTAGGCGGACGCCACCTTCTCCGGGTCGCGGGTGTTCCAGGCGTCCTCGGCGGCCTGGACCTTCTTCCGGGCGGTCTCGAGGGTGAACGGGGGCAGGGGCGGTCGGTCGGCCACGGCGTCTCCTGACGTTGAGAACGTTCGTTCTCGCCGGAGACTAGGGAAACCCCACCTTCCGATCAATGCTGGTCACGGGGTGTCACCCGGCGTCGACGGCCGGGCGACGTGTCGGGTCAGGCGGGCCGGAGCAGGGCCGCCGCGGCGGCGCGGGCCTGGACGGCCGGGGCGTCCGTGCCGAAGATCCCGGCCGTCACCATCGCGCCCTCGGCGAGGAGCAGCAGCTGCGGCCCGACGTCGGCGCGCAGGCCGGCCGCGGCGACCAGGCCGTCGAGGTAGTCGGCGAAGGCCTGCTTGTGCGCGCGCGCCAGGCGGGCCATCGCCGGGGAGACGCTGCCGAGCTCGCCGAACCCGTTGATCCACGCGCAGCCGCGGAAGCCGGGCTCGCGGAACCACGCGCCCAGCCAGTCGAACACGGCGAGGATCCGCTCCCGCGGCTCGTCCACCGCATCGACGGCGGCGGCCAGACGGGCCCGCCACCGGACGTCGCGGCGCTCCAGGTAGGCCTCGACCAGGTTCTCCTTGGCCGGGTACAGCGCGTACACCCGTTTGAGCGGCAGCCCGGCGCCGGTGCGGATGTCGTCCATGCCGACGGACCGGATGCCGCGGGCGTAGAACAGCTCCTCCGCGGCGTCGAGCAGGCGGGTGCGGGCGGCCTCGGTGTCGAAGGGCGGCATGGCGGTCCTCGTACGCGGGAAACGGGCGTTCTCCACGCTACCCGCGGAGTCGGCCCTTCCCGCCGGGTCGATCCTGTTTGTACGCTCGGCCGTGCCCACCACCCGCGACGACCGTGTCCTGGCGATCTCGCTCTGGGTCTCGGCCGGGTTCGCGGTGCTCGCACTGGTGTGGGGCGCGCTGACCGGTTCCCGGCTGATCGTGTTCGACGGCCTCTACTCCTTCGCGAGCGTCGGGCTCACCCTGCTCGCGGTCCTGGCCCTGCGCACCGCGCGCCGCGGGGCGGACGAGCGGTACCCCTGGGGGCGGGAGGCGTGGGAGCCGCTCGCCGTCGTCCTCAAGGCGGCGGCGATGGCCGGGCTGTGCGTCTACGCCCTGGTCGGCGCGGTTCTCGAGCTGATCGAGGGGCCCACGGGGATCGCCGTGCGCGCCGCCCTGCTCTACGGCGTGGTGTCGACGGTCGCCAGCGTGGTGGTGACGGTCCTGCTGCGGCGGATGTCCGCCCACGGGTCCGACCTGGCGCGCGCGGAGGCGGCGGAGTGGGCGGGGGACACGCTGCTGAGCGTCGGGGTGATCGTCGGGTTCGGCGTCGCCTGGGCCCTGGAGGCGAGTGGGCGGGCCGCCGCGGCCGCCTACGTCGACCCGGTCATGGTCGTGCTCGCCTCCGCGGCGTTCCTTCCGGTCCCGGCGCGGCTGATCCTGCGCAGCGGCCGCGAGATCCTCACGATGGCGCCGCCCGCGGAGGTCCTCGACCGCATCCGGGCCGAGGTCCGCGCGGTCGAGGAGAAGCACGGCTTCGCCGAGTCGTTCGTCCGGGCCGGCAAGGTCGGCGGCCGGCTCGACCTGGAGGTCGACTTCGTGGTCGACGCCGGCTCGACGGCCCGCACGGTCGAGGACCTCGACGGCGTGCGGGCCGAGCTGGACCGCCGGCTGCGGGACCTCGACCCGCCGCCGTCGATGTCGGTGGGGTTCACCGCCGACCGCGGCTGGGTCAGCTGAGGTCCCGGGATCAGCCCTGGTAGCCCTTAGGGTCCATCCACACGCCCGCCCCGTCGTCAGCCGACGGGCGTCACGGGGCGGGCGACGGCGCGGCGCAGACCGTGCCGCGCGGCGTCCCGGTCCGGTCGCACGACGAGCATCGCGGTGAGACCACCCAGCACCATCAGCACGCCCGCGATGTCGAAGGCCCGCGCGTAGCCGACGACAGGGGTGGGCGCGGCGTCGACCAGCACGCCGGTGAGCAGGGGGGACACGACGCTCGCCACGGCGACGATCGCGTACCAGATGCCCAGCGTGGCGCCCCGCTGCCGGGTCGGCGTCACGTCCGCGACGGCCGCCTGGGACAGCGGGGTCTGCGAGTTGCCGATGCCGAAGGCCAGCGCGACGAACGGGAGCAGCAGGATCGGCGCGTCGACCCGCGTGATCAGCAGCATGCTGATGCCGGCGACGAGCGTGAACGCCCCGCCGAGCACGCCCTGGGCCAGGTGCCGGGAGAGCCCGCGGCGCAGCAGCCGCTGCGACAGCCAGCCGCCGAGCAGCATGAACACGATGGAGACGTAGGCCGGGACCGTGACGACGAACCCGAGCGCGGTGCCGCTGAAACCGGCCTGGCCCAGGTAGAGGGGCAGGAACGCGATGGCCAGCGCGAGACCCCAGTAGACGGTGAACCCGGAGAACATCGTCCCCAGCCAGGTGCCCGAGGTGAGCAGCCGGCGGTAGGGCACGCGCGGTTCGTCGACGACGGCCGGCGCGATCGGCGCGGACTTCCTGGCGCTGGTGGTGGTGGGGGGAGCGGTGGTGGCGGAGGACGCGGTGGTGGAATAGGGGCCGTCGCCGCCGACGATCACCCACGCGATCGCCCAGAGCAGCCCGATGCCGCCGAGGATGCCGAACGCGGAGCGCCAGCCCCACTCGGCGATGGCCGCGTTGAGCAGCGGCGCACCGATGATCACGCCGAGGCCGGAGCCGACGGTCAGCAGCGCCGCGGTGAACCCGCGCTTGCGCTCCTCGACCCAGGTGAACGCGACGTGCATGCCGAGCGGGACTCCAGGGCCCTCGCCCGCGCCCAGAAGGACGCGGGTGATGAGCAGGACCGCGAAGCCCGCCGCGGGCACCAGGATCGGCAGCTGCGCGGCGGACCAGATCACCGCGAGCGCCACCATCATCCACTTGGCGGAGAACCGGTTGCCGAGGAAGCCGAACACGACGGCCGAGATGCTGAACAGCAGGTAGAAGGAGCTCGCGATGGTGCCGTACTGGGTGGCGCTGAGCCCGAGCTCCTTCATCATCGGGGCCGCGGCGAGGCCGATGATCGACTTGTCGGCGAAGTTGATCGCCACGAACAGCATGAGCAGGGCGATCACCCAGCGGGAGCGGGTTTGAGGTGTCACGGGGGTCTCCTGACGTCGTCGTCGAGGTGACATGGGGCACAGTTGACCGCGTGACCTTAACGTACGTTCGGCAAGGTTTGTCCAGCTTCCGATGCCGCGTCGTGTTCGTGCCGAGTGGCGCCCGGACGTCGGGATTGCGGTCGCTTCCCAGGTCGCGAGATCGACCTTCGCCCGAGTGATGGTCGACGGTGACGGGCGAGGCCGCGGGTCGACTCAGAACGGTGGCTCGTCGTCGAGGTCGGCGGGGATGATCTCGCCGCGCACGCTCGCGAGGGTCCAGACGCCTCGCGGGGTCACGGGTCCGTTGTCGTCGGCGCCGCCCTCGGCCTCGGCGTCCTGCCGGGCTCGGGCGGCGAACTCGGCCGCCGCCTCCGGGTCGGGAGCTGTCGGGTCGGGCACGGTCGCGTCGGTGTCCGCGCTGTCGGCCCTGGCCGCGGTGCCGGTGAAGGGCCGGTAGTCGTAGGGCCGGCTGGTGTAGCGGTGTCCGGTCGGGGTGATCCAGGTCAGGGCGCCGTCCGGATGAGCGAGGACCTGCCAGTCCTCGTGCTCCTTGAGGGTGTGGTGGTGCCGGCACAGCCCGTGCAGGTTCTGCTCGCACGTAGTCCCACAGTCGGCCGCACGCTGGTGATGATCGAGATCGCCGTCGATGGCGCGGCGGTTGCAGGTGGGGAAGCGGCAGGTCTGGTCGCGGGCGGTGACGAAGTCGCGCAGGGCGGCGGGCGGGCGGTAGGTGGTGCGTCCGTGGTCGAGGAGGGCGCCGGACAGCGGGTCGGCGACGAGGCGTTTCCAGACGCCGTCGGCAGCGGCCTCGCGGGCGAGCCCGGCGGGGATGGGGCCGTAGCCGACGAGTTCGGCGGGCGCGTCGGAGGTCCCGGTGAGGGTGTCGTAGCCGACCACGACCTGGATCAACGGCTTTCCCGCACCGACCGAACGAGGATCGGGACGCCGGGCGAGCACTGCTTCGACCGCGGCCGCGAGTCGGGCCTCGTTCCACGCGAGCGCTGCCTCCCCGAGCGGATTACCGCCCCTCCCTGTCGGTCGCCGCTCGGAGGGAGGGCTCTCGGTCGCGCTGCCATCGGCTTCCGTAGTGCTCTCGGCATCGGACCCGCTTGCCGTGTTCGTGGCCGAAGCGGCGGCGTCGACGATGCTGCCCCGCGCAGAGTCGGCGGTGCCGCAGCGATCGATGCGGCTCGTCGCGCCATCGGCGGCGCTGTTCGATCGCGCTTCGGTTGTGCTGTGCGCAGTGATCTCGTCGCTGCCGTTACTGCCCGCGCTGCCGCCGCTGGGGTTCCGGGTGTCGGCGTTCCAGGAGTCGCGGAGGTGTGCCAGTACGGCGGTGACCTGCCCGCTGACGTGTTCGGTGTCGGTGAGGGTGAGGCGGCCGGTGCAGAGGTCGACCAACAGGTCGGCGCGGCGTTGATCCATGGTGCGGGGGTCATCGGGGCCCAGCGTCTTGGCGAGTCGGCAGAGGGTTTGCCAGACGGCCTCGGTGTCGGTGGCCGACAGTCGGGCCCAGATCGAGCCCATGCCGTCGGGCAGGGCGCGGTAGCCGACTTCGCGGGTGGCCCGTGCGGCGGTGTGGCGGCGGTGTTCGCCGTCGGGGTCGAGCCGGGCGATGATCCGCCGAAGCGCGGCGCGCCATTGCGGTCGGGTCTTTCCGTCGGCGCGTTCCAGCGCGCGGGCCTCGACCACGACCGACAGGTCGTCGGGCAGGACGGCCGTGATGTCGAGCAGGTCGAGGACGCGGGCTTCGTCGAGCCGCCCTTCCCGCCACGCGGCCAGGGTGGTGGGGAAGAGCCGGGTGAGCCGTTCGGCGCGGGCGAGGAGGGTCTTCGCGGTCAGCCGGGTGGCTCCCAACGCGAGGCCGAGCTCGTCGGGAGCCCAGCGCGAGCCCACGTGCGGCGCGTCGCCGGAGACGTAGGTGGGTTCGTCGCCGGGGCGGCGGCGGTCGAGTTCGGCGACCAGCTCGGTGCGCAGCGCCCCGGCCCAGCGCAGCAGGTGCTCGGCCCCGACGAGGGCGTCGACGAGCTCGGCGTCGTCGACGACGGCTCGCGACGCGGACAGGGTCCCGGTGGTCTCGCGGGTTCTGCGCAGGGCGGCGCAGAGGTTGTCGATCTCGCAGGCCAGGTCGCCGGAGGGTTCGGTGTCGGCGAGCTCGGTGACCGGATCGGGGTCGGTATAGGCGCCCCACAGCAGTGCGGGATTGGGGGTGAGTACGCCGGGTGCCTCCTGCGCCCAGGCCCGAACGAAGGCCGGGACGTGGCCCTCGGGGATCTCGACGCCAGGTGCGAACATGTGTTCGATTATAGCGTTGTGAGCTGCGAAGATCAAGGCGA
The DNA here is from genome assembly GCF_021343995.1 of Pseudonocardia terrae. Lineage (GTDB taxonomy): Bacteria > Actinomycetota > Actinomycetes > Mycobacteriales > Pseudonocardiaceae > Pseudonocardia > Pseudonocardia terrae. Next base: position 164,027 of record NZ_JAJTTE010000006.1, on the reverse strand, counting down.
GTGAACATCGACGGTCCTATGACAGGCAAGCCCGATGGGGGAGTTTCGAGCTGCTGGTAGAGCTGTCGGGCGATGTAGCGCTGAGGCAGCGTCTGATCTCGCGGTCGGTCTTGCCCCCGGCGCCGCGGCGGCCGGCATTGCCGCGGGTGGCCGGGTCGTAGCGCAGCCGGGACGACCCACGGTGCGGAAGCCGGCGATCCCCGTCGCGGTCACGCCGGTAGGGCACGGCCTAGCGCTCGGAGGCTGGGATCGGGGTGGTGCCGGCGAGCATGGTGTACCCGGCGGCGTCGGCACGACAGCGCCTGGCATGCGAGCACGCCGCGAGCGCGACCGTGGCCACGATGGGCTCGACCCCGGCAGCTGCGAGCGGGTCCGGTCGCAACATGCGCACGATCGCCGGATCGCGTGCTCGTCGGCCTCGGCCTGCAGCGCGCGGATCCGCCAGGCCGCCTGGCGTTCTCTTCGCCTGGAGGACGTAAAGGTCTCGGTCCCGGGTCGGAGCCGGCAGGACTATGGCGAGACGCGTCAGCCCGGCGTCGCGAGTCCGGGCTCGCGCGGCAATGACTCGTTCCCCGGAGAAGGCGCGGGGACGGTCCGGATCACCTCGCCGGCGGTGGTCGGAGACGCGGTAGTCGGGCCGGGACGGCGCGAAGGCCACGAGGCGAGTGTGATGCAGATCACTTTAGTGGGCTGTCCCCTCGCGAGACGGCGCTCGTCTCCCTGGTGACCGACCCACCGAGGAGACATCATGCACAAGGTCATCGTCGCCCAGTTCGTCACGCTCGACGGCATCGTCGAGGACCCGGACGGCTCGGGCGGCACCCCGCACGGCGGCTGGGCGTTCCGGTACGGACCCGGCCCCGTCTCCGGTGACAAGTTCCATCTGGGCGCGGTGCTCGACACGGGGGTCAAGCTGCTCGGGCGCACCACCTGGGAGTTGTTCGCGCGGATCTTCCCGACCCGGGACGACGAGTTCTCCCGGCGCCTCAACGCCATGGAGAAGCTCGTGGTCTCGACCACCCTGACCGACGTCGGCCGTTGGGCGAACTCGACCCTGCTCGACGGCGATCTGTCCGCGACGGTCCGCGACCGGGTCCGCCGCCAGGACGTCGTCGTCACCGGCAGCGCGAGCATCGTCGAGCAGCTGATCGCGCACGACCTCGTCGACGAGTTCCGGCTGCTGGTCTTTCCCACCGTGGTGGGCAAGGGTCGGCGGCTGTTCGACGGCGCGCACCTCGACCTGGACCTCGTCTCCAGCGAGGACGCCGGATCTGGTGTGCTGCGTCAGGTCTACCAGCGGAGGGGGACCCGGTGCGCTACGCACTCCTGATCCACGAACTGCCCGGCGCGTACGACGGGTTCGACGACGCGCAGCGGACGGCGATCACCGCCGAGTACACCGCGTTGCGCGACGACGAGCGGGTGCTGTCCGGGGAACGGCTACAGCCCGTCTCGACGGCGACCACCGTGCGCGCCGGGGGCCTGCTCACCGACGGCCCGTTCGCCGACACCAAGGAAGTGTTCGGCGGGTTCTTCCTCGTCGAGGCACCCGATCTCGACTCGGCGCTCGAGCTGGCCGGGCGGGTCCCGGCCGTCCGCCTCGGCGGATCGGTCGAGGTCCGGCCGCTGGCCGAGCCGGCCCGGTGATCGAAGAGATCTTCCGCGCGGAGTGGTCGCGGATCGTCGCCACGCTCGTCGGCTTCTGCGGGGACCTGCACGTCGCCGAGGACGCGGCGCAGGAGGCGTTCGCGATCGCGGCCCGGCGCTGGCCCGTCGACGGGGTGCCGGACGTGCCGCGCGCGTGGCTGGTCACCACGGCCCGCAACCGGGCCGTCGACATGCTGCGCCGCGAGCAGCGGCACACCGAGAAGCTGCGGACGCTCGATCCGCCGGACCAGGTCCTCGAGGAGGAGGCGGCCGTGGACGAGCCGACGCTGGTCGACGACGAGCGCCTGGAGCTGGTGTTCCTGTGCTGCCATCCGGCGCTGGCGCCGGAGGCGCGGGTGGCGCTGACCCTGCGCGCGGTCGGCGGGCTGGACACCGCGGAGATCGCGCGGGCGTTCCTGGTCACCGAGGAGACCATGAAACGCCGGCTCACCCGCGCCCGCTCCAAGGTCCGCGACGCGGGCATCCCGTTCCGCGTGCCGGACGAGGCGGTGTTGCCGGAACGGCTCGACACCGTCCTCGCCGTCCTCTACCTGATCTTCAACCAGGGCTGGGGCGACGGTCGGACGGATCTCGCCGCCGAGGCGATCCGGCTCGCCGGTCTCCTCGACGAGCTGTTGCCGGCGCAGCCGCAGGTCACCGCGCTCCGCGCCCTGATGCTGCTGCACGACTCACGGCGCGCGGCCCGGATCCGCGACCAGGTGATCGTGCCGCTGGCTGAGCAGGACCGCGCCCTGTGGGACACCGGCCAGATCGCGGCCGGCCGCGACCTGCTCGACCAGGCGCTGGCCCGGGGCGCCCGCGGGCCGTACGCGCTGCAGGCCGCGATCGCGGAGCTGCAGACCGCGGACCCGATCGACTGGGGCGAGGTCCGCCGCCTCTACGACACCCTGCTCGACGCGACCGGGTCGGCCGTGGTCGCCTTGAACCGGGCCGTCGCCGTGGCCGAGACCGAGGGGCCGGCCGCCGGGCTCGCGATCGTCGACGGCCTGGATCTCGGGAACTACCGCTATCTGCACTCCACCCGCGCCGAGCTGCTGCGCAGGCTCGGCGACCACGGCGCGGCCCGGGCCGCGTACGACCGGGCCATCGAGCTGACGACCACCGACCGGGAACGCCGCTTCCTCGAACGCCGCCGCGCCGAGCTGTGACCGCCGAGCCGGACTCCGCGGTGAGGCCGGCGTCGTCGGCGGCGAGGCTCATGCGTCGATCAGTGAACGGAAGGCGGCGTCGCCGCCGGCCCAGGCGTCCAGTGTGGGAGTGTCGACCTCTGTCAACCGCAACAAGGTAATCATTCGATCTCCTTACGGAGGGGATTTCAGCGGGTCGCTCGCCGATCGGCCCTATCCCGGCAGGTCCGGCCAGCAGTACGTTGACCTCCACCGAACCGGCCCCGCCGCCGAGGGGGATCGATGACCGCAGTTGCGCCGCGTCCGATCGAGACCCGGCCCTATCCCGCGCGCCGCACGGGCAAGGGGTCGACCGTCCTCAAGATGATCAAGACGACGGACCCCAAGGACATCGCGATCCTGTACATGGTCACCTCGTTCGCCTTCTTCATGGCCGGTGGCGCGATGGCGCTGCTGATCCGTGCGGAGCTGGCCCGGCCCGGGCAGCAGTTCCTGTCGAGCGAGCAGTACAACCAGCTGTTCACCATGCACGGCACGATCATGCTGCTGCTCTACGCGACGCCGATCCTCTTCGGTTTCGCGAACTACATCGTCCCGCTGCAGATCGGCGCGCCCGACGTCGCGTTCCCGCGGCTGAACGCCTTCTCCTACTGGCTGTTCCTGTTCGGCGGGCTGATCGTGCTGTCCGGGTTCCTCACCCCGGGCGGCGCCGCGGACTTCGGCTGGTTCGCCTACACCCCGCTGTCCGACGCGATCCACTCGCCCGGTGCCGGTGGCGACCTGTGGATCGCGGGCCTGATCGTGGCGGGGCTCGGGACGATCCTCGGCGGCGTCAACTTCATCACGACGATCATCTGCCTGCGCGCGCCCGGGATGACCATGTTCCGGATGCCGATCTTCACGTGGAACATCTTCGTGACGGCGTTGCTGGTCCTGATCGCCTTCCCCATCCTCACGTCGGCGTTGTTCGGGCTGCTGATGGACCGGCACCTCGACGCGCACGTGTTCGACCCGGCCAACGGCGGGGCGATCCTCTGGCAGCACCTGTTCTGGTTCTTCGGCCATCCCGAGGTCTACATCGTGGCGCTGCCGTTCTTCGGGATCGTCACGGAGATCTTCCCGGTGTTCAGCCGCAAGCCGCTCTTCGGGTACAAGACGCTGGTGTTCGCCACGATCGCCATCGGCTTCCTCTCGGCGGCGGTGTGGGCGCACCACATGTACGCCACGGGCGCCGTGCTGCTGGCCTTCTTCTCCTTCACGACCTTCCTCATCGCGATCCCGACGGGCATCAAGTTCGTCAACTGGATCGGCACGATGTGGCGGGGCAAGCTCACCTTCGAGACGCCGATGCTGTTCGCGCTCGGCTTCCTCGTGACCTTCCTCTTCGGCGGCCTGACGGGCGTGCTGCTCGCGTCGCCACCGATCGACTTCATGGTCTCGGACACCTACTTCGTGGTGGCGCACTTCCACTACGTCCTGTTCGGGACGATCGTGTTCGCGACCTACGGCGGGATCTACTTCTGGTTCCCGAAGATGACCGGCCGGATGCTCGACGAGACGATGGGCAAGTTCCATTTCTGGCTGACCTTCATCGGCTTCCACACCACGTTCCTGGTGCAGCACTGGCTCGGCAACGAGGGCATGCCCCGGCGCTACGTCGACTATCTGCCCACCGACGGCTTCACCACGCTCAACATGATCTCGTCGATCGGCGCGTTCGTGCTGGGGTTCTCGGTGTTGCCCTTCATCTGGAACGTCTTCCACAGCTACCGCTACGGGCGCGTGGTCACCGTCGACGACCCGTGGGGGCACGGCAACTCGCTGGAGTGGGCCACATCCTGCCCGCCGCCGCGACACAACTTCACCGAATTGCCGCGCATCCGCTCCGAGCGCCCGGCGTTCGAGCTCCACTACCCGCACCTGGTGGAGCGGATGCGGGAAGAGGCGCACAGCGGGGGACACGCGGCACCCTCCGAGCACGCCGCGCAGCGGGTGGGGCGCGAGCAGCAGCCGAACGAGGACCCGCGCTCGCGCTGACCACCCCGATCGACCCGACCAGGGCGACCGACCGGGACGACCGGGGACCAGGACGACCGGGGACCAGCACGAGACAGACGACCAGGACGGCGGCCCCGATACCCCGGAGCCGACGCACTCACAGTGTCGGGGAGGCGACGATGACCCTCGACGACCGGGGCGTCCGCCCGCTGACCTCGGGCGAGCGGCGGATTCTCGCCCGCCTCGAGGAGAGCCTGACGGGAGGCGCCGGCCCCGCCCAGAGCCCCGAGCCCGTCAGGAGCCCCGAGCCCGTTCGGAACCCGGACCTCGTCCGCGAGGCCGCGATGCACCGGGCGGACCGGGTGGCGGCGGTGGTCGGCCTGCTGATCCTCTGCGGCCTGACCGCCGAGGCCGGGTTCGTGGGCGGTCCGGTGCTGGCGCTCGGGGTGGGGGCCGCGTTCCTCTGCATGGTGCTGGCCTTCCTCCGGATCGTCTGCCGCCGCCGGTGACCCGGCTCGGCTGCCGCGAAGGCGCAACCGGGCCTTGCCTTGAACCACCCCGCCCGGTGATGTAGACCACAGGTGGGGGGCAGGAGGGGGTCGGCGGGATGGCGCCGGAGGGTGCCGGCGTCATCCCGCAGCGCCCGGCTCGATCAGCCCAGGCCCCTCACCCTCCGGCCGTCACTTTCCGGCTAGTTCGGTGAGCAGCCTGACGATGCGGCGCAGCGGGCGCCGGACGAGGCCGCCCAACGCTGAGTGGTCCGCCGCCGAGTGCGCCGCCACGGCCGTCGCGGCCTGCGTGAGCGCATCGCGGTCGGGGGTTCCTCGCAACCCGGCTGCGACCGCGGCGGCGAGCGGCGTCACGACGGCCCGGGTCCGCGGGGCCGAGGCGGCCCACCACTCGCAGGTGTCCGGGCGCCGGCCGAGCTCGACGACGTCGGCGACGTGGACCCGCACCAGCACGGTGACCTCCGCTGCGGCGGCGGCCGGCTCCACCAGCGCGGCCAGCTCGGCGGTGTGGCGCCGGCGCCAGAGCGGGTGCAGGCGGACCGCGCGCCGGGCGGTGGCGAGCTGGTCGGGGAGCCTGCGGGCGGCGTCGTCGCTCCGGTGGGTCCGGGCGGTCAGGCGGGCCGCCAGCTCGTCGCGCGCCGGGTCCGCCGGATCGGTCGGCAGATCCGCGGCCAGGAGCAGGTCCGCGGCCGCGCCGTCGGCCACCTCGTGGAGCGCGGCGACGAAGGAGCGCGCCGGGTTCGTCGGCAGTAGCAGCGGCGCGAGGACGACGGTCACCGCGGCCCCGACCGCCGTCTCCCACAGCCGCGCCACGGCGTACGACGCGGGATCGGCGTTGGCGAAGACGAGCAGCGCGGAGACCGCGACCTGGGTGTTCAGCGCATCGCCGATGCGCAGCACCATCCCGATGACCAGGGCCACGGCGAGTACCAGTGCCACCGTGAGTGCGGAGGGCCGCAGCCAGGCCAGCACCCCGATACCGAGGGCGAGCCCGGCCACCACGCCCACCAGCCGCGCCAGCGACACGTTGAGGGCGGAGCCCGGCGCGTCCCGGATGGCCACCAGCGGGACGATCACCGCGTAGACCGGGGGCTGCGTCGCGCCGAGCCACACGCAGACCTCCCAGCTGACCGCGGCGGCGACCACGATCCGCACGATCGACGGGCCCTCGCGGGGCAGGGCGGCCCGCACGGCGCCCCACGGGTGGACGTCGCGCAGAACCGGCACGTGCCGAGCAGACCAGGTGAGCGGGCCGCGGTCATCCCTTCCGGCGGATGGTTCACCCCCCGTGGCCACGGCGATCACCATCCGTCACTGCAGGAGGCGGCTCCTCAGCGGGGGGCGAGGGTCAGGTGCCGGACGGCGTAGCACCAGGTCGAGCCCGGTCCGGGCCGGCGCCTCCACGGCGGTGGCCTGCGGTCGGTGCCCGGTGCGGTTCGCGACCAGGACGTACCGGCCGGGACGCAGGCCGGTGAACACGAAGCCGCCGTCGGCCGCGCTGCGGGTGCGGGCGACCTGGATGCCTGCGCCGTCGGTGAGGGTGAGGGTCGCGTCGGACACCGGGCGCGCGGCCGTGCGGACCCGGCCGGCGACCTGCGCCGAGATCGTCCCGTCGGGCCCGGTCATCGGAGCTCACTCCCGACCGCGCCGGCCCGCGGGTCCTCGCGCGGACCCGCATCCCCCCACACGCCGAGCACGGCGACCGCGCCCGCGAACAGGCCGAGCGTGCTCCCGCTCGTCCAGCCCCAGTCGGCGCCCTTCGAGATGCCGAGGAGCAGGCAGAAGAGCGCCACGGAGATCCCGAGCGCGCCGAGCGCGTCGAACCGGCCGCCACCCCGCACCGACGACTCCGCGACGAGCACGAGCACCAGGACCGCCGCGACCGCGCCCAGCCCGCCGGAGACAGAACAGGACGTGCCAGTCCGTCTCCTCGGCCAGGAACGCCGCGGCCGGCAGCCCGAGCGCGCCGCCGACGCCGAGCGAGGCGCTCATCATCGCGGTGGCCGAGCCGAGGCGCTCCGCGGGCAGCTCGTCGCGCATGATGCTGATGCCCAGCGGGATCACGCCGGCGGCGAAGCCCTGCAGGGCCCGACCGACGATCGCCGGAACGAGCGAGTCGCTCAGGGCGACCACGACCGAGCCCACCACCAGCACGGCCAGGCTCAGCAGGAGCATCCGGCGCTTGCCGTACATGTCGCCGAGGCGGCCGACCGTCGGTGTGGCGACCGCGGCGGCGAGCAGGGTGGCGGTGACCACCCAGGCCGCGTCGGCCGACGTCGCGCCGAGGAGGGCGGGCAGGCGGGGGACGAGCGGGATGATCACCGTCTGCATGAGGGCGACGACGATCCCGGAGAAGGCCAGGACGGGCACGAGCGCGCCCGGGCGGGCACGGTCCGGCTGGTGGACGGTCACGGGGCTCCCCGGTCTTTCAATCACGTGTTTGAGCAGGAGCGCGACACGGGAGTGCGCTCCGCCACCAGCACGGCGGCGTTTAAATCACTCGGTTGACTCAGTCGTGCGGCGAGCGGTTCACTGGAGGAGTCGGGGATACGGACGACGGGGAGGACCGGGAGGACACCGTGACGCGCGAGACCGGCGGCCGGGCCGCCGCCACCCGGGAGCTGCTCCTCGCCACCGCCGAGCGCCTGTTCGCCGCGCACGGCGTGTACGCCGTGTCGAACCGGCAGATCGGCGAGGCCGCGGGGCAGGGCAACACCGCCGTCGTCGGCTACCACTTCGGCGGCAAGCAGGACCTGGTGCGCACGATCGTGCGCCGGCACGCCGCGGACGTCGAACGGATCCGCGCGGCGATGGTCGCGGAGGTCGCCGGGTCGACGGAGGTCCGGGACTGGGTCGCCTGCCTGGTGCACCCGACGACGGAGCACCTCGAGGCCCTCGGCAGCCCCACCTGGTTCGCCCGCTTCGGCGCGCAGCTCGCCACCGACCCCGCGCTGCGCGAGATCCTGGTGGACGAGTCGCTGACCTCGCCCTCGCTGCTGCAGGCCCTCGACGGCCTCAACGCCTGTCTGCCGGCGCTGCCCCTCGAGGTGCGCGCCGAGCGGGGCGACATGGTGCGCCAGCTCATGGTGCACGTGACCGCCGAGCGGGAGCGCGCGCTCGCCGACGGCACGGCCACCCCGCGCGCGACCTGGCGGGACGCGGCGACCGGCCTGGTCGACGCGATCACCGGAATCTGGCTGGCCCCCTGCACGCCGCCCGACGCGGTGCGGCCCGCGGATCCCGCCCGAACGCTCCCACCATCTGGAGGACCCCCGCAGTGACCTCAGCACGGCCTTCCGCACGCCCGTCCGACCGCCCGCTCACCCTGCGCCGGGACGGGTTCGGACCCGCCCCCGACCTCGCGGCCGTGCGGGCGCAGGAGGGACTGATCCAGGTCCCGACGCCGTTCGGGCCGCCCGCCTGGCTGCTCACCCGGCACGCCGACGTGCGGCGGATGCTGGGCGACGCCGACTCCTTCGCCAACGGCTGGACCCCGGCCGACCTCGACGACGGAGCGGGCGCCACCCGCGACCCGCGCCAGCTCACCGGCGACCGCAGTGGCAACCTGCTGGCCCTCGACCCGCCGGACCACACCCGGCTGCGCCGCATGCTGACACCCGAGTTCACGGTGCGGCGGATGCGCCGGCTCGAGCCGCGGATCGTCGAGATCGTCGATCAGCACCTCGACGCCCTGGAACGCCACGGCCCGCCCGCGGACCTGGTCGCGCAGTACGCCCTGCCCATCCCGTCGCTGGTCATCTGCGAGCTGCTCGGGGTACCGCCCGCGGACCAGGACGAGTTCCAGGCGCGCACCGGTCGCCAGCTCGACACCGGGCTGTCCGACGACGAGCGCACGCGCCTCGCCGCCGACTCCCTGGCGTACATGCAGGACCTGGTCGCGCGGGCCCGCCGCGACCCGGGTGAGGACATGCTCGGCATGCTCATCCGCGACCACGACGAGGACCTCACCACCGCCGAGCTCGTCGGGATCGCGAACCTGCTGCTCGTCGCCGGGCACGAGACGACGTCGAACATGCTCGGGCTGGGCACCCTCGCCCTGCTGCGGCACCCGGACCAGCTCGCCCTGGTGCGCGACGACCCCGACGCCGTGCCCGGCGCGGTGGAAGAGCTGCTGCGCTGGCTGAGCGTGGTGAACTCCGGCTCGCCGCGCCTGGCGACACGGGACGTCGAGATCGACGGCACGCTGATCCGCCGGGGCGACCTCGTGTCGTTCAACCTGCCCGCGGCCAACCGGGACCCCGCGCTGACCGACGACCCCGAGCGCCTCGACGTCACTCGGAAGGCCGGCACGCACGTCGGCTTCGGGCACGGCGTCCATCACTGCCTCGGCGCCCCGCTGGCCCGGCTGGAGATGCGGATCGCCTTCCCGGCGCTGCTGCGCCGGTTCCCCGGCCTGCATATCGCGTGCGCCGACGACGAGGTCCCCTTCGCCGTGCACAAGGCGATCTACGGCCTGGAGGCGCTGCCCGTCGCGTGGTGAGCGCCCCGGGACCGGGCCTGGTGACCGGGCCTGGTGGCCAGGCCCGAGTCACCGGTGGTCAGACCGCGATGCCGTCGGGCTGCTCGTCCTCGTCCGCGGCGAGCAGCTCGCGCACCCGTGGCGCGACGACAGTGCCGTAGAGCTCGATCGACTTCATCAGCTCGGCGTGCGGCAGCGGGCCGGTCGTGTACTTGAGGTCGAAGCGCTGCAGACCCAACGCGCGCACGGTGCGGGCGATCTTGCGGGCCACGGTCTCCGGCGACCCGACGTGCTGGGCGCCCTCCCGGACGTCGGCCTCGAACCGGGCGCGGGTCAGCGGCGGCCAGCCGCGCTCGCGGCCGATCCGGTCGAGCGCGATCTTCGCGTGCGGGAAGAGCGTGTCGACGGCCTCCTGGTCGGTCTCGGCGACGAAGCCGGGCGCGTGCACCGCGATCGGCAGTGGCTCGCGGCCCAGCTGCTCCAGGCTGCGGCGGTACAGCTCGGCGTAGGGGGCGAAGCGCGCCGGGTCGCCGCCGATCACCGCGAGGACCAGCGGGAAGCCGTACCTCGCGGCGCGGACCACGGACTGCGGGCTCCCGCCCACGCCGACCCACGCCGTGATCCGGCCGGACTCGGTCTTCGGGTAGACCTGCTGGTCGCGCAGCGCGGCGCGGACCGTGCCCTCCCACGTCACCGGGCCCTCCTCGAGGAGGTGGGCCATCAGGTCGAGCTTCTCCTCGAAGAGGGTCTCGTAGTCGGCCAGGTCGTAGCCGAACAGCGGGAAGGACTCGGTGAAGGAGCCGCGCCCCAGCGTGATCTCCGCGCGCCCGTCCGACACGGCGTCGAGGGTGGCGAAGCGCTCGTAGACCCGCACCGGGTCGTCCGAGCTCAGGACGGTCACCGCGGTGCCGAGCTTGATCCGCTCGGTGCGCCCCGCGATCGCCGCGAGCACGACCTCGGGCGCGGAGATCGCGTAGTCGTCCCGGTGGTGCTCGCCCACGCCGAACGCGTCGACCCCGACCCGGTCGGCGAGCACGGCCTGCTCCACGACGTCCCGGATCACCTGGGCGTAGGGCTTGCGGTCGCCCTGCCCGTCGACCGTCACGTCGCCGAACGTGTCCAGTCCCAGTTCCACCCTGTCCATGTGGCCCCTCCCGATCTCGTCGCCGACGGTACCGGAAACGATTGAGGGCTCAACCTTATGCCCGGGTCCCGGCCGGCTGAGGATCAGGGCACCCAGGTCGTGAGGTCCCGCCAGGTCAGCCGCGGGCGGGCGCGCATCGGCGCCGGGGTGACGGGGGCGGGATGCCCGAGGCACACGATCATCTCCGGCACCCAGCCCGCCGGCAGCCGCAGCACCACGCCGACCGCGGCACGGCTGAACGACGTGACGGGCCCCGCGCCGAGGCCGATCGCGTGCGCCGCGAGCAGCAGCGTGGCAGCGGCCGTGCCGACGTCGACGTGCAGACCCGTGGCGTCGGGCGGAAAGCCGAAGGCGGCGGCCCGCGGCCGGTCGGTGCAGATCGTGATCGCGGCCGTCGGGTGCTGCAGCATCCCGGGCGAGACCATCCGCAGCACGCGCAGCGTGGTCGGGTCGTCCGTGGCGACGAAGCGCTGCAGGTGCCGGTTGCCCGCCGTCGGGGCCCAGCGCCCGGCGTCGAGCACGGTCTCCAGGTCCTCCCGCGCGACCGGCTCGTCGGTCACGGCCCGCACCACGCGGCGGCTGCGGATCGCGTCGAGCACGGCCTTCCCCTCCGGCGTGCCGGTCACGGGGTGTCCGGGGCGAAGTGAGAGGTGAGGTGGCCGGCGAGGGCCCGGCACAGCTCGTCGAGCCCGGCGGTGTACTCCTCCCGGCCGTCGCGCGGCACCGCCAGCTCCGGCACGGCGGCCAGCGGCCCGGCCACGAACTCCGCGGTCGCGGCCGACGCCCGCGGCGCGATCGCCGCGCCCAGCCGGCGCGCGGCGGTCAGCAGCCGCAGCGGCCCGTACTCCGCGGCCTCGTCGATCTGCGTGCGGGCGGCGGTGACGAGGTAGGCGAGCAGTTCGAGCGCCTGGTCCTCGTCGAGCACGGGCGGGCTGACGGGGTCCTGTCCCTTCCTGATCTCCACGGGCCGGGGCTCGCTCGACGGGGCCGGGGGGTTACGGGGACGGTGGGATCAGTCGTCGTCGAACCGGTCGTGGTGGTGCCAGTAGTGGATCCCGGGGCCCGGCGAGGAGTCGGTCGAGGCGTCGGAGACCCGGTGCGTCACCGCCGCGCCGATGCCGCCGAGTGCCATTCCGGTGAGCCCACCGGCCGCACCCAGCCCGAGCACGGCGGCGGTCAGCACGATCACGGGCCGGGCCGCCCGGGCGGCGCTCACGCCGCCACCACCACTGCGCCGACGACCGCGCAGAGCAGGACCCACACCACGGCCCCGACCAGCACCGCGACGGCGGCGCGGCAGTGCTGCGCGGTCGGCCGGGCGGCCTCGGGGCCCCACACGAGCCGGTGACCGCGCCAGACCACGGACTCCCAGATCGCCGACCACGGCTCGACACCGGCGGCTCCGCCGGGCAGGTCGGTGAGCAGCGGGTCGAGCTCGTCACGGAAGCGGGCGGCGTACGCGGCGGCGGTCCGCTCCTCGGCTTCGGAGAGGTCGAGCCGGCCCTCGCCGACCGCGTCGTGCAGGCGCTTGACGACGCGCTCGCGCTCGGCGTCGGACGCCCGCGTGCGGGCGCCGTCGATGGCTGCGGTGATGTCTGCGGTGGTGTCTCCGGTGGTGGCCCCGCCGGACGTGACGCCGGGGAAGGCGATGGGCGTGGCCGCGGTGGCCGCCTCGGAGTGGTCCGGCGCCGGACCGGCGGGGGAGGTCATGGGACTCCCGGGGTCGTCGTTGCGGTGCCGCCCATGCTGGGGGCCGTCGGTGAGTCCTCGGTGTGGGCAGGTTCGGAGCCGGGTAAGAACCGGCCCGCGCCCACGGTGAAGCCCACGCACGCGCCGCCACCCTCGCGCGCCTCCGCGAACACTACGCCGTCGTGGCGTTCTGCCACGTCACGCACGATCGCCAGCCCGAGCCCCGAGCCGGGCAGCCCGCGGGCGGCCACGGCGCGGTAGAAGCGGTCGAACACCCGCTCGGCGTCCCGCGGCGCGATGCCCGGGCCGCGGTCGGCCACGGCGACCCGGCCCCCGCCCACGCGCACCTCGAGGTGCTCGCTGCGGCCCTCGTCGAACTTCGCCGCGTTCTCCAGCAGGTTGGTCACGGCCCGGTCCAGCGCCCGCGGTCGTCCCCGGACCGGCACGACCCCGTCCTCGACCAGCACCTCGATCCGCCGGCCGGTCCGGCGCCGGACCCGCTCGGCGGCCCGCTCCGCGACGGCGGCCAGGTCGACGGGCTCGTCGACCTCGTTCCCCTGCCGCGACAGGGCCAGCTCGACCAGCTCCTCGACCAGCTTGCTGAGCTCGCGGGTCTCGCCCTCGACGTCGTCGATCAGCCGGGCCCGTGCCTCGGGGGACAGCTCGTCGAGCCGCCGGAGCACCCGGGCGTTGGTCCGCAGGCTGGTCAGCGGGGTGCGCAGCTCGTGCGCGGCGTCCTGGACCAGGCGGTCCTGGGACTCGCGGGCCGCCGCGAGCCGGGCGAGCATCGTGGTGAACGAGGCCGACAGCCGTCCCACCTCGTCCCGCCCGTGCACCGGGACCTCCCGCTCGACCACCCCGCTCGCGCTGACCTCCTCGGCGATCCCGGCCAGCCGCACCAGCCGCCGGGTGATCCGCCGGGCGAGCAGCCACCCCGCCGCGGCGGCCACGAGCACCACCACGGCGGTGACCCAGAGGATGCTGATCGCCGTCCCGGCCAGGACGCGTTCGCTCTCGTCGGCGTCGGTCGCCACCTGCAGCGCGCCCTGCCCGTCGCCGAGCGCGGTCGTCAGCATGCGGTAGTCCGCGCCGTCGACGTGGACGTCGCGACTCGCCGTCGCCCCCGCGCTCCCCGACGCGGCCAGCGAGCGGTCGGTCGCGGACACCGGCAGCGTCTCCTCGCGGCCACCGAGGAACCGGACGGTCCCGTCGGGGTGCACGAGCTGGCCGACCAACGGCTGGTCGTCGTCGTGGCCGTGCTCCCCGTCCCCGGCGTCGCCGGTGTCGTACCCGCCGCCGTACCCGCCGCCGTGCCCGCGCCCCCGCGGCACCACGACGGGCTCGAGCACCTCGGTCTGCCCCGCCGCGACGGCCGCGGACGTCGCGCGCAGGGACCGGTCGATCTCGTCGGTGGTGCGATCCGACGCGGCTCGGTAGCTGAGGAAGCCGACCAGCCCGGCCACGACGACCGCGACCAGCGCGAAGGCGAGGGCGAACCGGGTCCGGAGGCTCATGCCGCACGCACCGTGTAGCCGACGCCGCGGACGGTGTGGATCAGCGGGGGAGCGCCGGCCGCGGCGAGCTTGCGGCGCAGGTAGCCGATGTAGACCGCGAGGTTCTTGGAGTCGGCGCCGAAGTCGTAGCCCCAGATCCGCTCGTAGATCGTGGCGTGGTCGAGGACGATGCCCTCGTTGCGGACCAGCAGCTCCAGCAGGTCGAACTCGGTCTTCGACAGCTGCACCTCGACCTCGTCCCACCACACCCGCCGGGCCGCGGGGACGATCCGCAGCGCCCCCGTCCACAGGGTCTCGGCCGCGCGCTGGGTGTCGCCGTGGACCGCGGCCCGGCGCAGCAGGGCCCGCAGCCGGGCGAGCAGCTCGTCGAGCTCGAAGGGCTTGGGCAGGTAGTCGTCGGCGCCGGCGTCGAGCCCGGCCACCCGGTCCGGGGTCTCGATCCGCGCGGTGAGCATGAGGATCGGCGTCTGGTCGCCGTCGCCGCGCAGCACGCGGCACACGGCCAGGCCGTCGACGCCCGGCATCATCACGTCCACGACCAGCGCGTCGAACGACTCCCGGCGGACGAGCGACAGCGCCTCCACCCCGTCGACGGCCGGGACCACCGCATAGCCCTCCAGCTCGAGGGCGCGCGCGAGGGATTCCCGGATCGCCCGGTCGTCGTCGGCGACCAGCACACGGCTCGGCATGTCCTCATGGTGCCCGGTCCGGCGCCGAGGGTCCCGGTCTCCCGGGCGGGCGTCGAGGCGGCGAGGCCGGCCGGGCCCGTGCCGTGGGCGCCCCTCAGGAGGCGGACGGGCCCGCGGTGAGCCGGACGTCGGCGGCCCGGGTGGAGGAGCGCACCACCAGCTCGGGCCGGAAGACGAGGTTGCGCGGGGACCCGGGGGCTGTGCCGTCCGCGCCCTCCGCGCCCTCCGCCCCGCCCACCTCGGCGAGCAGCAGCTGGACGGCCTCCTGGCCGAGCCGGCGTCCCGGCTGGCCGACGGTCGTCAGGGCGACGCTGGCCGTCTCGGCGAAGTCGATGTCGTCGTAACCGACCACGGACAGCTCGTCCGGCACGGCGATCCGCCGCCGCATGCAGGCGTTGAGCACGCCGATCGCGAGCAGGTCGTTGGCGCAGAACAGCGCGGTCGGCCGGTCGCGGGCGGGGCGTTCGAGCAGGTCGTCGAGCTGGGCCGTCGACGTCGGGCTGCTCGACGCCGACGGCGCCCTGCTCGGCAACCCGGTCCACTACCGCGACGGCGCGCACGAGGCCGGGGTGGCGGCGGTGCACGCCGAGGTGGGTCCGGAGGAGCTGTACGCGGTCAACGGGCTGCAGCACCTGCCGTTCAACACCGTGTTCCAGCTGGCCGCGGCGCGCGGCACGGTCCGGTTCGCGGCCGCCCGGCGGATGCTGCTGATCCCGGACCTGCTGGCGCACTGGCTCACCGGCACGGTCGGCGCCGAGATCACCAACGCCTCCACCACCGGCCTGCTCGACGCGACCTCGCGGCAGTGGGCGGGCGAGCTCGCCGACCGGCTGGGCATCCCGCGCGGGCTGCTGCCGCCGCTGCGCAAGCCGGGGGAGCGGCTCGGTGAGCTGACCGCGGAGGTGCTCGGAGAGACCGGGCTGCCCGGCCCGGTCCCGCTGACCGCCGTCGGCTCGCACGACACCGCGTCGGCCGTGGTCGGCGCGCCCGCGGCCGACGACCGCTTCGCCTACCTCTCCTGCGGCACCTGGTCGCTGGTCGGTGTCGAGCTGGAGAAGCCGGTGTTCGGCGAGGCCGGTCGCACGGCCGGGTTCACCAACGAGCTCGGCGTCGACGGCACCGTCCGCTACCTGCGCAACGTCATGGGGCTCTGGCTGCTGCAGGAGTCGCTGCGAAGCTGGGGGAGCCCGGACCTCGGCGCGCTGCTGGCCGCCGCGGCCGACGTGCCCGCGTTCACCACCGTCGTCGACCCGGACGACCCGCGGTTCCTGCCGCCCGGCGACATGCCCGCCCGGATCGCGGAGGTGTGCGCCGAGACCGGCCAGGAGCCCTCGCGGAACCGGGCGACGGTCGTGCGTTGCATCCTCGACAGCCTCGCCCTGGCCTACCGGCGCACCGTGCGCCGCGCGGCCGAGCTGTCCGGCCGCGAGATCGGGGTCGTGCACCTGGTCGGCGGCGGGGCCCGCAACGAGCTGCTGTGCCAGCTGACCGCCGACGCCTGCGGCCTGCCCGTGCTCGCCGGGCCGGTCGAGGCCGCCGCCCTCGGCAACGCCCTGGTCCAGGCCCGCGCCGCCGGCGTAGTGACCGGCGGGCTGCCCGCGCTGCGCGGGCTGCTCCGGTCCACGCAGGAGGTCCGCCGCTACACCCCGTCGGGCTCCGACGCGGAGATCGGCCGCGCCGCCCGCCGCGCGGGTCTGGAGGACTGAGATCCGCGCCTCGATTTGAGGTTCCCCTTACACGGATCTGCCGAACCGTTGGCAGGCTCCTTCCTAGGGTCGTGGACGACCCGGCCGGCCCGTCCGGCCCCGCCCCCACGACCATGGACAGTGATGCAGCGGACCCTGTTCCTCTCCCGGGAGGCCGGCCGGGCCGGCGGGCCTCCCCGGCGCCCGGCCCCGACGCGCACCCGGTTCCTCGCCGTGCTCGGTGCCGTCGTCGCCGGTGCGGTGCTCCTCACGGCCGCCCTCGTCCTGCTCCTCGGCGGCGCGGGAAGCCCGGGGACCACAGGCACGAGTGGTTCCCCGGGCAGGACCTCGGGCGGCGGCGCCGCGAGCGAACGCGACGTCGACCAGGTGATCGCGCAGCTGGTCAGCGTGTTCGAGAACGGCACGCCGACGATCCAGTACGCCTACGTCGAGGACCTCGACGACGGCCGCGGCTACACCGCGGGCCGTGCCGGCTTCTGCACCGCGTGCGGCGACCTGCTCACCGTGGTGAAGAACTACACCACGCGGGTTCCGGACAACCCGCTCGCCGGGTACGTCCCGACCCTGACCGGGCTCGCCGCGGCGTACGACGACTCCACCCGGGGCCTCGACGGCTTCCGGGACGCGTGGCGGAGCGCCGCCGACGACCCGGTGTTCCGCCAGGTGCAGGACCAGGTCACCGACGCGCTCTACATCGCCCCCGCGCGGAAGCTCGCCGACGCCAACGGGGTGCGCTCGGCGCTCGGCCTCGCGATCCTCGTCGACACCGCCGTGGAGCACGGCACGCAGGACGGCCCGGACGGCCTGCCCTCGCTGGTGCAGAAGACCGACGCCGACATGGGCGGCTCGCCCGCCGACGGCGTCGACGAGACCGAGTGGCTGCGGGACTTCCTCGACATCCGCCGCAGCACCCTGGAGAACCCCAGCTCCTCGGACACCAGCGAGGTGTGGAGCGAGTCCGTCGGCCGGGTCGACGCCCTCGGCTCCCTGCTCGATGCCGGCAACCTCGACCTGGCGACGCCGTTCACGGTGAACCCCTGGGGCGACCCCCAGACGATCACCGGCTAGACCGGGCACGGTCACGCTCCACCCCGCCTCACACCGCGACGGATCGCGCCTCGGGTGCCGGCAGGTCTCCCGTCCGCGGACGTGCCCCCGGCCTCGTGCCGGCCGGCGCGCCCGATGGGCGCGGGCCCGGGAAGGAGCTGTACCGGACAGGTTCGCCCCGTCTCCGCGCGAGGTAGAAGCGTCGGCCGGTCTCGTAGCAGCGGTGCGCGGCCCGGACGGGCGCCAGCTGCTCGAGGAGGTGGAGCTGGTGGCACCACGGGGGCAGAGGGCCCTGCCGTGCGGCCATCGCCGCCGCGAAGGCGACCTCGTCCCGGTCGGTGTACAGGTCGACGTGCTCGTACCACGCCATGCTGCTGCGGGCCACGGCCTGGGTCTGGTACATGGGCTTGCGCTGCCGCCTCTCGTACAGGTCCAGCGCATGGGGCAGGCTGTCGGCGCGTTCGAAGATGCTGTGGGCGAGGGCGATCCCGTCGAGGATCGCCAGCCGGGTGCCGGACCCGATGGTGAAGTGGGTCGTGTGGGCGGCGTCGCCGAGCAGGACCACGTTGTCGTGGTACCACCTCTCGTTGAACACCTCGGTGAAG
The DNA here is from genome assembly GCF_021343995.1 of Pseudonocardia terrae. Taxonomy (GTDB): domain Bacteria; phylum Actinomycetota; class Actinomycetes; order Mycobacteriales; family Pseudonocardiaceae; genus Pseudonocardia; species Pseudonocardia terrae. Next base: position 145,851 of record NZ_JAJTTE010000006.1, on the reverse strand, counting down.
CGCAGCCACCGGGCCGGTTGGCCGCGTGACTCGCTGATCAGAGGGCGGCCCTTCAGGACGTCGGAGAAGATCTCCTCCAGCACGCTCGTGCTGTCGTCGCGGCACATGGCACCGAACCCGAGCGCGTTCCAGGTCCGCTCCTGGCATTCGACGATGAAGGTGCTGGTTCCCGAGCTGGAGGGATAGGCGTGGCACCACACCCATCCCGCCGGGGTCTCCCGGAAGTCGAAGAGGAACTTGGCGAAGACCCTGTCGGTGCCGAGCCAGATGTAGGGGTTCGAGCCGTTCGTCAGCTTCGTGCCGAAGTGCTCGTCCTGCTGCCGGAAACGACTGCCGGCCCCGTCCGCGGCGACGATCAGGTCCGCGTCGCGGAAGCCGGAGAGATCGTCGACGTTCTCCTCGTAGCGGATGCGGACCCCCAGGTTCGCCGCGCGGCGGCCGAGGATCTCGAGCAGGGCCGCCCGGCCCACGCTGTAGCCGAACCCGGGGTAGAACGCGGTCTCCCCGCGGAGCCGGACCTCCTGCTGCTGCCAGAGCACCGACGCCCCGCGCAGCTCGCGGGCACTCTCGGCGTCGTTGCCGTAGAGGGCGTCGAGCAGGTCGTCCCAGTAGACGACGCCCCAGCCGTAGGTGGCCCCGGGCGGGTCGCGTTCGATGACGGTGATGTCATGGCCCGCGTCGCGCACCTTGGCCGAGATGGCGAAGTACAGGGCGCCCGGCCCGCCGCCGATCACGACGATCTTCATGAGACGATCCCCTCCGAGACTCGCTGCGGTTCCGGCGCCGGAAGCGGCCGCCGATGTCCTGTCCGTCCCTCTGTCCGTTCCTCCGTGCGTTGGTGCAGCTGGTAGAGATGGGCGTAACGGTCGTTGTTGGCCAGCAGCTCGCGGTGCGTACCGATCTCGGTCACCCGTCCCTGGTCGATGTAGAGGATCTGGTCCGCGTCCGTGACCGTGAGCAGGTTGTGCGAGATCACGATGGTGGTGCGTCCGGTCATCAGCCGGCGCAGGGGAGTGAGGATCCGCGCGCCCGCGGCCGCGTCCAGGCCGGTCGTCGGTTCGTCGAGCAGGAGCACGGGCGCGTTGCGGATCATGGCCCGGGCGATCGCGAGACGTTGGCGCTGCCCGCCGGACAGCAGGCGCCCCCGTTGGCCGACCCGCGTCCGGTAGCCCTCGGGGAGGCCCTCGATGAACTCGTCCGCGTCGGCGGCTCGTGCCGCGGCGACGAGGTCGGCGTGGGTCGCACCGGGACGGCCCGCGAGGATGTTCTCCTCGACCGTGCCGTCGAGGAGCAGGGTCTCCTGGAGCACGATCGCGATCGTGCTGCGCAGCTGCACGGGGTCGAGCCGGCGCAGGTCGTGGCCGTCGAGCGTGATCCGTCCGGCGGTCGGGTCGTAGAAGCGCAGGAGAAGTTTGAGCAGGGTCGTCTTGCCCGCCCCGCTCGCCCCGACGATCGCGGTGATCCGCCCGGGGCGAGCGGTGAAGCCGATGTCCTGCAGGACGTCGTGGGACGTGTCGGGGTAGCGGAACGACACGTGCTCGAGGCCGATCACCCCCGACACGCGCGGTCCGGGCGAGGGGACCGACCGGTAGAGGCGCACGGGGTCGGCGGGTGCGCGCACGTCGGGCTCCTGGTCGAGCAGCTCGATGATGCGTTCGGCCCCGGCCGCGGCGGTGAAGACGGTGTTGGAGAGCTGCCCGAGGGTCCGCACCGGCCCGTAGAGCTGAGCGATGTAGACGAGGAACACGAGCAGGCCACCGAGGGTGATCCGGCCGAGGGTCATCTGCCACACCCCGGCGCCGATGATCGTCATCACGGTCACGACCTGGAAGACGTCGGTCAGCGGGGGGAACAGGGCCGCGAGCCGGGTGGCGGCGAGCGCCGCGCGCACGCTGCCCTTGGCCTGGGCGGTGAACCGGGCCTCCTCCGCCTGCTCACGCCCGTAGGCCTGGACCAGCACCGCGTTGCCGAGGCTCTCCTCGGCGACCGCGTTGATCGACCCGGTACGTTGGCGGACCTCCCGCGCCGCCACCTTGATCCTGCGGCCGAAGAAGCGCGCCATCGACCAGAAGAACGGCACGGCGATCAGCGTGACCAGGGCCAGGATCCAGTTGAGGTAGAACATGATGCCGAGGAACAGGCCGATCGTGACCAGTGCGGAGACGGACTGCGCGACCCCGGCGAGCACCAGGCTCTCGATGGCGGCCACGTCGCCGGTGAGCCGGCTCAGGAGATCACCGAGCGGGCGGCGGTCGAAGAAGCTGACCGAGAGCGACTGCAGATGGGCGAACACGCGACTGCGCATCCGCTGCAGGAAGTTCTCGCCGATCCACGCGGCGAGGTACTGGTCGCAGAAGGTGACGGCGCCGCCCACGAGGGTCAGAGCCGCGTAGACCCCCGCCACCCACCAGAACGCGCTGAAGTTCAGTGGGGTGAGCACGTCGTCGACCAGGAGCTTGTACATCCAGATCTGGGCGGCTTGGAGCAGGGGGGACACCAGCACGAACACGAGGCTGAGACTCAACCAGCCCCGGAAGGGTCGGACGTCCGGCCAGAACCTGCGGAAGATCCGGCCGAAGCCGCCAGCCGGTGCGGCCTCGATGAACCCATCGGCCACGACGGGAGGGAAGAACAGCGTTCGGATGCGGCTCCACACCGGTCATCGACCTCGCCTTCACGGGGGTTGCAGCAGTGCCCGGCACCGGCCCGGCAGTGGCCTCGCCCCCGCGCCCGGGCGGCGAGGCCACCGATCCTCACACCGGGGTGAGATGGCTAGCGGTCGGTGCTTCTACCAGCCCCAACCGTGCTTCCAGCCGCCCCAGCCCCAGCCCCAGCCCCAGCTGTTCCAACCGCCGCCCCACCAGCCGTGGCCGTGGTCGTGGTCTCCCCAACCGCCCATGACAAAACCCCTCATCCTTGCGGACCTGACCGGGAAGCGCGGTGCACGTCCCGGGCGCCAGCCGACCGTCCTCCGCCGCTCGGTCGTGAGGTCACGGAGGCAGGACCCGCTGCCACGGCGAGGGAGCGCGGACGACGAGCGGGTTGTTGCGGCCCGGGAGCCGGTCCACCCGGCTGCGACGTGTGGCACCCGAATGTTGCACGCTGAACTACGGAGTTGCATAGTACGTTGGAGTGACGTACTGAGCTCGATAGTATTTCCGGGGTGCGACTAGGCCGTCCGTGGCAGCTCGTGGCGGCGGGTCCGGGCAGGGGGCGCGGGGGCGATGAGCCTCGACGGGCCCCGGGGGGAGCTCCGCCGAGCCAAGGGCCGCAGTGCTTACGGCCCCCACGGATGCGGACCTCCGGCCCGGTGACGTCGTGGGGCGGGTCGATAGCCTCCCGGCGGCTGCACCTGTCAGCCGGTTCCGCCGTGCGGACGGGTGTCGGATCTGGGGGGGATCCCAAATGGTCCTTGCGTGCGTCCTGATCATCGGTGCCCTACTGACCTGCCTCCTGGCGCCTCGCGGGCTCCGCGAGCTCGAACGGACGTCCGCGAGCCCGGCCGGGCTGCTGTACGTCTGGTGGTCGGTGGTCGCGGGCGTCGGGCTGAGCGCCGTCGTCGCGCTCGCGGCCGTCCTGGTGCCCGACCGCGACGACGGGTCGACGCCGGCCCACCGGATCGTGAACGGGTGCTGGACGGCGCTGGCGTCGACCAGGCTGCACCTCCACGTCGTCGTCGGTGCCGTGATCGCCACCGTGCTCGTGGTCTGTCTCCTCCGGGTCGTCAGACGCGTCCGGCGCAGCCGCCGTGCGGCCCGGGACAAGGCCGAGACCACGATGTGGATGCTCGAACCGGCCGGCGACTGGGACCACGGTGTCCTCTGGCTCGAGCACCGGGAGCCGCTCGTCTTCACCATCGGCGGCCGGACGAACGCGATCGTGGCCACCACCGGACTGCGCGAACGACTCAGCGCCGCCGAGACCGACGCGGTCCTCGCTCACGAGCGGGCCCACCTGTCCGGTCGGCACCACCTGCAGGTGCTCCTCGCCGAGACCCTGGGCGCGGCGTTCCCGAAGCTGCCGCTGTTCCGGCAGGCGCCGCTCGCGGTCCGGCGGTTGATCGAGCTGGCCGCCGACGAGAAGGCCGCCCGGAGCGTCGGAGCCGATGTCGTGCGCCAGGCGCTGGTCAGGGTGGCCGCCCGCGGCAGGATCGGGCTTCCTCCCGCGGCCCTGGGTGCGACGGCCGCCGCCACGGAGCTGCGGCTGGCCCGCCTCGGTCGTCCGCTGCGCAGGTCGGCACGGCCGGCCCGGGTCGGGGAGAAGGCGTGCTTCGTCGCCGCGGGTGCGCTCGTCCCCCTCGTGGCGGGAGCCGGCACCCTCGCCGCCCTCGCCCTCATGTTCTGCATGTGAGCCTCGCCCCGGTGGCCGCTACTCCCGACGGAGGTGGTGGTTGTCCCCTGAAGTCACCTCTGGGCGGCGCTATCCTGCTCCGGCAGGTCGTCGCTCCGCCGACTCGTCGGCCGCAGTGAACCGGAGGGACTGGTGCGACAGCTCGGCGTTCTCGAAGGCGTGGTGATGAACGAGCTGTGGGCGGCCGGCGGCTCGGGGACGGTCCGGGAGATGGTGGACCGGCTGCGCGACCAGCGCGATCTCGCCTACACCACGATCCTGTCGACGATGGGCAACCTGGTCGACAAGGGGTACCTCACGAGGACGTCCGAGGGCAGGGCGCACCGCTATCACGCGGTGACGACGCGCGCCGAGTACGCGGCCCGGCTGATGCGCGAGGCGATGGTGCGCGGCGGGGACGCCGACCTGGTCCTCCTGCAGTTCGCCGAAGGGCTCACCACGGACCAGCAGGATCGCCTCAAGAGAGCGCTCGAGCACCCCTCGGGCGGCTGACCCCGGTCCCGGGCGGCAGGGGGTCGAGAGCGGTCACCGGCCGAGGGAGAGCTCGTCGAGCGGCTCGGACCCGGTCGCTGTGTCGGGCCCGTCCTCGACCGCAGGGTCCGGCCAGGTCGCCGCTACGAACAGCGTGAACACCGGCGGCACCGCGCGGCTCAGCACCAGCCGCCCGCCCTCCGCCTCGGCGAGCCGGCGGGCCAGCGGGAGCCCGATCCCGTGCCCGGCCGCCCGCCGCTCCGGCGGGGCGGCGAACGGGTCGGGGCCGGGGCCGGCGCCCTCGTCGGTGACGTCGACGGCCAGCGCCTCGCCGGACTCGCGCACCACGATCCGCACGGTGCCGGACCCGTGGACCTCGGCGTTGTCCAGCAGCACGCCCAGGATCTGCCGGATCGCCGCCCCCGAGGCGGCCGCCGGCGGGAGCGCCGCGGCCACGTCGAGGACCAGCCCGCGCCCGGAGGCCGCCAGCCGTTCCGCCCGTGCCGGTTCGAGCTCCCGGACCAGCGCGCCCACGTCCGTCGGCCCGCTGCGCCCGGTGCGTTCCCGGGCGAGCTGGAGCAGCTCGTCGATCGTGCGCTCGAGTCGGTCGGCCTCGGCGATCCCGGCCACCAGGGCCGCCTTCAGGTCGGCGTCGGGCCGGTCGAGTGCGGCCTCCAGGCGCAGGCGCAGCCCGGTGAGCGGGGTGCGCAGCTGGTGGGAGGCGTCCTGGGAGAACGCGCGCTCGCGGGCCAGCAGCGCGTCGAGCCGCTCGGCGGTGCTGTCCAGCGCCCCGCCCACCTCGTCGATCTCCGCGACGCCCGCCCGGCCGGTGCGGACGCTGAAGTCGCCCTCGCCGAGCCGGCGCGCGGCGCCGGCGAGGTCCTCCAGCGGCGTGGCGAGCCGGCGGGCCTGGCGCCGGGCGAGCCGCCACACCGTGACCAGCACCGCCGCCGCCAGCCCGGCCATCGCGAGCCAGACGGGGACGAGCCCGGCATAGACCGCCGAGACCGGCATCGCGGCCCGGACGGCGCCGTCCGGGCCGTGCCGCCCGGTCACCGGGACCGTGACGACGATGGTCCCGTCGACGGTGGCGTGCGAGCCCCGGCCGTCGAGCGCCCGGCCGATCTCGTCGCCGGCGGGCTCGGGGCCGTCACCGAGGACGAGGTCGCGGTCGCCGTCGTAGACCCCGAGGACGACGTCGGCCGGGAGGTCGGGCAGCACTGTCGGCGCGTCGCCGTGGGCCAGCTCGCTCTGCACGGACCGTGCGGTGAGGCTGGCGGTCCGCTGCAGCACCGACTCCTGGTCCTCCAGGCTGTACTGCACCAGCCCGACGGCGAGCGGGATCCCGAAGAGCCCCACGGCGATCGCCGCCGTGACGAGCGTGAGGACGACCAGCCGCCGGCGCACCGGGCCGGGCCGTCCGCGGTCAGCCCGGCGCACCGGACCGGCCCTCCGCTGCGGCGTCGCCCGGCGTGCGGTCGGGGTGCTCCAGCCGGTAGCCGTGCCCGCGCAGCGTGGTGATCCGGGGGACCCGCGCCCCGCCGCAGGAGGCGATGCGCCGGCGCAGCGACGCGACGTGCACATCGAGCGTGCGGGTGGGGCCGTGCCAGTGCTCGTCCCAGACGTCGGCCATCAGCGTCTCCCGGCTCACGGCGGTGTCGGGCTCGCGGGCCAGCCGCGCGAGGAGGTCGAACTCCTTGCTGCGCAATGCCAGCTCCCGGCCCTGCACCAGCACCCGCCGGCCGCCGACGTCGAGGCTCAGGTCGCCCAGCTGCACCACCGAGGGCGCCGCGGGGGGCCCGGCGCGGCGCAGGTGGGCGCGGATGCGGGCGAGCAGCTCGTGCAACCGGACGGGCTTGGTCAGGTAGTCGTCGGCACCCGCGTCGAGGCCGACGACGACGTCCATCTCGGCCCGCCGCGCCGTCAGCATCACGATCACCGCGGCGGGCAGGTGCTGTCGCAGCCGGCGGCAGACCTCCACACCGTCGAGGTCGGGCAGCCCGAGGTCGAGCAGGACGAGGTCGAACCCCCGGCCGCGGGCCGCCTCGAGGGCCGCCGCACCCGTGCGCGCCAGCTCCACCGCGTAGCCGTGGGACCGCAGGCTGGAGGCCACGACGTCGCCGATCGTGCCGTCGTCCTCCACCACCAGCACCGAGGCCATCCGGCGATGCTAACGGCGTTCGCCACACGCGGTGCGGCCCCGGCCGGTGGCTGCGCAGGGCGCGGGGGGCGGCGCCCCTCGGTCACCCGGGCCTCAGCATGGAGAGGCAGTCCGACAGGTCGTTGCAGACCCGGACGGCCGGGTCGAGCGGTACGCCGTCCCAGGCGGGGCCGGCCGCGACCACAGCGGTGGGATCGGGCAACGAGTGGATCACCCCGCCCGGGTCGTCGAGCTGCAGGTGTGCATAGAGGACGACCCGCACGGAAGTGGGCATGACGGCGGCGGCGGCCACGGTGGCCGCCGGCGTGCGGCTGCCGAGCAGGGTCGCCCGCATCGCGCGCTCCGCGAGAGCGGCCGCGAGCACCGCCATCGGCAGCTCGTGCTGCTCCGCGGGGGCGCAGGCCAGCACGACGGCGGAGCGGTCCCGCGGCTCGCGGCCCACCCGCGCGCCCAGCGTCCCCAGCACGACGTGCGAGAGCAGGTGCTCGGCCCCGACCGTGCGGGCCGGGGGCAGCGGCAGGCGTTCCAATGTGGTGAAGGCCGGCCGGATCAGGGCCTCCCAGGTCCGGACCACCCCGTCGGCGGCCAGGGCGATGCCGACGAGCTGGCGGGCGGCGTACCCGTCGAGCTCCATGCAGGCGCCCGCCAGCCGCCGCGCCGCCGACACGTCGGGATCGGGCGCGACCTGCGGCTGCCGCGGGCCCTGCACGGCCCGCACGGCCGTGGCGGTGGACTCACCCGCCTCGACCAGGTCGTGCACCGTCCGCAGCCGGACCAGGTCGTCGAAGGTGTAGCGGCGATGGCCGCCCGGGGTCACCGCGCTGGCGCCGACGCCGTAGCGCCGCTGCCAGGCGCGCAGGGTCTCGACCGAGACCCCCACGTAGTCCGCCGCCGTCCCTATGGACACGCCTGCGGGGCCGGGACACGCCCCGCCGCCGACGTTGCCGTCCACCTCGGTCACCCTCCTCGCGGACCTTCGGCGTACCCAGGGCCTTCCGGCCCGAACCTGGACGGCGCGGGCCGGGAATCTACTACTCCGTGGACAGGCCCGCCCTCCGGTGACTACCACTGACACCAGGCCGGTGCGGTACCCACCCCGAACCGGCGCAGACCACGGCATCGTCGCTGGGGAGCCGACGATGCCTGCCCCGCGTGCTGGGCCCGGACGGAGGGGCACCCCGGGCCCAGCACGCAATAATCCGCACGACCCGCGATCCGTGCACCGGCGTCGGTCGCCTGGCGGGCTTCCGGCCGGTCTCTCAGCGGAGCTACAGCATCCTCAGCGGCGCTACAGCATCGGCGGCGCACACTCCTCGGCATCGGATCCCGCCCGCCGGCGGGGACATCGCGAGGACGAGGGAGCACACCGTGCGGTTCGCCGATCTCCAGCAGGGCGCCGGGGCGCTGGTCTGGGTGTGCTGGCTGCTGGTCGCGGTCGCGCTGTGCGCCCACCGCGTGGGACTGCGGGGCACGACCGGCACCGGGGACGCCCCGCTGCCCGGGCTGCCCGCCCTCGGGGCGATGGCCGCCCCGGCCCGCAGGGTGCTGCACCGGCCGGCGGTGTGGGGGACCGGTGTCGCGTCGGCGCTGTTCACGGCGCAGGCGACGGTCGTCGACTCGGTCGCGGACCACGACGGGCTGGCCGCCGCCGACCGGCCGGTGCTGTCCTGGCTCATCGCGCACCGGGTGCCCGACTGGACCGTGGTCATGGAGTCCGCCAGCCGCTACGGCGGCACCCTCGGCACGATGGTGCTGGCCCTCGTCGCCGTGGCGCTGCTCGTGTGGCGGCGGCACTGGTGGGAGGCCGCCACGGTCACCGTCGCGAGCGCCGGGGTCGCCGTGCTCGTGCCCGCCTTCAAGGACTTCTACGCCCGGCAGCGGCCGCCGCTGGCCACGCAGCTGGTGCCCCAGTTCGACCCGTCGCTGCCGTCCGGGCACGCGCTGGGGTCGATCGTGATCGTCGGGGTGGTCGCGATCGTCGCGGCCCGGCTCGTGCGCCGGGTCCTCGTGCGCGTGGCGGCGCTCGGCGCGGCCGCCGCGACGATCGTCCTCATCGGGGTCTCCCGGCTCTACCTGGGCGTCCACTGGTTCACGGACGTGCTGGCCGGGTGGTGCCTCGGGGGCGCGTGGCTGGCCGTCTGCCTGGCGGCGTTGCATGCGCTGACGACCGGGCGTGCCCCGGTCCGGCGGGACGGGACGCCCGCGCTCCTCTGATCGCTCCGGCACTTGTGCTGCAGGTCACAGGCGGCCAGTATCGCTTGTCGAAGGCGTTCACCACCGCCGACGTCCCGGGAGCCCGCATGGCCGTGCTCGAACCGCGCAACTTCCTGCAACCCTGCCTGCTCCTGCTGCTGCGCGAGCAGGCCGACCACGGCTACGAGCTCGTCTCCCGGCTCGGCCCCCTGCACGACGGGGAGGGGGACTCCGGGGGGGTCTACCGCGCGCTCCGCGGCCTGGAGCGGCGCGGCCTGGTGCGCTCGCAGTGGTCCATCCCGAAGGCCGGGCCGGCCCGCCGCACCTACCGCCTGACCGGGGAGGGCGAGGCCTTCCTCGACCTGCAGGCCGCCGAGCTGCGTCAGGTCGACGACGCCCTCCACCTCTTCCTCGACCGCTACGAGCGCTCGACGGCCTGCCCGCCCGGCGCCGAGGAGGTGCCGGATGGCGGGCACGACGGGGCCCACGCCCGCCCCGGGGCCGGACGCGCCGCCCGCTGATCCGGTCCCGGACTGCGCCGGGCCGGTCCGCGCCACTGTTCGGAGAGCCCGCGTCCAGGGTGGCGGCGCACGCAGCCGGGGGCAAGATCGAGTTGCGGCCCACCGGCGCCGCCTCGACGCTTCGACGGTCGAGACGTCGGGAGGCGGTGGCGCCGGTGGCGCGGATACTGAAGGACCTGAGCGGCCCCCGGTGCGGGCCGCGCCCGGCGGGCGGGGCGCTCGCCCGGGTGCTGGTGCTGGTGCCGTTGATCGGCTCCCTGGCGCGGCGGGGTCCGCGGCGCTGACCCTTCCCCGCACGGCCCGGGCCTGATTCACTCCCCGTATGACGGGCGGCCCGCGGTTGCTCCTCGCCGGCGAACGCCACGGGTCCCTCCCGGTGCTGCTGCTCGTCCTCACCATGGTCACCGGCGTGATGGACGCGATCAGCCTGCTCACGCTCGGCCGGGTCTTCGTGGCCAACATGACCGGCAACGTCGTGATCACCGGCTTCGCGATCTCGGGTGCGCCCGGGTTCTCCCTCCGCACCTCACTGTCCGCCCTGGTGGGGTTCCTGACCGGCGCGACGGCGGCGGGGTTCCTCATCGACCGGATCGACGGGCGGGGCGGGCTGCTTCGGGTCACGGTGCTGGTCGAGTGGGTGCTGCTGGCGGTCTGCCTCGTCGTGGTGGCCGTCCACCCGCCGGTGGTCGACTCCGCCCCGACCCTGGCGGTGGCCGTGATCGCGGCCGTGGCCATGGGCCTGCAGAACGCGGTGGGGCGCCGGATCGCGGTCCCGGACCTCACCACCAGCGTCATCGGGATGTCGATGACGGGGCTCGTCGCGGACCGCACGCACTCGACGCGGGAGACGGTGCTGCGGCGGGTGTCGGCGGTGCTCAGCCTGCTCGCCGGTGCGATCGTGGGCGGGGTCGTGGTGCGCACCGTCGGCGACGTCCCTGCGTTCGCCCTGATCCTCGTGCTGCTCGCGGGCGTCGGGATCGCGGCGCACGCGCTGCTGCGGCGGGGGCCGGACTGGGAGGGGTGAGGCCTCCGCGATTCAGACGACCGCGTACGCGGCGAGGCCGAGCACGACGAGCCCGGCGATCTTGAGCAGCTCCAGCGCGATGTAGACGAGGTGGGCCCGCGAGCCGGTGTGCGGGTCGCCGGCGAGGACGCGCCGGGTGCGGGCGTTGAGAGCGGGCCGGACGGCCGCGAGCTGCAGGACGAGCACGAGCGCGACCGCGGCCGTGGTCCACCCGACCGTCGCCGACCGGGGGCCGAGGAGCAGCGCCACGCCGATGCCCACGAGCAGCACGACCTCGACCACGTTCAGGGCACGGAACACGAGCCGCCCGATGCCCAGCCCCAACGGCACCGTGATCCCGGGGGCGCGAAACTTGACGGGCGCCTCCAGGAACGAGATGGCCAGCACCATGCCCAGCCACACGAACGTGATCGCACCGACCGCGAGGTTCACCGCCCGCTCCTTCCCCGGTCCTTCGGTGCCTCCCATCCTGCACCCGGGGGAGGGCGGTGGTGACGGTGAGTCCGTGGTCGGTGGTGCGGCGGGGCGCACACGAGAGCGGCCGTGCCGACAACGGGGTGTCGGCACGGCCGCGGGTGAACCACGTCGGGAGGACGGGCCTCCTAGAAATAGTGCTTACGTCCGCCGACTGCACGGCCGGCTGCGCCGAGGATCGCCAGGACGGCGCCGATGACCAGCAGGATGACGCCGATGATCCACAGCAGGGATATCTTCAGCAGGAATCCCACCACGAGCAGGATCAGACCGAGAATGATCATGGTGTTCCGTTTCCTCCACAGTGTCGCCCCCCGTCGGGAATCGGCAGTGGACGGTCCCGCTAACCGCGATGCGAGGTTCCGATACGAAACCGTGATCATCCGTCCGAGGGCGAGGAGGGGGAGCGGTCCGGCGTGGACCGGGGACGGTCGCCGGTGACCGGCGGGCCGGCGTCGCCCGCGAGGGCGCGGCGGACGCGGGCGAGGTTGTCGCACAGGGCGTGCAGCCACCCCCAGCCGTCGAGCAGCCGGGAGTCGCCCTCCGGCGGGAGCGGCGTGAACCGTTCCCGGCACTCCTCGGCGAGGGCCTCCGGCACGCGGCCGGCGTCGACGGCCTCGGCGGTGCGCCGGTAGGCCCGGGCGACCTCGGCGGCGGCCGCCCGCAGGGCGTCCGAGTCGGGATCGGCGGGGCCCGCGCCCGCGGTGAGCAGCGCGGGATGGCGGTCGCGGAGGGCGCCGTCGTAGGCGTCGAGCCGGTGCACCACCAGCACGACGGTCAGCCAGTCCGGACCTGCGGCGCCCCGCGGCATCGGCTCCGTGCGGTACTGGACGTACGCGTGCTCGAGCAGGACCGCTGTGATGTGCAGCCGGCCGGGGTCGTCGGCCACCGCGACAATGACGGGAGCCCTGGCCAGGACCGCGGCGACCTCCTCGGCGTCGTCGGCCACCGCGCGCAACGCGTCCGCGGCCACGTGCCGGACCTCCGCGCCGCCCCCGCGCGGCCACACCGCCGCGCCGATGAGCGCCCCGACCAGCCCGCCGACCAGGACGTCGACGAGCCGGACCTCGGCGAGGTGCCAGGTCGCCGGGGAGAGCTGGGCGAACAGCGCCGCGACCAGCACCGTGAACCCGGCCTGGGCCGCGGCGAGCCCCAGCAGCGGACCCGCCGCGAACGTCGCCACCATGACGACCGGCAGCAGCCAGACGTAGACGGAGCGGTCGTCGCCGGCGAGGACCAGCACCCCCGCGGCGAGGACGGCGCCGACGAGCGTGCCGGCCAACGCCCGGACGAGCACCGACCGGTCGGCCGACGCCGAGGTGCGCATCAGGCTGAGCGTGGCGAGCAGTACCCAGAAGCCGTGCTGCAGGTCGAGGACCCCGGCCACGACCCGGGCGACGGCGAGGCCGAGCGCGAGCCGCACGGCGTTCTGCAGGTAGACCGAGCGCGGGGTGAGGTGCGACCGCAGCCGCCGCCACCACAGCTCCGCGGGCCCGACGTGCAGGAACCACAACATCGGCGGCGTCTGTGCGGGCGGCGGGCGGGGCGCCCCGGACCAGCCGGAGACGGCGAGCGCGGCCAGCCGGGCGTCCTCGGCGAGGGCGACGGCGGCGAGCCCGGCCCGCAGCGTCGTGGCCGGTCCGGGGATGCGGGCGGCGCTGTGCGCGGCGAGTGCGGCGTCGAGCCCGGACGCGTCGACCGGCACGGCCTGCCCGGCCCGCAGGGTCCGGGCCACTCCGGCGAGGACCCGTCCGGACTCCGCGACGAGGTCGGCGGTCCGCGGGTGCGGAGGTTCGCCCGGCCCCGACATCAGCTCGGCCAGCGCGACCGAGCGATCGGCCGACGCCCGGATCGCCGCGGCCGTCGCGAGCAGGCTGCGGTCCCGGCGCCCGGGCCCGAGCGGCCGTTCCTCCCGGGGGAGCCGGGTGACCCGCAGGTCCTCCGCCGACTCCAGGATGTCGCGGTGCCGAGCGACCTGCGGCCTGGTCGCCGCGGGAATCCGGAGGGAGTCGGCCAGCGCGCCGGTGAACCGGGCGACCTCGTCGGCGAGCACGGCCATATGGTCCGGCACCGGCGTCGGCACCGATCGGGGCAGCAGCCACCGGTCGGCGGCGATCAGCAGGGCACCGCCGAGCACCAGACCGAGCAGCCGCTGGTCGAGGGTGTCCGGCCGGAAGGGCGGGAAGCAGGGGAGCACGTAGAGCAGCTGCAGCCCGGTGGCGACGCCGACCACCCGCGGCCCGCCCGTCCCGGCGTAGGCCACCACGAACCCGACGACGAGCATCCCGCCCGCGGCGGCCCAGGTCGAGACCGCGAGCAGGGTGCCGAGGGTCACCAGCACGGCGCCGGCGGCGACGGCGGCCAGGAACGTCCGCACCCGGCGGTCGGGCGGGCCGGTGACCTCGGACAGCGCGCCGAGCGCGATCACCGTGAACAGCGCGTAGAGCGCGACGACGGAGTCGCCCAGCCCGTACAGGCCGCTGTAGAAGCCGACGAGCGCCGGCACCGACACCCGGACCGACCGACGCAGGGCGGGCCCGACGGACGGCTTCACCGGGCGAGGGCTCCCTCCGGTGCGGCCCCCGGGGACGGGGTCGCCGACGACGTCGAGGGTGCCGTGGGCGGGAGCGGCACCCAGCCCTCGGGGCCGGGCAGCCGCTCGGCCGCCTCCGGACCCCACGTCCCCCGGCCGTAGCGCGCCGGCGGGGTCGCCGGGTCGAGGATCGGCTCGACGATCCGCCAGGCCTGCTCGATGGTGTCCATCCGGGCGAAGTGCGCGGGGTCGCCGGCCAGCGCGTCGGCGAAGATCCGCTCGTAGGGGGCGTGGACCGGCCCGAGCACCTCGCGGAAGTCCACGGTCAGCGGGATCTCGGTGGGCACATCGCCCTGCCCCGGCTGCTTGGCGAGCAGGGTGATGGCGATCCCGGCCCGGGGCTGCACGCGCAACCGGATCCGGTCCGGCCGCATGGCACCGAGGCCGCCCGCGAACAGGGCGCGCGGCGGGGGCCGCAGCACGGCGACGAGGTCGAGCAGGGTGTCCGGCAGCGCCTTCCCGGCCCGCACGTGCACCGGCACCCCGGCCCATCGCCAGTCGTCGACGCGGAACGTGGCGGCGACGAAGGTCTCCGTGGTCGAGTCCGGCGCGACGCCGGGGGTCTCGAGGTAGCCGTCGTACCGCCCGCGGACCACGTCGGCGGGGTCGAGCCGCCGCACGGACCGCAGCAGCCGGAACTTGGCGTCGCGCTGGTCGTCGGCGGCGTCGGAGAGCGGGGCGTCCATCAGCAGGTAGGCCATGACCTGCAGCAGGTGGTTCTGGACGACGTCGCGGACCGTGCCCACGGCGTCGTAGAAGGAGCCACGGTCGGCGACGTCGAAGTCCTCGGCCATCGTGATCTCGAACCGGTCGATCCACTGCCGGCTCCACAGCGGCTCCAGCAGCGTGTTGGCGAACCGCAGCACCAGCAGGTCCTCCACGGGCTCCTTGCCGAGGAAGTGGTCCACCCGGAAGATCCGGTCCTCCGGGTAGTGCTTCGCCAGCAGGGCCTGCAGCGCCCGGGCCGAGGCGAGGTCGCGCCCGAAGGGTTTCTCGACCACGAGCCGGGACCGGGTGTGCAGGCCGACCCCCGCCAGGCCGTCGGCGACCGTGCCGAACAGCGAGGGTGGCACGGCCAGGTAGTGCACCGCGAATGCCGAGGGCCCGGCCTCGGCGGTGATCGCGTCGGCGAGCTTGGTGAACACGGCCGGGTCGGCGTAGTCGCCCGACACCAGGTGCGTCGAGCGCTGCAGCCGCTCCAGCGCGGCCTCGTCGACCTCCTGGTCGACCGCGGCGCGGACACAATCGGCGATGTGAGCGCGCAGCTGGTCGTCGTCCCAGTCGGAGCGCGCGACGCCGAGGACCGGCACGGTCAGCTCGCCGCGGCGGACCAGCTGGTACAGCGCCGGGATGATCATCTTCTTGGCGAGGTCGCCGGTGATGCCGAACAGCACCAGGACGTCGCCGGCGGGAGCGGTCACGCGGGTCCCTTCTCCAGGTGCCCGCCGAACTCCAGCCGTTGGGCGGACTCGACCTTGTCGGCGAACAGCTCGCTGCCGCGGGAGGCGAAGCGGCTGTAGAGCGCGGCGGTGAGCAGCGGCGCGGACACGCCCTCCTCGATCGCGGCGATCGACGTCCAGCGGCCCTCGCCCGAGTCGGAGACCCGGCCCGCGAACTGCTCGAGGGCCGGGTCCTTCGCCAGCGCCTCGGCGGTGAGGTCGAGCAGCCACGACCCGACCACGCTGCCGCGCCGCCACACCTCCGCGACCTCGGCCAGGTCGATCCCGTCGTAGGGGTAGTACTTCGGGTCGCGCAACGGGGCGGTCTCCGCGTCGGCCTCCGCCGGCCGGACGCCCGCGCCGGCGTTGCGGATGACGTTGAGGCCCTCGGCGTAGGCGGCCATCAGGGCGTACTCGATGCCGTTGTGCACCATCTTCACGAAGTGCCCGGCGCCCGATGCGCCGCAGTGCAACCAGCCCTGCTCGGCCGGGCTCGGGTCCCCGGTACGGCCCGGTGTGCGCGGGGCGGCCGCGACACCCGGGGCGAGCGAGGAGAACACCGGCCGGAGCCGGGAGACCGCCCGGTCCGGACCGCCGATCATCAGGCAGTAGCCGCGCTCGAGCCCCCACACCCCGCCGCTCGTGCCGCAGTCGACGTAGTCGATCCCGCTCGCGGCGGCCTGCTCGGCCCGGTCGATGTCGTCGCGGTAGGACGAGTTGCCGCCGTCGACGACGGCGTCCCCGGACTCCAGCGCGTCGAGCAGCGTGGTCACCGTGTCGCCGGTGATCGCGGCGGGCAGCATGAGCCACACCGACCGCGGGGCGTTCAGCCCGCCGACGAGCTCGGTGACCGAACCCGCGCCCCGCGCGCCCTCGGCCACCAGGCCGGCGACGGCGTCGGGGGAGACGTCGTAGACGTGGCACTCGTGCCCGGCGCGCAGCAGCCTCCGCACCATGTTGGCGCCCATCCGGCCGAGCCCGATCATCGCGATCTGCATCCCGTGGTCCTCCCGTGCGTCAGATGAGCCGTGCGTCAGACGAGCCGTGCGTCAGATGATTCGGTGCCGTTGGGAGGCAGGCGCGACCCGCCCCGGCCCGTGGTCGAGCTGGTGGTCGAGGTCCACCGCGGCGCTGATCAGCGCGAGGTGGCTGAAGGCCTGCGGGAAGTTGCCGAGCTGCTCGCCCGTCGCCCCGATCTCCTCGGAGAAGAGGCCGAGGTGGTTGGCGTAGGTCAGCATCTTCTCGAAGGCGGTGCGGGCGTCGCCGAGCCGGCCGGAGCGGGCCAGGGCGTCGACGTACCAGAAGCTGCAGAGCGAGAACGTGCCCTCGGTGCCGGTGAGCCCGTCGGGGGAGGCCGCCGGGTCGTAGCGGAACACCAGCCCGTCGGACACCAGGGTCCGGTCGATCGCCTCCAGGGTGGAGTGCCACAGCGGGTCGCTCGGCACCACGAACCCGGCCCGCGGCATCATCAGCACCGCCGCGTCGAGGACGTCGCCGCCCAGGTACTGCACGAACGCCTGCCGGCCGGCGTCGAAGCCCTTGGTCATCACCTGGTCGTAGATCGCGTCGCGGCGGGCCGTCCACCCGGGCACGTCGCCCGGGAGCGCGCGTTCCCGGGCCATCCGGGTCGCCCGGTCGAAGGCCACCCACGACATCAGCCGGCCGTAGACGAAGTCCTTCGCCCCGCCGCGGGTCTCCCAGATGCCCTCGTCGACCTGGTCCCAGTTCTCGCAGAGCCACGACAGCATGTCCCGCACGGCCTGCCAGCCGTGGTGGTCGAGCCGCACGGCGTGCCGGTCGGCCAGGTGCAGCGAGTCCAGCGCCTCGCCGACGATGTCGAGCTGCAGCTGGTCGGCGGCCCCGTTGCCGATCCGGACGGGCCGCGAGCCGCGGTAGCCCTCGAGGTGACCGAGGGTCTCCTCGGTGAGGTCGGCGCTGCCGTCGACCCGGTACATGATCCGCAGCGGCCTGCCCTCGGGCCCGTCGTGCTCGCCGACGCGGTCGGCCAGCCACCGCCCGAACGCCGCCGCCTCGTCGGTGTAGCCCAGGCTGAGCAGGGCGTGCACCGAGAACGACGCGTCGCGGATCCAGGTGTAGCGGTAGTCCCAGTTCCGCTCGCCGCCGACCTGCTCGGGCAGCCCGGCGGTGGGGGCGGCGACGAGCGCGCCGGTGGGGGCGTAGGTCATCAGCTTGAGCGACATCGCCGAGCGGTGCACCGTCTCGCGCCAGCGCCCGACGTAGGTCGAGCGCTCCAGCCAGGTCCGCCAGAACTCGACGGTGGCGTCGAACCGGTCGTCGGCCTCGCCCATCGGGATCCGCCGGGGCCGCAGCCCGGATCCGGACTCCAGCACCGTGCCGACCGCCTGCCCCGCCGTGAGCGTGACCGTGGCGCGGACGTCGGTCCCGTCACGCTCCCACTCGGGCGCACCGCCGCCGTCCACGACGGTGTGCAGGCAGACGTCCATGTCCGGGCCGTGGAACACGACGCCGTCGGCCTCGACCTCGGTCGTGTGCCCGGCGCGGCCGTAGTCGAAGCGCGGCCGGCACTCCACGGTGAAGCGCATGGTGCCGCGGACCACCCGCAGCACCCGGACGATCTCGTGCCGGTCGGTGGCGGGCCCGTTGCGGACGGGCATGAAGTCGTAGAGCGCGCCCACGCCGTCGGCCGTCATGAAGCGGGTCATCAGCACGGCGGTGTCGTGGAAGTACCACTGGCGGCGGGTGACCTCGCCGTCCGTGTCCGGCGCGATCCGGAAGAACCCGCCGCGCCGGCGGTCCAGCAGCGCGCCGAAGACGCTCGGTGAGTCGAACCGCGGGCAGCAGAACCAGTCGATGCTGCCGTCCGTGGTCACCAGGGCCGCGGTCTGCAGGTCGCCGATCAGCCCGTGCTCGGCGATCGGGGGATAGTCGTCGGGATAGGCCACACCGCTCCTCCCTCTGCGCCGGACCACCGGCGTGATCGCGCTCGTCCCGATCACGTCCACTGTTACGCCGGACTGCCCGCCGGGGCGCCCACGGGTACTTTGACGCTCCCGTGTGATGTGGACCATAGTGCGATCACCTGCTCGACGCGTCGCGCTGCCGCGTCGGTCGGGCCACCGCGACCCGCAGGATCTCGACGAGGAGAACGCCCATGACGACCGACGTGTCGACGCCGCACACCCCGCCCGGCCGGCTCGGGGACCCGGCCCTGACGATCGGCACGGACCCGCGGGCCGATCCGCGGATGGTCGCAGTGCTGGGCGCGCTCGGGCTCCTCGACCACGCCGACGGCGCCCCGCTGGGACCCGACGCGGGCCGGGACGCGCTGCTGCAGTTCGTCGACGCCGTCGAGGAGGGGTTCGAGGGGCTCTTCGCCACCCTCGCCGAGGGCCTGCCACCGATCCACGGCGTCACGACGGAGCTGCGCACGATCACCGGTGAGGGCGGGCACGAGATCGGCCTGCACATCCACCGGCCCGAGGGGGTCGAGGGCCCGCTCCCGGTGATCTACCAGGTGCACGGCGGCGGAATGGTCATGCTGGCCGCGAAGGGGGCGCTCTACACGCGCTGGCGGGACGAGCTCGCGGCGGCCGGGGCCCTCGTCGTCGGGGTGGAGTACCGCAACGGCGGCGGCGCGCTCGGCCCGCACCCGTTCCCGGCGGGCCTGGAGGACTGTGCGACCGGGCTGCGCTGGGTGGCCGAGCACCTCGGCGAGCTGGGCGGGACGCACATCGTGGTCACCGGCGACTCCGGCGGCGGCAACCTCGCCCTCGCCCTGCCGATCAAGGCGAAGCGGGAGGGCTGGGTGGACGCGATCGCCGGCGTCTACGCCCAGTGCCCGTACATCCTCGGCGACTGGACCGAGGCGTCGCTGCCGTCGCTGGTCGAGAACGACCGGTACTGGCTCAATCGCGAGCTGTTCCCGCTGCTCGCCGAGGTGTACGACCCGGGAGCCGGCAACGCGACCGACGCGACCTGCTGGCCGTACCACGCGACGGCCGACGACCTCCGGGGCCTGCCCCCGCACGTGATCTCGTGCAACGAGCTGGACCCGCTGCGGGACGAGGGGATCGCCTACCACCGGGCCCTGCTCGCCGCGGAGGTCCCGTCCGTCGGGAAGGTCAACCTCGGCCTCTGTCACGTCGGCGAGCTGATGTTCCGGGCCGCGATGCCCGACGTCTACGCCGAGGCGGTGCGGGACGTGCTGGGGTTCGCCCGGTCGGTGGGCTGAGCGGCGTCCCCTCGCGTGAGCGAGGCGAGCGCGAGGACGCCGAGGCCCGAGGCCACCACCATCACGACAGCCATCGCCAGCGGGCTGGACCCGACCAGCGGGGAGACGACGGCGCCGAGGGGCCGCTTCGGCGCGACCCGCCCGGCCAGCCGGCCGCCGACCAGGCTGGAGACGGTGAGGCCGGCCGCGTTGGCCCCGAAGGCCAGCGCGTACTGCCCGGTGGACAGCCCAGCGTGTCCTGCAGGACGAACGGCCGGTGGCGGGCGCGCTCGCCGCCCTGCCCGCGGAGGAGGCCGCGGCGGTGCGGGCCGCCGTGCCGGGCCTGTTCCGGCTGGCCGAGGTGCTGTCGCTGGGGGAGCGCGCGGCGGCGGACCCGGCGTCCTGACCCGGCCCGGCTCGACCAGACCCGCCCCGAACCGGTGTCGACGCCGAGTCGATCACAGCTCGCCCGTGGGCCTGGTGCCGAGCGCGACGCTGAGGTGGGATGGATAGGTGAGCCTCACCTATATCGTCCGACGCCTGCCCGTGCTGCTGGTCGCGGCGGTCCTGGCGCTGGCGGCGTGCGCCGGACAGACGGCACCGGCCACCCCGTCCGGGTCGGCTCCGTCCGGGTCAGCGGGACCGTCGGACGCGCCGCAGCGGTGGACCGCGCCGCGCGCGGGCCCCCCCGGGATGGGTAGCTCCGAGCCCGACGGCGTGTTCCCCCGGACCGTCGCGCACTTCGGCGGCACCACCGAGATCCCGGCGGCGCCGCAGCGTGTGGTGGTGCTGGCCACGGGACAGCTCGACGCCCTGCTCGCCCTCGGCGTGACTCCCGTCGGCGGCACCCGCGGCGACGCCGCCGACCTCGTGCCCGCGTACCTCGCCGAGGCGTTCCCCGAGCGGGCCGCCGCGCTCGCCGCGATGGCCGACCTGGGCCTGCGGCTGGAACCGAACCTGGAGAGCGTCGCGAACGCCAGGCCGGACCTGATCCTCGCGAACGAGGCGGGGGCGGAGGAGCTCTACCCGCAGCTGTCCCGGATCGCCCCGACGGTGCTGACCGAGGGCACGGGCGTGAACTGGAAGCAGGACCTGCTGATCCTGGCCCACGGCCTCGGCCGCGCGGAGCAGGCGCAACGCTGGCTCGACGCGTACCACGCGGACGCCGCCGCGCTCGGCGACGGTCTCGACGGCGGTCTCGGCGGCGGGGTCGACGGCAGGGTCGACGGCGGGGTCGCGTCACGCCCCACCGTCTCGCTGCTGCGCGTCACCGCCGACCGGATCCGCGTGTTCGGGGTGGCCTCCTTCACCGGCTCCGTCGCCGAGGACGCCGGCCTGCCGCGCCCGCCCTCCCAGACCTTTGCGAAGACCTCGGAGGACATCAGCACCGAGCAGCTGGCCCGCGCCGACGGCGGGCACGTGTTCTACGGCGTCCAGGGCGGCGAGGGCGCGGCGCCCGAGCTGCTCGGCGGGCCGCTGTGGCGCAGCGTGCCCGCGGTGGCCGAGGGGCGCGCGACCGCCGTCGACGACGACGTCTGGTACCTCAATGCCGGCCCGGTCGCCGCGCGTCAGGTGCTGGCCGGCCTCGTGGCCGCGACAGCAGAGACCTGACCCCGAACCGTCCGGACCTGCACCGCTACTCCCAGACGACGACGTTGCGGCGCACCGGGACCGTACCCGACGCCGACGCGAACAGCTCGGGGGAGCGCTCGCGGATGGCCTCGACGTCGTCGAACACCGCTCGCAGGTGGGTGCGCATGGCGGCGCGGGCGCGGGCGACGTCGCCGGCCAGCACCGCCTCGAGGATCTCGACGTGCTGGTCGGCGAACCCGGCGGGTGGCGTCTCCTGCAGGCCGAGCCGGCGCGCCCGGTCCAGGTGGCCCTTGGCGGAGACCACCGTCGCCCATGCGCGGCCGTGCCCGGCGAGCCGCAGCAGGCCGTGGTGGAAGTCCTCGTCGAGGGCGAAGAAGTCCTCGACCGTGAGCCCGGGGCGGCGCTGCTCGTCGAGGTTGCGGCGCAGCTCCGCGACGAGCTCGGCGTCGAGCTCGGCGGGCAGGTCCTCCAGCGACGCGAGCTCCACGGCCTCGCGCAGGAACTGGGCGTCGGCGACCCGGCCCGGGTCGACCCGCGAGACGAACGACCCGACCTGCGGGAAGACCTGTACCAGGCCCTCCTCCACCAGCAGGATCAGGCTCTCCCGCACCGGGGTGCGGCTCACGCCGAGCGAGGCCGCCAGCTCGTTCTCCGACAGCGCGGCACCGGGCGGCAGCTCCAGGGTGAGGACCTTGCGGCGCAACGTCTCGTAGACGGCGCGACGGCTGGTCCGCCGGCTGTTCGTCCGGGTCACGAGCCCACGATATCGGGTGTGGGGCGTCACTGATCGCTCGTCCGGTCCGGTCTTGCACCCCTTCGCGACGGATGCTTGTATACAAGTACTGCGCGACCAGCCGGACCGACTGCTGGCGAGTCCCGGGGCGCGCGGACCGGATCGTCCGAAGGAGTGGGACCTGGTGAGCAAGATCGAGCGGGCCGAGGTGTTCGTCGCCTCCCCGGGCCGGACGTTCGTGACCCTGCGGATCACGACGACGGACGGGGTCGTCGGCCTCGGCGACGCCACCCTCAACGGCCGCGAGCTCGCCGTCGCGAGCTACCTGCGCGACCACCTCGTCCCGCTGCTGATCGGCAAGGACCCGGCGCGCATCGAGGACATGTGGCAGTACCTCTACAAGGGGGCGTACTGGCGCCGCGGCCCGGTCACGATGACCGCGATCGCCGCCGTCGACACCGCGCTGTGGGACATCAAGGGCAAGGTCGCGGGGCTGCCCGTCTACCAGCTGCTGGGCGGTCGTTCCCGGGACGGCGTGCTGGTCTACTCGCACGCCAGCGGCCAGGACACCGCCGAGCTGCTCGACGACGTCGAGCGGTTCCTGTCCCTGGGCTACAAGGCCGTGCGGGCCCAGGCCGCGGTGCCCGACGTCGGCGGCACCTACGGGGTGCGCAAGGGCAAGCTCTACGAGCCCGCGGCGACCGCGCTGCCCGACGAGCAGCCGTGGGACACCGAGGCCTACCTGAACTTCGCGCCCACCTATCTCGAGGCGGTTCGCGAGCGGTTCGGCTTCGGTTTCCACCTGCTGCACGACGTGCACCACCGGCTCACCCCGCTGGAGGCGGCCCGGTTCGGCAAGTCCGTCGAGGCGTGCCGGCTGTTCTGGATGGAGGACCCGACGCCGGCGGAGAACCAGGAGGCGTTCCGGCTCATCCGCCAGCACACGACCACGCCGATCGCCACCGGCGAGGTGCTGAACTCGATCTGGGACGTGCAGTCTCTGATCACCGAGCAGCTGATCGACTACGTCCGCACGACCGTCGTGCACGCGGGCGGCCTCACGCACCTGCGCCGGATCTTCGACCTCGCCGCGCTGTACGGCGTGCGGACCGGATCGCACGGGGCCACCGACCTCTCCCCGGTGAGCATGGCCGCCGCGGTGCACCTCGACGTCGCCGTGCCGAACTTCGGCATCCAGGAGTACATGGGCCACGCCGACGAGACCCTGGAGGTCTTCCGCGGCGGGCCCACCCTCGCCAACGGCATGCTGCACCCGAGCGAGGTGCCCGGTCTCGGCGTCGAGTACGACGAGAAGGCCGCCGAGCGCTTCCCGTACGAGGCCCGCTACCTGCCGGTCGCCCGCCGGCTCGACGGCTCGGTGCACGACTGGTGAGCACGCTGGTCCACGCCGGCCTGGGCCGCGACACCCTGGCCCGGATCCCCGCCGACGCCCGCCCGCTCGTCGAGCCCGGTGCGCTGCGGCCCCGGGTCCTGCACCTGGGCCTGGGTGCCTTCCACCGCGCCCACCAGGCCGTCTACACCGAGCGGGTGGCGGCCGCGACCGGCGAGCCGTGGGGGATCGCGGTCGTCGCGCCCCGGTCCGCCGCCACCGCGGCGGCGCTGCGCGCGCAGGACTGCCTGTACTCGGTGACCGAGCGGGGCGCCGACGGGAGCCGGACCTCCGTCGTCGGCTCGGTGGTCGAGGCGCTCGCCCTCGGCCCCGACGCCGCACGGGTCGACACCCTGCTCACCGACCCGGACGTCTCCGTCGTCACCCTGACGATCACCGAGAAGGGGCACCACCGGCGCTCCGACGGCACGCTCGACACCGCCGACCCGGCGATCGCCGCCGACCTCGCCGCGGGCCCGGACGGCGCCCGCACCGTCGTCGGCCGGCTGGCCGCAGGCCTCGCCGCCCGGATGCGGGCCGGTGCCGCGCCGATCAGCGTGGTGTGCTGCGACAACATGTCCGCCAACGGCACCGCGCTGGCGGCGGTCGTGCGGGGCTTCGTCGAGGCGTCGACCTGGGCGGACCGCGACGCCGTGCTCGACCGGATGGCCGCGGCCGTCACCTTCCCCTCGACGATCGTCGACCGGATCGTGCCGGCCACGACCGACGCCGACCGCGACGCGGCCGCCGCGGCGCTCGGCGTCGTCGACGCACTGCCGGTCGTGGGGGAGCCGTACCGGCAGTGGGTGCTCGAGGACCGGTTCGCCGCTCCGCGCCCGGCCTGGGAGCGCGACGGCGCGCTGGTCGTGCCGGACGTCGCGCCCTACCAGCTCACCAAGCTGCGGTTGCTCAACGGCGCCCACTCCGCGCTGGCCTACCTCGGCCTGGCGGCCGGGGCCACGGCGATCGCCGACGCCATGGCGACCGGATGGGGCGAGACGCTGGTCCGGAGCCTCGCCGCCGAGGTCGCGCCGACCCTGCCCGTCGACGGGCCGGATCCGGCCGCGTACGCCGGGGACCTGGTCGAGCGCTTCCGCAACCCGGGGATCCGGCACCTGCTGCGGCAGATCGGCTCGGACGGCTCGCTGAAGGTGCCGGAGCGCTGGCTCCCGGTGCTGCGCGAGCGCCGCGCCCCCGTGCTGGAGCTCGCCCTCGCCGGCTGGGTGCACGCCACCCGTCCGGGCCCGGACGGGCAGCTCTTCGGCACCACCGACCCGGCCGCCGGGGCCCTCGCCGCCTGCTGGCGTGGCGGACCCGACACAGCGGCCGTCCGGGGACTGCTCGACACGATCGGCGCCCCCGACCTGGCGGCGACGGACGGCCTGGTCACCGCCGTCGCCGCCCACCTGCCCGCCCTCGCCGCGGGCCGCGTCGAGCTCTGAACAGAGCCCTGCCGACCCCGCGAGACGACACCACCCCACCCAGCGGTCACTGAGCAACGGAGTTCACGATGACGGACAGCACGACGGACAGCACCAGGACGGAGCCCCCCGGCGTGGTCAGCCGCACGACGCGCGACCTCACGAGGGCCGCCGTGTCCGGATGGCTGGGCACCGCGATGGAGTTCATGGACTTCCAGCTCTACTCGCTGGCGGCCGCCATCGTCTTCAACAAGGTCTTCTTCCCGGACGTCAGCCCGGCGATCGGCCTGATCGCCGCCATGGCGACCTACGGCGTCGGCTACGTCGCCCGGCTCGCCGGCGCGATCTACTTCGGGCGGATGGGCGACCGGATCGGCCGCAAGAAGGTCCTCTTCCTGACCATCCTGCTGATGGGCGTCTCCACGACGCTGATCGGTGCCGTGCCCACCTACGGCACGATCGGCATCCTCGCCCCGATCCTGCTCGTCGCGCTGCGCCTGATCCAGGGCTTCGGCGCCGGCGCCGAGATCGCGGGCGCCACCGTGATGCTCGCCGAGTACGCGCCGGTCCGGCGCCGCGGGATCATCGCCTCGCTGACCTCGCTCGGCACCAACTCGGGCACGCTCGCCGCCTCCGGGCTGTGGGCGATCCTGCTCGCGGTGCTCAGCGACGAGCAGCTGCTGGCCTGGGGCTGGCGGATCCCGTTCCTGCTCAGCTTCGTGCTGATGATCTTCGCCGTCTGGCTGCGGCGGAACCTCAAGGAGAGCCCGGTCTTCGAGGAGCGGCCCGACGTCGTCGACGGCGTGGCCCTGTCCCGCACCGAGGCCTCGCGCGAGGGCGTGCTGGAGGCCGGCCTGAAGCAGCGCAAGGGGAAGGCGTTCTTCCTGGCCCTGGGCCTGCGGTTCGGCCAGGCCGGCAACTCCGGGCTCGTGCAGACCTTCCTGGTCGGCTACCTCGCCACCACGCTGCTCGTCGACCGGTCGGTCCCGACCGACGCGATCGTCTGGGGCTCGCTGATCGGCTTCGCGACGGTGCCGCTGATCGGCCTGCTCGGCGACAAGGTCGGCCGCCGCCCGGTGTACCTCGGCCTCACCGCCGCGACGATCGTCGTCGCCTTCCCGGCGATGCTGCTGATCACGAGCGGCAGCACCGTGGCGATCACGCTCGGCATGATCCTCGCGCTCAACATCGGCGTGCTGGGGCTGTTCTCGATGGAGAGCGTCACGATGGCGGAGCTGTTCGGCGCCCGCACCCGGTTCACCCAGCTCGCGCTGGCCAAGGAGATCGGCGGCATCCTCGCCACCGCGATCGGCCCGGTCGTCGCGGCCTCGCTGACCGCGCTGACCGGCAGCTGGTGGCCGATCGCCGCGATGCTCGTCGTCTACTCGGCGATCACCCTCGTCTCGACCCTGCTCGCGCCGGAGACCCGCGGGCGTGACCTGGTGGCGCTGGAGGACGCGGCGTGAAGACCGCAGTCGTACACGGAGCCGGCGACCTGCGGGTCGACGAGCGACCCGACCCCGTCGCCGGGCCGGGCGAGGTCCTGGTCGCCATGGAGTGGGGCGGGATCTGCGGCTCCGACGTGGCCTACTGGAAGAACGGCGCCTCCGGCACGGCCTCGCTGAAGCACCCCCTGGTGCTCGGGCACGAGGTGGCCGGCCGGGTCGCCGCGCTGGGGCCGGGCGTGACCGGCCTCGAGACCGGCACCGCCGTGACCGTCCACCCGGCCGAGCTGGTCGGCGACGGGCACCTGCCCGAGCGGATCGCCGGCCGCACCAACCTGTACCCGCACGTGCGGTACTTCGGGTCGGCGGCCTTCGACCCGCACACGGACGGCGGTTTCAGCGGCCTGCGCGCGGTCCGCGCCGAGCAGCTGCGGGTGCTGCCCACGGGCGTCGACACCCTGTCCGGCGCTCTCGCCGAGCCGTTGGCCGTGGCGATGCACGCCGTGTCCCGGGCCGGTGACCTGCGCGGACGCACCGTGCTGGTCAACGGGGCCGGCCCGATCGGCTCGCTGGTCGTGGCCGCGGCGAAGCACGCCGGGGCGGCCGCCGTGGTCGCCTCGGACATCGCCGAGGCGTCCCTCGAGGTGGCCCGCGCGATGGGGGCCGACGAGACCGTCGACGTCTCGACGGGGTCGCTGCCCGAGGACGTCGAGCTCGTCTTCGAGGCCTCCGGCGCGCCCGCCGCCCTCGGCTCGGTGCTCCGCGCGACCGCCCGCGGCGGTACGCTCGTGCAGGTCGGGAACCTGCCCGGGGCCGCGGTGTCCGCCGCGCTCGGCGACCTGGTCACCCGTGAGATCACCTGGATCGGCTCGTACCGGTTCGTCGAGGAGATCTCCGACGCTCTCGCGGCGATGGCGGCGGGCCTGGACGTCACCCCGGTGATCAGCCACCGGTTCCCGATCGACGCCGCCGCCGACGCCCTCGCGGTCGCCGCGGCGCCCGGGAGCAGCAAGGTCATGCTGGAGTTGTCGTGAGCGCGGTGCTGACCCTCGGCGAGACCATGGGTCTGCTGACCCCACAGGGACGGCTGGCGGCGGGCTCGGCCCTTGCCGTCGGCATCGGCGGGGCGGAGTCCAACGTGGCGATCGGGCTGGCCCGGCTGGGCGTCGACGTCACGTGGGTCTCCCGGGTCGGCGACGACGACCTGGGCCGCGCCGTGGTCCGCGAGATCCGTGCCGAGGGGGTGCGGGTGCTCGCCGACCCGGACCCGGCCGCCCCGACCGGGATGATGCTCAAGGAGCTGCGGGGCGGGCGTACGCACCGGGTGCGCTACTACCGCGCCGGCAGCGCCGCCTCGCGGCTCGCGCCCGCGCACGTCGACGCCGTCGCGCCCGAGATCGGCGCCGCCCGGGTGCTGCACCTGACCGGGATCACCCCGGCGCTCGGCCCCGGTCCGCGTGCCGCGGTCGCCCGCGCGGTGGGGATCGCGCGGGAGGCGGGGGTGCTCGTGTCGCTCGACGTGAACCATCGCCGCACGCTCTGGTCCGACGCCGAGGCCCGCGCGGTCCTGGGCGAGCTCGTCCCCGCCTGCGACCTCGTGTTCGCCGGACCCGAGGAGGCAGCCCTGGTCCTGGGCGTGGACGCCGCGCCGGACGCCGCGCCGGTCGACGCCGAGGGGGGCGCCGACCTCGCCGCGCGGCTGGCCAAGCTGGGGTCCGCCACCGCGGTGGTGAAGCTCGGACCGCTCGGCGCCGTCGCGCACGCCGGCGGCACCTCCGTCCACGCCCCGACCCGGCCGGTCGAGGTGGTCGACGCAGTCGGCGCCGGCGACGCGTTCGTCGCCGGCTATCTCGCCGAGCTCGTCGAGGACCGGCCCGTCGAGGCCTCCCTCGCGCTCGGCAACGCCGCGGGCGGCGCGGTCTGCCTGGTCCACGGGGACTGGGAGGGGCTGCCCACCCGCGCCGAGCTCGCGGCCCTGCAGGCCGACCCGCCCACGGACGTCCTGCGCTGATCCCGCCCCGCCGATCTTCCACCGAGGAGTGCCCGTGTCCCTGCTCGCCCGCTGCCCGGTCCTCCCGGTCGTCGTCCTCGACGACCCGGCCCAGGCCCTGCCCCTCGGCGAGGCCCTGCTCGCCGGGGGCGTCGACGTCGTCGAGATCACCCTGCGCACCGCCGCGGGCCTGGCCGGCATCCGGGCCCTGTCCGCGCTGCCCACGCTGCACGTCGGGGCGGGCTCGGTGCTGGTCCCGCAGCACGTCGACGAGGTCGTCGACGCCGGGGCCCGGTTCGTGGTGAGCCCCGGGCTCTCCGCGTCCGTGCTGGACCGGGCGGCCGAGCGCGACGTCCCGGCGCTGCCCGGGGTCTCCGGCGCGTCGGACCTGATGGTCGCCGCCGAGCGCGGGCTCACGGAGGTGAAGTTCTTCCCGGCGAACCTGCTCGGCGGAGTGGCCGGGATCCGCGCGTTGTCCGCGCCCTTCCCCGCGATGTCCTTCCTGCCGTCCGGCGGCGTGAAGCCGGAGAACATGGCGGACTACCTCGCCCTGCCGTGCGTCCCGGCCGTCAGCGGCAGCTGGATGGTCGACCCGGGGCTGCTCGCCGCCGGGCGGTGGGACGAGGTCACCGCCCGCGCCGCCGACGCGGTGCGGCGGGCGCGGGCTGCGGGCCGTCGGCTGATCGGTCCTGACCGGGCCTGATCGGCTCGTTCCGGCGCTGATCAGCGGGCGCCCATGAGGTGTTCGACGGCGAGCTGGTGCAGCCGGACGAACCCGTACCCGCGCCGCCCGGCCCGGTCGGCGTCGAAGTCCTCGAACGACGAGCGGTCCGCCAGGAGCTCGGCGTGGCCCTCGCCGGGTGCGAGGGTCGGGGTCGACAGCTCGGGGACGCCGGCGGTGGCGAGGGCATCCTGCACCTCGGGATCGGCGCGGAAGGCGGCGGCACGCTCCTTGAGCAGCAGGTACATCCGCATGGTGGCGGCGGCCGAGTCCCAGACGCCGGTGTAGCTCTCGGTGCGCGAGGGCTTGTAGTCGAAGTGCCGCGGGCCGTCGTAGGCCGGGCCGCCGCCGGGGCCGCCGTGCTCGAGCAGGTCGACCAGCGCGAACGCGTTGAGCAGGTCACCGTGGCCGAACACGAGGTCCTGGTCGTACTTGATCCCGCGCTGGCCGTTGAGGTCGAGGTGGAAGAGCTTGCCCGCCCACAGCGCCTGCGCGATGCCGTGCACGTAGTTCAGCCCGGCCATCTGCTCGTGTCCGACCTCGGGGTTCACGCCGACCAGCTCGGGACGGGCGAGCTTCTCGATGAAGGCGAGCGCGTGCCCGACCGTCGGCAGCAGGATGTCGCCGCGGGGCTCGTTGGGCTTGGGCTCGAGGGCGAACCGGAGGTCGTAGCCGCGGTCGACGACGACGTCGCACAGCAGGTCCATCGCCTCGCGATAGCGGTCGAGCGCCGCCGCGACGTCCTTCGCCGAGTCGTACTCCGAACCTTCGCGGCCGCCCCACAGCACGAAGGTCCGCGCGCCCAGCTCGACGGCGAGCTCGACGTTGCGCAGCACCTTGCGCAGCGCGAACCGGCGCACCGACCGGTCGTTGCTGGTGAACCCGCCGTCCTTGAACACGGGGTGGGTGAACAGGTTCGTCGTGACCATCGGGACGGTCATGCCGGTGGCGTCGAGCGCCTCGCGCAGGCGCGTGACCTGCTTGTCCCGGGTGTCCGCGTCGGGGCCGAAGCCGAAGAGGTCGTCGTCGTGGAAGGTCAGGCCCCAGGCGCCGAGCGCGGCCAGCCGCTCCACGGCCTCGACGACGTCGAGCGCGGGGCGGGTGGCCTCGCCGAACGGGTCCCGGCCCTGCCACCCGACCGTCCAGAGGCCGAAGGAGAAGCGGTCGGCCTGCGACGGCGTCGGTGCGGTCATCGGGCGCTCCTTGTTTAGTCCAGATCGCGAACTAAACCGGGACCGTAGCCGGGCCGGCATGGGCGCGGCGAGAGCCCGGACGTCTGCGAGTCGCGCTGTGGGCTTCCGCCAGTCGCCGTCGCGGATCAGGAGGGCAGGATCCGCACCGGGTCGGCGACGACCGCGTCGAGCACACCCAGCGCGGCGCCGAGGACCGCGGCGTCGGCGCCGAGGGCGGAGGTGGTGACCGGCGGAGCGCTGCCCCGCAGCGCCCCGACCTGCGCGGCGAGGGCCACGTCGAGCCGGGGGATCAGCACCCGGCCGAGGGCGGCGAGGGTGCCACCGAGCACGATCAGCCCGGGGGCGAGCAGGTGCACCGCAGCCGTCAGAGCCAGGGCGAGTGCGGCGGCGGCCCCGTCGACGGCCGTGCGGGCGGCGTCGCCCGCCGCGTCGCCCGCAGGCCGGTCGAGGGCCGTGAGCAGCGGCGCGAGGCCGCCCTCGGGGTCGAGACCGGCGGCGCGAAGCAGGGCGGGCAGGCCCGCGACCGTCTCCAGGCAGCCGCGCCCGCCGCAGGCGCAGGGGGCCCCGCCGGGCACGACCACGACGTGCCCCAGCTCGCCGGCGAACCCGTCGGCGCCGGAGTACAGCCCGGACCCGACCACCAGCCCCGCGCCGATGCCCACCTCGCCGGTGACCACGAGGAACGACGGCCGGCCCGTCCCGACGCCGAGCCGCAGCTCGCCCAGCGCCGCCAGGTTGGCCTCGTTGTCGACCGTGACCGGCAGGCCCGCCCGGGGCGGGAGTCCGGCCAGGTGCGGGTCGAGCGGGACGTCACGCCAGCCCAGGTTCGGCGCCGCGACGAGCCGCCGCTGGTCGTGGTCGAGCAGGCCCGGGACGGCGAGCCCCGCGCCCACGAGGGTGAGCCCCTGCGCGTGGGCCCGTTGCTCGGCCTCCACGGCGAGAGCGCCGAGCTCGGCGAACACGGCATCGGGGGAGCGGCGGTTCGACCCGACCCGCTCGAGCCGGACCCGGGTGCGCCGGCGGAGGTCGACGACCCGCACCGCCAGCCGACGCGCCCCGATCTCGCAGCCGAGACCGGCGACGTGTCCGCCGTCGAGCCCCAGCCCGATGCCCGGCCGGCCCCGCTCACCCTCACCGGTGCGACCCTCCGCCACCAGCAGCCGCGCCTCGACGAGCTCGCCGACCAACGAGGACACCGTCGACTTGGTCAGCCCGGTCGCCACCGCCAGTCCGGCGCGGCTGATCGTGCCCCGCCGCGCGACCTCGCCCAGCACGACGCCCAGGTTGTGGTCCCGCATGCTGCGGTGCCGCATGCCAGGGGCGGGTGCCGGGCGGTCGGTCATGCGCGCATCCTGCCCTGCCCGCGGGACTCGGTCAGTCGGGCAGTGTCGGGAGCGCCCTGGCGAAGAGCCGCTACGCGCGGCGGCGGATCATCGCCTCCTGCGCCACCGTCGCGACGAGCCGCCCAGAGGCGGTGAACAGCCGGCCGTGGCAGAGCGCCCGGCCGCCGTCCGCCCAGCTGCTCTCCTGCTCGTAGCAGAGCCAGCCGTCCGCGCGGAGCGGCCCGTGGAACCAGACGGCGTGATCCAGGCTCGCCGCGCTCACGTCCGGGGCGCCGAACATCGTGGCGTGCGGGGCGAGGGCGGTGGACAGCAGCATCATGTCCGACACGTAGGCCACCACCGACCGGTGCAGCAGGGCGTCGTCGGGCAGGGGGTCGCGGGTCCGCACCCAGAACCGGTGGCGCGGTGGCGCGGCCTCGCCCCGGTGTGCGGCCGAGCGCGGCAGCTCGCCCTCGAACCGCAGGTCCACGGGGTGCAGCCCGGCCAACCGGCTCCACCAGGCGCGCACCGTCTCGTCGGCCCCGGCGACGCACTCCAGCGGGGTGGGGAGGGAGTCCGGGTCGACCGTCCTGGCACCGAGCAGGGGCAGCTGGTGCGCCCAGCTCTCCTCCGGCACGTGGAACGAGGCCGTGAGCAGGAAGACCTCCTTGCCGTGCTGCTCGGCGACGACCTGCCGGGTGCTGATCGTGGCGCCGTCGCGGACGGGCGTGACGTGGAACCGGGTCGGGGCGCCGGCGTCGGCGGGGCGCAGGAAGTGGCCGTGCAGCGAATGGACCGGGCGGCCCGGGTCGACGGTCAGCCCGGCCGCCCGCAGCGACCGGCCGACCACGACGCCGCCGAACCCGCGCTCGAGCGACCCGCCCTGGCCGGGTGCCTCGAAGACCTGCGCGCCGGCCGGTTCCACACCCAGGAGGGACTCGACGGCGACCGGCGCGGTCGCGGTATCGACGGTGTCCAGGTCCGTCATCGTCGGCCCACCGGCGGGGCGGACGGGGCGGCGAGGTGCAGCACGGGACCTCCTGACGCGTGCGGGCGCGCCGGTCCCCGTGGGACGTCGGGCTCCGGCGCGCCGATCCTGATCTGCGTCCAGTCTGCGTCCCGACGGCCGCGCGGTGGATCAGCCCGTGGTGCGCTTCACAGCGTCAGCCGCTTACGGGGCTCAGCGCCGGAACGTGCCGGCCAGGTGCGTCTCCGGGATCCGGTCGGTGGCGAACAGCTTCTCGCGGAAGGTACCGGGGGCGTACTCCGTCTTGTAGCGGCCGCGCTCCTGCAGGATCGGGATCACCATGTCGATGACGTTCTCGAACGTCTCGTGCGCCACGATCCTGGCCACGTTGAAGCCGTCGAGGTCCGTCTCGTCCATCCAGCGGACGAGCTCGTCCGCGATCTGTTCCGGGCTGCCGACCATCGCCATGTTGGTGCCGCAGAGCGCCTTCTCCTCCAGCACCTGGCGCAGCGTCCACCTGTTGCCCCGGGTGAACATCTCCAGGGCGGAGCGGTTGGCGTCGTTCTCCTCGTACTCGATCGGCTCGTCGACGGGGTAGTTCGACAGGTCGATGCCCATGATTCCGGACATCGTGGCGATCAGGCCCTCGAAGCTCGTGTACCGCAAGTAGTCGGCATAACGAGCCCGGGCGAGCTCCTCGGTCTCGTCGACGAAGATCGACACCCCGGCGAAGAACTTCGCCGACTCCCGGGAGCGGCCGACGGCCTCCAGCTCCTTGGTCATCGTCGCGATCTTGTCCCGGACGATGTCGGTGGTGGTGCCGTTGAGGTAGATGCCCTCGGCGTGGGTGCCGGCGAACCGGCGGCCGCGCTCGGAACCGCCCGCCTGGAACAGCACGGGTGTGCGCTGCGGGGAGGGCTCCACGGCGTGCACGGCACGGAAGCGGTGGAACTCGCCCTCGAAGACGATCTCCTCGACCTTCGACGGGTCCGCGTAGACCCGGGTCGCCTTGTCCTTGACCAGCGACCCGTCCGCCCAGCTCTGCTCCCACAGCCGGTAGACGGCCTCGCAGAACTCGTCCGCCATGTCGTAGCGCCGGTCGTGCGCGATCAACCCGTCCAGGCCCATCGCGCGGGCGCCGCTGGCCAGGTAGCTGGTGACGATGTTCCAGCCGAGCCTGCCCTCGAGCAGGTGGTCCAGGGTCGAGATGCGGCGGGCGAACTGGTACGGCTGCTCGTAGGTACAGCTGCCGGTCATGGTGAAGCAGAGGTTCTCGGTCACCGCGGCCATCGCGGGCAGCAGGACCGCCGGGTCGACGCTGGGGGACTGGCAGCCGTTGCGCAGGGCGCCGTCCTTGCTGCCCTCGTAGACGTCCGGCATGCCGTAGACGTCGGCGATGAAGAGGTTGTCGAACAGGCCGCGCTCGAGCAGCTGCGCGTACTCCGCCCAGTAGCGGATCGAGGTGTAGTCCACGGCCTTGTCCCGCGGATGCGCCCACAGCCCGAAGGACTGGAAGCTCGGGTTGCCCTGTTCCAGGGCGTTGAAGCGGATCTGCTTGGGCTGGCTTCCGGGCACGCCTGTTCCTCCTCGAGGCCGTCCTCGGTACCGGCCTGGGTGTTCGTCCTCGATCATGGACCGCTGTATGAGCGTAACAACCATCACGTGAGATCTGAAGGTGGTCCAGGTCTGGACGTCCGGCGGGCCACGGGTGAATGATCGGGCGCGCACCGCCGCCCCGACGGATCGAGGACGACCGCCATGTTCGTGTGCCCGCCGACCGCCCACCTCCCGACCGGGGCGGTGCGATGACCGCCGGCGACGTCCTGCTCGTGGCCAGCCAGTTCGGGCAGAAGCTTGACTTCTTCGACGCGACCACGCTGGAGAAGCTCGACACCGTGCCGGACCTGATCGCCCAGCCGCACGAGATGGCGTGGGACGAGGGGCGCCGGCTCGCCTACCTCGCGCACACCTACCGTGCGGGGGCGTACGGCGAGGGCAAGCCGAAGGCCCACGAGATCAGCGTGATCGACGCCGATGCCCGCAAGGTCGTGGACGTCATCGACGTCAGCCCGTACGAGGCGCCGCACGACGTGGAGTACGACCCGGCGGCCGACCTGATCTACACCGGCGTCGAGGCGGGCGACGGTCGCAACGGGATCGTGGTGATCGACGCGGCCACCCGGCAGGTCGTCGGGAACGTCCCGCTCGAGGCGCCCAACGCGCACTGGATGTGCCTGACGCCGGGCGGCGCCAAGGCCTACGTGGCCCACAAGGAGGCGCCGGTGCTCTCGGTCGTCGACCTGCGGGCGCGCCGGCAGATCGGCACGATCCCCGCCCCGGCCGGCGCGGAGGAGATCGACTGCTCGCCGGACGGCCGGTACGTGTTCGCCGCGACGCCGATGATGAGCCTGGTCATCAACGTCGCGCAGGGGCAGCTGAACAAGGCGGTGCCGCCGCCCGGCACGCCGGCCCCGGGTCTGGTGAAGATCGACGTCGCGTCGGACGAGGTGGTCGGCAGGTTGGAGTTCGACGAGTACCTGTCCGCCCTGCGGGTCGCGCCCGACGGACGGGTCCTGGTCACTGAGTTCCGCTTCCCGGAGCCGGGGGCCGCGCCAGGCGGCCCGGTCCGCGGCCGGGTGCACGTCGTCGAGCCGGAGCGGCTCGAGGTGCTGGCCTCGGTCGAGGTCGACGAGCTGCCCTTCACCACCCGCTTCTCCGCTGACGGCCGTACCGCGTTCACGGCAAACCTCAAGACCGGGTCGGTGAGCGTGATCGACCTCGACACCTACGAGGTCACCGCGACGCTGGACAACAACATCGGCCCGGCGTTCGGCGGGTCGCACGGCATGTGCCTGGTCCCCGCCCGGCGGGAGGGCTGAGGTGGGGCTCCTCGACCGCACCGACCTCGTCGCGAGCTACTACACGCTCACCGGGGCGCACCTGAGCCGGCCGCCCCGTCACGCGCTCGCCGCGCGGGCGGAGGCCGCCGCGGCCGCGGGCTTCACCGGGCTCGCGCTCGCCCCGGCCGAAGCGGCGCAGGGGATTCCGGAGGTGCGCGCGGCGGTGGCCGGCCTCGCGGTCCCCGAGCTCGAGCCGCTGCGGGGCTGGGACTCGGGCGGCCGCGGCGACGAGGAGGCGGTCTTCGCGCTGGCCGCGGCGTTCGGCTCCCGGCAGGTCACCACGATCCAAGTGGTCGACGCGGCGGTCGACGCCGGGGCCACCGCGGTGCCGGCGGACCTGCTCGCCGAGCGGTTCGCCGGACTGTGCGCACGGGCCGCGGAGCACGGGCTGACCGTGGGGTTCGAGGCCCGCGCGAACTCCCCGGTGTCCACCCCGGCGCAGGCGGCCGCGCTCGTCCGGGCGTCCGGCGCGGCGAACGCCGGGATCGTGCTCGACGCCTACCACGTCCACCGTGCCGGGGTGTCCCTCCCGGACATCGCCGCGGTGGCCGACCTTGTGGTGTCGCTGCAGCTCAACGACATGCTGGCGGAGCCGCGGCCGGACCCGGCGGAGGACGCGCTCGAGTTCCGGTTGGTCCCGGGCGAGGGGGCGATCGACCTGCCGGGGTGGCTCGCCGGGCTGGCGGGACTCGGGATCGACGTGCCGATCGCCGTGGAGGCCCTGTCCCGCGAGCACAATGCCCGGTCCCTCGAGGAGGCCGCCGCTCGGACCGCGGAGGGGGCCGGGCAGGCCCTGGCCGCCGCGCGGGAACTCGCGGCCCGGTAGCCGGACCAGCCCGGTAGTCGGATCAGCCCGGTAGCAGGATCAGCCCGGTAGCCGGATCGGCCCGGTGGCAGGATCAGCCCGGTAGCCGGATCGGCCCGGTGCCGCGGCCCGGTCGTCGGATCAGCCCGGCTCGCGCACCCAGGGCGCGATCCGGCGGGCCGCGTCCTCGAGGTCCGGCAGGCACTTCTCCACGACCTCCGGCGACATCCGGGTGGTCGGGCCGGACAGCGTGACGGCCGCGACGACCGCCCCTCCGGCGCGCACCGGGACCGCGACGCCGGTGACGCCGGAGATCAGCCCGTCCGCCTGGACCGCCCAGCCGCGTTCCGCGGTCTCGCGCAGCCGCGCCAGCAGCTCCACCCGGGAGCCGGCCGCGTCGCGGGCCCGCTCGATCAGCGCGGTCTGCTCCGCGGCCCCCAGCTCGGCCATCAGCACGTCGCCGGTGGCCGTGCCGACCATCGCCATCGCGTCCCCGACGGGCACGACCCGCCGTAGCTCGTGGCGGCTGTCCACGGACGCGATGCAGACGCGGGTGTCGTCCCGCCGCACGTTGAGCGACGCCGTCTCGCCGGTGCGGTCACGCAGCTCGGCGAGCACGCGATGGATGGTGGCCATCGGGTCGCCCCCCGCCCGCGCGTCCCGGACCAGCCGGAACACCCGCGAGCCCAGGACGTAGGAGCCGTCGTCGAGGCGGTCGAGCATCTGCTCCTCGGCCAGCTCGCGCATGATCCGCGAGACCGTGGACAGCGACAGCCCGGTCCCGGTGCCGACCCGGGCCGCGGTGGCCGGTCCGCGGGCGGTGGCGACGCCCTCGAGGATCGCGACCACGCGTTGCATCGACCGCACCGGGACTCCCTCCTGACGGCGTGAGCCTACTGGCCCCGCGGGCTTGACGCGCTCCGGCGGCGTTCCTACGGTTGTGCCAACCAGCAAGAGTAGCTCTCACTGCATGAGCGTGAGGGCGGACGGGAGACCAGGTGGCGCCTCGCGCACTGGACGGCGTGACCGTCGTCGACCTGACGCAGATCGTGAGCGGGGCGGTGACCAGCATGATGCTGGCCGACTTCGGCGCCGACGTGATCAAGATCGAGCCGGTGGGCGGCGAGACCTACCGCAAGGCGGGCTACGAGCTGCACGGCCCCGGTGGCTCGACCAACCTCAACATCCTGCGGTTCTCCCGCGGCAAGAAGAGCATCGAACTGGACCTGAAGTCCGAGCGCGGTGCGCAGATCCTCGCCGACCTCGTCGAGCAGGCGGACGTGCTCGTCGAGAACTTCCGGCCCGGCGTGCTCGAGCGCCTGGGCTTCGGCTGGGAGCGGCTGCACGCGCTGAACCCGCGGCTGGTCTACACCTCGATCAGCGGCTTCGGGCACGACGACGTCCTGCCCAGCCCGTACCGCGACCTCCCGGCCTACGCGATCATCGCCGAGGCGATGGCCGGCCTGACCCATCTGGCGGGGGAGAAGGACCGCCCGCCGGCCTGGATGGGCTTCGCGATGTCGGACATCTTCTCCGGCACCTGCGCCTTCGCCGGCACGCTCGTCGCGCTGCGGGACCGCGACCGCACCGGCGAGGGCACCCGCGTCGACATCGGCATGTTCGACGCGTCGCTGCTGATGAACGACCTGCCGCTCGCCTACCAGGAGCACGTCGGCGAGACGATGGGGCGCGGGCAGTACGCCCTGCAGTCCCCGTGGGGCCCGTTCGAGACGAGCGACGGCTACGTGATCATCGCCGTGCTCAACGGCCGCGAGTGGGCGGCGCTCTGCGACTGCATCGACCGGCCCGACCTCGCCGACCACCCCGAGCTCACCACCGGGCACCAGCGGTCGAAGGCGCACGAGCGGCTCGTCCGCCCGGCGG
This sequence comes from Pseudonocardia terrae, assembly GCF_021343995.1. Lineage (GTDB taxonomy): Bacteria > Actinomycetota > Actinomycetes > Mycobacteriales > Pseudonocardiaceae > Pseudonocardia > Pseudonocardia terrae. The sequence continues at coordinate 108,069 of NZ_JAJTTE010000006.1, read as the reverse complement.
TGGAGGAGTGGACCCGGGCCCGGACCAGGGCCGAGGCGGTGGCGGCCCTGCAGGGGCACCGGGTCCCCTCCGCGCCGGTCAACACGACGGACGACCTGCTCGACGACCCGCAGGTCGCCGCCCGGCAGATGCGCCAGGAGACCGCGAACCGGGAGCTGGGCACCATCCGCACGGTCGGCAACCCGATCAAGGTGGCGAGCTCGCTCGTCGGGCAGGTGCCCGCGACGTTGCCCGGGCTCGGCGAGCACACCGACGACGTGCTGCGCACCCGGCTCGGGCTCGACGACGCGGCCATCGCGGCGCTGCGCGAGGCGAAGGTGGTCGGCTGATGCCGTTCCCCCACGCCGCCGACCCGCGCGTCGCCCCCGTCGAGGATCCCGCGCCGGACGTCGCCGACATGCTGGCCAAGACCCTCGGCGACGACCGGGGCGTGCCGCTGGTGATCTTCCGGACGATGGCCAGGCACCCGCGGATGATGAAGCGGTTCAACGTGCTCGGCGGGTTCTTCCTGACCCGCGGCGAGCTGCCCGCGCGCGAGCGCGAGCTCGTCGTGCTCCGGGTGGCCTGGCGCAGCGGCTGCGAGTACGAGTGGGCCCAGCACGTCCTGATCGGACGCCGGGCCGGGCTCACCGACGCCGAGATCGCCCGGGTCGCCGAGCCCGGCGCGCCGTGGTCGGCGGCGGACGCCGCGCTGCTGCGGGCCGCCGACGAGGTGCTCGACCACACCGACCTGTCCGACGCGACCTGGGCCGAGCTGGCCGGTCGCTTCACCGAGACCCAGCTCGTGGAGCTGGTCGTGCTGGTCGGCTTCTACCGGATGGCGGCCGGGTTCCTCAACGCGACCGGTGTGCAGAAGGAGGCGGACCTGCCGGGCTGGCCGGCGGGTGCCGAGTCGGAGGAGGCGAAATGACCCTGCGCGAGGTCGCCGTGACCGGCATCGCGACCGTCTGAGCCGGGACGACAGGTCGATCGTCCGGACGTTCGAGCCCCGTTGCGGCGTCTCGTTCTCCCTGCTGGACAGCGATTTCGTCCTGTCCGGACAATCGGGCGCGGCCTCGATCACACTCGTCACCCGGAGGATTGACGAGGACGCCCTCCTGATCCGTAGAGTGAGGACCGGCCCCGCGGGGTCACACCATCCAGAGCGGCCGAGAGACCTGGCTCGACGACGCCGCAGCAACCCCCCGTCGACGGGTGCGGGTGCTCAAGCCGGGAGCGATGGAGGAGTCATGTTTCTCGGGGTGCGGCGGCGCCACGTGGATCTCCTGCGCACGGCCGGCGCGGGCTGTCGGGGCTGACGAGGACCCGAACCCCGTCCCTTCTCCCGCAGGAGAGGTCTGCCCCATGGCCCCCATCCACCTGGCCGTCGCGCTCGACGGCGCCGGCTGGCACCCCGCGGCCTGCGCTCGGACGCCGCGGTCCTGGCCGGCACCCCGACCGCGCTGGCCGACCTGTTGGAGTCCTGGCAGGCGGAAGGGGTCGACGGGTTCCGGCTGCGGCCCGCGGTGCTGCCCACCGACCTCGACGCGATCGTCGACGGGCTGGTCCCGGAGCTGCAGCGGCGCGGCCTGTTCCGCACCGCCTACGAGCCGGGGACCCTACGCGAACGCTTCGGTCTCGAACGTCCGGCCGGCCGGTACGCGGGGGTGGCGGCGTGAGCGAGCTCGGGGGACGGCAGCCGGCGGAGCTTGCGGAGCCGGCGGGGTGGGTGGACACAGCGAGCGAACCATCGGCACGGCGCGCGGCGAAGAAGCAGGTGATCCTCGGGGCCTACTGCCCGGGGGTCAACCACGACACCGTGTGGAGCGAGCCCGCGTCGGGCAGCCACATCGACTTCGCGTCCTTCGAGCACTGGGCCCGCACGGCCGAGCGCGGCACGTTCGACCTGTTGTTCCTCGCCGAGGGGCTGCGGCTGCGCACCCGGGGCGGGCAGGTCTTCGACCAGGACGTCGTCGGGCGGCCGGACACCTTCACGGTCCTCGCCTCGCTGGCCGCGGTGACCGAGCACATCGGGCTCGCCAGCACGATCAACGCCACCTTCAACGAGCCCTACGAGCTCGCCCGCACGTTCGCGACGCTGGACGTCCTGTCCGGCGGGCGGGCCGCGTGGAACGTCGTTACCATCTCCGACGCCGACACCGGCGAGAACTTCCGCCGCGGCGGGTTCCTGCAGCACTCCCAGCGCTACGAGCGGGCCGGCGAGACCCTCGACGCCGTCCGGGCGCTGGGGGACTCCTGGGGATCCGACGCCGTGGTCGCCGACCCGGCGAGCGGGCGGTTCCTCCGCGACGGGCACGTCGGCGACTTCGCCTTCCGCGGTGCCCAGTTCGACATCGCCGGGCGTTCGGCACTCCGCGCAGCCCGCAGGGCCACCCGGTGGTGCTGCAGGCGGGGGAGTCGCCGGCCGGGCGGGACTTCGCCGCCTCCCGGTCCGACGCGATCTTCTCCCGCTACTCGAAGTTCGAGGAGGCGCAGGCCTTCTACACCGACGTCAGGGCGCGGGTCGCGAAGTTCGGCCGGCATCCCGGCCAGGTCAAGATCCTGCCGTCGGCGTCGGTGATCCTGGGCGACACCGAGGCCGAGGCCCGCGACCGGCACCGGGACGTCCGCAGCCGGCAGGTCGACCCCTTCACCGCGATCGTGCTGGCCGAGATGGTGTGGAACCGCGACCTCTCCCAGGTCGACCCGGACGGGCCGGTGCCCGACCTCGAGCCCACGCCGGAGGCGCCGAAGTGGATCCGCGGGCGCGCCCCGCTGACCCAGGACGCCCACGCCACGGCCGAGGCCTGGCGGGCGCTCGGCCGGGAGCGCGGCTGGTCGCTGCGCGAGGTCGTCACGCACGTGTTCGACCGGGCCGTGTTCGTCGGCACGCCGGCACAGGTCGCCGCCGAGATCGACCGGTACGTGCAGGAGGACGCGGTCGACGGCTTCATCCTCGGCTCCTACGTCAGCCCCGCGGGTCTCGACGAGGTCGTCGAGAAGGTGGTCCCGCACCTACGCGACCGCGGTGTCCTGCGCGACCGCTACACCGGTCCCACCCTGCGCGAGAACCTCGGCCTGTGCCCGCCCGCGGGCCTCGGCGAACCGCACACCGCGGGCACCCGCACCGCTTCCTGACCCTCCGCTCCCACGCACCCGAGGACCGGCACCCCGCCGGTTCGTTCGGCACCCTCATCCACCTCAAGGACCCCGATGACCGTCAGACCAGGCAGGTCGCTCCTCGCGGCCCTGCTCACCGCCTCCGCCGTCGCGCTGGCCGCCTGCGGCGGCTCCGCGGGCAGCACCGCCGGCGGCGACGCGGGCCCGCCGCAGCCCGGCGGCACCCTGCGCTTCGCCGTGGGCAGTGACGCGGGGTGCGTCGACCCGCAGCAGGTCGGCAGCAACGACACGATCTACTCGGTGCGCCAGCTCGTCGACTCGCTGACCGACCAGGACCCGCAGACCGGGGAGCTCCAGCCCTGGCTCGCCACGTCGTGGCAGACCTCGCCGGACGCGAAGAGCTACACCTTCACCCTGCGCGAGGGCGTCACGTTCTCCGACGGCACACCGCTGGACGCGAACGCGGTCAAGGCGAACTTCGACCGGATCCCGCAGCTCGGCGCCCGCGGCACCCTGCCGAAGGGGTACCTCGCGGGCTACGCCGGTACCACCGTCGCCTCGCCGACGCAGTTCACCGTCTCCTTCCAGCAGCCGAACGCGCAGTTCCTGCAGGCGACCTCGACCCACAGCCTGGGCATCCTGTCGCCGGCCTCGGTCGCGAAGTCGGACGACGACCGCTGCGCCGGGGTGATCGGCTCCGGCCCGTTCACGCTGCAGAACTACGTGAAGAACGCCTCGATCACGCTCGCCAAACGGCCCGGGTACGCCTGGGGCTCGTCGCTGTTCGCGCACCAGGGCGAGGCGTACCTGGACACCGTCGAGTTCCGGATCGTGCCCGAGTCCGGGGTGCGCACGGGCTCGCTGCAGTCCGGTGAGGTGGACGCCATCGGCAGCATCGGGCAGCAGGACGAGGCCCCGCTGTCCGGCGCGGGCGCGCAGCTGCTGGCCCGGTCCAACCCCGGCGTCGTCTTCGGCATCGCGTTCAACCAGAGCAAGCCGATCGTCTCCGACCCGGCGGTGCGCCAGGCGTTGCTCACCGCGGTGAACCGCGACGAGATCGTGGGCGGTGTCTTCCCGTCGCAGACGAAGGCCGCCACCAGCGTGCTGGCCTCCACCACGCCGTCGTACGCGGACCAGGGGCTCACCTTCGACCCGGCGAAGTCCGCGGCCACCCTGGACGCGGCCGGCTGGACGGCCGGGCCGGACGGGATCCGCGTCAAGAACGGGCAGCGGCTGACGGTCCCGGTGACCTACTCGCCGGTGGCGGCCACCAACAAGCCCGCCCTCGAGCTCCTGCAGCAGCAGGCCAAGGCCGTGGGGATCGACCTGCAGGTCCAGGAGGTGCCGATCGCCCAGGCCGCGCAGCTGCAGGCCTCCGGTGACTTCACGGCGCTCTGGTACAACGTCACCCGGGCCGACCCGGACATCCTGCGCGGCCAGTTCTCCACCGGCGGGGCGAACCTGTTCCGGCTCCCGGACAGCCCGCTGCAGGCGCAGCTGACCGCCCAGGCCGCCGAGCCGGACCCGGCCAAGCGCACCGCGATCGTCGAGCAGGCGCAGCAGACGGTGCTCTCGGAGGGCGTCTTCGTGCCGATCGTCGAGCTGACCACGGTGCTCGGCGTGGGCGCCGGGGTCCACGGTGTCGCCTTCGACGCCTCCTCGCGCATCCAGCTGCACGACGCGTGGAAGACCGACGCGAGGTGATCCGGCCGTGATCCGCTACCTCGCCCGCCGGGTCGCCACCGCCGTCGCGGTCCTCTGGGCCGCGTACACCGTGACGTTCGTCGTGCTCTACCTGCTGCCCGGGGACCCGATCACCACCATGGCCGGCGGCGGACTGGACGGGGAACCGCTCACCCCGGCGGCGATCGAGGCCCTCAAGGTGCGGTACGGCCTCGACCAGCCGCTCGTCGTCCAGTACGCGCACCGGCTGGGCGAGGCGCTGTCGGGTGACCTCGGGACGTCCATCCAGAACGGGCAGGACGTCCGGGCGGCCATCCTGGAGGCACTCCCGCCGACCGTGCAGATCGCGCTCGGCGGGCTGCTGGTCGCGATCGTGCTCGGCGGCGGCCTCGCGCTCGCCGCCACGTACACCTCGCTGCGCTGGCTGCGGCAGCTGCTGATGGCGCTGCCGTCGCTCGCGGTGTCGCTGCCGGTGTTCTGGGTGGGCCTGATGCTGGTGCAGATCTTCGCGTTCGGCCTGCACTGGCTGCCGTCGGTGGGGGCGTCCGGCTTCTCGGCGCTGGTGCTGCCGTCGATCACCCTCGGGCTGCCGATGGGGGCGCTGATCGCGCAGGTGCTGGCCAAGAGCCTCACCACCGTGCTCGACGAGCCGTACGTCCAGACCGCCCGCGCCAAGGGCGTCGGGCGGGCGGCGATCCATCTGCGGCACGCGCTGCAGAACGCGGCCATCCCGGCGCTGACGGTCCTCGGCTACGTCGCCGGGAACCTGCTGGCCGGCACCGTGGTCGTCGAGACGGTGTTCACCCGGCCCGGCCTCGGCCGGCTCACCGTGCAGGCCGTCGGCGTGCAGGACATCCCGCTGGTGCAGGGCATCGTGCTCTTCGCCGCGCTGGTGTTCGTCGGCGTGAACCTGGTGGTCGACCTGATCTACCCGGTCCTCGACCCGAGGATCGCCGAGGGGGTGCCCGCGACATCGTGACAGAACTGCTGATCCGGGAGGGGACTCCCGACTCGTCCGGCACCGCGCCCGGTTCCTCCGTCGCGCTGCCCACCCCGCCGACCGGGCGGGAGCGCCGGCAGCGGCTGCTGCGCTTCCTCGCGCACCGGCCCGGCCTCGTCGTCGCCTCCCTCGTGGTGCTGCTCGTGCTGGTGGCGGCGTTCGCGCCGGCCGTGCTGGCCCCCGGGGACCCGAACGTCGGCGTGGTCGCCGACAAGCTGCGGGCGCCGAGCGGCGCGCACTGGTTCGGCACGGACTACCTGGGCCGCGACGTCTACACCCGGGTGGTGCACGGGGCGTCGCTGTCCCTGCAGGCCACCGTGGTCGCCGTGGCGGTGGCGCTCGTCGTCGGCGGGCTGCTGGGCCTGCTCGCCGGGTTCGTCGGCCGCTGGGTCGACGAGGCGCTGATGCGGGTGGTCGACGTGCTGCTGTCGATCCCCGCGATCCTGCTGTCCCTGGCCCTGATCACGGCGCTGGGCTACGGCACGATCAAGGTGGCGATCGCCGTCGGTGTGGCGAGCGTGGCGAACTTCGCCCGCGTCATGCGCGCCGAGACGATGCGGATCCGCCGGTCGACCTACGTCGAGGCGGCCCGCTCCGTCGGCACCCGCTGGTACGTGACGCTGTGGCGGCACGTGCTGCCCAACGCCGCCGGCCCGGTCCTCGTGCTCGCGGTGCTGGAGTTCGGCCTCGCCGTCCTGGCCGTGTCCTCGCTGTCCTTCCTCGGTTACGGCGCTCCGCCGCCGGCCCCCGAATGGGGCTCGCTGATCGCCGAGGGCCGCAACTACCTGGCGACCTCGTGGTGGCTCTGCGCCATGCCGGGCCTCACGATCGCCGCGACCGTGCTGTCGGTGAACCGGATCTCCCGGGCGCTCGACGGGGAATGGAGCCGGGCCCGGTGAGTGGTACGAGCGGCACGATCCTGGAGGTCACCGACCTCGACGTCGGGTACCGGATCGCGGGCGGGCACGTCCACGCCGTCCGCGGGGCCTCGCTGACGGTGGGGGAGGGTGAGGTCGTCGCCGTCGTCGGTGGGTCCGGCTCCGGCAAGTCCACGCTGGCCCAGGCGGTGATCGGGCTGCTGCCCGGCAACGGGGCGATCGAGGGCGGCCGCGTCCGGCTGGGCGGGGACGAGCTCACGGGGCTCTCCGAGAAGGCCTTCCGCTCCGTGCGCGGCCGCCGCATCGGCCTGGTTCCCCAGGACCCCACGGTCTCGCTCAACCCGGTGCAGCGCATCGGAGTGCAGGTCGGTGAGGTGCTGCGGGTGCACGGGCTCGCCGACAAGCGGACCGCCCGGCTGCGCGCCGTGGAGCTGCTGGCCAAGGCCGGGCTCCCCGATCCGGAGGTCCGCGCGGGGCAGTACCCGCACGAGCTCTCCGGCGGTATGCGACAGCGGGTGCTGATCGCGATCGCGATCGCCGCGCGGCCGGGGCTGATCATCGCGGACGAGCCGACGAGTGCCCTCGACGCCACGGTGCAGCGGCGGATCCTCGACCACCTCGACGCGCTGCGCGCCGAGACCGGCACGGCGATGCTGCTGATCACGCACGACCTCGGGGTGGCGGCGGACCGGGCCGACCGGGTCGTCGTCCTGTCCGGCGGGCGGATCGTGGAGGAGGGGCCGGTCGACCGGATCCTCGCCGACCCGGCCGACCCCTACACCCGCACCCTGGTGGCCGCCGCGCCCGGGCTCTCGGCACCGCCCGCGCCGCGGATCCCGCCGGCGCCGCGCGGTCGTCCGATCGTGCAGGTCACCGGCCTGACCAAGGACTTCCCGCTGCCCCGGGTGCGGGGCCGCCGCGGGGTGCTGCGCGCGGTCGACGACGTCTCCTTCGACATCGCCCGTGGCGAGACGCTCGCGCTGGTGGGGGAGTCCGGTTCCGGCAAGTCGACGACCGCGCGGCTGGTGCTGCGGCTGGCCGACCCGACCGCCGGGGAGATCCGCTTCGACGGCACCGACATCACCCGGGTGAAGGGCCGCGGCTGGCGGGAGCTGCGCCGGCGCGCCCAGCTCGTCTACCAGAACCCGTACGCCTCGCTCGACCCGCGGTTCTCGGTCGAGGAGGTCGTCACCGAGCCGCTGCGGGCGTTCGGCGTGGGCGACCCGGCGGAGCGGCGGACCCGCGCGGCGGGGCTGGTGGAGCGTGTCGCCCTGCCGGCGTCGGTGCTCGCGCGCCGGCCGGCGGAGCTCTCCGGCGGGCAACGGCAGCGGATCGCGATCGCCCGGGCGCTGGCGCTGTCGCCGGACCTGGTGGTGTGCGACGAGCCGGTCTCCGCGCTGGACGTCTCGGTCCAGGCACAGGTCCTCGCGCTGCTCGAGGAGCTGCAGACCGACCAGGGGCTGGCCTACCTGTTCATCTCGCACGACCTCGCCGTGGTGCGGCGCATCGCCCACCGCGTCGGTGTGATGCGCGAGGGCCGGCTGCTGGAGCTGCGGCCCACCGAGGAGCTCTTCACGGATTCCCGTGAGGACTACACTCGCGACCTGCTGGGGGCGATCGCGGGGCGCCGGTACGCCGCCGAGGCCGTCACCACGAGGAGCGGGTGAACGCGGTCCTGGAGCTGCGCAGGCGCAGGGGGCGCCAGCGGTTGCCGACGCGCACGGGTGATCGGGATTCGTGCGCCGTTCGACCCGCGCAACCGATCACCACGCGGTACGGTCCCTCCACGGGTGAAGCAGGCCGCCCGTCCCTCGACGAGAGGAGGCGGCCGATGACGCTCGCCCATCCCGCTCCCATGGCCATCGACGTCCCCGGGCCGGGCGTGTACACCATCCGTCTCCGCGGTCACCTCGACCGCCTGACCGGAGCGCGGCTGCTCAGGCTGGTCGACGCGCGGCTCCAGCTCGCCCGCCACGGGCACGCCGACACGCGGCACGTCCTGATCGACGTCACCGAGGTCGACTCGATCGGACCCGGGGCGCTCCCCGCGCTCACCCACGCCGAGCACGCCGCCGGCCGGTCCGGGCTCACCCTCGACGTCGTCGGCGCGGGTGCGCTCGCCGCCCGGCTGGGCACGCTGGACCGGCAGGCGCTCGCGCGGTTCCGCTCCTTCCCGACGGTGGCCGCGGCCCTCGCGGGCCTGGAGGCCGGCGCCTGACCTGGTGCGCCGCGCGGGTGAGGTGAGCCCGAGCGGCCTTCGGCGCCGGCGCCGGGTCAGGCCGGTCGGTGCGCGCGGAGGATCTCCTGCATCTCCGGCAGCCCGAAGAACTCGGCGGTCGCCAGCGCCGACTGGCCGCCCAGGTCCGGGTCGCCACCCGCCGCCAGCAGGGCCCGCACGGACTCGGCCGACTGCCGGAACGTCGCGGCGGACAACGCCGTCTGCCCGTGGTCGTTGGCCCGGTCCGGGTCGGCACCGCGCGCGAGCAACGCCGTCACCGTGTCCGGGTGGTCGTGGTAGGCGGCGAGGATGAGCAGGGTGTCGCCCTTGTCGTTGGTCAGGTCCGGCGGCACCCCGGCGTCCACGTAGGCCGCGAGCGTCGCCGTGTCCCCGTTGCGAGCCAGGTCGAACAGGCGGTGGGCGAAGGCGATGGTCTCCTCGTCCGGCTCCGGCATGGCGGTCAGCCTAGGCGCGGGGCGGGTCACCCGCCGGTCGCGGCACGGTGGGCCGCGGCGACCAGGGCGGCGGCGACCTCCACCTCGGCGTCGTCACGCGGCGCAGGGACCAGCACCAGCCCGGCGGCGAGCCGGACGCCGGCGAGCGGGTGGGCGACCGCCCAGCCCTTGCCGAGGGCGTCGTAGAGCAGCGCGTCGGGCAGGGCGAGGTGCAGGCTGCCGTCCGGGTGCAGGTGAGCCAGCTCGTTCCCGGCCGGGTGGACGAGGGTCGCGGGGTCGGCGGGGGCGTCCAGGAGCAGCGAGCGGGTGCCCTCCGGGCCGATCGCGGCCGGTGCCTCCCGGCCGAGCCCGCGGATCCGCTCCCACAGCGCGTCCTGACGCGTGCCGGGCGGCCCGACGGGCAGCTGGGGCAGGTCGATCGTGGTGTCGGGCGGCTCGCCGGTCCGCTCCGGGAGCCGGCCCAGGCCGGGCCAGACGGGCTCGTCGCCGTCAGGGAGGGGGTTCTCGCCGTGGGCGCGCAGGAAGTCGAGCCGGTCGCCGAGCCAGCTCCCGGCCGCCGCGACGACCGAGCCCGCCAGCGTGCCGGCGTCGGGGGTGCGCGCCACCCGGACCGGCGCGCCCGACCGGCGCCGCAGCCAGTCCCACGTCGCGTCGAGCAGCGGTGCGGGGGTGCGCGGGTCCGAGTCGGCGTGGGCGAGGAACACGGGCAGGCCGCGCAGGGCCCCGCGGGCGGGCTCTGCCGCGACCGCGTGGAGGGGGGTGCCGAGGGGGGGCGGTGTCGAGGGACGGGTTTTGGGGTGGCGCGTCGAGGAGCGGGACGCCGAGGGGCAGGGCGCCGTGCAGCAGGATCGCGCCCGAGAACCGCTCGGGCGCACGCAGCACGAGAGACCCGGCGAGGGCGACGCCGCTGCGGAAGGCCAGCAGCAGCACGGACCGGTCGGGGTGGCCCTCGGTGCCCAGCCAGCGCAGCAGCCAGTCCCCGACCTCGGCCAGCCCCGCGGGATCGGGCCGCCCGTCGGTCTCGGCGTACCACGCGAACCCCCGCTCGACGGCCAGCGGTGCCCGGACGGCCACGTAGGCGACCGGGCCGTGCGGCAGCCACGGCGAGATCTCGATCATGGAGTGCTCGCTGGTGCCGTTGCCGTGCAGCACCACGACCAGCGGCGCCGCCGGGTGCGGCGACCCCCAGCGCGCCACCATCGGTTCGTCGCCGGGACCGGTGGAGCGCGCGCCGACCGTCATCCGGCGACGGTAGGACGGGAGACGGGCCGGGCCCGTCTCACTTCGACGCACCGGTCAGCCCTCGTGCAGCTCCCCGTAGGCGACGACGGAGAGGAACCGGATCGGCAGGGCGACCAGCTCGCGCGGGCCGTGCACGCCCTCGCCCCCGAGCTGCGGTGCGTCGCCGGGGCGCAGCGGGTAGCTGGACTCGCCGTGGCCGTAGACCATCTCGCCTTCGAGCACGTAGAGCAGTTCGGTGCCGGGGTGCTGGAACAGCGGGAACTCCTCGCTGCGCTCGGTGAGCGTGACGAGGTGGGCCTCCATGCGCTTGTGCGGTCCGCGCAGGGCGCCGAGCAGGGTGTAGTCGTGTCCGACGCGGGTGCCCCGTGCGACGATCCGGGCGCCGGACCCGGCCGGGGTGAAGACCGCCTCGCGCGGGGTGTCGGCGCCGCGGAACAGCGAGGTGACCGGCACGTCGAGGGCGTCGGCGAGGCGGGCGAGGGTGGTCAGGCTGCACGAGGTCCGAGCGTTCTCGATCTTGGACAGCATCGGCTTCGAGATGCCGGTCCGCACCGCCCTGTCGGCCAGCGTCAGCCCGGCGGCCTGCCGGAGCCGCCGGACCTGCACCGCGATCGCCCGCTCGAGCCGGCCCTCCTGCGGCGCGGGCTCGGCGATCTCGCGCGCCGCCGGTCCGGGCGGTGGTCCGGTTCCGCCCCGGGCCCCGCGCGTCCCCGAGCGCGGGACCGGGGCGACCCGCCCACGCCGTTCCCCCCGCTTGTCCGGTCCCTCGGTGCGGTTCCCGCTGGCCGTTCCCTCGGGCCCGGTGCGGATGGCACGATCGGAACCGTCCTGAACGATCGATCAGGACGGCGTGCGACGACGGACGGGAGCGGACGTGGCGGACCTGACGGGCCTCAACGCGGTGGTCACCGGTGGCAACGGCGGCATCGGGCTGGGGATGGCGACCGGCATGGCGAAGGCCGGGGCGAACATCGCGATCTGGGCGCGGAACGAGGCGAAGAGTGCCGAGGCGGTCGAGGGGCTGGAGAAGCTCGGCGTGCGTGCGCTGGCCCTGACCTGCGACGTCGCCGACGAGGCCCAGGTCGCCGAGGCCATGGACCGTACGGTCGCCGAGCTCGGCCCGCTGGGGTGCATGGTCGCGAACTCGGGGACCTCGGGTCGGCACACGGTCGTCGAGAGCTCGCTCGAGGACTGGCGGCGGATCATGAGCGTCAACCTCGACGGCGCGTTCCTGACCTGCCGGGAGGCCGCCCGCCGGTTCGTGGACCAGGGCACCGGCGGCTCGATCGTCGTCGTGAGCTCGATGATCGCGGCCTTCGGCGGCGTGGGACAGTCCGCCTACGCGGCGAGCAAGACGGGACTGCTCGGCCTGAGCCGGACGCTGGCCGTCGAGCTGGCCCGGCACCGGGTGCGGGTGAACGCGCTGATCCCGGGGTGGACCGTGACGGGGCTGAGCTCGGGCGGCTACGCCGACGACCGCTTCCGTACCGCGACCACGCAGCGCACCCCCGTGCGGCGCTGGGCCGACCCCGCGGAGTTCGAGGAGGTCGGCGCCTACCTGGCCGACCCGTCGCTGACCTTCCACACCGGGGACGAGGTCCGGGTGGACGGCGGCTACACGATCTTCTGAGCGGAGCTCGCGGAGCGAACATCGGTTCTGAGCGGAGCGTGCGGAGCGAACATCGTTTCTGAGCGGAGCTTGCGGAGCGAGCACCGGTAGCGACCTCTGGCACCCTGGACGGGGTGAGCACGACGAGGCGGACCGGTGTCGCGGGGGCCGTGGTCGGTGCGGCCGCCGCCGGGATCGGCTGGGCCGCGCGCGACTACCGGCGGTGGAAGGCCCTGGGGCCGGGCGGGGTGCCGGCGAACCCGGTCGGCTGGCTGGCGGTCAGTGGCATGCGGCTGCGCGCCCGCGACCCGTACGCGTGGCGCGAGGCGGGCAGCGGCGACGTCGACCGCGCGCTGCTGACCCTGCCGTCGCGCGCGGGGGAGCGGCCGGAGGTCGGGCCGCACCCCGTGCCGCACCGGGTCCTGACCCAGCACGCGGACCAGGCGCAGGTCGCGGCCCTGCAGGACGTCGTCGAGGAGTTCGCCGGGCGCGAGGGACTGGAGATGCGCACGAGCGGATGGGAGAAGCACCATCCGGCGCTGTGGCGGGTCGGCGGGACCGAGGTCGGCCACGTCCACCCCGCCGACGGGTCGATGCACGTCGCGCTGTCGCCGCTCGACGCCCGGGTGGTCGTCGCCCGCCGGTGGGGCGAGTTCCACCCGCTCGCCGGCGTGATGCTGGGCCTGCCCGAGGGCTACGTGCTGCTCTACCCGCCGCGGAACGAGGCCGAGATCGGCCACCTGCGGTCGATCCTCGAGGCCGCCACCCACTGAGCAGGTCTCGAGCAGGACCGAGTCGGTCCTGCGCCGGTCCCGATCCGGTACCGAGCCGACACGGAGCCGGTTCCGGGCGCGGCACCCACCCCCCTGCGGCGCCGCGCCCGGAGGTCCTACGGGACAGGGCGCCGTCCGCAGGCCCGGCGCCCGGAGACGGTGCCGAGGAGCAGCATCACGCCCCACGGGCCCGCGACCCAGATCGGCCAGAAGGGCAACGGGTGCCCGGCGCCGAGCGAGGTCGCCATCCACACGACCAGGCAGATCGCGGTGACCGCGATCCACGGCACCCAGGCGGCGGCCATCGGGAGGCCTCGTGGGACGCGCGGCGGCACCGGCGGGACGCGCCGGGCCCGGGCCGTCGTCCGGCCCGCCTCGCGCGACGCAGGCAGGTCCGCGAAGACCGCATCGAGCTCCGCGCGGGTCCGAGCCGCGTAGACCCGCCCGACCCGCTCCTCGTACTCGACGAGGTCGAGCCGCCCGGCCCCCACCTCCGCGGCGAGCCGGGTCGCCCCCCGCTCCCGCTCGTCGTCGCCGATGCGGATCCCGGTCCCGCCCTGCTCGGTCATCGCCCACCACCCCCGTCGGAGGCCCCGAGTCTGCTCCGGTCAGGTTCGACATGTCAAGCTCGACATGTCAGGTCAGGACGGCGGGACGGCGCACCTCAGGACGAGCATCGAACGGGCCTGCAGCCGGACCCGCGCCGCGGCCTTCTGGTTACGCCGCCGGGTGTTCGCCAGCAGGGGGTCCGAGGTGTCGACGACCGTCTCCCAGATCCGGCCGTACTCCTCGCCGGGCAGCGTGAACTGGACCTGCTGGTGGTGGGCGTTGATCAGGAGCAGGAACGAGTCGTCCTCGATCTGCACGCCCAGGTGGTCGCGGTCCGGGATGCCCTGTCCGTTGAGGTAGATCGCGACCGACTTGGTCTGCGCGCGCTGCCAGTCCTCGTCCGTCATGTACGCGCCGTCGGGCCGCAGCCAGGCGATGTCGGCCATGTCCGAGCCCTGGATGGCCCGGCCCTGGAAGAACCGCTGCCGGCGGAAGATCGGGTGCTTCGCCCGCAGCGCGGTCAGCCGCGCGACGAACTCGGTGAGCACCTCGTGCTCGCGGGAGCGGTCCCAGTCGACCCAGGACAGCTCGTTGTCCTGGCAGTAGACGTTGTTGTTGCCCTGCTGGGTGCGACCCAGCTCGTCGCCGTGCGCGATCATCGGCACGCCCTGGGAGAGCAGCAGCGTGGTGAGGATGTTGCGCTTCTGCCGCTCCCGCAGCGCGTGGACCTGCACGTCCTCGGTCGGGCCCTCGGCGCCGTGGTTCCACGAGCGGTTGTGGCTCTCCCCGTCCCGGTTGTCCTCGCCGTTGGCCTCGTTGTGCTTCTCGTTGTAGGAGACGAGGTCCTCGAGGGTGAAGCCGTCGTGCGCGGTCACGAAGTTGATCGACGCGATGGGCCGCCGGTTGTCCGCCTCGTACAGGTCCGACGAGCCGGTGAACCGGGCCGCGAACTCCCCGAGGCTGGCCGGCTCGCCGCGCCAGAAGTCGCGCACCGTGTCGCGGTAGCGGCCGTTCCACTCCGTCCACAGCGGCGGGAAGCCGCCGACCTGGTAGCCGCCGTCACCGACGTCCCACGGCTCGGCGATCAGCTTCACCTGGCTCACGACCGGGTCCTGGTTGACCAGGTCGAAGAAGGCGGACAGCCGGTCGACGGCGTGGAACTCCCGGGCCAGCGAGGAGGCGAGGTCGAACCGGAAGCCGTCGACGTGCATCTCGGTGACCCAGTACCGCAGCGAGTCCATGAGCAGCCGCAGCGACTCGTGGTGGCGGACGTTGAGGCTGTTCCCGGTGCCCGTGGTGTCGAAGTAGTACATCGGGTCGCCGTCGACGAGCCGGTAGTAGGCGTGGTTGTCGATGCCGCGGAAGGAGAGCGTCGGGCCCAGGTGGTTGCCCTCGGCGGTGTGGTTGTAGACGACGTCGAGGATCACCTCGATGCCCGCCCGGTGCAGCGCGCGGACCATCGCCTTGAACTCGGCGACCTGCTCGCCGCGGGTCCCGAAGCAGGCGTAGCCGTTGTGCGGGGCGAAGAAGCCGATCGTGTTGTAGCCCCAGTAGTTGCGCAGGCCCTTGTCGTCGAGCGTGGAGTCGTTCACGAACTGGTGCACCGGCATGAGCTCGACGGCGGTGACCCCGAGCTGGCGGAAGTGGTCGATCATCACCGGGTGCGACAGCCCCGCGTAGGTGCCGCGCACGTCCTTGGGGATGTCGGGGTGGCGCATGGTCATGCCGCGCACGTGCGCCTCGTAGACGACGGTCTCGTTGTACGGGATGCGCAGCGGCCGGTCGCCCTGCCAGTCGAAGAAGGGGCTGATCACGACCGACGTCATCGCGTACGGGCCGGAGTCCAGGTCGTTGTAGGAGTCCGGGTCGCCGAAGTGGTAGGAGAACAGGGCCTCGTTCCAGCGGTACTCGCCGTCGATCGCCTTGGCGTACGGGTCGAGCAGCAGCTTCGACGGGTTGCAACGCAGCCCGGCGCCCGGGTCGTACGGACCGTGCACGCGGTAGCCGTAGCGCTGCCCCGGCCCGACCCGCGGCAGGTAGCCGTGCCAGATCAGGCCGTTGCGCTCGGGCAGGACCACGCGGTCCTCGGTGCCGTCGTCGTGCACGAGGCACAGCTCGATGCGGTCGGCGACCTCGGAGAAGATCGCGAAGTTGGTGCCCCCGCCGTCGAAGGTCGAACCCAGCGGGTAGGGCGAGCCGGGCCAGATGTGCACATGTCCTCCGGTGCGTGACGAGCGGAGCACAGTTCTAACCCGGCCGGGCGACGTCGGCCACTCCGGGCGAACCGGCCGTGCCCCATTGCGCCGAGTGGGGGTGCGTCCGGGGGTGAGCGGGGGATCGGGTGCCCCGCCGGCGGCGGCGATGGTGGAATCACCCCGCACCGTCGCCGACCGGAAGGACCGCCGTGGACTTCACCCTCCCCGAGACCGCCCTCGCCGTGCAGGAGGGCGTGCGCGCGATCGGCGCCCGCTACGACCACGCCTACTGGTCGCGGATGGAGGAGGAGCACCGCTTCCCCTGGGAGGTGTGGAAGGACCTGGCCGACGGCGGCTGGATCGGGCTGACGGTGCCGGAGGAGTACGGCGGCGGCGGGCAGGGCATGCTCGAGCTGGCCGTGGCGTGCGAGACCCTGGCCGCGTCGGGCGGCACGGGCGGGATCTTCCTCTACGTCCTCACCCCCGGCTTCGGTGCGACCACGCTCGCCCGGCACGGGAACGAGGAGCAGAAGAAGCGCCTGCTGCCCGGCCTCGCCTCGGGTGACACCCAGTTCTGCATGGCCCTCACCGAGCCGGACGCGGGCAGCGACGCCCTGCGCATCCGAACCCACGCCGTCCGCGACGGCGGCGATTTCGTGATCAACGGCCAGAAGATCTGGATCTCCGGGCTGGAGAACGCCGACTGGATGATCGCGATCACCCGCACCGTGCCCGCCGCGGAGGCGAAGCCGCGGACCAGCGGGTTCACGCTGTTCCTGGTCGACGTCAAGGAGGCGGTCGCCGCCGGGACGCTGCGGTACACCCCGATCCCCAAGCTGGGCAGCAACGTCGTCACCTCGAGCCAGGTCTTCCTCGACGACGTGCGGGTGCCGGCCGAGAACGTCCTCGGGGAGGTCGACGGCGGATTCTCCGTGCTGTGGGACGTCCTCAACCCCGAGCGCATCCTGGCCGCCGCCGGGGGCGTGGGCACGGCCGACGCCGCGCTCGACGTCGCCGTGCGGTACGCGAAGGAGCGGCAGGTGTTCGGCCGTCCGATCGGTGCCAACCAGGGCATCCAGTTCCCGCTCGCGCAGATCAAGGCGAAGGCCGAGCTCGGCAGGCTGATGACCTACAAGGCGGCGTGGCTGTTCGACCACGGCCTGCCCTGCCACGCCGAGACCAGCATCGCCAAACTCACCGGGGCGCAGGTCGGCTGGGAGGCGGCCAACCAGGCCTTCCAGACCTTCGGCGGCATGGCGTACTCGAAGGAGTACCCGGTGGAGCGGCTGTTCCGCGACTCCCGCATCGCCCGCAACATCCCGGTGGCCGAGGAGCTGGTCCTGGCCCACATCGGCACACAGGTCCTGGGGCTGCCCCGCAGCTACTGACCGGGGATCAGGTCAGGACCAGCGGCGAACCCGAGTCGAGCAGCAGCCGCAGCGACGGCGCGCCGTCCGGGGTGAGCGAGAGGCCCGGGAGGACCGGTCCCGGCGGGACCGCCCCCGTCATCCGGGTCGCGACGATGCCGCTCGCCCCGCTCGGGTGCGGGGGAGTGGCCGGGCACCGTGCCGCGCAGCACGATCCCGAACGGGTACGCGGTGCGGGCGCACCGTGCCGCGAACCCCGGCCCGGACGCCCGCTCGGCCTCCGGCTCGTCGATCCAGAGCAGCTCCACGTAGTGCCGCGGGAAGACGATCCGCCGGTTGCGGGTGCCCTGCCCGACGTGCCGCGTGCCGGCGTCGAGCAGCAGCCCGTCCGGCGGGTCCGGGGGACCGGGGAGAAAGGCGATGAGGTGGTCGAGCTCCAGCACCCGTCCAGCATCCCGTGTGCGGCCGTGGGTATGCAGGTGGGGTGATCTGTCGGTTCGACGGCTGGATCGCCGGCCTGGGCACGGGGTCCGGGCTGCGCGTCGTGGTGGGGCACTGGCCGCGCTCCCCGCTGGGCTCCTTCACCGACGTCATGGTCGAGCGGCCGGACGGGCACCGGCTGCTGCTCGCGCCGTCCTCCGCCGTGGCCGACTTCGTGTCCGCCACGTACACGTTCGACGAGGCGCGGATCGGCCCGGTCGACCACGAGATCCGCGGTGACCGCCGGCAGGTCCGCGCCGGACCGCTGGAGTGCGCGTTCCGCGTGGGTGGGCGGGCACCGCTCGGACTGCTGCTCCGCGCGGTGCCCCGCGGGCTCGCGACCGCGCCCCGCTGGATCGCGACGATCGACGCCGTCGCCCGCCGCGTCCTGCCCGGCGTGCGCACCGTCGGCAGTGCGGGCGGCGGCCGCACCGAGTACTACGGCGCCCTCGACCTGCACCGCCTCACCGCCGCCGTCGTCCGGTGGGAGGGGGCGGACCAGGGTCCGCTGCGGCCGGTCCGCCCGCCGGTGCGCTTCGGCTTCGGCTCCACGCCCATCGCCCCCTCCCTGGTCCGCATCATCACGCTCGTCGCCGACGGGAGCTGACCGCACTCGCCGGTCCTCGCCCACCCGGCCCTCGCACCGGGCTCCGGCGCCTCGCACAGATGCCGTAGATCCTGTGCGGCGGGCCGGAGGTGTGTGCGGGCCCTACATCTGCGCCGCGGCGACCGTGACGCCGAGGCGGGCGGCGGCGTCGCGGACCGCGGCGGAGCGGGCCTCGCCCTCCGCTCCCGCGAAGTCCTCGCTGCGCCCGCCCAGGCTGAGCGTGGCCACCAGGGTTCCGGCCCGCCCGAGGATCGGGGCGGCGACGGCGGAGACGCCGCCGAGGTAGTCGTCGCGGCTCACCGCCACCCCCTCGGCGCGCACCTGGTCGAGGTACGCGGCGAACTCCGCCGGGTCGATGTGCGTGTGGTCGGTGAAGGCCGGCAGCGGCTCCGCCAGCACCCGCGCGCGGATCTCCGGGTCGAACGCCGCGATCGCCACCGGGGCGGCCGCCGCGTTGTACGGGAGCACCGACCCGATCCCGATCCCCGCCACGACCAGCGGTTTCCCGCCCTCGACGCGGTCGATGCAGACCGCACCGGCGTCGGCCGGGACCATGAGGAACGCGGTGTCGCCGAACCGTGCCGCCAGCTCCTCGAGCACGGGGCGCGCCTCGGCGCGCAGGTCGAACTCGGCGAGCGCCGCGGCCCCGATCGCGAAGAGCGGCATACGGACCCGGTAGGCACCGGCGTGGTCCCGGTGCACCCAGCCGGCCTCGACGAACGTCGTCATCAGCCGGTGCACCGTCGGCTTGTTGAGCCCGGACAACGCGGTGAGCTCGGCGAGGGTGATCACCGGGCGGTCGGTGCCGAAGTGGCCCAACAGCTGGCAGGCCCGCAGCACCGAGCCGACGGTCTCCCGCGCGCCCGCGGCCTCGTCCACCGGTCTCGCCACCGCCACCCCCGTCCCTCGACCGCCCAGGTTAGTGACCGACGTTCGATGCGGGTGTCTTGACACGTCCCACCTCCTTCGCGCACAGTTTCGGAACGCGTATCGCATAACGATACACAGAGAGGTGAGCAGTGGGACTGCGCGAGATGATCATGGGATCGGACGAGGGCCGGCTGGTGTACGCCCCGGGCGTCTGGGACGGGCTGACCGCACGCCTGGCCGAACAGGCCGGCTTCGACGCCCTGTGCGCGTCGGGCTTCGCGATCTCGGCCGCGCTCGGCTACCCGGACGCCGAGCTGTACACCATGTCGGAGAACCTGCAGGCCGTCCGCACGATCCGGGAGGCCAGCGGCCTGCCGGTGATCGCGGACATCGACACCGGATACGGCAACGCCGTCAACGCCGCCCGCACCGCGCGGCGGTTCGCGGACGCCGGCGTCGCGGCGGTGTTCATGGAGGACCAGCGCTCGCCCAAGCGGTGCCCGCTGATCCCCGGCGCCGAGGTGGACCTGACCGATCTGGCGGAGGCCGTCGGGAAGGTGAAGGCGGTCAAGGAGAACGCGGGCGAGATGATCGTCATCGCCCGCACGGACGCCAAGGGTGACGAGGCCCTGCGCCGTGCCGAGGCCTACGTGGCTGCCGGGGCCGACATGATCATGCCGGTGACCAAGACCTTCTCCACCGTGGAGGAGTGGGCGAAGTGCCACGAGCTCGTCGGGGTGCCGCTGATGGCGACCCTGACGGCATCGGCGTGGACCGAGCGGGAGTTCACCACCGAGGTCATGGAGCAGATCGGCGTCCGGCTGGCGCTGCTGCCGACGCAGATCCTCATGGCCGTCACGGGCGCCGCGCAGCGCTGCCTGACCCGCCTCGCGGCGGGCGAGCCCCCGGCGGTGGTCAGCGAGGACGGCCTGCCGCACCACGACTTCGTCGGCCTGATCGGGATGGCCGAGATCGAGCGGCAGCAGCACGCGTACCTGCCCGCGTCGACCGGCGGGGCGGCCTGATGGGCTCCACGATCACCGAGAAGATCCTCGCCCGCGCCGCGGGCGAGGACACCGTGAAGGCCGGGGACAACCTCCCCGCCCGGCCCGACCACATGATCGCGTACGACTTCCCGGGCTACACGGACGTCATGTTCCGGCAGATGCACGACGACTTCGGGATCCGCACGCTCAGCGACCCCGAGCGCTACGTGATCTTCATCGACCACATGCTCACCAAGGGGAACGAGAAGGAGCAGGAGGTCCACCAGGTCACCCGGGACTGGTGCGAGTTCTACGGCATCGAGCTCCACGAGGCCCGCGGCATCGGCCACCAGGTCATGGCCGAGCTGGGCTACGCCCTGCCGGGCACCTTCCTCATCCACTTCGACGGCCACATCTCCGGCGCCGGGGCGTTCGGCGCGCTGGGCTGGGGCGTACGCCGGGACCTCCTCGAGGCCTGGGTGAGCGGCCAGATCTTCCTCGACGTCCCCGCCACCACCCGGTTCGAGCTGGACGGGGAGTTCGCCCCCGGGGTCGACAGCCGCGACCTGATCCACCGGATCATCGCCGACCACGGCGCCGACGGCTGCGCCCACCAGGTCATGGAGTACGCCGGGCCGGGCGCCCGGGCGATGAGCATCGACCGGCGCCAGGGCCTGTGCGGCATGGCGATGTTCACCGGCGCCGTCTCCGCCGTCTTCGAGCCGGACGACACGGCCCTGGCCTACGCGCGGAAGGTCGCGCGGAAGGAGTTCACGCCGCTGCTCCCGGACGCCGACGCCGAGTACGCCGCCGTCCACCACTACGACCTGTCGACCATCACGCCGCAGGTCGTGCTGCCGGGCTCCGCGCGCAGCGCCAACACCCGGGCCGCCGCGGACCTGAACGGCACCCCGGTGACGAAGGCGTTCATCGGGTCCTGCGCGTCCGGCCGGATCGAGGACATCCGGGCCGCGGCGCTGGTGCTCGACGGGCGCACGGTCGCCCCGGGCGTCGAGCTCAACGTCGTCCCCACCTCCGACGCCGTGCACCGCCAGGCCGAGGACGAGGGCCTGCTCGACGTGCTGCGCCGGGCCGGGGCGCAGATCGCCCGGTCCAGCTGCGACTTCTGCTTCGGCTACCAGAAGCCGCTGCAGCCCGACGAGAACTGCATCTCCACCGGGGTGCTGAACATCTCCGGCCGGATGGGCAGCACCGAGGCCAACATCTACATGGGCTCGGCCTTCACCGTCGCCGCGAGCGCGGTGGCGGGCACCATCACGGCCGCCGAGGAGGTGTCCCGCTCGTGAGCGCCGCCCGCGACTACCCGCCGCCGCCGGACCTGATCTCCGGCCGTGTCGCCTGGGTCTTCGGCGACGACTTCGACATCGACCTGGTCATCGGCGTCGAGAACATCAAGTCCTACGACGCGGAGTTCCTGCGCGGCAAGGTGATGCAGGCCTACGACCCGACCTTCGCCGACCGGGTCCGGCCCGGCGACGTCATCGTCGGCGGCCGGAACTTCGGCTACGGCCACCCGCACTACCCGCCCATGGTCGCGCTTCGCGACCTCGGCATCGCCGCGGTGCTCGCCGAGTCCTTCTCGCCCGGCTTCTGGCGCGGCGAGACCTACAACGGCATGCCGCTGCTCGCCGTCCCCGGCATCAGCACCGCCGTGACCACCGGCGACGCCGTGTCCGTGGACTGGCGCACGGCCGCCGTCACCCTCGCCGACGGCTCCCCGCTGCACGGAACTCCACCCAGCGACCGTGTGGTCCGGGTGATCGAGGCGGGCGGCTCGCTCAAGCTGCTGCTCGCCGAGCACTCCCGCGTCTGACCCCCGCTCAGCCCGCTCAGCCCGCTCAAGGACGAACGGAACCACCATGACCGAGACGACCTCGGCCGCGCCTCCGGCCACCACCACGACGACCGCCCGCAGGGCCGCCCTGGCCGGCGGTGTGGGAACGCTGATCGAGTACTACGACTTCAGCGTCTACGCCTTCCTCGCCGTCACCCTCGGCCCGCTGTTCTTCCCCAGCGACCGGCCCGCGGTGTCGGTGCTGCTCACGCTCGCCGTGTTCGGCTCGGCGTACGTGATGCGCCCGCTCGGCGGCTGGTACTTCGGCCGGCTCGGCGACCGCCGCGGCCGCCGGCACGCCCTCGTCGTGACCGTCGTGACGATGGGGCTCTTCTCCGGGATCCTCGGGATCCTGCCCACCTACCCGGGGGCGGGCGTGATCGCGCCCGTGCTGCTGGTGATCGTCCGGTTGGCGCAGGGCTTCTCCGCCGGCGGCGAGATCGGCGGTGCGGCCACCTACGTGGCCGAGTCCGCCCCGCCGAAGCGCCGCGGCCTCTTCGGCTCGCTCACCCCGGTCGGCTCGACGCTCGGGTTCTCGGTCGCCGCGGCCGTCGTCGGGCTGATGACGGCGCTCACCACGCCCGAGCAGATGTCCTCATGGGGCTGGCGCGTGCCGTTCCTGCTCTCGCTGCCGCTCGCCGCGCTCTGCCTGTGGGTCCGGGTGCGGCTCGAGGACACCGCCGAGTTCGAGGCCATGGCCGAGAAGCGCGAGGTCGAGCGCAGCCCGCTGCTGCAGGTCGTCAAGGAGAAGCCGGGCTCCGTGCTGCGGGTGATCGGCATCGCGGTCGCCATGAACGGCACCGGCTACGTCGGCCTGACCTACTTCTCCACCTACCTGATCCAGACGCAGGGCTTCGACAAGCAGGCCGTGTACTGGGCGTCGGCCATCGGCATCGCCCTGGCCTGTGCCACCTACCCGCTCGCGGGCATGCTCACCGACCGGTTCGGTCGCCGGCCGGTCCTGCTCTCCTCCTACGTGCTGTACCTGATCCTGGCCTGGCCGGCGTTCGCGCTGCTCGGCTCGACCTCCAGCATCGTGGTGGTCACGGTCGTCTACGTCGTCTACATGGCGCTCAACGGGCTGGCCCAGGTCCCGGCGTTCCCGCAGTTCACCGAGCTGTTCCCGCGCCGGATCCGCTACACCGGCGTGGCACTGGGCTTCAACATCGGCACGATCATCGCCGGCGGGACGGCGCCCTACGTCGCCGCCCAGCTGGTGCAGAGCACCGGCAACCCGATGTCGCCGGCCTTCTGGGTCATCGGCGTGTCCGTGGTCGGCGTGATCACCGTGCTGACGCTGCGCGAGACCGGCCGCGACCGGCTGCCGGTCTGATGATCATCCGCAGTCCGCTGCCGGGCTGGACCGGCTGCCGCCCGGCCCGGCCCCGGCGCCGGTCCGGACCTCCGTGGACGCCGCGACGCTCGACGCCGAGGGATGGCTGCACACCGGCGACGTCGCGACCGCGACCCTCCACGGCGTGTTCACGATCGTCGACCGGGTCAAGGAGCTGATCAAGTACAAGGGCTACCAGGTGCCGTCCGCCGAGCTGGAGGCGCTGCCTGACCCATCCCGCGATCGAGGACGCGGCGGTCGTCGGGGTCCGCGACGTCGAGGGCGAGGAGATCCCGAAGGCGTTCGTCGTCGCGTCCGGGCTCTCCGCGGACGACGTGACGAGCTTCGTGGCCGAGCGGATCGCGCCGCACAAGAAGGTCCGGCGGGTCGAGTTCGTCGACGCGATCCCCAAGTCGGCCTCCGGCAAGATCCTCCGGACGGTGCTGCGGGCCCGCGAGGTGGGGTGAGCGTTCCGGGCGGGTACGCCCCCGCCGATGGTGCAGACCTTCCTCCCGTTCCCCGACTTCGCCGCCAGCGCCCGGGCGCTCGACGACCGGCGGCTGGGCAAGCAGCGCGTCGAGGCGTTGCAGATCCTGCGCGCACAGGTGCGCGAGGGGTACGGCTGGCAGCACCATCCGGCGGTGCGGATGTGGCGGGGGCACCCGGAGGGCGTGGCGGCGTACGCGCTCGCGATCTGCGCCGAGTGGACCGCCAAGGGCAGGGCCGACACGGTGGCGGGGTCGGTGCGCGCCGACCTCGAGGCCGCGGGGCTGCCGCCGCCCCGCAGCCAGGCCGAGCTCGCGGCGGCGGGCCTGCTGCCGGCCTGGCTCGGCGACGACCGGCTGCACCGCAGCCATCGGGAGGTCCTGCTCGGGAAGCTGCCGGAGCACTACGCCCCGCTCTTCCCCGACGACCGGCCCGGTAGTGCCTACTTCTGGCCCGTCTAGCCGCGGGGCTTCAGGCTCGCCCCGGCGTCGGAGACCAGCGTGGTGCCGGTGATGTGCTCCGCGCCCTCGTCGCACAGGAACACCACGGCGACGGCGATGTCCTCGGGTGTCCCCGCACGGCGCAGCGGCGTGGTCTGCTGCACCCGTCCGACCAGCTGCTGGTAGGCCTCGTCGCCGAGCGGCCCGGAGAACCAGCGGGTGCCGATGAAGCCGGGCACCACGGCGTTGACGCGGATCTCGGGCGCGAGCGCCCGGGACAGCGACACGGTGAGCGTGTTGAGGGCGCCCTTCGACGCCGCGTACGCGATCGACGAGCCCTCGCCGTCGAGGCTGCTGGTCGACGACACGTTGACCACGGCCCCGTACCCGCGCTCCCGCATGTGCGGGACGACCGCCCGGGTCATCTGGTAGGCGCCGATCACGTTGGTGCGGTAGATCGCCTCGAAGTCCTCGGCCGTGAGCCCGTCGAGGTCCGCGTGCGGGACGATCCGGGTGCGGCCCGCGTTGTTGACCAGGACGTCGATCCGCCCCCACCGCTGGGCGACCTCGGCCGCGACCCGGCGGCAGGCCGCATCGTCGCCGACGTCGCCGCACAGCGCGACGGCGTCGACGCCGAGCGCGCGACAGGACTCGGCGGTGGCCTCGGCCTCGTCCGCGCTGCGGGAGTAGGTGATCGCGACCCGGGCGCCGCGCCCGGCCAGGCGGCGGCTGACCGCCGCGCCCAGGCCCGTTGCACCGCCGCTGACGACGGCGACCCTGCCGTCCATGCTGCCCATGCCGGGCAGCTTAACGACTGTTCAGCTCCCGGTCAGCTGAGCCGCTCGTAGACGACGGCCATGCCCTGCCCGCCGCCGACGCACATCGTCTCCAGGCCGATGCTCTTGTCCTCGGCGCGCAGGCCGTTGAGCAGCGTGGCGGTGATGCGGGCGCCGGTCATGCCGAACGGGTGGCCGACGGCGATGGCGCCGCCGTGGACGTTGAGCTTGTCGCCGAAGGGGTCGATGCCGAGGTCGCGGGCCGAGGGGATGACCTGGGCGGCGAAGGCCTCGTTGATCTCGACGAGATCGACGTCGTCGATGGTCATGCCGGCGCGGGCCAGGGCCTGCTTCGACGCCTCGACCGGGCCCAGCCCCATGATCTCGGGGGAGAGCCCGGTGACACCGGTCGAGACGATCCGGGCCAGCGGGGTGATCCCGAGGTCCCGGGCCTTCGTGTCGGACATGACGATCAGGGCGGCGGCGCCGTCGTTGAGCGGGCAGCAGTTGCCCGCGGTGACGACCCCGTCGGGCCGGAACACCGGCTTGAGCTGCGAGACCGCCTCGTAGGTCACCCCGGCGCGCGGGCCGTCGTCGGTGTCGACGACCGTGCCGTCGGGCAGGGTGACGGGGGCGATCTCGTTCGCGAAGAAGCCGTTCCTGATCGACTCCTCGGCGAGGTTCTGCGAGCGGACGCCGAAGCGGTCCATGTCCTCGCGGGTCACGCCCTTGGCGCGGGCGAGGTTCTCGGCGGTCTGGCCCATGGCGATGTAGACGTCGGGCAGGTTCCCGTCGAGCCGGGGGTCGGTCCAGGTGTCGGTGCCGGACTCGGCGGTGGCGACGGTGCGGGCCTCGGCGTCGGCGAAGGCCGGGTTGTGGGTGCCCGGCCAGGAGTCCGAGCTGCCCTTCTCGAACCGGGAGACGGCCTCGACGCCGGCGGAGACGAACACGTCCCCCTCGCCGGCCTTGATCGCGTGGAGGGCCATCCGGGTGGTCTGCACCGACGAGGAGCAGTACCGGGTGATCGTGGTGCCGGGCACGGTGTCCAGGCCGAGCAGCACGGAGACGATCCGGCCCAGGTTGTTGCCCTGCTCGCCGCCGGGCAGACCGCAGCCGAGCATCAGGTCGTCGATCTCGGTCGGGTCGAGCGCCGGCACCTGGTCCAGCGCGGCGCGGACCATCTGGACGGCCAGGTCGTCCGGGCGCATGTCCTTCAGGGAGCCCTTGCGGGCGCGGCCGATGGGGGAGCGGGCCGCCGCGACGATCACTGCCTCGGGCACGGGTGTCTCCTTCGCTGGAGGGCTGCTGCTGGGTTCGAGTGTGCACCCCTGCCGGAGGCAGGGGTTACCGCGCGGTAGGGAATCACACCGGTTGTCCGGGCGCGTGCGGGCGGCGAGGGTACGGACCATGGACCGCCCACCCGTGATCGTCGAGGTCGCCGTGAACGGGGCCACGCCGCGCAGCGTCAACCCGCGCGTGCCGCGCACCCCGGCCGAGATCACCGCCGACGCCCTGGCCTGCGCGCGGCTCGGCGCCGCGATCGTGCACAACCACAACGACGAGCCGATGTTCACCGCCGACGGCGTGCACGCGGCCGGCCCGTACCGCGCGGCCTGGGGGCCGGTGCGGGAGCGGTACCCGGACCTGTTGCTCTACCCGACGATGGCCGCGGGCGCGCGGGGCATCCCGGTCGAGAGGCGGTGGGCCCACGTCGCCGAGCTGGCCGGGCTCGGCGGGATGACGCTCATCGACCCGGGCTCGGTCAACGTGGGCCTGACGGCCGCGGGCTGCTGTCCGGGCCCCGCGGCCGCCGAGCCCTACCAGAACTCGATCGCGGACACCGAGTACATGTGCGCGCGGACCCGGGAGCTGGGCGCGCTCCCCAGCTTCTCGATCTTCGAGCCGGGCTTCCTGCGGACCGTGGCCACGCTGCAGCGGGCCGGGCGGCTGCCGGCGGGCGGGATCGTGAAGCTGTACTTCGGCGGCGACCTGCAGTTCGGCCTCCCGCCGACGCCGACCGCCCTCGAGGCCTACCTGGAGCTGCTGGCGCCCACCGGGCTGGCCTGGTCGGTCGCGGTCCTCGGCGGCGACGTCGTGGGGTCCGGCCTGGCGGAGCTCGCGATCCGCCGGGGCGGGCACGTCCGGGTGGGCCTGGAGGACCACGCCGGGCCGCGCCGGCCGTCGAACACCGAGCTGGTGGAGGAGCTGCTCGTGCTCGTGGACCGGCTCGGCACCCGCCCCGCGACCGGCGCGGAGACGCGGTCCCTCCTGGGTCCCTGACGGGCGCACCGGCTGCGCCCCGCAGGTCGCAGCGCCCTTGCGCGAACGCCTCGCGGTTCCGCGTCGACCGACCGTTCGGTTCCCCGGGGCGCTAGCATGAGCGCGTGCAGACGAACAGTGGTGCGGCCGACACCGACGGCTCGGCGGTCCTCGTCACCGCGGACGAGAAGGACCCGGCCGTCGCGATCGTCACGCTGAACCGGCCGGCGAAGCGGAACGCGCTGACCGTCGAGGTCAAGGAGGCGCTCCTCGAGGCGCTGCAGCGGGTGGGGTCCGACGCGTCGGTCCGCGCGGTGCTGCTGACCGGGACCGGCAAGTCGTTCTGCGTGGGGCAGGACCTCGGCGAGCACGTCGAGTCCCTGCGCGGCAACGCGGCGACCTCCTTCGACACGGTCGAGAAGCACTACAACCCGATCGTTCGGGCGATCGCGACAATGCCGAAGCCGGTCGTGTGCGCGCTCAACGGCGGCGCGGTCGGCGCGGGGCTCGGCTTCGCGCTCGCCTGCGATCTGCGCGTCGCCGCCGACACCGCCACCTTCGCGACCGCCTTCTCCGCGATCGGCCTCACCGCGGACTCCGGGCTCTCCGCGAGCCTGGTGCACTCACTGGGCGCCGCCCGGGCGACCGAGCTGCTGCTGCTCGGCGAGTCGTTCGACGCCCAGCAGGCGCTCGCGTCGGGCCTGGTCAGGACGGTCGTCCCGGCCGAGGAGGTGCTCGGCGCAGGGCTCGACCTGGCACGCCGGCTCGCGGCCGGACCCACCCTCGCCTACGCCGAGATCAAGAAGGCGGTGGCGATCGGTGCGGTGTCCTCGCTCGACACCGTGCTGGCCAACGAGGGCGAGGGGCAGGCGCGGCTCGGCGTGACCCGGGACCACCGCGAGGCCGTGGAGGCGTTCCTGGAGAAGCGCAGGCCCGCCTTCGAGGGCCGATGACCGCCGCGCCGTCCGAGCCGCCCCTCCCGTCGGGCCCGTCGCCGCGAACCCGCCGCGCGCGGGGGGCCGCCGGTGCGCGCCGGCCGGTGTACGACGCGTCGTCGCTGCTCGCGGTGGCCGTGCAGGAGTTCAACGCCCGCGGCTACGACGCGACCTCGATGGAGGACCTCTCGCGCGCCGCGGGCATCACGAAGTCCTCCTTCTACCACCACGTGAGCGGCAAGGAGGAGCTGCTGCGGGCCGCGCTGAGCCGGGCGCTCGACGGCCTGTTCGGGATCCTCGAGGAGCGCGCCGCGCAGCAGGGTACGGCCCTGGAACGCCTGCGGCACATCATCTTCCGCCAGGTCGAGGTGCTCAGCTCCGAGCTGCCCTACGTCACGCTGCTGCTGCGGGTGCGCGGCAACACCGAGACCGAGCGCTGGGCCCTGGCCCGGCGCCGCGCGTTCGACGCCTCGATCGCCTCCCTGGTCGCGGAGGCCGTGGCCGACGGCGAGGTCCGGGCCGGGGTGGAGCCCTCGCTCGCCGCCCGCCTGCTCTCCGGCACCGTCAACTCGATCATCGAGTGGTACCGGCCCGGGCGGCCCGGGTCCGGCTCCCTGCCGGGCGAGGTCGTCCGGATGGTCTCCGAGGGGATCATCCCGCCTGCCTGAGCGCGTCGCCCCGCGGGCGGACGAACAAGCATTCGGTGGCGGGTCCCCGGCGCCGCACCCGGAGGCCCTCCGGGGTGAAACGGGTGGCCTCCCGGTGGCGGATCAGGGCAGGCCCGCCACCCAGTCGGCGAGGACCGCGACGTTCTCGGCGTTGCGGCCCTGGTCGACGAGGGTGAACGGGACCAACGGGCGGCTGCGCAGCGCGACCAGGGCGGCGGGGCCCTGCGGCCGCACCTCGATCTCGACCCGTTCGCCCCAGCTGCGCCAGGTCACGCCGGTGCGCAGCAGGGCTCGGTCGGCGTCGACGGCCGTCAGGCGCCCGCCGGGCAGCAGGGCCGCGGCCTCCCCGGCACGGGCGAGCACCTCCGCCGCGGACACCGCCGCGCGCACGTCCCGCCGGGCGAGCACGCCCGCGACCCCGGTGCGGCGCGCCGCCCGGTCCTGCAGGTGCCCCAGGACCAGGGCCATGACCAGCCCGAACAGGACGCCGGCCAGGATCGAGGCCACCGCCAGGATCCCATAGCCGGCGGGCCCGGCGGTCTCGCCCGGGCCGCCCTGCAGGGCCACGAGCACACCCCAGAAGAGGCCGAACGGCACCCCGGTGGCCAGGCCGAGCTGCAGGCGGCTCGGCGGCCTCGTCGTCCCTGCGACGTCGCCCTCGGACACGGTGACCTCCCTGGAGCGGCGCGCCCGGTGCGGGCACTGCGGCTTCCCGCTGCGGCGGGCGTGCCGAGAAGGGTCTCCGGACCGCGGCGCGGGCGACGAGGGAGCCCGCCCCCGGAGGACCGGGGGTCAACCCCCGGTCGGGTCAGGGGGACCGCTCCGGGACCTCGGGTATCTGCCCCAATGTCCGACTGCTCTCCCCAGAGCATTGTCGTTCCCGTCGAACCGCACCGACCGCGGCCGACGAACCGGGGGAACGCAGCGCCGAGCTGCTCGATGGGGGGAGACAGCAATGCCGATCGTGACCGGTCCGCAGGAGTTCACCGAGGAGCGCCTCTTCGTCGACCTCGGCGCCATCGTCGGACACGAGCTGTACCTGAAGTGCGAGGGCTTCAACTTCGCCGGCTCCGTGAAGCTCAAGGCCGCGGCCTCCATGGTCGAGGCCGCCGAGCTGGCGGGGGAGATCGGGCCCGGCTCGACGCTCGTCGAGTCGTCGTCCGGCAACCTCGGCGTCGCGCTGAGCATCATCGCCGCCAACAAGGGCTACCGCTTCATCTGCGTCACCGACATCCGCTGCAACGCCGCCACCATCGCGCTGATGGAGGCCATGGGCACCGACGTCCGCGTGATCCGCGAGGCCGGCCCCGAGGGCTTCCTCGGCGCGCGCCAGGCCTACGTGCGGGCCGTGCTCGCGGCCGACCCGAACGCCCACTGCCTCAACCAGTACAGCAACCCGAACAGCTGGAAGGCGCACTTCCGCACCACCGCGCCGGCCATCGCCGAGGAGTTCCCGCAGCTCGACGTCCTGTTCGTCGGCGCGGGCACCACCGGCACGCTGATGGGCTGCGCCCGCTGGTTCCGCCAGTACCGGCCGGACGTGCACATCGTGGCCGTCGACGCCGTCGGCTCGGTGACCTTCGGCCAGCCGGCCGGGCGCCGGATGATCCCCGGCCTCGGCACGAGCGTCGTGCCGGACATCTTCGACCGGTCCTACATCGACGACGTCGTGTTCGTCGAGGAGCCCGACGCGATCGCCATGTGTCACCGGATCGCGAGAAAGGGCTTTCTCTTCGGCGGATCTACCGGCACGGTGGTCAGCGGCGCGAAGGCCTGGCTGGACCAGAACTCGGCCGGGCACCTCACGTCGGTAACGCTCGCCCCCGATCTGGGCGAACGCTATCTGGAGACCCTGTACCGGGCCGACTGGGTCCGGGACAACTTCGGCGACGAGGTGCTCGCCGCCGAGCCGGCGAACGAGAGCCTGGTGGCCTGAGACGATGGCACTGTTGCCGCCCACCCCGGGGCACTCCCCGGCGGAGGCCCCTGCGGGCCCGCCGGCCATGCTCTCGGAGCTGGTCCTGGTCGACCGGCACGAGGCGCAGGGCTGGCGGGTCCGCCGTCACGAGCGCCTGGACTCGGTGTTCGAGGAACGGTGCGACTGGATCCGCGAGTACGGCCGCGCCGGGCAGCTCGCCGTCGACGGCCCCGGCGTCTCGCTGACCTACGACGAGCTCGACGCCCGTGCCAACAGGCTCGCCCGGTACCTGCGCCTGCGCGGCGCCCGACCCGGCGACCGCATCGCCCTGCTGTTCGACGTCCGGGTCGAGACCTACGTCGCTCTGCTCGCGGTGCTCAAGATCGGTGCCACCTGCGTGCCGCTCGACCCGGACGCCCCGGCCGACCGGCTCGGCTACCTCGTGGCCGACGCCGAGGCCCGGCTCGTGCTCACCCGCGCGGACCTGCGCGGACGCGTGGCCGTCGTCGGGTCGCTGCCGGCCGGCACCGAGGTGCTGGCCGTCGACGACGCCGCCGCCCTGATCGCGGAGATGAGCGCGCGACGGCTGCAGCCGGCCGAGCGCGGCGAGCTCGTCGACCGGCCCGCGTACGTCGTGCACGTGCCCGGTCACGCCGGCTGGTCCGAGCGCGTGGAGATCGACCACCGCAGCATGTGCAACGCCGTGCGGGTCTCGTCCGAGACCTTCGGTGTCCGGGGGCACCGCCTCTACCAGGGCCGGGCCCTGTTCTCCGGGGGCGGCATCGAGGAGGTCTGGATGGCCTGGGCGGCAGGCGCCACGCTGGTGCCCGCGCCTGATGGCCCGCGCCTCACCGGCGACGTCCTGCACGCCGTCCTGGCCGAGCGTCGGGTCACCGCGCTGTGCACCACCCCGGCCGTGCTGGCGACGCTGGAGGCGGACCTGCCCCAGCTGCGCTTCCTGCTGGTCTCGGGGGAGGCCTGCCCGCAGAGCCTCGTCGCGCGCTGGCACCGGCCGGACCGCCGGTTCCTGGTCGCGTACGTGCCGCCCGGTGCGACCGTCGCGGCGACCTGGACGGTGGCGCACCCGGACAAGCCGATGACGATCGGTGTGCCGCTGCCGACCTTCGCCACCGTCGTCCTCGATCTCGACGTCCCGCAGCGGGCGTTGCCGCACGGCGAGACCGGCGAGATCGGCCTGGCCGGGCTCGGCCTCGCCTGCGGCTTCCCCGACCCCTCGGGCGACGCCTTCGTCGACGACTTCCTCGGCATCCCCGGCAACCCGTCCGGCCGGATCTACCGGACCGGCGACCTCGGCCGGGTCGACGACGCCGGCGAGATCGAGTACCGCGGCCGGACGACGCTGCAGGTGCTGGTCAACGGCGAGCGCGTCGACCTCACCGCGATCGAGTCGGTGATGCTGGCGGTGCCGGGAGTGGCCTCGGCGGCGGTGGCGCCGCACCAGCCGGCACCCGGTGTCACCGAGCTGGTGGGCTTCTACACGCAGCGCGCCGACAGCCCGGCGGTCACCGAGCGCGCGATCGGGTCGTGGCTGCGTGAGCGGCTGGCGTCCGCCCACGTACCGGCCCGCCTGGAGCGGCTCGACTCGCTGCCGCTCACCGCCGACGGGCGGGTGGACCGGGCGGCCCTGCCGCAGGGCGACGGGGAGATGACCCGGCTGCGTGCGGAGAACGCGCGGCTGCAGGAGCAGTTGGAGCAGCTGCGGCCGCCGGTGACGCCGGTGGACGCGGTCCCTGCCGTCGAGCCCGCGACGGCTGCCGAGCCGGCCGAGCCCACCGAGCCCGCGGCGGCGGCCGAGCCCGCCACGCCGGCCGAGCCCGCCACGCCGGCCGAGCCCGCCACGCCGGCCGAGCCCGCCACGGTGGCCGAGCCCGCCCCGTCGGTTGAGCCGGCCCCGTCGGTCGCGCCCACCGTTACGCCCGCCTGGCCGGCCGACCTCTCGACGCCGGACGAGCCTCCGACGCCGGTCGAGTCACCGACGCCGAAGGCGCCGATCGCGTCGGCCCCACCCGCCGCGCCGGGGATCCTCACGTTCGAGCAGATCATGGGGTCCACCTCCGCCTCGCCGGAAGCGGCCCTGCCTGCGTTCCCTTCCGCGGTCCCGACCCCGACCCCGACCCCGACGCCCACGCCGGCGCCGGCCGCCGAGTCCGAGCCGCAGCCGGACGTCCTGACGTTCGACCAGATCATGGGGTCGACGGCCGCTCCGGCCGCTCCGGCCGGGACTCCGGCTCCACGGCCCGAGCCGCAGCCGGACGTGCTGACGTTCGACCAGATCATCGGCTCGACGGCCGCGCCGCCGGCGGCTCCTGCCGCCCCTGCGGCCGGCCCGGTCCCGCCGAAGGCGCCGGAGGCCCGCCGCCCGACGCCGTACCCGCGGACGTCCGCGCCGGCCCGGCCCACGCCGTACCCACGGCCGGCCTCCGCGCCCTCGCCCGCCCCGCGCCCGGCGCCGCCCGCGCATCCCAGTGCATCGGCGCCGCCCGCGTCGGCTGTGTCGCCCGTGCCGCCCACCGCATCGGCGGCGCCCGTACCGCCGGTGCCGCCCGTGTCGTCGGTGTCCCGGATCGCACCGGCGCCGACCCGGTCGCCGCGGTCGCCGGACCGGCCGACGCCGTTCCCGCGCTCCGCACCGCTGACACCCACGCCCTTCCCTCGGATCACGACCGCGGCTCCGACCCGGCCGGCTCCGATGCCGGTCACCCCGAGCACGCTGACACCGCCGACCGCTCCGGCGCGCCCGGCTCCTGCTCCTGTGGCTCCGGTTCCTGTGGCTCCGGCTGCCCCGGCTCCTGCGGCTCCAGCCGCCCCGGCCGCCGCGGGCTCCACCGCCGGTCTCGCGTCGGCGCTGGCGGGTGTGCTGGCCGAGGTGCTGGCCGTGGAGCACGTCCCGACCGACCGCCACGTGTTCGAGGACCTCGGCGCGGACTCGATGGTGATGACCCGCTTCTGCGCCCGGCTGCGCAAGCGGGCGGACCTGCCGTCGATCTCGATCAAGGACGTCTACGCCCACCCGACGATCGCCGGGCTCGCCACCGCGTTCGCCCCGTCGATGCCCGTCGCCGCCCCGGTCGTCCCGGTGGGGGCGGCCGGTGACGACGTCGTCCAGGGGCTCGCGCAGGTGCTGGCCGAGGTCCTGGGCGTCGAGCAGGTGCCGACCGACCGCAATGTGTTCGACGACCTCGGCGCCGACTCGATGGTGATGACCCGCTTCTGCGCCCGGCTGCGCAAGCGGGAGGACCTGCCGTCGATCTCGATCCGCGACGTCTACGCCAACCCGACGATCGCCGGGATGGCCGCCGCGGCCGCGCCGGACGGGCCGGCCGGCGCTCCGGAGCAGCCTGCACCCGCGGCCGTCACGCCGGTGCGCATGAGCACCTTCGGCTACTACCTCACCGGGTTCCTGCAGCTGCTGACCTTCCTGGCGTACGCGAGCATCGCCGGCGTGGTCATGGACCGGGCCTACAACTGGATCTCCGCGAGCACCACGCTGCTGCAGACCTACCAGCGCTCGGTCGAGGCCGGCGCGGCCGCGTTCCTGGTGCTGTGTCTGCTGCCCGTCGTGGCGAAGTGGCTGCTGATCGGACGCTGGAAGGAGACGGAGTTCCCGGTCTGGAGCCTGCGCTACTTCCGGTTCTGGCTGGTGCGGACGCTCGTGCGAGCCAACCCGATCGCCCTGCTGATGGTCGGCTCGCCGCTCTACACGCTCTACCTGCGCGCCCTCGGGGCCAAGGTCGGGAAGAACGTCGTGATCCTGACCCGCAACCTGCCGGTGTGCAGCGACCTGATCACGATCGGCTCGGGCACCGTCATCCGCAAGGACGCGATCCTCTTCGGCTACCGCGCGCACGCCGGGACGATCCAGACCGGTCGGGTCACGCTCGGCCGGGACGTCGTCGTCAGCGAGAAGACCGTGCTGGACATCGACACGGCCATGGGGGACGGCGCCCAGCTGGGCCACGCCTCCTCGCTCCACCGCGGACAGAGCATCCCGGCCGGCCAGAGCTGGCACGGCTCGCCCGCGGTCCCGACCGAGGCCGGTACCGACTTCCGCGCCGTCCCGGCCGTGCGGATCCGCGCGCTGCGCAAGGTCAGCTACGTGACGAGCCAGCTGGTCAAGCTGTTCGCCATCTACCTGCCGTTCGGCTTCGGCGGTCTGTTCCTCGTGGTCAACGCGGTTCCGCAGTTCAAGAAGCTGCTGGACCCCGCGACGGTCGGCTACACCGACTCGGCCTTCTACCTGGAGGCAGTGGCCGACTCGGCGCTCATCGTGTTCGGCGGCCTGGTCCTCGGGATGCTGGTCGTCATCACCCTGCCCCGGCTGGTGGCGCTGTTCGTGCCGCCGGGCCGCGTCCACCCGATCCACGGCTGGCGGTACTCGTTGCACCGCACCGTGACCCGGCTGACGAACGTGAAGACCCTCACCTACCTGTTCGGGGACAGCTCGTTCATCGTGGGCTATCTCTACCTGCTGGGCTACGACCTCGGCAAGGTCGTGCAGACCGGGTCGAACTTCGGCTCGGCCGTCGCGCACGAGACGCCCTACCTGACGTCCGTCGGTCGCGGCACGGTCGTCGCCGACGGGCTCTCGGTGAACAACGCGGACTTCTCCAACTCGTCGTTCCGCACCGAGCGGATCGTCATCGGCGCCGACAACTTCGTGGGCAACCAGGTCGCCCTCCCGATCGGCGGCCGCACCGGCGACGACTGCCTGCTGGCCACCAAGGTCGCGGTGCCGATCGACGGGCCCGTCCGCCAGGGCGTAGGGCTGCTCGGCTCGCCCGCCTTCGAGATCCCGCGCACGGTCCAGCGCGACCGTGTCCTGGAGATCGACGCGCGGGAGCGCCGCAGCCGGCTGCGCCGCAAGAACGTCCACAACCTGATCACCATGGGGCTCGCCCTGATGGTGCGCTGGGGATACGTCCTCGGGCTGCTGCTGCTCGGCCTGGTGGCGCTGGACCACTTCCAGCAGTTCGGTGCCGTCGCCTTCGGCCTGGAGATGGTCGCGAGCCTGGTGTTCACCGTCCTCTGGTTCGTGTTCTGGGAGCGGGCGATCATCGGCTTCCGCCGGATCCGCCCGAAGTCCTGCTCGATCTACGACATCCGCTTCTGGCGGCACGAGCGCTTCTGGAAGCTCGTGATCCCGCCGATGGAGCGGCAGCTCGGCGGCACGCCGTTCAAGAACCTGGTCACGCGCACGCTCGGGGTCCGGCTCGGCCGCCGGGTGTTCGACGACGGAGTCAGCCTCACCGAGCGGACCCTGACCGCCATCGGCGACGACTGCACGCTCAACTTCGGCACGACCATGCAGTGCCACTCGCAGGAGGACGGCGCCTTCAAGTCCGACCGCATCACGCTCGGGGCGGGTGTGACCCTCGGTGTCGCCTCGTTCGTGCACTACGGCGTCACCGTCGGCGACGGCGTGGAGATCGCCCCCGACGCCTTCGTGATGAAGGGCGAGGAGGTCCCGGCAGGCGAGCGGTGGGGCGGAAACCCGGCCCGGGAGATGGCCGCCCCGCCCGTGCCGCCCTTGTCGTCCGCACCGACTGCACCGACTGCACCGACTGCGCCGACTGCGCCGACCCTTCCGTCCCCGACCGACCCGGGCGCGTCCGACTGGACCGCCGCCCTGCTCACGGCCCGCGAGGAGCCAGTCCGATGACGACCCCGCCCTCACCGCCCACGCCGACCGGCCTGCCCACACCGCCCGGCCCGTCCGCGCCGATCCCGCAGTTCACCCCGGCCACCCTCACTCCGGAGACCCTGATGACCTCGCCGACCGCCGCCCCGACCTGCGCCCCCGGCAGTCCGGCCCGCGTCTGGTGGACCACGGTGCTGACCGCCGGCGGACGCACGACGGTGCCGCGCTGGACCCTCGAGCCGGCCCCCGGCGTCGCCACGGTCGAGGTGCCGCTGCCGGGACCCCTGTCCGAGGCCCTGTCCGAGGCCGTGCTGGTCGCCGCGCACGCCAAGGTGCTGGCCGCGGTGTCCGGCGAGCCCGAGACCGTCGTCGGGCTGGTGACCCCGGCCGGCCCGCTGCCGTTGCGGCTGCCCGTGGAACCCGGTTCGTGGCGCGCCCTGCTCGACTCGGCCCAGCTGGCCGCCGCCGAGCTGCGGACCCACCAGGACTTCCCGGTCGAGGCGCTGCGCGCCGAGCTCGGCGTGGCCGGCCCGGTGTTCGAGACCGAGGTCGACCCGGCCGGGCCCGCGCCGGAGCCGGCCGGGGAGGTCGTCCTCACCGTCGGCGTCCGGGACGGCCTGCTGCAGCTGCGGCACCGCACGGACGTACTCGACGCCGCCGCGGGATCCCGGATCGCGGGCTACCACCTCGCGGCGCTCGCGCAGCTCACCGACGCCCCCGGCACCGACCACACGGCGTCGACCCTGCTGTCCGACGAGGAACGCGCCTACCAGCTCGAGGGCCTGGCCGGGCCGATCCGCCCGCTGCCCGACCGCCGCTTCCACGAGCTGGTCGAGGAGCGCGTCCGCCGGCACCCCGACGCGATCGCCGCGGTCCAGGGCGACGTGCGCTGGACCTACGCCGAGCTGAACGACCGCGCCAACCGCCTCGCCCGCGCGCTGCAGGACCAGGGCCTGGAGCGCGAGGGCGTCGTCGGCGTGGTGACGGAGCGGAACCTCGACTGGATGGCCGCCGTGCTCGCGGTGTTCAAGGCGGGCGGGGTGTACCTGCCGATCGAGCCGCACTTCCCGGCCGAGCGGATCCTGAAGACCCTGACGAGGGCGGAGGCGGCGCTCGTCGTCACCGAGCCGGGCAGCACCGAGACCCTCGACCGGGCCCTCGACGCGATGCCCGAGGTCCGCGTGCTCACCCTCGCCGGCGCGCTGGCGGAGGAGGCCGACGGGAGCGACCTCGGCGTGGCCGTCGGCCCGGACCAGGCTGCGTACGTCTACTTCACCTCCGGTTCCACCGGCGAGCCCAAGGGCGCGATGTGCGAGCACGCCGGGATGCTCAACCACCTGCTCGCCAAGATCGAGGACCTGGAGATCGCCGAGGGTGCGGTCGTCGCGCAGACCGCTCCGCAGTGCTTCGACATCTCGCTCTGGCAGCTGGTCTCGGCGCTCCTGGTCGGCGGCCGGACGGTCGTCGTGCCGCAGGACTCGATCCTCGACGTCGAACGGTTCGTCGACACGATCGTCGAAGAGCAGGTCGCGGTGGTGCAGCTCGTCCCGTCCTACCTCGAGGTCGTGCTGTCCTACCTGGAGCGCACCGGTCGGGAGCTGCCCGACCTGCGGTGCGTCTCGGCGACCGGTGAGGCGCTCAAGACCGAGCTCGCGCAGCGGTTCTTCGGGCAGCTGCAGGGCGTCGCGCTGGTCAACGCCTACGGCCTGACCGAGACCTCGGACGACACCAACCACGAGGTCATGCGGTCCGCGCCCGCCAAGGTCGTGCTCGGCCCGGCGGTGCGCAACGTGCGCGTCTACGTCACCGACGAGAACCTCGAGCCGGTCCCGCTCGGCGCCCCCGGCCTGATCTGCTTCGCCGGCGTCTGCGTGGGCCGCGGGTACGTCAACGACCCGGAGCGCACCCGCGCGGTCTACCTGACCGACCCGCACGTGCCGGGGGAGCGGCTCTACCGCGGCGGCGACTACGGCCGCTGGACGCCCGAGGGCAAGCTCGAGTTCCTCGGCCGCCGGGACAGCCAGGTCAAGATCCGCGGGTTCCGCATCGAGATCGGCGAGATCGAGAACGCGCTGTCGGGCATCCCCGGGGTTCGTAGCGGCGCCGTCGTCGTGGCCGAGCGTCCCGGCGCCGGTGCGCAGCTGGTCGCCTTCTACGCCGCCGCTCAGGACCTGCCCGTCGACCTCCTGCGGGGCGGCCTGGCCCGCACGCTGCCGGTGTACATGGTCCCCGCGGCGTTCCACCGCCGGGAGCCGTTGCCGCTCACCGCGAACGGCAAGATCGACACGAAGGTGCTGACGGCGCTCGCCGCCGAGCTGGGGCAGGAACCCGCGGCCGCCGCGGACCACGAGGCTCCCGCGACCCCCGCCGAGCAGCGGCTGGCCGCCGCGTTCGCGCAGATCCTCGGGGTGCCGGAGGCGGAGATCAGCCGGCACGACCACTTCTTCGACCGGGGCGGCTCGTCGTTGTCCGCGGTGAAGCTCGCGGTGGCGCTGGACCGGGCGGTGTCGCTCAAGGACATCACCCGCAACCCGGTGCTCTCCGACCTGGCCACGCTGCTCGACGCGCCCGCGGCGGCCGCCGACCCCGCCGCGCCCGCGGCGGCGGCGGAGCTGCTGCAGCCCCTCGCCACCGGCGCCGACCCGGGCCGGGCGCTGGTCTGCTTCCCGCCGGCCGGCGGCAACGCCGTCAACTTCCGGCCGGTGGCGGGCCGCCTCACCGGGATGACCGTGTTCGGCGTCGAGCCGCCCGGCCACGACCCCTCCGCCGCGGAGAAGTTCGTACCGCTGGCCGAGATCGTCGAGCGCGTCACCGCCGAGATCACGGCCCGGAAGCTCACCCGCGTGCTGCTGTGGGGGCACTCCTCGGGCACCGCGTACGCCGTCGCCACCGCGCGGGCGCTGGACGAGCGGGGGGTGCACGTCGAGCTGGTCGTGCTCTCGTCGCAGCAGCTCGGCGACCCGACGACCCGCCGGAACGGGATCGTCGAGCTGTCCGGGCGGTCGGACGCCGCGCTGGTCGACCGGCTGCGCGACACCGGCCTGTACCCGGAGCTCGACCAGCTCGACGCGGAGGGCGCCCAGCGGGTCGCGGCGGCGTACCGCCACGACTGCATCGAGGCGCACCGGTACCTGGCCGACGCCGCCACCTCCGGGATCAAGGTCACCGCGCCGGTCGTCGTCGTCCGGGCCGCGGACGACCCGAGCACGGCCGACGAGACCCGCCGCCGGGACTGGGAGCTCCTGGCCGGGGAGATCCGGACCCGAGAGCTCGACGGGGGTGGGCACCACTTCCTCCGGAGCCGACCCGACGAGGCGGCCGCCGTCGTACTCGACGCGGCCCGCGCCGCCTCTTCCTGAACGGACGACCACACCCTCGGAAGGAACCGTCATGACCCAGCCCGCACCCGCACTGGACCTCACGCAACGTCCTGGCGGGCCCGTCGTCCTGACCACCACCGCGCCCCAGGGGCCC
The DNA here is from genome assembly GCF_021343995.1 of Pseudonocardia terrae. Taxonomy (GTDB): domain Bacteria; phylum Actinomycetota; class Actinomycetes; order Mycobacteriales; family Pseudonocardiaceae; genus Pseudonocardia; species Pseudonocardia terrae. The sequence continues at coordinate 68,255 of NZ_JAJTTE010000006.1, read as the reverse complement.
GCCGCCTGGGCCACCGCGAACCGCGACGCCGTCCGCAACCTGGTGACGCAGTACGGGCACCTGTTCGTCCGGGGCCTCGGCCTGCAGGACTGGGCGGCCACCTCGGCCGTGTTCCGCGGGCTCACCACCACGCTGCTCGGCGAGCGCGAGGCGTTCGCCCCGCGGCAGCACTTCGGCGACGGTGTGCACTCGTCGACCTCGTGGCCCGCCAACCAGCAGATGTGCATGCACCACGAGCTCAGCTACACGCTCGAGTTCCCCGGCCTGATGCTGTTCGCCTGCCTCAACCCGCCGGCCGCCGGCGGCGCCACCACGGTGTCCGACGCCGCCGCGGTGCTGGAGGCGCTGCCCGCCGACCTCGTCGCCCGCTTCGAGCGCGAGGGCTGGATGCTCACCCGGACCTACAACGACGAGATCGGCGCCTCGTGGCCCGACGCCTTCGGCACGGACGACCGCGCCGCCGTCGAGGCCTACTGCCGCGCCAACGCGATCGAGTTCGAGTGGACCGCCGACGGCGGCCTCAAGACCCGGCAGCGCCGGCTCGCCGTCGTGCGGCACCCCGTGAGCGGGGCGCGCTGCTGGTTCAACCAGATCGCCTTCCTCAACGAGTTCACGCTCGACCCGGACGTCCGCGAGTTCCTGGTGGACACGTACGGACCGGACGGCCTGCCGTTCACCACGCGGTTCGGCAACGGCGAGCCCATCGGCCCCGAGGTGATCGCGCTGATCAACGACGTCTACACCGCCCACACGCTGCGCGAGCCGTGGCAGGCCGGTGACCTGCTGCTCGTCGACAACGTCCGGTGCGCGCACAGCCGCGAGGCCTACCAGGGCGACCGGCAGGTGCTCGTCGGGCTGGCCGACTCGGTGAAGCTCGCCGACTGCGCCCCCACCGGGGGTGCGCAGTGACCGCCGTCGACCCCGCCGCCGAGCCCACCACAGCACCCGCCGGCACCGGGCTCACCGTGCCGCCGTTCGCCGTCGTCTCCGGATCGCAGGTCCAGGGGGCGCTGGCAGGACGGGAGCGGGAGATCACCGACCTGGTCGAGGCCACCTACCGGCTGCACGGGTCGGGGGACACGGTCAACCCGCCGTCGTACTTCCTGCGGTTCCCGGACCGGCCGACCTCGCGGATCATCGCGCTGCCGGCCTCCCTCGGCGGGCAGACGCCGGTCGACGGGCTGAAGTGGATCTCCAGCTTCCCGGGCAACGTCCAGGCCGGGATCCCGCGCGCCTCCGCCGTGCTGATCCTCAACGACCACGACACCGGCTACCCGTTCGCCTGCATGGAGAGCTCGATCATCAGCGCGACCCGGACGGCGTCGTCGGCGGCGCTGGCGGCGGACCGGCTGAGCGAGGGCCGCAAGCGGCCGACCCGCGTCGGGTTCTTCGGCACGGGCCTGATCGCGCGCTACATCCAGACCTTCCTCGCCGGCACCGGCTGGGAGTTCGAGGAGATCGGCGTGTTCGACCTGTCCGCGGACAGCGCGGCAGGCTTCCGCGGGCACCTGGAGCGCTCGGGCACCCCGGGCCGGATCACCCTGTACGACACCCCCGAGGAGCTCATCCGGAGCAGCGACCTGGTGGTCTTCGCGACGATCGCCGGCACGCCGCACGTCACCGAGGTCTCCTGGTTCGACCACGGCCCGCTGGTCCTGCACGTGTCGCTGCGCGACCTCGCGCCCGAGATCCTGCTCGAGGCGACCAACTTCGTCGACGACGTCGAGCACTGCCTCAAGGCGGACACGTCGCCGCACCTGGTCGAGCAGCGGCTCGGGAACCGGGACTTCCTGGCCGGGACGCTCGACGACGTCCTCTCCGGGCGTGCGTCGGTGCCGGCCGAGGGCACGGTGATCTTCTCGCCGTTCGGGCTGGGGGTGCTGGACCTGGCCGTCGGGAAGTACGTGTACGACCGGGTCGTGGAGGCGGGGGAGCTGCAGGTCGTCGACGGGTTCTTCCACGAGTTGAAACGGCACGGGTAGGCCGGGCCTCCCGGGTTTCGCGCCGGCTGGGGCCGCGGCGAAGCACGCCGGGCGCGCCTCGGCCGGGTCGCGCCGGCGGCGGCGGCGCGCCGCCGGGTTCGCCGGTTTCGTCGGTGGGGCCCGCTACGGTCCGCGTCGATGGGTGCGACGTGGGCGAGCTTCCTGGGCGGGCTCCTCGGCGCGCTGCTCGGCGCCGTGGCCAACCTGCTGGTCGGCGAGGGCAAGCGGCGCCGGGAGGAGGACACCGCCCTGCTCGGCTGGTGCAGCCAGGTCTACGACTGGGTCGTCGAGGGGAAGGTCGCCCCGGAGGCCGCCCGGCACATGCTGGAGGAGCGGCGGATCGCGGGGCACTGGTACGCCTTCAACCGGCGGTACGCGAAGCGGGTCGACGCTATCCTGGACGAGCTCGACCGGGCCTTCGCGCCGCCGGAACCCACCGGTGCGGCCCGCGAGGAGTTCGTGCTCGACACGGAGGACGACGATGAGCGACCAGGCTGACGAACCCGTGGTCACCGAGGTGACCGCGCGCCAGGTCCGCGCGGCCCGCTTCCGGGTCGTGCGGGACTCCGTGCAGGGCCGGGTCACCCCTGAGCGCATCCGCCGGCTGGCCCGGGTGCTGCTGCCGGGGGAGGACTCGCCGCAGACCGGCTGAGTTCTGGCTCAGCCCTCGCCGTCGGCGTCGGCCACGTCCGGGCTGTCGCCGCGGGGATTCTGCGTGCCCGCGTCGGGGCGATCCTCCGCCGGCGCCGTCATCGTCGGCTCGGCGTCCTGGTCCACGGGGTCGTCGGGCAGGGCGGGCTCGTCCTCGGCCCTGCTGTGCTCGGGGTTCTGGTCGGTCATGCCCGCGACTACCCGGGTCGGGGTGGGGTATGCGGGGCGTCCCGCCCGATCAGAACGGGATCAGCGGGACGATCGCGGTGCGCAGGATCAGCACGCCGACGAAGACGATGATGAAGGCCAGGTCCAGGCTGATGCCGCCCAGGTTGACCGGCCTCACCACCCGGCGGACCGGCGCGATCACGGGCTCGGTGATCCCGTGCGTCACGCGGCGGGCCTGGTAGAGGGCGGAGCCGCCGCTGCCGGGGGAGAGGACCCCGATCCAGTCGACGACCACCCGCGCGAGCAGGACCAGCTGGAACAGCACCAGCAGCAGCCCGAGGAGGGAGGCGATCACGGCGGTCTCCTTTCCGGTTCCACCGGCGAGTGTCCCGATCGCAGGTGAGAGGGGCCTGAGAGTTTTCTGTCGGTAGGCCCTTCTATGGTCTTGACCATGACGGCCGCCGCTCCCGTGGTGTCGCCCGCGGCGGATGCGACCGCCCGGGCGCGGTGGCGTGCGCTCGCGCTCACGGACCCGATCTCGCGGCTGGTGCGCAACGCGGCGCACGCCGGGATCGACGACGAGCTGTTCGACCTCCGTCAGCTCGCCCTGGCCGCCGTCGACCTCGTCGTCGGGTCGATGGGATTCGCGCGCGAGGCCACCCTCGAGGAGGTCGCCGACGACCTGACCGCGCTGGCCGCCCGGATGCGGCCGGACCGCGCGCACCAGGCGCGAGACGTCGCGCAGGTGGTGCTGAAGGGCCTGCTCAACGAGGCGCACGAGCACCGGCGGTTCACCTACTGGTTCGCCGATCTGTCCGGGGAGCGGGTGGCGCGCGAGCCCTACAGCTTCCGGCTGCTCTCGTTGCGCGACGCGGAGTACGGGCCGGTGCTGGTGGCGTCCGACCAGGCCATCACGCTCTTCCTCCACGGGCTCGACGTCGACCTGGAGGACGCGGACCGCGCACTGGCCCACGTCCTGCAGCGCCAGCTCGACGACCGCCGGTTCGACGCGGCGGCCCGCACGGCCGCGCAGGCCGAGCGCACCTCGGTCGGCATCGCCGCCACCCTGTCCGAGCTGCTGGACGCGACCCGCCGGGACGTCGGCTCGCACGACTGGCTGGTCGACGTCCCCGATCGGCTCGCCACGGCGAGGAGGCACGTCGAGGAGCGGATCGCGGAGGACGACCGCTTCCTCGAGCACGTGCAGGGCGGGCTGGACACCGAGACGTCCGCAGACGTCCGGGCCACCTCGGGCCGGATCGTCGACCTGCTGCACCGCGTCCGGCAGGTGCACCTGGACCTCGAGCGCCGGCTGGTCGGCGCCCGCGAGGTGTTCCTGGCCGCGCAGGTCCGGCAACGGTTGGCGCGCCGCCGTCGGCTGCGCATGCTGGCGCTCGGGGAGGACGTGCTGCTCCCCGTCCTGGACCTGCCGCGCGAGCAGGCCGTCGCGGTCGGCACGGCCATCGCCGACCGCGCGCTCGGGGTGAGCGTGCCCCGGCTCGTCCGCTTCGACGACCTGCTGGACCAGCTCTGGGCGCCGCCGCGGCAGCGGGAGACCGTCGAGCCGGCGGACGAGGAGGCGGCCCCGGCGGAGGACGAGGCGGAGGACGTGCAGCGGTACCCGGCCGCCGTCGTCGAGGGGGCGCGAGGGGTGCTGTCCGCGGCCCGGGTGACCGAGGAGGGGGTGGCCCTGTCCGAGCTGCTCGACGCGAGCGAGGACGACGAGGTCGCCGAGCTGGTGCTGCTCACGGCGCTGTGGGCGTTCGCCCCGGACCCCGCGGCGGACGAGGAGGACCCGGACGGCTCGGTCGAGCTGGCCGGGGGTCTGGAGGCGCTGGACGAGGGCGTCGAACTGAACCATCGGCTGGCCCGGGGGCGGGACCTGCGGGTACGGCCCCTGCACCCGGCTGTCGACGAGGAAGCGTCGATCGTGGACGAACTGGAGACCGCCGGTGAGTGAGGCCGTCGCCGCGGACCTCACCGAGGTGCGCGCCGCCGCGGAGCTGCTGGCGTTCGGCCTGCAGCGCAAGGCGCGGCCCGTGGAGGGCAGTGACTACCGCGCCCTGCTGGACCGGTACCGCACCGAGCTGCGGTTCCGGGACGTCGTGGACACGATGGCCGAGGGCCTCGGTCTGGAGGCGCTGGGCACCCCACGCTCCGGAATCGTGCTCGCCCCCGAGCCCGGTGGCCCGTTCGCCACCAGGCTCACCGACTTCCGCACCATGGACCAGGCCGAGCGCCTGGTGTTCGGGCTGGTCCTGATCGGTGTCGCCGCCTACGCCTACCCGCAGGACGTGGACTTCGATGATCCGGACACCAAACTGGTGGACCTGGTGAAGGTGGACGAGTTCCTGCGCTCGGCCATCGACACCCTCACGGCCCAGGAGGGTGACGAGGGCACCCCGGAGGAGCGGGCCCGGGCTGCGGCCGAGGTCTACAACGACATGCCCCAGCTGATCACCACACAGACCGGGCGCCGCGGTCGCGGTTGCACCCTCAAGGTGATCGAGGACGCCCTCGGCTGGCTGGTGGACCAGGGCGCCGCCCGCGAGGCCACCTCGCTGGGGCCGGACGTCTACCACCTCACCGATCGGTTCCGGCTGCTCGTCGCGGACTCGGCGGGCGGGGCGGCGCTGGACGCGCTGCGCGCGCTGCGGGTGGCGTCATGAGCGAGCGTGTGAGCGGATCATCGACCCCGCGGCGCCCGGGCGAGGCGCCGAGTCCGCGCGGCGGGAGAGCGCAGTGAGCGCGCCGGTGATGTGGAAGATCAGCCGCGTCCGGATCGACCGGATGGGGCCCACGGCCGCCCGGTTCCTGGACGTCACGCTGGACTTCCGGGACGCGAAGGACCTGCCGCTGGACTCGATCCTCTGGCTGCGCAACGGCGGCGGCAAGTCCACCGTCCTGTCGCTGATCTGCGCCCTGATCCGCCCCGCGCGCCGGGACTTCCTCGCCACCCAGGCCACGGGCAAGCATCTCGAGGACTACGTGCTGGGCGACGACACCGGGCACGTCGTCATCGAGTGGTCCGGGCCGGGAAGGCGGCTGGTCACCGGTGCCGTCTACGAGTGGGCGGACCGGGCGCAGCCCGCGGACCCGAACCGGGACCACGACCGGCTGGGCGCCCGTTGGTACCTCTGCGGCGAGTCCCCGGACGGGCGAGCCGGGTTCGACGCCCTGCCGATCGGGCAGCGGCTCACACAGAAGGAGTACGTCGCGGCGCTGCGGGAGTGGGACGCCGTGCCCGGCGCCGGACTCGTCGTCACCGAGCGGCAGGACCGGTGGGCCCAGGCGCTGGACGACCACGGGCTGGATCCGGCGATCTTCACCGCGCTGCTGCAGATGAACGCCACCGAGGGTGGCATCGAGGGCCAGTTCCAGTTCCGCAACGCGGACCAGTTCGTGCGGTACCTCCTGGAGCTGATCGTCGATCCGGACGTGTCCGCGCAGGTCTCGCAGATCCTCGAGAAGGTCCGCTCCGGGCTCGCCGAGCGGCCCCAGCTGCTCGCCGACCGGACGTTCGCCATCGAGGCCGTGCCGTTGCTGCGGACCCTGGCCGACTGCCAGGGCGCGCTCGCCGAGGCCACCGGGGCGGCGGAGTCGGCGCAGGAGCGAGCGGTCGTGCTGGCCGGGCGGATCGCGGCCGCGGCGGCCGGGGCCCGACGCGACGAAGCAGCCCACGCGGACCGGCAGGAGGAGCTGTCCGCCGAGGTCACCGCGCTGCACTCGGCCGCGGCCACGGCGGAGGCACGGGTCGCGGCCCTGCACGGGCTCGCTGCGCGGTTCCGGCTCGCCGAGGCCCGGGCGGAGCTGGCGGCTGCGCAGGAGGCCCGGCGGGGCGCTCGGAGCGTGCGGTCCGCGTGGCGGGCGGTGGAGCCGCTGCTCCGGTGGCGCGAGGCGCAGGCCCGCGTCCGGTCCCTCGAGGAACAGCAGGGCGCCGCGGAGCTGGGCGCCGAGCCGCTGCGCCGCGCCGCGGACGAGGCCGCAGCGCGGTACGCCCGGGCGCTCGACGAGGCGCTCGCCGAGCAGGCCGATCGGACCGCTGTGCTGCAGGAACGACGCAGCACCGGACAGACGGAGGCCGAGGCCGCGCGGGATCGCGCGGGGGTGGCTCGGACGTTCGAGGGCCGGCTGACCGCCGAGCAGGAGAACGTGCGGGAGCGGCTCGCCGACCTGGACCGGGCGGTCGCGGCGGCACGTACAGCGGGACACGTGGAGCCCGCGGAGGAGGTCCCCGCAGCCCTGGAGCGGCACCGCGCGGCCGCCGCCGGGGCGGCGGCGGACCTGGCACGGATCGCCGAGGAACGGGCCGCGGCACGCGAGCGTCGTGAGGAACTGCGGGCCACCGAGGAGGGCCTGGCGACCGAGCGGCGCACCGTTCTCGAGCGCCTGCGCTCGGCCGAGCAGCGAGCCGCGGACCTGCGGGAACGGGTCGCCGAGCTGGCCGGCGAGGACCGGCTGCAGGCGCTGAGCGGTGGGGACGCGGTCGATCCGGTCGCCGAGGCGGGCGACCTCGAGGAACTGCTCACCACGGCGATCGCGCGGACCGAGCGGCGCCGGACCGAGCTGGCGGTCGAAGGGGCCGAGGACGAGCGGGCACTGGAGGCGCTCGCCGCGACCGGGCTCCTCCCGCCCACCCTGGACCTGGGGCGGGCCCGCGCCGTCGTCGAGAAGGCCGGGATCGCGGTCGCCACGGGCTGGCAGTACCTGGCGGACGCGGTGCCGCAGCGCTCCCACGCCGCCGTCCTGCGCGCGGCGCCCGCGCTGGCGTCGGGTCTGCTCGTGCACGCGGCCGAGGACCTCCCCGCGGCCCGGGCGGCGCTCGTCGAGGCGGGGCTCCGTCCGACGACCGCACTGGTGCTGGCCACGACGACGGACCTCGACGCAGTGGTCCGGGGTGAGCGGACCGAGCTGATCGGGGAGGAGTTCGAGCTGGTCCCGCCCGCGGCCGCGCTCACCGACCCCGCGGCCGGTGGCGCCGAGACGGCGGCCCGGGAACGGGCCCGGGCCGACCGGGTGGACGCGGACCGGGAGCTGACCGCGGTCCGCGACCGGGACGACGATCTCCGCCGCCGCGTCCGGACGCTGCGCCGCGACTGCCCGCCCGGGACTCTCGAGGAGCTCGAGGGAGCGGTCGCCGCGGCCCGGGAGGACCTGGCCCGCGTGGACTCCGATCTCGAGCGCGTCGCCGTGGACCTCCATGAGCTCTCCGAGCGGGAGCAGACGATCGAAGGGCTGCGGGAGATCGCGGAGGTCGCCCGGCGGGCCGCGGACGTCGCCGGCGCCGTGATCGGCGACCTCGCCACCCGGCTCGTGGCGGCGGAGGACAGCCGCGCCCGCGCCGCGGCGCTCCCCCCGGAGATCGAGGCCGTGCGCGCGGAGATCACCCGCGAGGAGGCAGCGGAGGAGTCGGCCCGCCGCGTCGTCCGGGAGGCCGAGGAACAGCTCAACGCCGTGCGCCGCGCAACCATGGCCCAGCAGGAGGTTCGCTCCACGCTGAACGTGCCCGCGTCGGCGTTGGAGGCGGTGGAGCCGGTCGCGCCCGCGGAGGCACAGCGGGCGTGGGAGAGCGCCCTGGCGGCGTACCGGCGAGAGGTGTCGGACTCCGCGCTCGCCGCCGCTCTGGACGAGGCCCGACGCGGGCTCGCGGGGCCGACCGAGCAGGTCAGCGCCCTGCCCGCAGACGTGCGGGGGGCCGCGACGGCACTCGCCGACGGTCCCGAGGGCGGCGACGCGGAGTCCCGCGGGGCGGCGTCGGCCCGCGCGGAGGCCGCGGCGGAGGCCGCGGACGAGGCGGTGGGTGCCGCGCGTACCCGGGTGGAGTCCGCCCGGGCCGAGGCCGTGGGCTTCCCGGAACCGACGGACGTCCCGGAGCCGGCGCCGACCACGATCGCGAGTGCGGTGGAGGCGGCCGCGCGGGCGGAGGCGGAGCATGCCGCCGCCCGCGAGGCGACCGAGCGGGCCCGGCTGGAGCGCGAACGTGTCGGCGGCCTGCGAGCCGAGGCGCGCGAGCGCGGGCGCGAGCTCGTGCACCTGGGAGAGCTGCTGGGCGTCGAGGGTGTTCCCGAGGGGCGGATCACGGTCGAGGAGGCCGGCGCCGAGGTCACCGCGATCCGGGGCACGCTGGAGGCCACCGCGGCGGCGGTCCGGAAGGGCCGCGCGGCCGTCGACAAGGCCGCGAAGGAGATCACGGTATGGGCCTCGGCCGACCGGTTCGCCGAGGTCAAATCCGCTGTGCGCGATCGGTTCCGGGTGGCGGACGTCGCCGCCGAACTCGGCGACGGCGTGGGTGCGCTGGCCGAGGACCTGGACAAGTACGCCGTCAACCTGCAGGGCAGGCTGGACGAGCTGGAGGACCACAAGTCCGTCGTCGTCACCGCGATGACGGGGATGGTCCGGCAGGCGTTGAAGTCCCTCGCCCGTGCGCAGACGCTCTCCGAGCTCCCGGAGAACCTCGGCCCGTGGGCCGGACACCGGTTCCTGGACGTCGGGCCACGGTCGGCGGTGGAGACGGCCGACGCGGTGGTCCGGGACCGCTGCGCCCGCCTGGTGGATGTGCTCACCGCGCGCGGGGCGGAGGTCCCGCGCGGCCTGGAGCTGCTCTGGCAAGCGACGAACGCCGTCGTCGGGGACGGGAACTGGCGCGCCCGGGTGCTCAAGCCGTCCACGGCACTCGCCCTGGAACGGGTGTCGGTCGAGCGGATGCGCAAGTGGTCCGGCGGCGAGAAGGTCACCATCTCGCTGCTGCTGTTCTGCATGGTCGCCAAGCTGCGGGCCACGAGCCGGGGCCGGGACGTCCCCGGCCTCGGGGCGCTGCCGCTGGACAACCCGCTCGGCAAGGCCAACTACGTCGTGTTCCTGGACCTGCAGCGGAAGGTCGCGAACGCCAACGGCGTCCAACTGATCTTCCTGACCGGCGTCGGCGACATGAAGGCGGTCGGCCGCTTCCCCAACATCATCCGGCTGCGCAACGCGGCGAACCGGGGCCGGGAGTACGTCCGGGTCGCGGAGCGGACCCTCGCCGACGAGGACCCGTCGGGCGCGATCGACAGCACCCGGATCCACCGGGACGACCCGGTGCTCACCCTGCTGTGATCCGGTCCCGGCTCGCGGCCGTCCTCGCGGAAGCGGTGGCCCGGACGCCCGCGCGAACCGTGGAGGTCGAAGCCTTGCGCCTGGTCGCGGTGGCTGCGGACGCGAGCCTCGAGGTCGCACCGGACGCCCGCCGACGTCTCCTCGAGGCTCTGCAGGAGTTGGCCTCGGCCGGGGAGATCGTGCTGCCCCGCGCGACGGTCAGGAGCTGCACCGGTCCCGGTCGAGGAGCGGCCGGTGGTGCCCTTCGCCGAACGGTCGCTGGAGCTGACCGGGGACGAGAAGTACCTGGACCAGGCCCGGACGACCCGCCTGTTCAGCGAGGGGATCCTCACCGAGGACCTGCTGCGCGCCTCACCGGTGTCCAGCCCGTTGGGCCCCGAGCGGGTCGGCGACGGCCCCGTCACCCTGCTCGTCGAGAACGTCGCGACCTTCCACAGTCTCGTCCGGCGTCTGCGCGCGGCACCGGGACCGGTCGGGGCCGTCGTCCTCGGTGGCGGCAACCGGCTTCCCGGCGTGCTGCGTTCCCTGGCGACCGACCCTCCCGTCGAGCTGCGGTACTTCGGTGACCTGGATCCGCCGGGCGTCCGCTTTCCCGGTCGGGTGGACGCGGCCGCCGTGGGCCTGCCGCCCCTGCTGCCGGCGGTCTCGTTGTATTCGTTGCTGGTCGAGGTCGGGACCTCGCGCCCGGACCGGAAGCGCTCGGCGCGGGCCGGCGCCGCGCCGCTGGACTGGCTCCCCGCGGCGATCCGGTCGAGGACCGCGCAGCTCTTCGCACGGGGAGAGCGCCTGGCACAGGAATGGGTCGGCTACGAACAGCTTGCGGCACAGGACCCCACCACGTTGGCGCGGTGAGCACCAGCGTCGTCGAACCATGATCGAACAACGCCGGCGCTCCTCTCACCCCTCGGGCCGCGGGAGGTACTTCTCCGCCGCCTCGCGGTAGCGGTCCTCGAGGCCCGCGGTGAGCTCACCCTCGTGGCGCTCGGGCGTGCCGCCGGTGGCCCAGGCCGGCGGCTCGGACCCGCCGGCGAGCACCCAGGCGGCCTGGCGGGCGGCGCCGTCGGCGACGTACTCGCCGGGTTCGGGCACCACGACCGGGACGCCGAAGACCGTCGGGGCGATGCGCCGCACCGCCTCGGACCGCGCGGCCCCGCCGATCAGCATGATCTCGTGCACGTGCACTCCGACCGCAGCCAGCGCGTCGACCCCCGCCTTCTGCCCCGACAGCATGCCCTCGATCGCGGCGCGGGCGAGGTTGGCGGGGGTGGCGTTGGCCAGCGTCATGCCGTGGATCGCGCCGGTGGAGTGCGGCAGGTTCGGGGTGCGCTCGCCCTCCAGGTACGGCACGAGCGTGAGGCCCTCGGCGCCGGGCGGAGCGGAGAGGGCGAGCCGGGACAAGCCGGTGTGGTCGACGCCGAGCATCCGGGCGGCGGCGTCGAGCACCCGGGCCGCGTTGAGCGTGACCACCAGCGGCAGGAAGGCGCCGGTGGCGTCGGCGAACCCGGCGATCGTGCCGGTCGGGTCGCTGCCCTGCCGCTCCCCGCGCGCCGACACCACGCCCGAGGTGCCGAGCGAGACCACGACGTCGTCGCCCGCGCCGAGTCCGAGTGCGGCGCCGGCGTTGTCCCCGGCCCCGGGGCCGAGCCGGAAGCCGGGACCCTCGATCGACTCGGTGGGGCCGAGCACCCGGGGGAGGACGACGTCGTCGCGGCCCAGCCCCCGCCGCAGCAGGTCGCGGCGGTACTCGCCGGAGGAGGCGTCGAAGTAGCCGGTGCCGGAGGCGTCGGACCGGTCGGTGACCAGCGCGTCGAGCCCCGGGGCGCCCTGCCGGTGGTCGGCTCCGCCTCCGGCCAGCTGCCAGGTCAACCAGTCGTGCGGCAGACAGACGGCGGCGGTGCGGGCGGCGTTGGCCGGCTCGTTCTCCGCGAGCCAGCGCAGCTTCGTCACGGTGATCGAGGCGACCGGGACGGTGCCGGTGGCGTCCGCCCAGGCCTGCGCGCCCAGCTCCTCGACGAGCGCGGCGGCGGCGGGAGCCGAGCGGGTGTCGTTCCACAGCAGCGCGGGTCGGACCACCTCGCCGGTCTCGTCGAGGCACACCATGCCGTGCTGCTGCCCGGCGACGCTCACGGCCGCGACGTCGGCGAGCCCACCGGCCTCGTCGAGGGCCTGCTGCAGCGCCGCCCACCAGTGCTTGGGGTCGATCTCCGTCCCGTCGGGGTGCACGGCCCGTCCGGAGCGGACCAGCTCCCCGGACTCCGCGTCGCGGACGACGACCTTGCAGGACTGCGTCGACGAGTCGACGCCGGCGACGAGCTCACCCATACCGCCCACCCTGCCCTGCGCGGCCCCTTCCGCGCGAGGGCAGGATCACGGCGGGCAACGAGTTCTGATCACGGGAGCCGCCGGACGGATCGGGCGGATGCTGCGCGCACGGATCGTGAGCTCGCGGGTCCAGAACTCGCGCGCCTTGGGATCTCCCGACTCGCGGGTCCGGAGCTCGCGACTCGCGGGGGCGGAGCTCCCGACCCGCGGACGGGGTCAGCGGGGTCAGAGGGCCATCGCGTCGGTCCAGAGGCGGGCGGAGCGGCCGGTGAGGACGTCGAGCAGGGCGCCGGCCTGGGCGTCCGTCAGGGAGGCGACGTAGTCGATCACCGCCCGACCGCGGGCGAGGTCGCCGACCCGCGCCGCCTTGACCACGCCCTCCTCCGCGAGCGCGGTGTACTCACCGCGCGCCAGCTCCACGAGATCGTGCAGCCGCGGCGGGAGGCCGGGCGCGTCCGGGGAGCGACCGTCGGCGAGCCAGTCGTGCAGGGCTCCGACCAGCCCGGTGACGACGGTGGCCTGCCCGCGCTGGTGCGAGGCCAGGTCCGCGCGGCGCAGCACGAACTGCTGGTGCACGAACTTCAGCACCGCCACCTCGTGCCACTGCGCCTCACCGAGCGCCACGTGCGCCGCCCGGACCGGCGGCTCCTCCAGCACCCGGATGCCGCCGACGAGCCGCGAGGTCCAGCGCGCGGAGAACTCGGCGACGGCCCGTTCGGCGGCCATCGACCCGTCGAAGGGCACGGCGAGAAGGCCGTCGACCAGCTCGGCCCGCACCCGGGCGACGGCGGCGGCGAAGGCGTCGTCGGAGTAGACCCAGTCGTCGCGCTCCGCGAGCCGGCGGCGCAGCCGCTCCAGCGCGGCGCCCGGCCCCGCGGTCGGGCCCGGCTCGACGGACCGCTCCCAGCTCCGCAGCTCGGCGGCCACCCCGGCCTGCTGGAGCACGCCGACCCGGTGGAAGTCCTCGACGTCGTGGATGGCGTAGGCGATGTCGTCGGCCGTGTCCATCACCGCGGCCTCGACCGTCTGCTGCCAGGGCGCCACCGGGAACGGCGCCCGCGCGGCCCGCAGCTCGCCGAGCTCCGTCACGTAGGCCGAGAACTTCGCCGAGCCGGAGTCGGGGACGCCGGGCAGCGGGCCGCCGCCGCGGGGCGGCAGCTCGGCGTCGCTCGGGTGCGGGTCCGGGAACCCGCGACGCGCCCACGGGTACTTGAGGACGGCGGCGCGCACCGCCGCGGTCAGGCCGAGGCCGGTGCGCCCGGGGCCGTGCAGGTCGATCGTGGTGAGGATCCGGAAGCTCTGGGCGTTGCCCTCGAAGCCGTCGGCCAGCCCGAGGCGCTCCCGGGCGAGGCGGTCGAGGACCTGCTCGCCGAGGTGCCCGAAGGGCGGGTGGCCGAGATCGTGTGCCAGCGCGGCGGCCTCGACGACGTCCGGGTCGCAGCCGCCGAGCTTCTCCAGCACCGGCCCGGACTCCTCGCCGAGCCGCTCGGCGATCGCCCGGGCGACCTGCGCGACCTGCAGCGAGTGCGTGAGGCGGTTGTGGAGGAGCAGCCCGGCGCCGTTGGGGGTCACCACCTGCGTGACGCCGGCGAGGCGCGCGAAGAAGGGCGAGGCGGCGATCCGGTCGCGGTCCACGCGGAACGGCGAGCCCGCCAGCCCCGCCCCCGTCTCCGCCGCGCCGGACGCGCGCTCCTCCCGGCCCTCGGCCGTGCGCAGGGTCATGCGCAGCAGGCTATCCGCGCGCCCCCGCGCCCGCCGGGACCCGCCGCGGCGCGGTATGGAGTCATGACGCCGCCGAGCGCGTACCCCAGCTGCCGGGCGGTGTTGAGCGTCCCGGCGACCGCCCGCCGAGCTGCGGCGGCGCGGCCGACATCGCGGCGACCACCGGCCGCGCCGACCTGACCGCGTCCGTGGTGTGCCGGGACGAGGCCGACCTCTTCCGCCACCTCACCGAGCGGATCGGGGCGCTGCCGAACATCGGCGAGGTCGAGACCGGCCCGATCACGCGGACGGTCAAGCGGGCCGGCGCCTACCCGTGAGGGGTCCGGGTTGCTCCGGCGTCACCGACCACCCACGGGCGGCGGGACCGCGTCACAGGCGGTGGAACCGCACCGGGATGCCGCCGACGGGGACGGGGAGGGACGTGTTGTCCCAGCGGAGCCGATAGCCGGGCTCGATCTCCCAGCGGTGGGTCCGCAGCATCTCGTGCAGGATCGCGGTGACCTCGTAGGTGCCGAAGTGCAGACCGATGCACTTGTGCACGCCGCCGCCGAACGGGATCCAGGCGTCGCGGTCGGAGCGGTCCTCGCGGCGGCCCTCGGAGAAGCGGTCGGGGTCGAAGGTCTCCGGGTCGGTCCAGCACGCCGGGTCGTAGTGGTTCACCCCCTGCGCGACGACGACCCGGGTCCCCTTCGGCACGTGGTGGCCGGCGACCGCGGTGTCCTTGACCGCCGTGCGCATCACGACCGGGACCGGCGCGTCCATCCGGAGCGCCTCCTTGATCACGAGGTCGAGGGTGGTCAGCGACTTCAGGGCGGCGACGTCCGGCGGGGTGTCGCCCAGGGCGAGCGACTCGGCGCGGGCCTTCTCCTGCCACTCGGGGTTGCGGGCGAGGTGGTAGGCGGCCGACGCCGTGGCGATGGTCGACGTGTCGTGCGCGGCCATCATCAGGAAGATCATGTGGTTGACGACGTCGTCGTCGGAGAACCGCTCGCCCTCCGGCGTCACGGCGTGGCACAGCGCGGTGAACAGGTCGTCGCCCGTCCCGGCGCGCTTGGCCGGCAGCGCGTCGCGGAACCACTTCTCCAGCACCGCCCGCCCGCGCAGGCCCTTCTGCCAGCGCGAACCGGGGACCGGGTAGCGCACGAACGCGTTGGCCGCGCGGACGCAGTCGACGAACGCCCGGTTGATCGCGTCGGCATCGAGGGTCGGCTCCGCACGCTCCGCCTCCGCCACTGCCTCCGGCTCGCTGTGGGCGTCCATGAACACCCGGGTGGCGATGTCGAGGGTCATGCTCTTGAGCGTCGGGTAGAGCCGCAGCGAGCCCTCCCAGGTCGGGACGACGTCCCGGATCACGGGCACGGCCTCGTCGACGTAGGCCTTGATGCGGTCGGCGGTGAACGCCTCCTGCATGATCCGCCGGTGCGCGCGGTGCTCGTCGAAGTCCATGAGCATGAGCCCGCGGTGGAAGAAGCGGTCGACGAGGACCCGCCAGCCCTCCTGCGAGAAGGCCTTGTCCCGGTTGGTGAGCACCTCGCGGGTGGCCGCCGCCCCGCCGACGACGACCGCGCGGCCGGTGGGGGTGCGCATCCACCAGACGGGCCCGTAGTGGGCGCTGCGGCGGCGGTTGAGGTCGGTGCCGAACCGGACGTAGCCGAGTGCGTGCCCGAGCAGCGGGAGCCCCTCGTCGCCGGGCACCGGGCGCAGCCCCTCCGGCGCGGGGGAGAGCGGGGAGCCGACCCCGCCGGCCGAGCGCTCGAGCAGGGCACGGTCGACCCGGCCGGGAAGCGGCAGGGTGAGCACGGAGGAGTACCGCTCGCGGGCCCGGCTGGGGAGCGACCCGATCCCCGCCCCGATCCGTTGCACCTGCTCGATCACCGTCACGTGAGTCTCCCTCGACCTCGGCTGTGCCGCCGACGTTAGACACTGTGACCGGATGTGTCCACATGGTTGACGGACCTCGCAGAATCGTCCAGGCTGGCGCGATGGAACCGAGGTCGATGGCCCAGCGGGCGCGCGCCGGACTGCGCGACGACGCGCTCGACGTCGCCGAGGAACTCGTCGTCGACCGGGGGTTCCGGGCCTTCTCGATGCGGGACCTGGCCACCCGGGTGGGCGTGAGCCGGCAGACGCTCTACACCGAGTTCGGCGACCGCCGGGGCGTGGCGTCCGCACTGGTCCTGCGCTCGACCGAACGGTTCCTCGACGAGATCGAGCAGGCCCTGGCCGGGGAGGCCGACCTGCACGCGGCCTGGGTGGCGGCGGTGCGCGGGGCGCTGGCGCGGGCGGAGGACACCCCGCTGCTCAAGACGCTGCTGACGGGCGAGGAGGGCACCCCGGAGCTGTTCGGCACGGACAGCGAGCCGATCGTGGTGGCGGCGCGGGAGCGGGCCGCGGGCTACCTGCGGCGCCGCTGGCCCGACCTCGATCCCGATGCCGTCGGGCTCGCCGCCGAGACGGCCGCGCGGCTCACGGTGAGCCACATCGTGCTCCCGCTGGCCCCCGCCGACGTGATCGCCGAGCAGGTCGCCACGGTGGTGGTCCGCATCTGCTGCGGGCGGTGAGGACGACGAGGTTCAGTAGAACTCGACGGTGTCGACCCGGTTGATCAGCTCCCGGCCGTCGAGGAGGCGGGTCGCGTTGCGGGCGAAGAGCTGCGCGATCAACCGGTCCTCCGCCGGGTTCAGGGCCGCGGTGTGCGGGGAGACCAGCACGTTCGGCAGCCTCCACAGGGGGCTGTCCGCGGCGAGCGGCTCGGCCGCGAACACGTCGAGCGCCGCGAAGCCGATGCGGCCGTCGCCGAGCGCGGCGGCCAACGCCTGCTCGTCGATCACGGTGCCGCGGCCCACGCTCACCAGGGTGGTCCCCGGGGTGACCGCGGTCAGCACCTCCGCGCTCACGAGCCCCTCGGTGGCGGCCGTGCCCGGCAGGCTGACGACGATCCCGTCGACGGCGGGCACGACCTCGGCGAGCCGGTCGGGGTGCACGACCTCGTCGACGTGCTCGACCCGGTCCGTCGAGCGGCTGGTGCCGAGGACCGTCGCGCCCAGGGCCTTCAGCTTCTCGGCGGTGGCCCGGCCGATGCTGCCGAGCCCGACGAGCAGGATCCGCTGCTGTGCCAGCAGGCCCATGGCCCAGCGGCCGGACCACTCGGCCCGGCGCTGCTGGTCGAGCAGCCGGGGGAGGGACTTGGCGCCGGCGAGCAGACCGAACAGCGCGTACTCGGCGAGCGGCTGCGCGTGGACGCCCGCCGACGTGCTGAAGGCGACGCGGTCGAGCTCCTCCCGGGTCAGCCCGGCGGCCTTGACCTGCGACCCGCCACCGGCCGGCATGGTGTGCACCCAGCGCAGCCCCGGGTTGGCCCGCACCGTCCGGGCCAGCGCGGCCGGCTGCTCGTCGGGGACCCCGTAGAGCGCGTCGGCGGAGTCGACGAGCTCCTCGAAGGCGCGCTGCTGGGCGGGGGTTCGGCGGAACGCCGGATCGCCGGAGTGGTCCCCGGCGAACCGTTGCGGCGGCAGAAGGGATCCGTCGCGGACGATGTCGACGCGGGGCTCGGCCCGCACGATCTCCGCGACGAGATCCTCCTCGAGCGGGGTCGACGCGACGACTCGGAGCCGGTCCGGAGAGGGGGGCACGGGCTGGACCTTCCGAGGGGGACGGGGCGCGGCCGATGCTAGCGCCCGGGCCGGCTCCGGGGCCGGGTCAGCGCGTGAGGCGGGGGAGCAGGGAGCTCGCGATCGTGATCATCGCGGCCGCGGCGACGACGAGCACGCCGAAGCAGAGGCCCATGCGAGCCGGCGTGCCGATCAGCAGTCCGCGCAGCGCCTCCACCTCGTAGGACAGCGGGTTGATGTGGTTCACCCACTGCAGCCACGTCGGCATCAGCGCCACCGGGTAGAGCGCGTTCGAGGCGAAGAACAGCGGCATGGTGATCGCCTGCCCGATGCCCATCAGGCGGTCGCGGGAGAGCACGAGCCCCGCGATCGTGATCGACAGGCAGCAGAAGAACGCCGAGCCCAGCATCAGGGCCACGATCACGCCCAGCAGCTTCAGCGGGTTCGCGGTGAACGACACGCCCAGGACCACGGAGAGCAGCAGCACGACCACGGCCTGCGCCACCGCCCGGACGCCCGCCGCGAACGCCTTCGCCGCGACCAGGGCGACCCGCGGCGTCGGCGTGACCAGCAGCTTGGCCAGCACTCCCGCGTCGCGCTCCCAGATGATCTGGATGCCGTAGAAGATCGCGATGAACAGTGCGGACTGGGCGAGGATGCCCGGCGCGAGGAAGTCCAGGTAGGGCGTGTTCCCGGTCGGGATCGCGTGGATGTTGGTGAAGACCTGACCGAAGATGATCAGCCACAGCGCGGGCTGCACGGCCCGGGTGACCAGCTCGGTGCGGTCGTGGCGGAGTTTCTGCAGCTCGACCAGGCACATCGTGGCGATGCGGGACAGGGCCGTGCGGAGCAGGGTCACCGGACCCGGCTCGGTGTCAACCCAGGCGGCCGGCGGTGCGGCGAGCGGCGCGGACATCGCGGATCCCTCCCTTGTCGCTGTCGAGGGTGTCGCCGGTGTGGTGACGGAAGACGTCGTCGAGCGTGGTGTCCGGGCCGATCGCGCCCTTGAGCTCCTCGGGGGTGCCGAGCGCGCGGACGCGGCCGCGGTGCATCAGCGCGATCCGCTCGCAGTGCTCGTCCGCCTCCTGCATGGCGTGCGTGGTGACCAGCACGGTCATCCCGGTCTCGGCGCGGGTCCGGGCGATCCGGTCCCACACGCCGTCCCGGGCGACGGGGTCGAGCCCGACCGTCGGCTCGTCGAGCACGAGCAGCTGCGGGGCGCTGACCAGAGCTTGCGCCAGTTCCAGCCGGCGCACCATCCCGCCGGAGTAGGTCTTGACGGGCCGGTCCGCCGCCTCGACGAGGTCCATCGCCTCGAGCACGCTCTCGACCTGCTCCTTCCGGGAGCGGCGGGGGAGGTCGAAGAGCCGGGCGAACAGCATGACGTTCTCCCGGCCGGTCAGCGTGCCGTCGGCGGAGAGCTGCTGCGGGACGTACCCGATCAGCCGCCGGACCTGGGTCTTCTGCCGGGCGACGTCGCGGCCGAGCACGGTGACCGTGCCGGGCGGGGCGGGCAGCAGCGTGGTGATCGAGCGGATCGTGGTGGTCTTGCCGGCGCCGTTGGGGCCGAGCAGGCCGAAGACCTCACCGCGCCGGACCTCGAGGTCGAGGCCGTCGACCGCGACGGTGTCGCCGAAGGCCTGGCGTAGCCCGGTGCAGCGGACGGCCGGGGGAGCGCTGCTGTCGAAGGGGCTGGTCACGGGGCCTCTCCTGCGGATGGTGCTGCGGCGGACGGGACCGGGGCGGGCTGGTCTGCGGGGGACGAGTCCTCGAGGGCGGCGAGGAGGTGCTCCAGCGCGGGGAGCGCGGCCGTGATCGCGGACCGCTCGCCGGCGTCGAGCCGGGCGAACGCGTCGTCGAGCAGCTCGCGACGCGCTGCGCGCCGGCGCGCGAGGCGGTCGACGGCTCCGGGCGTGAGGAAGAGCCGGACGGCGCGACGGTCGGCGGGGTCGGGCTCGCGTCGCAGCAGTCCGGCGTCGACGAGCTGGTTGACCAGGGTGCTCACCGAGTTGCCGGCGAGATAGAGGGCGCGCGCGGCCGCGGCCACCCCGATCCCCGGCTCGGCCTCGACCTGCTGCAACAGCTCGGCCTGCGCCCCGCGCAACGGCGGCCGCCCGAACTTCGCGCGGAGCCGACGCCGGAGCACACGCCGCATGCCCACGACGACGCGCAGGACGTCGTCGGACACGGTGGCGAGTGCGGTCACGCGGCCGACGATAGCTCGCAGTCAGAGCTGTTAGCAACGCTCAAGGACCGGCGCGAACCGCATGTCGACGGTCGGCGCGGGGTCCCCAGCCGCCAGCAGCTGCGACAGGCCCTCGACACAGGCGGACCAGCCCGTGGCGAAGCTCGCGGCGCCGTAGCGGTCGGTGAAGGCGTGATGCAGGACCAGCAGGGACCCGCCGTCGGCCGGGTGGACCTCCCAGCGCAGGTGGTCCGAGTCGCCCCAGCTGAAGGCGAACAGCCGTGGCGGGTCCAGGTCGGTGACGACGCCGCGGGTCGCCCCGTCGTCGAACTGGATCTCCCCGCCCGCCCGCAGGTCGAGCCCCACGGTCGAGGGGAACCAGCGCTCGAGGTGCTCCGGCGTGGTCAGGGCGCGCCACACCTTCTCCGGGGGATGGGGCAGGGGCCGCTCCAGGCGGAGCACGGTGCGGCCGTCGCGCAGGGTGAGGCTGTCGGGGATCACGGATCCTCCTCGTCGGACACAGGGTCGGGCACGGGGTCGGACACGGGGTCGGACACGGGGTCGGGCATCCGGTCGAGCTCGCGTTCGAGGGCGTCGATCCGGCGGTTCCAGAAGCGGCGGTAGGGGGTGAGCCAGGCGTCGAGCTCGGCGAGCGGCTCGGCCCGCAGCGCGTAGCGGCGCCGTTGCGCGTCGGGCTGCACCTCGACCAGCCCGGCCTCGCGCAGCACGCGCAGGTGCTTGGACGTCCCCGGTTGGCTCAGGCCCAGCTCGGCGCCGATCTCCCCGACGAGGCGCGGGCGTTCCCGCAGCAGGTCGAGGATCCGGCGTCGGGTGGGTTCGGCGAGGACGGCGAACGGCAGCACGGCCGCAATGTACCGGCACAGTTATATAACCTGCAAGGCATGTACGAGCCTGGACGAGCCCGACCTGACGCCCGATCGCGAGGACGAGGAATGGCGCGAACGGGGTTCCACGCGCTGATCACCGGCTAGGCTCTCCGTTCGGTGATGCAGGCGCATGAACGGAGGACGCCGATGGACAGCAAGGTCGCTGTCGTGACCGGGGGCAGCCGGGGCATGGGACGCGAGATCTGCCGGGATCTCGCGGGCCGTGGCCACCGGGTGGTCGTGGCCAGCCGGAAGGCGGAGGCCTGCGAGGCCCTCGCCGCCGAGCTTCGTGAGGAGTTCGGGGTGCCGGCCCTCGGGATCGCCTGTCACGTCGGCCGCTGGGCGGACTGCGACACCCTGATGGACCGCGTGCTCGAGGAGTTCGGCCGGATCGACGTCCTGGTGAACAACGCCGGCATGTCGCCGCTCTACCCCTCCCTCGGCGAGGTGGGCGAGGACCTGTTCGACAAGGTCATCGGGGTGAACCTCAAGGGTCCCTTCCGGCTCGCGGTCCGGGCGGGCGAGGCGATGCAGAAGGGCGAGGGCGGGCAGATCGTCAACGTCAGCAGCATCGCCGCCGTCCAGCCGCAGCCCGGCGAGCTGCCCTACGCCACCGCGAAGGCGGGGCTCAACGCGCTGACCCTCGGCCTGGCCCGCGCGTTCGGGCCCACCGTGCGGGTCAACGGCGTCATGCCCGGCATGTTCCGGACGGACATCAGCAAGGCGTGGAGCGAGGAGACGCTGGCGCACGGCGAGACCGCCCCGCTCGGCCGGATCGGCGAGGCGGAGGAGATCGTCGGGGCCGTGCGGTACCTGACCAGCGCCGACTCCAGCTTCACCACCGGCGCGATCCTCAAGGTCGACGGCGGCATGGCCTGGGCCCCGGCATGACGGACACGGACACGAGGACCGACGGCAGGACCGACACGCGGACCCGCCTGCTCGACGCCGCCGAGGCGCTCTTCGCCGAGCGGGGCAGCGAATCGGTGTCGCTGCGCGAGATCGGCCGCGCCGCCGGGGCCCGCAACGTCATCGCCGCGCAGTACTGGTTCACCGACCGGGACGGCCTGATCAAGGCGCTGATCGATCGGCACCGGCTCGAGATCGAGGCGGCCCGGCACACCCTGCTCGACGAGTACGAGGCCGCGCTGGCCGCGGGCACCGCCGGCGACGCCGACGCCCGGCTCGCCGCGCTCGCCGGCGCCCTCGTGCGGCCGAGCGCCGTCAAGCTGGACCAGGGCGCCAGCGGCGCCGGCTACCTGCGCACCGTGGCCGACCTGCTGACCCGGCCGGAGCCGCAGACCGAACCGCTGGGCTACGACGTCGAGGGCGGCAGCATCCTGCGCTGGCGCGCCCTCTTGGAGCCGTTGCTCGATCCCGACGCCGTGGTCCTGCACCGGCGCTTCCACGTGATCCGGTTCGTCGACGTCGAGCTGGCCCAGCGCGCCCGCGCCCCCGGCCGGCGCGACCACCGGCTGTTCGTGAGCCAGCTCGTCGACTCCGCCGCGGGGCTGCTCGGCGCCCGGACCTCGGCGGAGACCCGGCGGCTGCGAGCCGAGAGGAACGAGCGATGAGCCCCGTCGACACCGTCGACCTCGACCGGCTGGCGGACTGGCTGCGCACCCAGGGCATCGAGGGGCGGATCGGGGAGGTCATGCCGCTGGCGGGCGGGACCCAGAACGTCGTGCTGCGGATCGACCTCGACGGCCGGCCGGTGGTGCTGCGCCGCCCGCCCGAGCACCCGCGCCCGACGAGCGACCGCACGATCGCGCGGGAGATCACCGTGCTGCGTGGCCTCGCCGGCACCGGGGTGCCGCACCCGCGGCTGATCGCCGGCTGCGAGGACACCTCCGTGCTCGGCGTCGTCTTCTACCTGATGGAGCTGATCGACGGCGTCAACCCCGGCGAGGAGGTCACGCCCGAGCAGCGGGCCGACCCGGAGCTGCGGCACGGGCAGGGCCTGGCGATGGCGCGGGCGCTGTCCCGGCTCGGCGCGCTCGACCCCACTGCGCAGGGGCTCGACGTGCTGCGCAAGCCGGGCAGCTTCCTGGAGAAGCAGGTCCCGCAGTGGCTGCGCCACCTCGAGGGCTACCGCGAGTTCCCGGACTGGGAGCCCGGCGGGCTGCCCGACGTCGAGCTGGTCGCCCGGTGGCTGGAGGAGCACCGGCCCGCCGACGCCCCGCCCGGGGTGATGCACGGCGACTTCCACCTCAACAACGTGATGCTCGCGCGCACCGAGCCCGAGGTGGCGGCGATCGTCGACTGGGAGATGTGCACGGTCGGCGACCCGCTGCTGGACCTGGGCTGGCTGATGGTGACCTGGCCGCAGGAGCCGACGGCGACGGACATCGGTGGTCCGCTGGCCCAGCTCGGCGGGCTGCCCACGCGCAAGGAGCTGGTCGCGGCCTACGGCGAGGCCGGCGGCCGGGAGCCGGTGCACGTCGACTGGTACACCGCGCTCGCCGGGTTCAAGCTCGGGATCGTCCTCGAGGGGACGTGGGCACGGGCCAGCGCGGGCAAGGCGCCGCAGGAGATCGGGCAGCGGCTGCACGACCACGCCGTCGGCCTGCTCACCCTCGCCGGCCGGGTCGCGCGGGGGGAGTGGTCGGTGCTCGACTGAGCCGCGCTCAAGATCGCAGTTATGGTTCCATGATGCGGTTGATGACGCCGTCTGAGCGCGTCATGGAACCACAATGCGAATTTCGACGGCGGCAGAGCGCCTCGTGGTTCTGTTGTGCCTCAAGGGGTGGTGGGGGCCGAATTGTGAGCGCGCCCACCGCCCGGTCTTCCGATCGACTTGCGATGTCCTCGAGCGCCACCGGACCCGGACGGGCGCGCCTAGCGTCGGAGACGGAAGCGCCACGAGCCGATCTCGACCGAGGAGGACCCCATGTGGGAGGACCTGACCGTCGCCGTCACCTGCGCAGGCTTGCTGGCCGCACTCGTTCTGATGTTGGCGGGACTGCGGGCAGTGGTCGTCAACGCGCGTCTGTGACGCCCGGAGCGCTCACCCCGCAGCGCGGTGGACGCCGGCGAGGTGTACGTAGGCGGCGGCGTTGAGGGCGATGCCCTTGCGCTCGTCCTCGCCCGTCTCCTTGCGCACCTTGCCCGGCACGCCCGCGACCAGCGAGTTCGGCGGGATCTCCACGCCCTGGGTGATGACCGCGCCGGCGGCGACGATCGTGCCGGAGCCGATCCGCGCGCCGTTGAGCACCACCGCGCCCATGCCGATGAGCACGTCGTCCTCGACGGTGCAGCCGTGCAGGACCGCGCGGTGCCCCACGCTGACCCCGGAGCCGATCGTGACCGGGAAGCCGGGGTCGGCGTGCACGACCGTGCCGTCCTGGATGTTGGAGCGGGCGCCGACCGTGATCGAGTCCATGTCGCCGCGCAGCACGCACGCGTACCAGACGCTCGCCTCGGCCTCGACCCGCACGCGTCCGGCCAGGACGGCCCCGGGGGCCACCCACGCCTGGGGGTCCACGGACGGCGTCGCGCCCTCGATCGTGATCATTCCGCTCCTCTCACCTTCTCGAACGCGCGGAGGATCTCCGCGCTGAACAGCACGAACCGGACCGTCTCGACCTGCGTGTCCGCCTCGCGCACCGTCGTGACGGCGACGCGGGCGGCGTCGTCGAGGGGCCAGCCGTAGATCCCCGCCGAGACCGCGGGGAAGGCGACGGACCGGGCGCCGAGCTCGTCGGCGACCCGCAGCGACTCCCGGTACGCCGAGGCGAGGAGGTGCGAGCGGTCCTCCTTCTTCGCGTACACCGGGCCGACGGTGTGGATCACCCAACGCGCGGGCATGTTCCCGGCCGTGGTGGCCACGGCCTGGCCGGTGGGCAGCCCGTCCGGGTAGCGCGTCCCGCGCAGCTCCCGGCACTCGGCGAGGATCGCCGGGCCGCCGGCCCGGTGGATGGCGCCGTCGACGCCCCCGCCGCCGAGCAGGGACGAGTTGGCGGCGTTGACGACGGCGTCGACCTCCTGGGTCGTGATGTCCCCCTGGACCAGCTCGATCCGGGTCACGAGGCACCTCCCTGGGCGCGGAGCTTCTGCAACAACGGGATCGCGGCGATCTTCTCGTCGGTGAGCGACTCCCACCGGACTTCCCCGGTGGGCCGCTCACCGCGCGTCGGCCGGCAGTCGATCACCCGCTCGGGGGTGACGACGAGGTCCACCGGGATGTCGTGGGCCGCCGTCGGGATCGCCCCGGCCGGACGGACCTGCAGCTCGTGCACCGTGGTGACCACGACGGTCCGGTCGGAGATCAGGCCGGCCGCCCCGGCCAGCGCGAACTCCAGGTCGGCGAACCCGCCGCCCTTGCCCAGCCGCGCCCCGTCCTCGCCGACCGCGACGCAGCCCGTCACGACGAGGTCGACCGGGTCGAGGTCGTCGACCGCCACGCGGCGGGCCGAGCGGGTCGCGTTCTTGATCGACACCGCCCGGCGGGGCGGGTCGGCCAGGTGCTCGGGGTCGAGCAGGAAGAACGGGTCCTCCTCGGTGAGCTTCGGCACGGCCATGTAGAGCGTCTTGCCGTCCTCCAGGACGCGCTGCCGGACGGGCAGCTGCGCGGAGTCCGGATTGGACTTCACCGCACGGGCCTTCTCCCACTCCGGCAGCGACCGGAGGAGCTCGGCGGCCTTCTCGGCCCCGGTGAAGTTGGAGATCCGGTTCCGGGCACCGGGGAACCGCGCGACCTTCGCCTCGGTCAGCGCGGTCCAGACCTCCTCGCGCAGCGCGGCCTTGGCGTCGAGGAGGGCGCGGTCGCCGCCCGCGTCGTGATCGTGCCGCCGGGGCGTCCGTGCCATGCGCCGACCTTATCGGCGGCGGCCGACTCCGGCGCGTGTCGCATGATGGGAGGCATGACGGCGGTCCCGCACAGCGCGCACTGGGGAGTCTTCCGGGCCGAGTGGCGGGAGGGCGAGCTGCAGGTCCGCCCCCACGAGGCCGACCCGAACCCGTCGCCGGTCCTGCAGAACATCCCGGCCGCCGTCCGCAACCCGGTCCGTGTGGCCCGCCCGTCCGTCCGGCGCGGCTGGTGGGAGGACGGACCCGGGCCGACCGACCGGCGCGGGCGGGAGGAGTTCCTCGAGGTCGGCTGGGACGACGTGCTCGACCGGCTCGCCGACGAGTTCCGCCGCGTCTACGCCGGGCACGGGCCGACCGCGATCTACGGCGGCTCCTACGGCTGGGCCAGCGCCGGCCGCTTCCATCACGCCCAGGGCCAGATCCACCGCTTCCTCGCGATGGCGGGCGGCTACACCCAGTCGGTCAACACGTACTCCGGCGGGGCGGCGGAGGTGCTGCTCCCGCACGTCCTCGGGCCCTTCGACGCGGTGACACGGTCGGTGGTGACGTGGGACCAGATCGCGACGCACACCGACACCGTGCTGGCGTTCGGCGGGATGGCGCTGAAGAACTCGACGGTCGCCGCGGGCGGGGTGAGCCGGCACGTCGAGCGCGACGCCATGCGGGCCGCGCACCGTCGGGGTACCCGGTTCGTGCTGGTCAGCCCGCTGCGCCAGGACCTGCCGGACGAGGTCGACGCCCGGTGGCTCGCCCCGGAGCCCGGGACCGACGCCGCGCTGATGCTCGGCCTGGCGCACACGCTGCGCGCCGAGGACCTGCACGATCGCGAGTTCCTCACCACGCACTGCGCGGGCTGGCCGGAGTTCGACCGCTCCCTGGAGGGCCGCGACGCCGAGTGGGCCGCGCGGATCTGCGGGATCGACGCGGAGGAGATCCGGGCGCTGGCCCGCCGGCTCGCCGCCGGACGCACGCTCATCACCGTCTCGCAGTCCCTGCAGCGCGCCGAGCACGGCGAGCAGCCGGTGTGGGCGGGCCTCGCACTGGCCGCGATGCTCGGCCAGATCGGCCTGCCCGGCGGCGGGTTCGTGTACGGCCTCGGCTCGCTGGGGCACTACGGCCGGCCGCGCAACGCCGTCCCGGTCCCCACGCTGTCGCGGCGGCCGAACCCGGTGCGCAGCTACATTCCCGTCGCGCGGGTGGCGGACATGCTGCTGCACCCCGGCGAGCGTTACTCGTACAACGGCGAGGACCGGACCTACCCCGACATCCGGCTGATGTACTGG
Source organism: Pseudonocardia terrae (assembly GCF_021343995.1). GTDB lineage: Bacteria > Actinomycetota > Actinomycetes > Mycobacteriales > Pseudonocardiaceae > Pseudonocardia > Pseudonocardia terrae. The sequence continues at coordinate 41,540 of NZ_JAJTTE010000006.1, read as the reverse complement.
TGCGGCGGCAACCCGTTCCACCACCACCAGGACCTGACGCGGCTGCGCCGGGCGCTGGGCGGGGTGGACACGTTCGTGGTCCACGAGTCCGTGTGGACGGCCACGGCCCGGCACGCCGACGTCGTCCTGCCGGCCACGACCACGCTCGAGCGCGAGGACGTCGGGGCGCACGGGACGGATCCGCTGGTCGTGGCCATGAAGCAGATCGCCGAGCCCTACGGCGAGGCCCGCGACGACCACGCGATCCTCGCCGCACTGGCCGGCCGGCTCGGGTTCGGGGAACGGTTCACCGAGGGCCGGACCACCCGCGAGTGGCTCGCACACCTCTGGGAGCGGACCGAGAAGGCGTTGGCGGACAAGGGGTTCCCCGCGCCGACGTTCGAGGACCTGTGGGCGGCGGGGGAGCACGAGCTGCCTCCGGGCGCCGACGACGGCGGCCTGCTCGCGGCCTTCCGGGCCGGCACCGGCCGGCTGCCCACCGAGTCCGGGCGGATCCAGCTCGCGTCGGAGCGGATCGCGTCGTTCGGCTACGACGACTGCCCCGGCCACCCGGCGTGGCTCCCGCCGACCGAGCCGCCCACCCCGGAACAGCCGCTCTGGCTGGTGTCGAACCAGCCGTCCACGCGGCTGCACAGCCAGCTGGACTTCGGCGCCACCAGCGTGGCGGGCAAGGTCGGCGGGCGCGAGGTCGTGCGGATCCACCCCGTCGACGCCGCGCCGCGCGGGATCGGCGACGGTGACGTCGTCCGGCTGGTCAACGCCCGCGGCGCCTGCCTGGCGGCCGCCCGGGTGACCGACGAGGTGCGGGCCGGGGTGGTCCAGCTGCCCACCGGTGCCTGGTACACACCGGCGTCGGCGGACGACCCGACCTGCGTGCACGGCAACCCGAACGTGCTGACCCGCGACGTCGGGACCTCGCGGCTGGCGCAGGCCTGCACCGGGCAGCTCACGACGGTGCAAGTGGAGCGGTACGCGGGGAAGCCGCAGGAGGTGCGGGCCCACCGCCGACCGCCGATCGTTCCGCGCGGCTAGGCCGTGTTCAAGAGGTCCCTGATCGCGGTCTTCGCGCCCAGATCACGCCTGGCGGCGTTGCCGCCCGCGGCCGAGTACGCCCGGTACGAGGCCGGGGCGGCGCCTTGCCAGCCGCGATCTGGATCACGAAGCCCATCGATCGTGACTTCTTGAACACGGCCTAGGAGTTCTTCTTCCCCGCCCGCCGCCGGAGGGCTCTCGTCCGGCGGCGGGCGGGCGTCCGGCGTCGGCGGGGTACCGCGGCCACGACGGCGCCGGGAGTTCTCAGGAGGGAGCGTGCCGCTGCCACGCGTGGATGCGGTCCTCGGGGCGGCGCACCCCGTCGAGCGCGTGCACGGCGGCCACGATCTCGGACCGGGCGCGGTGCTCGGCGACCGCGCGCTCCGCCTCGGCCAGCTCCAGGGCCGCTGCGATCTCGGCGGCGCTCCCGTCCAGGGCGGAGGGCGGCCCGGTCCTCCGCGGTGCGTGTCCGGTGGCCGTCGTCGGTGCTGCTCACGGTGTTCCTCCTCGCGGTGGGACGATCCCGTCCGCGGTCCCGGACGAAACGCGCCGAACCTTGTTCACGAGAAGGATGGAGCGTTCCTCCGGAGGGTGCCACCCGAGCGGCACCCGGGGCTGTCAGTGGTCGCGCAGGGCCTTCACCAGCTCGTCCTTCGACATGTTCGACCGGCCCTCGATGCCGACCTTCTTGGCCCGCTCGTAGAGCTCGTCCTTGGTCATGTCGTCGTAGGAGCCGGACTTCCCGCCGCGGGAGGAGACCTTCTTCTTCCCCTCGGCCGCGGAGGCGTTCGCGATCCGGGCGGCCTTCTCCTTGCTCTCACCGCGGTCGCGCAGGTCCTCGTACATCTTCTCGTTCTTGATGCTCGAGTTCGGCATGCCGGCGGTGGTACCCCGGCTCGCTCCGTGCTAAGCGCGGCCGTCGGAGAAGAAGTCGGAGAAGAAGCCCGGCGGTCGTCGGGCAGCGGTGCGCGGTCGGTTTGCCGAAACACCGTTTGAGCAGGTGTGACCGGGGTATCCGGGACAATTCGGAGGAGGTGCGCCGATGGGCCTGCTTCGTGGGGTCACCGGCCTGGTGTCCGGTGTGCTCGGTACCGTCACGGGTCTGCTGTCCGCGGTGGTGCGCGGGGTGCTCGCGCTCGTCCTGGCGCTGCTCGGGACGGTGCTGCTGCTGGTCGGCATCGTGCTGTGCCTGACCGTCCTCCTGCTCCCCCTGGGGATCCCGGTCGTCGTCATCGCGTTGTCGTTCTACAGCCGGGCGGCGAAGCTCCTGGTGCCCGGCAGTACTCGTGTCGAGGGGCTGGTGCGCCGGGCCGAGGACTCGGTGCGCGGCGGCGGTTCGCGGCTGCGGCGCCGCCTGCATCCGGGGTGAGCGACGGTGATCCGCGCGCTGCGTGCGGTGGCCGGCGTACTGGTGCTGGTGCTGGCCACGCTGCTGATGGTGGTCGGGCTGGTGCTGTGCCTGACCGTGGTCCTGCTGCCGGTCGGCCTCGGCGTCGGGTTCCTGGCCGTGAAGCTGGGGAAGGCCGGCGTCCGGCTCCTGCTGCCGCGGAAGGTGGATGTGCAGCGGGGGCTGCAGGGGAGCCTGCGTGTCCCCGAGATCCGCGCGGCCGCCGACCGGTTCGCCCGGTCCACGCGCCGCCCCCGCCGGCGACTGCGGAAGCGGGTGCGCAGGGCGCGGCGGCGACTCGGGAAGCGCCTCTCCTCCTGAGTGCGGAGGCCACCGGGGCGGCCCTCCGCACCGGGGATCAGGAGGCGAGCTGCTCCAGGCCGGGGTAGGGCCGGATCCGGGCCCCGGGGGCGCGGGTGGCCGGCATGGTCGTCGTCGTCGGTAGGGTCGTCGTGGTCGGCAGGGTCGTCGTCGCCGGGGTGAGGGCGGGCAGGTCCGCCGCGGCCCGGTGGACGATCGCCCCGCCGCGCAGCATCGCCGGGCGGACCGTCACCGCGACCCGGGACCCGGCGCTGTGGACGATGCGCAACGGCTGGGTGCGGGCGACCGCCGTCGCCGTGCGGGCGGCGAGGAGTCCGAGACCGGCGGGATCGACCGGCCGGGCCGTGGCCTGCGCGACGCGGCCGAGGGCTGCCCGGGTCGCGCGGGCTGCCCTGGCACCCGCCGGCCGGGGGGACAGGGGCGCGAAGGTGGGCAGGGGCCGCAGCGGCGGCAGGGGCAGCCGGGCGGGGAGCCGGAGCCGCGGCTTCTCGGCCCCGACGACCAGGGCCAGCCCGGCCGCGACGACGGCCAGGAGCGGCACCGACGCCAGCGCGGCCGGGAGGCCGGCGTGCTCGGCGAGGAAGCCGATGGCGGGCGGCCCGCCGAGCAGCCCGCTGTAGCCGACGGTCGAGGCGAGGGCCACGCCGCGCGAGCCCGAGTGCGCCCCGGCGCGGGCGATCGTGACCGGGAAGAGGTTCGCCAGTCCCAGTCCGACCAGCACGAACCCGGCCAGCGCCGGCTCGGGCGACGAGGTGAGCAGCGCGACGGCCATCCCGGCGGCCGCGAGCAGTGCTCCGCCGCCGAGCAGCCGGGTCTCGCCGAGCCGGCGGAGCAGCACGCCGCCGGTGAGCCGCCCGCAGGCCATCGCCAGCGAGAAGCAGGAGTAGCCGGCCGCGGCCAGGGCGGGCGTGGCGCCGAGGGTCTCGCGCAGGTGCAGGGCGCCCCAGTCGGTGATCGCGCCCTCGCCGAAGGCGGTGCAGCCGGCGATCAGGCCGAGCAGGACGACCAGGCCCCGCCCGCGGCGGGGGGCCGCCGGCTCGTCCGGGCTGTCGTCCGAGGATCCGCGGGCCGTGCCGTCCCGGAGCCGGGCGAGCGTCGAGCGGGTCGCGGCCACGATCATCAGGCCGACCACCCCGACGGCCGCGAGGTGCAGGAGCACCGGGCCGAGCGTCGAGGCGACCCCGCCGGCGGCGGCGCCGGCGAGCCCGCCGATGCTGAACGCGGCGTGCAGCGCGGGCAGCAGGGGCCGGCCGGGCCGTCGGGCCTCGACGGCCACGCCCGCGCTGTTGATGGCGACGTTGACCATGCCGGTCAGCGCGCCGAACAGCAGCAGGACGGCGGAGAGCTGGGGGATCGACGTCGCCAGTCCGGGCAGCGGGAGCACGAGTGCGGCGCCGGCCGTGCCCGCCAGCGCGACCCGGCCGGCGCCGAAACGCGTGGCGAGCAGGCCGGTGAGCTGCATGCTGGCCAGGGCGCCGAGCGAGACGCAGAGCAGCGCGACGCCCAGCGTGGCGTGGGTGGCGCCGACCTGGGCGGTGACGTCGGGGATGCGGGCGGCCCAGCTGCCGAACACCGCGCCGTCGAACGCGAAGAGCGCGGTCACGGCGGCGCGCAGGCGGCCGAAGGAGGCCGGTGCCGGCTCGGCGCGGTCCGGAGGGGCCGGGGCCGCCGTGCGGGGGAACGGACGGAGATCACGGAGGCGCACCGGGGCACGCCGGCGCGACCCGGCGGGGGAGACGGGCATGAACGTGGTCCTCGGGCGGGCCGCACACTCCGGCGGCGCTCGGGTTGCCGGCTCGGAGGGGCCCACCGTGACGGTCGCGACGCTCGGGGAGGGCGCGCGACGGGCGGTCGGAGTACGAGACGCACGACCGCGTGCGTCGACGTTCCACGGTGGCAGAACTCGGCCCGAGATCGCCAACCCGTCGCAGGTGAGATGCTTCACGATCGATTCAGATGAGGGTTCAGAACCGCTCCGACCGGTGAGCCTTCCGCACCGCCCGGCCGGTGAAGGCGCGCCAACCGCGCCCGCCGGTGCGGGTTCGGAAGCGCCCCGGCCGGGTCAGGCCGCGGTCAGGAGCGCCTCGAGCCGGTCGAGGAAGGGCAGCTGGCCCTTCACGACCTTCACCCGCGCCGTCGCCAGGTCGAACCAGGCGGCGCGGTCGATCTCCGGGAAACGCATCCGCCGGCCGGAGTTGCGCGGCCATTCGATCTCGACCCACGAGCCGTCGTCGGGCCGCTCGGCCACGGCCGCGACCTCGGCGGCGGGCACGTCGCCGGCCAGCGCGAACCCGAGGACGGTCTTGCGCCGCCCGGACTGGACGACCGAGCCCAGCGTGTGCAGCTCCCCGTCGGGCGGCGGGAAGCCCAGCTCCTCGGCGAACTCCCGGCGCGCGGCGGCGACGGGCTCCTCGCCCTCGTCGAGCTCGCCCTTCGGGATCGACCAGGCCGCGGCGTCCTTGCGGGACCAGAAGGGCCCGCCCATGTGGCCGAGGAGCACCTCGACGATCCCGTCGCGGTCGCGGTGGAGCAGGATCCCGGCACTCGTCAGCACGGCTCGATTCTCCGCCCCGCCCGGGCGCCGCCGGGCGTCGGGATCAGTGGATCTTGGAGCGCCAGTCCGCCGGCACCCGGCCGGCGGGCCCGGGCACGGGCTGGTCCGCGGGCCGCTGCGACGGCGGCGCCAGCGGCGGACCGGACAGGGCGACCTCGCGCTCGTAGTCCCAGAACCAGTCCTCGCCCGGCTCGAAGCTCTGCACGACCCCGTGCCCGGTGGAGTGGAAGTGTGCGGTCGCGTGCTGCTCGGGGGAGCTGTCGCAGCAGCCGACGTGCCCGCAGGTCGCGCACCGGCGCAGGTGCAGCCACCAGCCGCCGGCGGCTTCGCACTCGACGCACCCGGTGCCCGAGGGCGGCACGGACGGGTCGATGGTCGTCACGATTCCTCCACGAGGGCGTCGAAGGGCAGCAGGACCTGGAATCGGGTGTTCCCCGGCTCGGAGAGGACGCGCAGGTCGCCGTGGTGCCGGTTCACCACGATCCGCCAGGAGATGTCCAGGCCGAGCCCGGTGCCCTCGCCGACGGTCTTGGTGGTGAAGAACGGCTCGAAGATCCGCGACCGGATCTCCGCCGGGATGCCGGGGCCGGTGTCGCCGATCTCGACGAGCAGCCGGTCGCCCTCCCGCGCGGTGCGGACGGTCAGGGTGCCCGAGCCGTTCATGGCCTGGACCGCGTTGTCGATCAGGTTCGTCCAGACCTGGTTGAGCTCCGCGGCGTAGACGGAGATCTTCGGCAGGCTGCGGTCGAAGTCCTTGACCAGCTGCACGCCGTCGCCGAACTTGCCGTGCAGCATGACGATCGTGGACTTGAGCAGCTCGTGCACGTCGACGGTCTGGTACGGCGCGCGGTCCATCTGCGAGTACTGCTTCGCCGCCCCGACCAGCGTCGACACCCGGGTGGTCGAGTCCGCGATCTCGTTCATGAGCAGCTCGGTCTCGACCGTGTAGTTCAGCCAGCGGACCGCGCTCTCCAGTATCGGCGCCGGCACGCTCGCCTTGACCTGCTGGAGCCAGTCGACGTCGATCCCGGCGGCCACGAAGTTCGGCGCGATGTCCCAGCCGCCGTCGATGCCCTGGTCGGCGATCCACTCGCCGACCTCGTCCTCGGCGTCGCCGGTCTCGAGGGGGCCGAGCTCGGGGGCCTTGCCGACGCGGTCGGCGGCGTCCTCCTGCAGGCGCATGAGGGTCTCGAGGTCGGCCCGCTCGTAGGGGCCCGCGGCGATCAGCCCGAGCTTGTGCCGCATCCCGGCGACGCGCTCGCGCAGCGTCGAGGTGGCGCGCACGGCCGCGGCGGCCGGGTTGTTCAGCTCGTGGGTCAGGCCGGCGGACAGCGAACCGAGCGCGAGCAGCCGTTCCCGCTGGCTGACCGCCTGCTGGGTGTTCTGGATGCCGAAGAACAGGCCCTCGAGCAGGTGCAGCGCCATCGGGAACCACTCGCGCATCAACGTCGAGAGCTTCTCGGCGTCGAGCACGTAGAAGCGCGAGGGCACGGTCACCCGGAGCGAGTTGTTGTAGACCTGCGGCACCCGGTCGCCGAGGTAGGCGTGCCAGGCCCCGGCATATACCCCGGACTGGGAGGTGCGCTCGACCTCCACGTCCTCCTCGCCGGACCGCCTGCTCAGCACCACCGTGCCCTCGACCAGCACGTAGAAGCAGGTCGCGGGATCGCCCTCGCGGTACACCTGCCCGGGCTCGAACGTCTCGATCCGGCCCTGCCGGCACAGCGAGTCGAGCTGGTCGGGCTGCAGCTTCTCGAACAGGAAGAGCCGGCGCAGTTCGTCCGGGTCGCAGGCGGTCGGTGCGCTCATCACGGCCTCTCCAGGTAGCGGTGGACGAGCGACACGGCCATCGCCCCGTCGCCGACCGCCGACGCGACCCGTTTCACGGACTCGGCGCGCGCGTCGCCGGCGACGAAGACTCCCGGCAGGCTCGTCTCCAGGTGCAACGGATCCCGCTCCTCGGTCCATCCCACCGGCCGCTTCCCGTCGACCACGAGGTCCGGGCCCGCCAGGACGAACCCGCCGGCGTCGCGCTCCACGAGCTCGCCGAGCCAGTCCGTGCGCGGGGTCGCGCCGATGAACACGAAGAGGTAGCCGGCGTCGACCGTCTCGGTCTCGCCCGTGGTGCGGTCCCGCAGGGTGAGTTTCTCCAGGTGCTCGCCGCCGGTGGCCTCGACGACCTCGGTGCAGGCCCGGACGGTGATCTCCGGGATGCCGTCGATCTGCTCGATGAGGTACTGGGACATCGACGCCTGCAGGCTCGGCCCGCGCACCAGCATCGTGACGCCGCGGGCGTGCCGGGAGAAGTAGACCGCGGCCTGACCTGCGGAGTTGGCGCCGCCGACGATGTAGACGTCGGCGCCGGCGCAACCCGCCGCCTCCGTCAGCGCGGAGCCGTAGAACACGCCGCGGCCGGCCAGGTCGGCCAGGCCCGGGGCGTCGAGCTCGCGGTAGCTCACCCCGGTGGCGAGCACGACGGCGTGCGCGTGGATGGCGCTGCCGTCGGCGAACCGCACGGTGCGGGCGGGGCCGTTGGCCTCCAGCGCCACGACCTCCCGCGCGGTCAGCACCTCCGCGCCGAGCCGGACGGCCTGGCGTCGGGCGCGGTCGGTGAGCTGGGCGCCCGACACGCCGTCGGGGAAGCCCAGGTAGTTCTCGATCCGGGAGCTCTGCCCGGCCTGGCCACCGGTCGCGGTGCGCTCGACCAGGACCGTGCGCAGGCCCTCCGAGGCGCCGTACACGCTCGCGCCGAGGCCGGCCGGGCCGCCGCCGATCACGATGAGGTCGTAGAAGTCCGTGACCGGGACCGTCGCCAGCCCGACGCGCTCGGCGAGCTGCATCTCGTCCGGCGCGACCAGGCACTCCCCGGCGGGCGAGATCACCACGGGGAGATGCGAGTCGTCGACGCCGGCCGCCTGCAGCAGCCGCGCGGCCTCCGGCTGGTCGACGGGGTACCAGCGGTAGGGGACCTGGTTGCGGGCCAGGAAGTCCCGGACCTGGTGCGAGCGGGCCGACCAGCGGTGGCCGATCACCCGGGTCTCGCAGACCTCCTTGTGCGGGGTGGCCCGCCAGGCGTCGATCATCGCGTCGACGACGGGGTAGAGCTTCTCCTCCGGGGGGTCCCAGGGCTTGAGCAGGTAGTGGTCGAGGTCGACGACGTTGATCGCGGTGATGGCGGCGTCGGTGTCGGCGTAGGCGGTCAGCAGGACCCGCCGGGCCGCGGGGTACAGGTCCATGGCCTGCTCGAGGAACTCCAGCCCGTTCATCCCGGGCATGCGGAAGTCCGCGAGCAGGACCGCGACGTCGTTGCCGCGCAGCGCCATCTCCTTGAGCGCGTCGAGGGCCTGCTGACCGGACTCGGCGCGCACGACGCGGAACGTCTCGCCGTACCGGCGCCGCAGGTCGCGGGCCACGGCGCGGGAGACGCTGGGATCGTCGTCGACGGTGACGAGGGCGGGCTTGGCAGGGACGAGCGAGGAGGCAGCCTCCGGCATGGGCCCCATCCTGCACTGCCCGCCTCCGGAGGGGCACGGCCATTCGCCAGTAGTGCCCCCGTGTTCGCCCTCGGCTGTACGGAGGGTGCTCAGCCCATGCGTTCCCGCAGGCCGCTGGCGCGGCTCACCGGGCGGGCGATGGCGGCGCGGACGGCCTCCTCGCTGCCCACGATCCGGACGGCGGTGCGGGCGCGGGTCACCGCCGTGTAGAGCAGCTCGCGGGTGAGCAGCGGCGAGTCCGGGGGCGGCAACACCACGGTGACCTGTGCGAACTGGCTGCCCTGGCTGCGGTGGACCGTCATCGCGTGCACGGTCTGCACGCCGCCGAGCCGGGCGGGGGCGAAGGACTGGGGCGCGGTGGGCCGGCCGAACACCGCCCGCAGCGCGCCGCCCTGCCGCACGACGACGCCGGTGTCACCGTTGTACAGCCCGAGGTCGTAGTCGTTGGCCGTGACGAGCAGCGGCCGGCCGGGGTACCACGGCCCCGGCTGACCGGGCGCCACCTCGTCGAACCCGGGCAGCGCGTGCGCGAGCCAGCGCTCGACCTCCAGCCCCCACCGCGTGACGCCGTACGGGCCGCGGCGGTGGGCGCAGAGCAGGCGGTGGCGTTCGAGGGCGTCGAGTGCCTCGCCGGTACGGCCGGCGACCGCCGCGGTGATCAGCGCGCCGGAGGCGTCGACCACGTCCGCCCGCAGCTCCTCCAGGCCGGCCGGCTCCCGCACCTCCAGGTCGCTCTCGACGAACCGCAGGTCGGGCCGGCCCTCGCGGAGCAGCGCGACCGCCGCGTCGGCCTCGCCGGCCTGGACGGCGCCCGCGAACTCGGCGATGCCGCCGTCGAAGCGCCAGGTGTGCCGCAACGTGACGACGCCGTGGACCACCGGCGGATCCTCGGCGGCGAGCGCGCCGACCTGCCGCAGCCGGTCCTCGAGGGCGGGTTCGGGCCGGCCGACCGCGCGGGCGAGGTCGCCGAGCACCGCGCCCGCCTCGACGGACGCGAGTTGGTCGGGGTCGCCGACCAGCACGAGCCGGGCGTCGGGCCGGACCGCCTCGAGCAGCCGGGCCATCAGCGTGAGGGAGACCATCGAGGTCTCGTCGACGACCACGACGTCGTGCGGGAGGCGGTTGGCCCGGTCGTGCCGGAAGCGGCTCGACGAGCCGGGCCGCCGCCCGAGCAGCCGGTGGATCGTCGACGCCGAGGGTGACCCGACGCGCGCCCGGTCCTCCTCCGGCAGCTCGGCGGTGTGCTGGGCGACCGCCTCGCCCAGCCGCGCGGCCGCCTTGCCGGTGGGTGCGACCAGGGCGACCCGCAGCGGCGACGGCGGGTCCGTGGCCTCGTGCAGGTCGTGGAGCAGCGCGATCAGGCGGGCGACCGTGGTGGTCTTGCCGGTGCCGGGACCGCCCGCGAGCACGGTGACCCGGCGCAGGGCCGCGACGGCTGCGGCGAGGCGCTGCAGGTCCGTGCCCTGCGGCGCTTGTTCGCCGGCCGCGTCGGACGCGCGGTCGAACAAGCGGGCGAGCGCGGTCCGGAGCCGGTCGGGGTCGACCTCGGGCTGCTCGGCGGCGGCGCGGTCCCGCAGCTCGCGGCGGACGAGCTCTTCCTCGGCCCAGTAGCGGTCGAGGTAGAGCAGGCCCCGCCCGCCGGCGACGGGGATCATCCGGAGCGGGCGCCCGGAGGCGGCGTCGGCCCCGCCGGCGACCAGCGGGCTCTGCTCGACGGCCGCCCGCCACCCCTCCGGCTCGGGCCACGGCAGGGCGGAGACGTCGACGGACTCCTCGCCCTCGCCCAGCACGGTGTGCGCGACCTCGGCGAGGTCGACGCAGACCGAACCGTTGCGGATCGCACGGACGGTCAGCGCGACGGCGAGCAGCACCTCCTCCGGCTCGCCGCCCGGATCGCCGCCGAGGCGTCCGAGCCGGGTCGCGACGTGCACGTCCGCCGCCGACAGCACCCCGGCGACGTTGAACATCCCGAGCAGGCCCGACGCGGTGCGGGCGGTGCGGAGGTCGTACGGGTCGCGCTCCGGGACGGTGGCGGGAGGGGTGCGGCCGGAGCCGAGGTCGGGGCTGACGATCGAGCCGGTGGCGGGGGTGATGCCGGCTGTGGCACCGGAGGCGACGCCGGCCGTGACACCGGCAGGGATGCCGGCCGTGACACCGGAGGTGACGCTCATCGGCCGCCTCCGAGGTCGCCGAGGTCGAACAGCCCGGGTTCGTCTGGCTCGGGATGCGCCGCCTTCCGCGGCCTCGCGCCGTGCCGCTCGCGCGGATGCGGCGCCTCCGTGGGCTCGGGCAGGTCGAGCGGCAGCTCCTCGCCTCCCGTGATCACCGTGTGGGCCTGTTCAGAGCCACTCGCGGCCGGGAGCGGTCCCGACTGGTGATCATGGGCGGAGGCCGTGGCGGGGTCGGGGACGGCGTCGGAGCGGGGGGCGGCGTCGGAGCCGGGGGCGGCGTCGGGGCTGATCGCCGTTTCGGACCGTTCTGCGCCGCTCTCGGCCGTCACCGGTCCCGGCTGGTGATCATCGACGGACGGCGTGCCGGAGCCGGAGTCAGGGGCGGCGTTGGAGCCGTGGTCGGGCGTGATCGCCATATTGGACACCTCGGCGCCGTCGTCGGCCGTCGTCGGTCCCGGCTGGTGATCACTGACGCATGGCGTGGCGGAGCCGGGGGCGGCGTCGGGGGTGATCGCGGTTTCGGACCGTTGAACGCCGCTCATGGCCGTCGTCGGTCCCGGCTGGTGATCACGGGTGGGAGTCGTCGCGGCGTCGGGGGCGGTGTCCGGGGTGATCGCCGTTTCGGACACTTCGGCGCCGTCCTCGGCCGGGAGCGGTCCCGGCTGGTGATCACCGTGAGCGCCGGTGCGGGCGTCGAGGACGTCCGAGAGCTCGGCGATCAGGGCGGGGGGCGGCTGCCAGCCGAAGACACCGCAGGGCGTGCCGTCCACCTGGGGGGTGTCGGCGCCGCACATCCCGCGCAGGAAGAGGTAGAGCACCCCGCCCAGGTGCCGCTCGGGGGAGTAGCCCGCCAGCCGCCAGCGCAGGAAGCGGTGCAGCGCGACCGAGTACAGCAGCGCCTGCAGCGGATAGTGCGCGGCCTGCATCGCCGCGGCGAGCACCGGCGGGGCGTAGTGCGCGGCGGTCAGCGGCTCGCGGCCACCCGGCCCGGAGGGACCGAGCCAGTTGGTCTTGTAGTCGACGACGAGGAAGCGGCCGTCGACCCGCAGGACGGCGTCGATCGACCCGGTCAGGTACCCGCGCAGCGGCTGCCCGGCCAGCCCCGGCGCGGCGATCAGGTCGGGGTAGCCGGCGAGCGGGTCGCCCGCGGGCAGGTGCCGGCGCAGCACCGGGGCCAGGTCGCCCAGCGTGACCTGTCCGGACGGCGTGTCGCCGCCGGCGAGCGGCATCTCGAAGTCCAGCTCCGCCAGCCGGTCCGCCGATCGGACCGCCCGCAGCGCCCGCCCGCCCGCGAGCGGCCCCAGGGGCGTCTCGACGACGGGCCGCAGCGCCGCCGCGAGCGCCTCCGGATCGACGTCGGCGGGCTGGCGGGCCAGCTCGTCGTCGACCCGGACGCGCAGCTCGGCGGACAGGTCGGCGGCGGTGGTGTCCAGGTGCTCGAAGACGGCGTGCACCAGCGTGCCGAAGCCGGTGCCCAGCGGCAGGTCGGCCATCGGCGAGGGCAGATCCGCCCCGATCTCGGACGAGACCTCGAGCAGGTCGAGCTCGGCCTCGTCGTCCTTGCCCGGCGCCTCCGGCTCCGAGCCGACGCCCGGGGTCGGCGGCTCCGGTGTCTCGACGGCCGCGTGGTGGCCGTGGGCGTCCGCAGTCAGGGCGCTGTACGAGGTGCGCCGCCACGCCGCGTCGAGCCGGCGGGCGAAGCGGGCCACCCCCAGCTCCGGCGGGTCGCCCTCGCGGTCCGGGGCGGGTGCGGGGGTGCGGTCGGCGAGCGTCTCGACGGCCACGCCCGGCACCGACCGCAGCAGCTCCAGCGCCGACGCCTCGGACGGCACCCGGTACCCGGCCTCGGGCACGGTCCCGGCCGCGGGCCGGCCGACGAGCAGCCGGTGCAGGGCGGAGCACTCGGTGGTGGTGGTCGGCGCCCACCAGGCCACCACCTGGCACCGGGCCCGGGTGAGGGCGACGTACATCAGCCGCAGGTCCTCGCCGGCCTCCTCCTCGAGGTGCCGCTGCAGGCGCTCGCCGCGGTGCGGCCCGACCGGCCCGCCGACGTCGAGGACGCGAGCCCCCTCGTCGTCGTGCACGAGGAGGACGTCGGCCTTGTCGTTGACCCAGCGGTCCCAGCCGAACGGCACGTAGACGACCGGGAACTCCAGTCCCTTGCTGCGGTGGACCGTGACGATCTGGACGGCGTCGGCGTCGGACTCCAGCCGCCGGCTCCGCTCGGTGGTGGTGTCCCGCGCGGCGTCGGCCATGCGGTGGCGCAGCCACTCGACCAGCGCCGATGGGCCGAGGCGCCGCTCCAGCGACGCCCCGTGCAGCACCTGCCCGATGTGCCGCACGTCGGTGAGCCGCCGGTCCCCCTCGCGCAGCCCGAGCAGCCGCGACGGCAGCCGGGTGCGGCTGGTGACCGCCTCCAGCAGGGCCGCGACGCCCCGCTCGGCCAGTACCGCGTGCCAGGCACGCAGGTCGGTGCCCAGCTCGTCGATCAGCTCCTCGGCGCGCTCGCCACACAGCTCCTCGACGGTGTGCCCGACGAAGCAGGTCAGCGCGGCCGCCCGCAGCCGGGTGGCGCGTTGCGGCTGCTCGACGGCCTCGAGCAGGGTCAGCCACTCCGCCGCGGCCTCGGTGGTGAACACGCTGGTGGTGCCGGTGAGCACCGCCGGGACGCCGGCCGCGGTGCACGCGTCGCGCACCTGGACGCCCTGGGCGTTGGTGCGGACCAGCACCGCGACGTCGCCGGCCCGCAGGTCCCGGCCCTCGACGGTCGCGGGGGAGGAGAGCAGCGCGGCGATGTCGGCGGCGACGTCCTCCGCCACCACCTCCCGCGCCTTCTGCGCCCGGCCCAGCCGGCGCCCGGTGAGCGGCTCGAGCCGGTCCCGGTCGACCACGCGCAGCCGGAACGGCTCGTCCGACGGTGCTCCGGCCAGCCGCCGCGCCGTGTGGTGCGCCTCCACGCGCCGGACCACGATCTGGTCCGACCCCAGCGCGACGCCCTCGCCCGACGCCGACCCGAACACCCCGTCGAGCGCCTCGAGCAGCGCCTCGTCCGTGCGGTAGTTCGTGCCGAGGGTCCGCAGCTCGCCCGCTTCCTTCGCCGCCTCCAGGTAGGAGACGACGTCGGCCCCGCGGAAGGCGTAGATGGCCTGCTTGGGATCGCCGATCAGGACGAGCGTGACGTGCCCGTGGAAGGCCCGCCGCAGGATCTCCCACTGCACCGGGTCGGTGTCCTGGAACTCGTCGACCAGCACGACGTCGTAGCGGGCCTGCAGCCGCTCACGGGCCGCGGCGCCACGCACCGGGTCCCGCAGGGCGCCGGCGAGGCGGGTGAGCATGTCGTCGTAGGAGAACAGCCGGCGGGCCCGCTTGCGCCGGTCCACCTCGCCGCGGACGGCCTTGGCGAAGCTGTACCGCACTCCCGCGCCGGAGGCGGGCGAGGCGTCCGCGGGTTCCAGGCGGGCCTGCGGGTCGCCGACGGCCTGGCGGGCGAGCGTGAGCGCCTCGTCCCGGGAGAAGTCCGGCCGGCCGGCGCCGGCGGCGGCGTACTTGCGGACGTAGAAGTCGTCGACCACCTCGGTGACCAGGTCGTCGACGTGCTCGACGAACTCGGCGTCGGGGTCGCTGTCCCCGGCCACCCCGAGCCCGGCCAGCATCTGCTGGCAGAACTGGTGGGTGGTGGCGATGGTGGCCGCGTCGAACTCGGCGAGCGCCGCCCGCAGCCGCGCGCGCCGCTGTGCGACCTCCTCCGGGCTGCCCTGCTGCAGCAGCCGCGTCACCGGGTCCGCCGACGGCACCCCGGCGGCGAGCCCGCGCTCGGTCGCACCGAGCCGCTCCCGGACGCGTTCGCGCAGCTCCTGGGTGGCCTCGCGACCGAAGGTCACGAGCATCAGCCGGGGCAGCGCGGCGATTCCTTCGGCGACGTACCGGGTGGCGAGCGCGGCGATCGTGAAGGTCTTGCCCGTGCCGGCGCTGGCCTCCAGCACGGTGGTGCCGGTGGGTAGCGGACCGACGACCTCGAACTGCGGGTGGGTGGGGAGCACCTGTGTCACAACAACTCCACGTGTTCCGCGTCGAGCAGGGGCCGCCAGATCCGCTCGGCCAGCTCGCCGAACCGGGTCTCCACCGCCCCCTTCTGCTCCAGCAGCCGCTCGAACTCCGGGTCCGCGCCCAGCACCGCGACGATCGCCTCGTCCTCCTTCTCGAAGGTCCACTCCTTGGCCGCGGCCAGCTCCGCGTCCCGCGCGGCCGCACCGGCCCGCCGGGCCTTCGCGTAGGCCGCGGTGCACGGGGTGGACACGGGCAGGGGCTCGCGCAGCCCCTCCCGGTGCAGCGCCACCAGGTCCGCCAGGGCGGCCCTGGCCTCCTCGGCGCCGAGCGGGCGGATCGTGGCCCGCATGGCCCCGCCGCCGCGCCCGCGGCCGAGTGTGACCGCCCGCCATGGCGTGTCCGGACGGGTCACGGTGAGCGCGAGCAGCCGGGCCCAGGCCCGCAGCCGGTGCTTCGGCCCGAGCCGCGAGTACTCGACCGTGACCAGGGTGGACCCGTACAGGCCCGCGACGGTGCCGACGACCCGCAGCCCGCCCAGGTCCGCGGCGACGTCCCGCGACACCGGTTCTCCGGTGCGCAGCTCCCTGCTCGCCTCGACCAGCGGCTCGACCGCACTGCCCACCTTCTCCAGCACCGCCCCGCCGAGCGTGCCGGGCGGGAGCTCGCCGCGCCGCCATTCGGCCTGCACGCACTGCTCGGCCGGGGCGCCGGCGAGCCGGTCGCGCAGCATCCGGTTCCCGACCGCCCACTCGTCGAGCCCGGTCAGGCTCACCGGCAGCGCGTCGGCCGGCTCCTCGTCCTCGGAGCGCGGCACCATGCCGACCCGCTGCCGCAGGAAGGCCTTCATCGGGTGCTCGAGGAAGCGCACCAGGTCGTCGAGCTCCACGGTGTCGCCGGACTCCGGCGGCGTCAGCGGCGCGGCGAGGAACGGGGGCGCGGGGCGGCGCTCGCCCTGCAGCGCCCGCGCGCCGGCCAGCGCGTTGCGGTCGAAGCTGAAGGGGCCGGGCCCGGCCGTGAGCTCCGGGGTGAAGTTCCGCGGGTCGAACGGCTGCAGCGGGTGCCGGACCGTGATCGCCTCGCTCGCGGTGGCGAACCGGGAGCCGTCCGGTACCCGCACGGTCGCGTCGACCGCGTCGAGCAGCTCGCCGATCGGCACGGCGGGGGGCCGGTCCGCCCCGGTCCGCTCGTTCATGCCGGAATGCACCACGACCAGGTGCTCGGTGGCGGCGGTGAGCGCGTCGAGCAGGAGCTGGCGGTCCTCGCTGCGCGGGTCCCGCTCGCCGACGCGCGGGTCCCGGGCCAGGACGTCGTCCCCGTCCGGGGCGCCGGTGCGGGGGAACACGCCGTCGTCCACCCCGAGCAGGCAGACGACCCGGTGCGGCACCGACCGCATCGGCACCAGGGTGGCGACGGTCAGGGTCCCGGTGCGGAAGTTGGCCCGGCTCGGGCGGCCGCGCAGCCGGTCGGCCAGCAGGCCCCGGACGTCCGGGAGCGTGAGCGGGACCGTGCCGCCCTGCGGGCCCGCCGAGCGCACGACCTCGGCGAGCTCGGCCCGGGCCTGCGCGTCCTGCCAGGCCTCCGACGCCGTGGTCGCGGTGAGGGCGGACAGCCCGTCGAGCAGCGCCGCGACCCAGGCGGTGAGCGGCTGCGGGCCCGCGAGCGCCGCCAGCGTGGTCTGCAACCGGTCGAGGATCTCGGCGAGGGAGCCGACGAGGTCGACGTCCGAGGAGTCGACGTCGTCGAGCGGAAGGGCGGTGCCCAGCCAGCCCTGCTCGCCGGGCCGCTCGGCCATGGCGACCCCGAGCAGCATCCGGTCCAGCCCGGCCGACCAGGTGTTCTGCGGGAACCCGTCGAGCTTGAACGGGCGGCGGTGCTCGCCGTCGAGCCCCCAGCGCACCCCGGCCCGGACGACGAGCTCGCCGATGCGGTCCAGCGCGTCGTCGTCGAGGCGGAAGCGGCGGCGCACCGGCGCGGAGCCGACCAGGTCGAGCACCTGCGAGGCGGCGACGCGGGAGTCGGCCAGCTCGAGCAGCGCCGAGACGGTGCCGAGCAACGGGTTGGCCTGCCGCAGCGCCCGGTCGGCGAGCCGGACGCGCAGCCGGTGCCCGGGGTGGGTGTCCTCGGGGTCGGGGCCTGCCGCCGTCGCGCCCGGGGCGGCGGCCGCGAGCCCGAACGAGGCGGAGATCAGCGGCGCGAACGCCTCGATGTCCGGGCACATCACGATGACGTCGCGCGGTTCGAGGGTCGGGTCGGCCGCGAGCAGGCCGAGGACGATCTCGCGCAGCACCTCCACCTGCCGGTCCGGGCCGTGGCAGGCGTGCACCTGGACGCTGCGGTCCCGCGGGTCGAGCAGCGGCAGCTCGCCCGCGGGCAGCAGGTCCCCGCGCAGGCCCTCCTGCAGCCGGCCGAGCAGCGTGGCGGACGCCGGGTCCGCCGGGTGGTGCACGTCCGTGATGCCGGCGGGCAGCCGGAGCTGCAGCTCCCGGACGTCCCGCCCGAGGGACCGCAGCAACGGGTTGACCACCGCGTCGGCCGACCGGTCCGCCCGCCGCGGGACGGCGGCGCCCTGCGCCGGCGACAGCTTCTCCCACAGCGCGGGGGAGGGGTGCGGCAGCCAGAGGTGGACCTCGCGGTGCTCGGCGAGGGCGGACAGCACGGCCAGGTGCTCGGCAGCGAGGCGGGTGGGGCCGAAGACGGACAGCCGGTCCGGCAGCTCGACCAGGCCCGGGTCGGCGCGCAGCGCCCGCTCGGCCTGCTCCAACCGCTCGGCCGGGCCCGGGACGCCGATCCGCGCGCGCAGCCGCCGCCACAGCTCCACCTGCCAGCGCAGATCCTCCGGCACACCCTCGGGCGACCCGGCCCACCAGGCGCGGAGCATGTCCGGCCGGTGGACGGCGTAGCCGGCGAAGAGATCCGCCAGGCGGCGGGCGACGGCGTAGGTCCGGCTGCCGCCGCTCTGCGAGAGGTGCGCGGCCAGCGCGGCGAAGGTCCCGCCGGGCGCCTCGACGGCCGCGACGACCTCCTCCAGCAGCGGCCACACCGCGCGGGCCGGGTGCCACGGGTCGGTCTCCGGGTCGGTCCCGGTCGCCGCGTCGACCGCCTCGGCGAGGACCTGACCGGGGGGAGGGAAGAGGACGTTGGCGCACACGCCGTCCGCCGCCCCGCGCACCCCACCGGCGGTGCCCAGGCGGTGGGCGAGCCGCTGCCCGAGCCACCGCTCGACGCCCCGCTCGGGCACCGCGACGATCTCGGGCACGAACGGATCGGCCGCCGGCGCGCCGATCACCTCGGCGAGCGCGTCGGCCAGCCGATCGGCCCGCTCGGCCCGGTGCACCACCCACACGTGAGCCACGTTAACGACGCCCACCGACGGTTCCGGCGAGGCCCCGGCGGCGTGTCCGCAGGCCGCCCGCCGACCGGCCGGAACCCGTCGGCCGAGGGGGTCAGTCCAGCTCGGCGAGCGCCTTCTTCGCCTGCTCCAGCTGGGCCTCGAGCTCGGCGACCTTGGCCTCACGGGCCGCCCGTGCCTCGCCGATGATCTCCTCGATCGGCCCGGCGATCTCCGCGTGCAGCTCGGCCGCCGCCTTCTGCACCGCACCGGCGGAGACCGGCAGGGCCCGGGCCAGCCAGGTGGTGCCGCGCTTGAGCTCGGCCTGCCACTCGCCGTCGGCCGTCCCGCTCACGGTGAGGGTCAGCTCGACCACCCGGGTGGTGCGGGCCGTCGAGCCCTTCGGCCGGCCCCGCTTGCGCTTCTCCGGCTCGGCCGCGGCGGGCGCAGGGGCCGCGCCGCCCTCGGGCACTGCGCCGGCCTCGGACACTGCGCCGGCCTCGGGCGCGGGCGCGGACCCCCCGGTCGGGGCGGTGTCGGTCGAGGTGCTGTCGGTCTCGGCGGTCACGGGCTCCCTCTCCTGCTGGGCGGAACGTCCAAGGGTGACCGTAGAACAGGCGTTCGACCGCCGCGGGACCCGGGTGATCGCGATGTGAGCCGGTGTGCATCGACGACTTATATAGTTGTGTGATGTAATGGTCCTCGTGACTCCCACGGCATCCGTGAGCCCGGCGCGGGCCGACGCGCAGGTGGCCGAGCTCGCCCACGTCCTCGAACGCACCGCGAGCTGGCTGCGCCGCACCCTGCGCGCGGACGAGTGGAACGCCGTCGCCCTCGCGGTGCTCGACGAGCTCGACCGCAACGGGCCCCGGCGCGTCACCGAGCTGGCGGCGCAGGAGCGGGCCTCGCAGCCCGGGATGACCGGCATCGTCAGCCGGCTCGAGGCCGCGGGGCTCGTGGAACGCGCCCCCGACCCGTCGGACGGCCGGGCCTCGCTGGTCTCCGCGACCGGCGCGGGCCACGCCTACATCGCCGGCCGGCACGCCCGGCGCACCGAGTTCCTGGCCGAGCGGATCACCACGCTGTCGGCGCACGACCAACGCGCGCTGCTCGACGCGACGCACGCGCTGGCCACCCTGATCGACACCCCGTCCCCGGACCCGCCGGCAGCGACCGCACAGAAAGCAGCGACCGCACAGAAAGCAGCGACCGCACAGAAAGCACAGAGAGCACAGACAACCCCGACCCCGACGACCCCCGCCGGCCCCACCGGGCCCGACGCCGCGGCCGCCACCACCCCGATCACCCGCGAGACCCGTACCGAGGGGGAGCCGTCGTGAGTTCTCACGGCACGTCAGCAAGTCCGTTCAGGCAGCCCAAAGCCGTGTGGGCCGTGGCCTTCGCCTGCGTCATCTCGTTCATGGGCATCGGCCTCGTCGACCCGATCCTGCCCGCGCTCGCGACGCAGCTGAACGCCAGCCACACCCAGGTGGAGCTGCTCTTCACCAGCTACCTCGTGGTCACCGCGGTGGCCATGCTCGTCACCGGCTGGGTGTCCAGCCGGATCGGCGCCAAGCGCACGCTCGTCATCGGGCTGGCGCTGATCGTCGTCTTCGCCGCGGCCGCCGCACTGGCCGGCAGCATCGGCGGGATCGTCGGCTTCCGGGCCGGCTGGGGCCTCGGCAACGCCCTGTTCATCGCCACCAGCCTCGCCGTGATCGTCGGCTCGGCGAGCGGCGGCTTCGGCGGCGCGATCGTGCTGTACGAGACGGCGCTCGGCGTCGGCATCGCGTCCGGACCCCTGCTCGGCGGCCTGCTGGGCAACATCTCCTGGCGCGGCCCGTTCTTCGGCGTCTCGGTGCTGATGCTGATCGCGCTGGTCGCGACCCTCGTGTTCGTCGACAAGACCCCGAAGCCCCCGGAGCCGTCGAAGCTCTCCGAACCGCTGACCGCCCTGCGCCACCGCAGCCTGCGCACCACCAGCCTGGTCGGCCTGCTCTACAACTGGGGCTTCTTCACCCTGCTCGGCTACGCGCCGTTCCTCATGAACCTGTCCGCGCTGCGGCTCGGCGCCGTGTTCTTCGCCTGGGGCGTGCTCGTCGCGATCTTCGCGGTGTTCGGCGCCACCTGGCTCAAGGACCGGTTCGGCACCGCCCGGACGCTCTACGGCAGCCTGATCTGCGTCGCCGTCATCCTCGCGGTGATCGGCACCTTCTCCGGCTCCGTGCCCACCGTGATCGTCGCGGTGATCCTCTCCGGCGCGTTCGTCGGCCTGAACAACACCCTGGTCACGACCGCGGTCATGAGCATCTCCCCGGTGCCGCGCAACGTCGCCAGCGCCACCTACGGCTTCGTCCGGTTCATCGGCGGCGGGCTCGCCCCCTTCGTCGCCGGGCTGCTGGCCGAGGGCCTGAACGTGCACGTCCCGTTCTGGATCGCCGCCGTCGTCGTCCTCGGCGGGGCGGCGCTGCTGAGCACCGTGCACCACGCCCTGGAGCAGGCCGACGAGGACGCCGCGGCCGAGGACGCGGCCGCCGAGGAGGCCGTCACCGAGGTGCCGGCGGTCGAGGAGGAGGCCATCCTCGCCGAGCAGGCCCTCCAGCACGAGAGCGGCCGGTGGTGAGCTTCGAGTACGGCTGCGACGGCCCGCGGGCCGTCGTGGTCGGCATCGACGGGTCGGAGACGGGCTGGCGGGCGCTGCACTACGCCGTCGGGCAGGCCCGCCGGCAGGGCGGCCGGGTCGTGGCGGTCTACGCCGACCGGCTCCCGTCCGTGGCCTTCGCCACGGCGGTGCCGCTGGCGGCCGCGGCCGTCACCGACCCGCAGGAGGACACGCTCCTGCAGGAGCTGCGGGCCGGGGTCGAGGAGCTCGGCCCGCAGTACGGCGTCGAGGTGGCCTTCGAGGTGGTCGCCGGTGACCCCGTGCTGGCCCTGACCCGGGTCGCCGGGCGCGAGCGCGCCGACGCTGTCGTCGTCGGGGCGAGCGTGCAGGCCGGGCACAAGCTGTTCGGCTCGGTGGCGGTCCGGGTGGTGCGGTCGGGACGCTGGCCCGTGACCGTCGTACCGTGATGCCGTCGGCGACCTGACGCCAGGGTCACCGCCGAGGAGCTGGGCCCGGGCCCCGGTCGTCGTGCGCTACTCCCGGGCTTCGAACACGTCATTCGTGAAGGGCGGTTCGTTTTCCGGAAAAATGCATGAACGCGCCCTGGCGGACATTTCAGAAGGAATTCGCTCAGGGGCCTGACGGCCCCCGCCCCGGCGAATACCGTAGTAGATGCGCACCAGATTACGGGTGAGGAGGAGCCTCGGAAAGGGTCGCCCGATCGGCGCCGTCCACCCCGCCCGGCAGCGCAGACGGGGGATCGTCGGCGGAAGTCCTGGTCCGGTTGACGGTCTTGCTGTCGAGACGCCGGAGTTCGGTGCGCGCGCAACTACCTTCGTCGGGACGGACGGGCAGGCCCGGACATCACAATTCGGGTGCGGTTCATTGCTCTGATCGAGTGTTTCCGACGCTTTTGCCACCCTTCTTGCCCGTCGGTCGTGGATTCGGCTACTTGTCTGCGCAGAACGGGGGAACCGTCTCCCTGTCTGAAACGCGGGGCGGGGTGCCGTGGCTACCTGGCCGGGTGGTCGCGGGGGTGCGGCCCACGTAGTTCGGGGATCGAGCGATGTCCTTGATCAAGGCTCACGATGCCGCCGTCGTCGGCCCGCTAGTCACCGGCCCGCTTCCGGGGCCTCGTTCCGCGGAGCTTCTCGGGAAGCAGGAACGGCACGAGTCCAACGCCCGCGTCTATCCCCGGCACGTCCCGATCGCGGTCGACGAGGCGAGGGCCAGCTTCGTCCGTGATCTGGACGGGAATGTCTTCATCGACTTCCTGACCGGAGCCGGCGTGCTCGCCCTCGGGCACAACCATCCCGAACTCGTGCGCGCCGTCGTCGACCAGCTCGGCCGGTTCACCCACGGACTGGACCTGCCCTCACCGGCGAAGGACGCCTTCACCGACGCGCAGCTGTCGATGCTGCCCTGGGACATGGGCGAGCGGACCCGGGTGCACTTCTGCGGACCGACCGGGGCCAATGCCGTCGATGCGGCCGTCAAGCTCTGCAAGACGGCGACGGGCCGCTCCGGTCTGGTCTCCTTCCAGGGAGGGTTCCACGGCACCACGCACCTCGGGATGGCGGTGACCGGGGCGGTCGCGACCAAGCGCCCGATCGCGGACGGCGTGCCCGGGGTGCACTTCTTCCCGTACTCGAACTGCACGCATTGCCCGATGGGGCTCAGCCGCGACACCTGTGCGACGAACTGCATCGGTTTTCTCGAGCAGTCGCTGCGCGACCCGTACGGCGGGATCCCGTTGCCGGCGGCCGTGGTGGTCGAGCTCGTGCAGGGCGAAGGCGGGGTCGTCCCGGCCGATCGGGACTTCGTGCAGCGGCTACGGGCGCTGACCCGCGAGCTGGACGTCCCGCTGGTCGTCGACGAGGTGCAGACCGGGTGCGGGCGGACCGGCACCTGGTTCGCGTTCGAGCAGTACGACATCGAGCCCGACGTGATCGTCGCCTCGAAGGCGCTGAGCGGACTCGGCCTGCCGATCGCGATCATCATCTACCACGAGCGACTGGATGTCTGGGCGCCGGGAGCCCACACGGGCACGTTCCGGGGCAACCAGCTGGCGTTCGCCGCCGGGGTGGAGTACGCGCGGATCGTGGCCCGCGACGACGTCCTGGGCAACGTCCGGCGCCGCGCTGCGCAGATCGCGGCGTGTCTCGACCGGTTGCGAGCCGACCCGTGGGTGCAGGACATCCGGGGCATGGGCCTCATGTGGGGCGTCGAGCTGGCGGACCCGCTCAGCGGGCGCCCGGCCGGCGAGCTGGCGGCACGCGTGCAGTCGGAGGCGCTCGCCAACGGGCTGATCGTCGAGCTCGGCGGGCGTGACGACTGCGTCGTGCGCATGCTCCCGCCGCTCAACGTGACGGCCGAGGTCGTCGACACGGCCTGCGCGATCCTCACGGGCGCCGTCGAGAGGTGCACGGCCGAATCACCGCAGCTCGGACGGAGAGGTCCGACCGGGACGCCGATCGGGGAGTGAGAACCGCCCGGGCGGTCCGGGCACCCGGAGTGCGAGTCGGCGCGGCTGCTGCACTCGGCACCCCGGCCGCCGCGGCGTCGAGGAACGGTGAGAGCCGTGGGCGATCGCGAGACGTGGGTCTCGGTGGACGACGGGGCCCTGGCGGATCCGACCCCGTCGAACCCGGCCCTGTCGAACCCGGCCCTGTCGAACCCGGCCCTGTCGAACCCGGCCCCGTCGAACCCGGCCCTGTCGAACCCGGTCCTGTCGAACCCGGCCCCGTCGGATCTGGTGCTCGAGGGCCCAGGGTCGGGCCGTGGTGTCCGGTGGCATCCGGGCGAGCGGCTGGAGCAGCTGTTCGAGAGGCGCTGTGCACTCGAGGACGCGAGTGGGCGGTCGGACCACTTGGCTGTGGATGCCGTGGCCGAGACGTTGACGTATGCGCAGCTGAACGCGAGGGCCAACCAAGTGGCCCGACACCTCGTCGCCCGGGGCGTCGGTACCGGCGGGCGCGTGGCGTTGCTCGTCGACGACGCGGTGTGCGCGTACGTGGGCATGCTCGGCGTGCTCAAGGCGGGCGCGGCGTACGTGCCGCTGGACCCGGGCTTCCCACCAGAGCGCGTCGTATACATCCTTGCGGATGCACAGGTCGGTGCGGTGCTGTCGACCCAGCACCTGAGCGACCGGCTCGGCCACGTGGACGTCCCGGTCGTCTGCATGGACACGGAGTCGTCGCAGATCGCGATCCGTGCCGACGGTCCGCTCGCCGACCATGACCGCGGCGAGCCGGTGGACCGGACCGCCTACATCATCTACACCTCGGGCTCGACGGGCCGGCCGAAGGGGGTCGCGGTCGAGCACGCCAGCATCTGCAACTTCGTGCGGGTGGCGGCGGAGGTGTACGGCTTCCGGTCCGACGACCGTGTGTACCAGGGCCTGACGATCGCCTTCGACTTCTCCGTCGAGGAGATCTGGGTGCCGTGGATGGTCGGGGCGACCCTCGTGCCCAAGCCGGCGGGGTCGACCCTGGTCGGGGTCGAGCTGCAGGAGTTCCTGACCGAGCGCCGGGTCAGCGCTCTCTGTTGCGTGCCCACCCTGCTGGCCACGATCGACGACGACCTGCCCGGCCTGCGGTTCCTCCTGGTGTCGGGCGAGGCGTGCCCGCACGACCTGATCGTGCGCTGGCACCGGGAGGACAGGCGGTTCCTCAACGTCTACGGCCCGACCGAGGCCACCGTGACGGCGACGTGGACGGTCGTGCACCCCGACCGGCCCGTGACGATCGGGCGCCCCTTGCCCACCTACGCGGTCGTCATCCTCGATCCGGACGATCCGGGTCGGGCCCTGCCCCACGGCGCGGTGGGCGAGATCGGCATCGCCGGCGTCGGGCTGGCGGCCGGGTACGTCGGGCGCGACGACCTGAACGCCTCGGTGTTCGTCCCCGACTTCCTCGGGATCCGGGACAACCCGTCAGGACGGATATACCGGACCGGGGACCTCGGCCGGGTCGACGCCGACGGCGAGCTGGAGTACCTGGGCCGGATCGATCTCCAGGTGAAGATCCGGGGCTACCGCGTCGAGCTGACCGAGATCGAGTCGGTGATGCTGGAGGTACCCGGTGTCGCCCAGGCGGTCGTCGCCACCTTCGAGCCGGTGCCCGGCAGCGTCGCGCTCGTCGGTTACTACAGCCTGCGGCACGACACCGACTCGGTGGACCCGGCGGACATCCATCGGGTGCTGCGCGACCGGCTGCCCTCCTACATGGTGCCGACCTACCTCGAGCACCTGCCCGTCATCCCGATGACGACGAGCGACAAGGCCGACCGCAAACGCCTTCCGGCGCCGACGACGCCGGCGATGGCGAACACGCGCGAGTACGTGGCCCCGAGGACCGAGACGGAGCAGGTACTCGCGAGGCTGCTCGCGCAGACGCTGGGGCTCGAACGGGTCTCCGTGGACAGCCATCTGTTCGAGGAGCTCGGCGCCGACTCCCTGCAGCTGGCCCGCTTCTCCGCCCGGGTGCGGAACGGAACCGACCTGTCGCCGCCTGCGATGAAGGAGCTCTACCTGAACCCGACCGTCGAGAAGCTGGCCGCGGTGGTGGAGGCGGGCGACGGGACCCGGAACGTGTCGACCGACGAGGTCCTCCGCGTGTCGACCGTCCGGTACGTGGTGTGTGGGGCGGTCCAGGTACTGCTGTACCTCGCCTTCGCGTGCCTGATCTCGGTCGTGTTCACGACGGGCCTGGCGTGGATGGACGCGGCGGACGGGTTCCTGAGCATGCTGATGCGCAGCGTGGGGTTCTCGGTCGCCGCCTTCGTCGTCATGTCCGTCCTGCCCATCGCGCTGAAACGGCTGCTCGTCGGGCGCTGGACCGCGCGGGAGTTCCCGCTGTGGGGCGCGACCTACCTGCGCTTCTGGGTCGTTCGCATCCTCGTGCGCGCCAACCCGTTGACCCTCTTCGTCGGGTCTCCGCTGTTCAACGTCTACCTTCGCGCGCTCGGTGCCCGCGTCGGCCGCAACGTCGTGATCCTCTCGCGCAACGTGCCCGTGTGCACGGACCTGGTGACGATCGGGGACGACACCGTCGTCCGCAAGGACTCGTCCTTCAACGGCTACCGGGCGTACGCGGGCCGGATCCGGACCGGGCGGGTCACTCTCGGGTCCCACGTACTGGTCGGCGAGCGGACGGTCCTCGACATCGACGTCGCGATGGGCGACGGGGCCCAGCTGGGACACGCCTCCTCCCTGCACACCGGCCAGGTCGTACCCGCCGGCCAGTCCTGGCACGGATCACCCGCGCAGCCGGGCGGTGCGGACCATCGGACCGTCGCCCCGGCCCGGTGCGGCCGGTTCCGGCGGTTCTCGTACTCGCTGTGGCAACTGGTGTTCGTCGCGGTCCTTGCCGCGCCGCTCGGCCTGACCGTGGCCGTGCAGCTGCTCAGGGGGCTTCCGCTGCTCCAGGACGTGCAGGCGCCGGGTCTCGTGGTCGGGCCCAGGTGGAACTTCGCCTCTCAGGCGCTCGTCTACGTGTCGGTGACGGCCGTCGGCGCGCTGGTGTTCGGCCTCGTCGTCGTCTTCACGATTCCCCGGCTGGTGGCTCTCGGTCTGCGACCTGGCGCGGTGTATCCCCTCTACGGGATCCGGTACTGGGCGCAGCGGACGGTCCAGCGGCTGACGAACTTCGCCTTCTTCACGGCCCTGTTCGGCGACAGTTCGGCGATCGTGCACTATCTGCGCCTGCTCGGCTACGACCTCGGCAGCCCCGTGGTGCAGACCGGGTCGAACTTCGGCCTCGAGGTGCGCCACGAGACGCCGTTCCTGTCCCGTGTGGGTTCGGGGACGCTGGTCTCCGACGGCCTGTCGATGCTGAACGCGGAGTACTCGAGCACGTCCTTCCGGGTCCGGCCGACCGTCATCGGGGCCGAGAACTTCCTGGGGAACAACATCGCCTTCCCGGCGGGTGCGCGGACGGGCGACAACTGCCTGCTCGCCACCAAGGTGATGGTCCCGCTCGCGGGTCGGGTCCGCGAGGGCGTCGGGCTGCTCGGGTCGCCACCCTTCGAGATCCCCCGCTCCGTGCATCGCGACCGCACGTTCGACCACCACCTCAAGTCCGGGGAGGAGCGGCGCAGGCGGGTGCGGGCCAAGAACCTGCACAACACGGTCACGGCAGTGCTGTACCTGCTCGTCACCTTCGTGGATCTCTACATCGTCGCGGTGTTCGGCCTGCTGGCCGTCGACGTCTACAGCAGCCTCGGATTCCTGGCCATGGCGCCCACGACGGTCGGTGCCCTCGTGCTGATGCTCGCGTTCAGGGTGCTCGTCGAACGTGCCGCCACCGGTTTCCGGGCGCTCGAGCCCAGGTTCTGCTCCATCTACGATCGGCGGTTCTGGCGGCACGAGCGCATTTGGAAGTTGAGCAGCGGGAAACTCCTGGCGCTGTTCAACGGCACCCCGATGAAGAACCTCGTGTGGTGGACACTCGGGGTGCGGATCGGGCACAAGGTCTTCGACGACGGCTGCGGGATCCCCGAGAAGACGCTGGTCACGATCGGCGACTACGCAACGCTCAACGCCGCGACCACCATCCAGGCCCACTCGCTGGAGGACGGTGCGTTCAAGTCCGACCGGATCGTGATCGAGCGTGACTGCACCCTCGGTACTGCCGCATGGGTGCACTACGGCGTCCGGATGCGCGAAGGCGCCGTGCTCGACGCCGACGCCTTCCTCATGAAGGGCACGGACGTACCGGCGTGGGCGCGGTACCGGGGGAACCCGGCCACGGAGCTCAGGGAGCCCCTACCGGTGCACTCCGTTTCACCGGGTGCCACCCCGATGACCAGGAGCCTCGCCCGAGCCGCGGTGGCCGTCGCCGTCTTCGCAGCGATCGCGGCCCTGCCTCCGCCGCAGGTCGGTCCGGTTCCGATGCCGGTAGGCGCCGCCGCGACGAGAGCGGTGCCCCCGCCGGCGCCCCCGATCTACGGCCCGGCCCAGCCGCCGACGACGCCGGGTTCGGGGGTGGTGTCCCTGCACCGGCCCGCGCAGCCCGGCAACCGATCGGACGGCCCGAGCCCGTCGGAAGCTCCACCGCCGTCGGGCGTCGCGCCCGCACCGCCAGACACCGGAACGGCGCCGGGGAGCGCGGACACGACGCCGTGACCCGGGGTGTGGTCGCCCGGCTCCGGCGGCCGCGACGTCCATGGGTGCGGAGAAGGTGGAGGCTGCACCAGGCGAGACGAGCGACTCAGATATAGGTGCCCGGAGCCGGGTGGATCGGGTGCAGCCCGCGTCCGCCCAGCTCCGGCGGCGCGTCCACGACGTCACCGGACCGCTCGCCCAGCCAGGGGACGAGGTCCTCCCACCACGAGCCCTGCTCGACGTGCGAGGCCGCGCGCCAGCGCTCGGCGTCGGCCGGGTTGCCCGCCGACACCGCGCCCGGGGCCACCCGGTGCGCGCTCGTCCCGTATCCCACCGCGGCTGCCGTGCTGCCCGGGACCAGCACGAAGCGGCACTTGCCGCCCAGCACCTGCGAGGTCCGGTAGACGGCCTGCCAGCTCCCCACCCGGTCCGCGACGCCGGCGAGCAGGTAGACGTCCCGGTCGACCGCGGAGAGGTCGACCGGGCCCCCGAGGACCTGGGCGGCGCCGGACCGGGTCAGCGCACCGGTGAGCGCCAGCCCGGCGAGATCGCGGAACAGCGCCGCCGGCACGGGCTGCGCGTCCAGGTTCCAGACGCGCAGCGGATCGGGCCGGGTCTCCCCGTCGCCGAGGTAGCGCCGCTCCCAGGCCGGCCACACCAGCGCCTCCGGGCAGAGCAGGGCGTGGATCTCGGCGAGCCGGCGCCCGTCGAGCAGGCCCGCCCGGCCGACCGAGGTGACGGCGGCACGGACCTCGGCGTCGTCGACCGGCGCGGCGGAGGGGCCGGTGCGCGAGCGCTCGCGGTCGAGCGACGTGCCGGCCAGCACGAGCGCCGCGACCCGTTCCTGCCGCTCCAGCCGCGCGGTGACGGCCGCGGCCAGCAGCCCCCCGGTGGAGAGGCCGAGCAGGGTGGTCCGGTCCACCCGGCAGATCCGTCCGCACGCCCCCAGCGCCTCGACGACGGCCTCCGCGTAGGCGTCGAGGCCCCGCCCGGCGTCCTCGGGGCCCGGGTCGTGCCAGGACAGCGCGAACACCTGCTGGCCGGCCTCGACGAGCCGGCGGACCAGGCTGCGGTCGGGCGCGAGGTCGACGAGGTGGAAGCGGTTGACCACGCCCGGCACCACCAGCACCGGCACCTCGGCGACCTGCTCGGTGGCCGGCAGGTAGTGGATCAGCTCGAACAGCGGGGTGCGCAGCACTACGGCGCCGGGGGCGGTCGCGGTCTCGGTGCCGGGCTCGAGGCGGGCGCCGCCGTCGGGCAGCCGGGGCGGGCTCGCGAGGTCCGCGGCCAGGGCGCGCACGGCCCGGACGGCACTCGTGCCGCCCGAGCGCAGGGCGTCGCGCAGTCCCCGCGGGTGCAGCAGCGGGTTGGTGCCGGGGGCCAGCAGGTCGGCCAGGCGGGCGACGGCGACGCGGAGGCGGTCGGCGTCGTCGGGATCGGCGGCGAGGTCCTCGACCAGCTCCAGGGCGGCGGCCCGGGTGGCCTTGTGCGCCTGGAGCAGGCGGGAGAGCAACGGGTCGTCCGTCCAGGCGGGATCGGCGTGCCGCGGGTCGTCCGTGCGGCCGGCGGCCGGGCGCGCGCCCAGCCCGATGCGGCCGAGATCGGCCAGCACGCCCGCGGCGCGGCCGGCCGTGGCGGCGGGGGAGCGCAGCGCGGCGGCGGCGAGCCGGGCGGCCGGGGCGACGGGCAGCAGCCGCGCTAGCGGGCCGCGGGCGGCCTCGGTGAGCAGGGCGTCGAGCGGCAGGGCGGCGTCGTCGGCCTCGGGCCGGGTCATCGCCCGCCCCCGCCGGACCGCACCGACAGGGCCGGCTGGGTCGACCGCACCGACCGCACCGATCGCGCCGTCGGCCGCTCGTCTTGTTCCGCCCGGGTCATCCTGCGCTCCTTCCCGCCCGGTTCGTCCCCCGGTGCCCGTCCGGTCGATCCTCGCAGCCGCCCCGGTGTGCCCGCAGGTGTACCCCGGACCGGGAGCCGCGGGCCAGCCCGCCGCGCGTGACGTGCGCGTTCGCGCCCGGGTCGGGGCACGGCATCGCCCGCGTTCACCGCCGGATACCCTGATCGGCGGCCCCAGCACCCCTCCGGGGGCAGGTCGGCAGGACAGGGAGACGTGTGTCGCAAACCGAATCCGTACCGATTCAGGGACTCTCCTCGGTGTCGGCTCCGGGCTCGCGCCCTTTGCGTGCCTGGCAGCGTTCGGCGCTCGCCCGGTACCTCGCCGCCAGGCCCCGGGACTTCCTGACGGTCGCGACGCCGGGCGCGGGGAAGACCGCCTTCGCGCTGCGGGTGGCGAGCGAGCTGCTGGCGGACCGGACGATCGAGGCGGTCACCGTCGTCACCCCGACGGAGCACCTCAAGTACCAGTGGGCGCAGTCCGCGGCGGCGGTCGGGATCGCGCTGGACCCCGAGTTCCGGGCGTCGGCCGGCACGTCGCGGGACTACCACGGCATCGCGATCACCTACGCCGGTGTGGCCGTGCACCCCAACACCCATCGGGCCCGCACGGAGAACCGGCGCACGCTGGTGATCCTCGACGAGATCCACCACGCCGGCGACGCCAAGTCGTGGGGCGAGGGTGTGCAGCTGGCCTTCGAGCCGGCGGAGCGGCGGCTGGCGCTGACCGGCACGCCCTTCCGCTCGGACGACAACCCGATCCCGTTCGTCGAGTACGAGCGGGACGCCGAGGGCGCCCTGCGGTCCCGCTCGGACCACCAGTACGGGTACGCGGACGCGCTCGCCGACAACGTCGTCCGGCCGGTGGTGTTCCTCGCCTACTCCGGGACGTCGAGCTGGCGGACGAGCGCGGGCGAGGAGATCAGCGCCCGGCTCGGCGAGCCGCTCACCAAGGAGCAGACCGCGATGGCCTGGCGCACCGCGCTGGACCCCGGCGGCGAGTGGATGCCCGCGGTGCTCGCGGCCGCCGACAAGCGGCTCGACGCCCACCGCAACAGCGGGATGCCCGACGCCGGCGGCCTCGTCATCGCCACCGACCAGAACACCGCCCGGGCCTACGCCGCGCTGCTGCAGCAGATCACCGGCACCGCGCCGGCGCTGATCCTCTCCGACGAGGCGGGCTCGTCGGACCGGATCGAGTCCTTCTCGAAGTCCGACGAGCGGTGGATGGTCGCCGTCCGGATGGTGTCCGAGGGCGTCGACGTGCCGCGGCTCGCGGTGGGCGTCTACGCGACCTCGGCGTCGACCCCGCTGTACTTCGCCCAGGCCATCGGCCGGTTCGTGCGGTCGCGGCGGCCGGGGGAGACGG
This sequence comes from Pseudonocardia terrae, assembly GCF_021343995.1. Classification (GTDB taxonomy): domain Bacteria; phylum Actinomycetota; class Actinomycetes; order Mycobacteriales; family Pseudonocardiaceae; genus Pseudonocardia; species Pseudonocardia terrae. Next base: position 10,240 of record NZ_JAJTTE010000006.1, on the reverse strand, counting down.
CGTCGGTGTTCGTGCCGTCCGTCCCGGTGCTGCTGGGCCTCGCGAGCGAGCTGGAGGCGCAGCGCGACCACGTCCTCGGCAAGCCGCACCGGCCCAAGGAGGAGTGGAACGACGAGGAGCTCGCCCTCGCGAACCGGCAGCAGGACGAGCCGGGGGAGGACGAGAAGTCGTTCACCGCGCTGCACGCCGACGCGGAGCTCGACCAGCTGATCTTCGACGGCGCGTCGTTCAGCGCCGACGAGGAGGAGTACATCGGCCTGCCCGGCCTGCTCGACGCCGACCAGGTCCGCACGTTGCTGCAGCAGCGCCAGCAGGAATGGGTCGACAAGGGCTCCCCCCGGTCGGGTGCCGGCGCCCGCGCGACCCCGCCGCCCCCGCCCGAGCCGTCGCGCGCGATGTCCGTGCGCGAGCAGATCCAGAAGCTCCGCAAGGAGCTGAACACGCTGGTCGCGCTGCACAACCACCGCACGAAGAAGCCGCACGGCGTGATCCACAACGAGCTGCGCCGGGCCTGCGGCGGCCCGCCGACCGCGATGGCCACGATCGAGCAGCTCGAGGAGCGCATCGCCACGATCCGGTCGTGGCGGTGACGGTCGTCACCCTCCCCCGGGGCGGCCGGGAGCGGACAGACGAGAGGGCCGGCCCCCCCCGGTGCCGGCCCACACCACCACCCACACAAGAACCGCGCCGGGAGTCGCCCCACGCCCATCACTCGTGCCTACTCAGCACCCTGCTGGACGTCCACCTCGAGCTCGCGCAGCTTGTCGGCGTGCGCACGCGCGTGGTGTCCGCAGAACAGGAGCTCGCCACCGGAAGGCAGCACGGCACGAACCTTTGCGGCCGCTCCGCAGCGGTCACAGCGGTCGGCGAGGGTCAACTCGGGCCGGGTCAGGGTTCCAGGCTGCATAGCGGTCTCCCTCCGTCTCGACACCGATCCTCCGGTGTCGCTTGCTGTGACGACCGCTCGCGCGGTGCGCCCACTCTTGCAGACGTTCACTACCCCTGCATGTGTTCCCGTCCCGTGTCGCGACGACAATCACAGATCGACCTATCGGGGTCGGGTGACCGTCGAGGCGGTGGCGGTCCGATGACGAACACGGATTCAGTTGACTACGAGTGAATGATGCGGTGCGCGGTGTGACACCGCAAGGTGTGGCGTGTAAACAGTCCGGTCGTCGCGGCTACGGAGCGCGACCGGGGGTGTGGTCGTGGCGCCGAGCATGATCCGCCGGGTCCCGGCGCCCGTGCTCTTCGTCGTCGGGGGCGCCTCGATGTACGTCGGGGCGGCCCTCGCGGTCGGGCTGTTCGACCGGTTGTCGCCCGCGGCCGTGGCGGTGTTACGGATCTTGGGTGCGGGGCTGGTGCTGCTCGCGTGGCGGCGTCCCCGCGGGGCCGCCTGGCGGCCCGCCCGGCTGCAACGGTCGATCCCGTTCGGGCTGGCGACGGCGCTGATGAACGCCGCGTTCTACGAGGCCATCGCGCGCCTGCCGCTCGGCACCGTGGTGGCGCTGGAGTTCTGCGGGCCGGTGGCGGTGGCGGCGGCGCTGTCGCGGCGGCCGCGGGACGTCGGGGCCGTCGTGCTGGCCGCGGGCGGGGTGGCCCTGATCGCGGATGTGCGCTGGTCAGGCAGCCCGTCGGGGGTGCTGTGGGCGCTCGCCGCGGCGGTCATGTGGGCCGCCTACATCCTCCTCGGCAAGCGGGTCGCGACGGCCGGGAACGGCGTCGACGACATGGCCGTCGGGTTCACCGTCGCGGCCGTCCTGTGCTCCCCGGTGCTGTTCCTCGACGGGGCCGCGGGCCTCGCACCGCTGACCGACCCGGTGGTGGTGCTGCTCGCCGTCGGGGTCGGGGTGCTGTCGAGCGTGATCCCGTACGGCCTCGACCAGGTGGTGCTGCGGCGCGTCGGGCAGGGCCGGTTCGCGGTGCTGCTGGCCCTGCTCCCGGCGACCGCGACGGTGATCGGCTTCCTCGCGCTGGGCCAGCTCCCGGGCGTGGCCGAGGCGGTCGGCATCGCCGCCGTCGTCGCCGCGGTGGCACTGCGCTCGCGGGACGGGGACCGCCCGCCGGAGGTCCTCGAGGTGCCCCGGGAAGCGCCTCCTCGTCACGGGGAGTGACCACAGCGGTCGGTCACGGTGCGTCATCACCTCAGCGGCGCTCGGGTGAGGACCACCCGATCCGGTGGTGGGCGGCTCGCGCCGCGTCGACCACGCCCGCCCCGGCGGTGCCGCCGCTCGGGGTGACACGGAGCGTGAACCTCTCGGACGGAGCACGCCGGTCGGTGAGGTGCGGGAGGCGTTCCGTCCGGGCCGCCGCGGGAAGTGGTCTCACTCCGCCGGTCCGCGCCCGGGCGGCCCAACGGTGCCGCAGGCCCCGATGTCACGGAGCGGAGCAGATCCGTGACGCTGGGCACCCGGAAACGGCACTGCGGCAACAAATGTCGTCCGGCGAGACCGAATCGTGACGATCTGCTGCGATCTTGACCGATCCAGCATGCTTTGCATCACAGACTTCTGTTGCATACGTTGTCGCCCACAACATTCACCCGATGTCGTCGGACACCGGGTCCACAGTGAGGTGGAGGGCGGATGCGGGTAGGCAGGTCGGCGCTCAACGGTGCGCCGAAGATGATCGCGGCGCTGGGGCTGGGGCTGGTCCTCACCCTCACCGCGTGCGGGGCGAACAGCTCCGGCGGTTCCTCGGGCGGCTCGGCGGGTGGCTCGGCCGCGCCGAGCAGCGGCGGCGTCAAGGTCGGCGTCATCCTCCCGGAGACGGACACGTCGGCGCGCTGGGAGGGCTTCGACAAGCCCATGCTCGACAAGGCCATGCGCGCCGCGGGGCTCGACCCGGACATCCAGAACGCGCAGGGCGACGAGCAGAAGTTCTCCACCCTGGCCGACGGGATGATCTCCAGCGGCGTGAAGGTGCTGGTCATCGCGTCGATCAGCTCGGACGGCGGCGACGCCGTCGCGGCCAAGGCCAAGGCGCAGGGGATCCCGGTCATCGACTACGACCGGCTCAACCTCGGCGGCACGAGCGACTACTACGTGTCCTTCGACAACGAGAAGGTCGGCGCGCTGCAGGGCCAGGGCCTCGCCCAGGCGCTGCAGGGCAAGCAGGGCGCCCAGGTGATCCAGATCGAGGGCGCGCCCACGGACAACAACGCGACCCTCTTCTACAACGGCCAGCAGAGCGTGCTGAAGCCGATGTACGACGGCGGCCAGCTCAAGCTCGTGGCCAACCAGGCCATCGACAAGTGGGACAACCAGGTCGGCGGTCAGACCTTCGAGCAACTGCTCACCGGCAACGGCGGCAAGGTCGACGGCGTCGTCGCGGCGAACGACGGCCTGGCGGGCGCGATCGTCACCGTGCTGACCAAGTACGGGCTCAACGGCCAGGTGGCCGTGACCGGCCAGGACGCCACGGCGGACGGCCTGCAGGCCATCCTGCGCGGCGACCAGTACATGACGGTGTTCAAGCCGATCCAGGAGGAGGCCGACGCGACCGCCAAGCTCGCCGCGGCCCTCGCCAAGGGCGACACCGCCACCGCGGACCAGACGGCGACCCAGACGGTGAACGACCCCAAGGGCAACCGCCAGGTCAAGTCCGTGCTGCTCACCCCGCAGCTGATCACCAAGGACAACGTCAAGACGGTGACGGACGCGGGCTACGTCAAGGCCAGCGAGATCTGCGTGCAGGCCACGCAGGCCGCCTGCGACGCGGCCGGCATCAAGTAACCCGCCGGGCGCGCGGTCGGGGGGCGGAGGCGGAGCCGACCATCGGCTCCGGAGGCGGAGCCGACCATCGGCTCCGGAGGCGGAGCCGAGCCTCGGCGACGGAGGCGGAGCCGATCATCGGTGCCGCCCCCTCCCGGCCGGGCGCCCTCGCTTGGAGGTCCGCATGTCCGAACCCATCCTGCAGCTGCGGTCCGTGTCGAAGAGCTTCGGCGCGGTGCAGGTGCTCCACGACGTCGACCTGACGGTGCGCGCCGGCGAGGTGACCGCGCTCGTCGGCGACAACGGCGCCGGCAAGTCGACGTTGGTCAAGTGCGTCGCCGGGATCCACCCGATCGACGGTGGCGAGATCCTCTTCGACGGCGACCCCGTCGCGCTGCACAGCCCCTCCGACGCGTCGAAGCTCGGGATCGAGGTCGTCTACCAGGACCTCGCGCTCGCCGACAACCTCGACATCGTCCAGAACATGTTCCTCGGCCGGGAGCGCGGCAGGCCCTGGCTGCTCGACGAGGCCGACATGGAGCAGGCGGCGCGGCGCACCCTCGCCTCGCTGTCGGTCCGCACCGTCACCAGCGTGCGGACCCCGGTGGCCTCGCTCTCCGGCGGCCAGCGGCAGACCGTCGCGATCGCCAAGGCCGTCCTGTGGGACTCCCGGGTCGTGCTGCTCGACGAGCCGACCGCGGCCCTCGGCGTCGCGCAGACCCGGCAGGTCCTCGACCTCGTCCGGCGGCTCGCCGAGCAGGGCATCGGGGTCGTCCTGATCAGCCACAACATGGCCGACGTCTTCGAGGTCGCCGACCGCATCGCCACCCTCTACCTCGGCCGCATGGTGGCCGAGGTGCCCACGCGCGACGTCACCCACGGGCAGGTCGTCGAGCTCATCACCGCAGGCCGGTCCGGGGACCTCGGGCTGGCCCGACCGGAAGGGGTGGTCGGGCAGTGACCGCACCCGAGACGCACAAGTCCGCGGCCGAGAAGGCCGACCCCGGCAACCGGGCCGCCGACTTCGGCATCGACACCACCGCCCGGACCACGGGCGAGGCGATCCGCGGGTACCTGCGCGGCCTGCGCAGCGGCGAGCTCGGCTCGCTGCCCGCCCTGCTCGGCCTCGCCGCGCTGTTCGTCCTGTTCACGATCCTCGACTCCGGCGGCACCTTCCCCAGCCTGCTGAACCTCGCGAACCTCCTCCAGCAGGGTGCCGGCCGGACCATCATCGCGATGGGCCTCGTGTTCGTGCTGCTCACCGGTGAGATCGACCTCGCCGCGGGCACGGCGTCGGGCCTCGCGGCGGCGCTCATGGCGCTGCACCTCGTGAGCGGCGGCAACATGCTCGGCGCGATGGGCGGGTTCGTCTTCGCGGTGCTGATCGTCGCGATGCTCGTGGCCGCAGCGCTGGCGATCTGGGTGCGGGTGTGGGCGGGCGCCGTGGTCAGCGTGCTGACGGCCGTGATCCTGCTGATCGGGGCACCGGCCAACCCGTGGATCGAGATGCTGCTCGCGATCGGCGTCGGTGTGGTCGTCGGCTGCCTGACCGGCTTCCTCGTCGCCCGGGTGGGGATGCCGAGCTTCGTCGTCACCCTCGCCCTGTTCATCACCTGGCAGGGCGTGATCCTGCAGCTCATCGGCGACGGCGGCACCCTCGGCCTGCGCGACCCGGTGATCAACGCGGTGGCCAACGGCAACCTGTCGACGCTGGGCTCGTGGCTGCTGTTCGTCGTCGCGGCGGGCGGGTACGCGGCGGTCAAGCTCCTCCAGCAGCGCAGCCGGCTCCACAAGGGCCTGGTGGCGCAGCCGACGGGCCTGGTCCTCATCAAGGTCGGGGCCGTCGTCGTGCTCGGGGCGGTCGCGACCTTCCTGCTCACCCAGGACCGGTCGCCGGGGGTCATCGCGATCTCCGGTATCCCTTATGTCGTGCCGATCGTCCTGGTCCTCCTCGTGCTGGGGACCTACGTCCTCGACCGCACGCGGTTCGGCCGGCACGTCTACGCCGTCGGCGGCAACCGCGAGGCGGCCCGCCGGGCGGGCATCGACGTCGTCCGGATCCGGGCCGCCGTGTTCGTGATCAGCTCGGCGTTCGCGGCGATCGGCGCGATCGTCTACTCGTCGAAGGTCGGGTCGGTCTCTCCCGCGGCCGGTGGCGGCAACACGCTGCTGTTCGCGGTCGGCGCGGCCGTCATCGGCGGGACGTCGCTGTTCGGCGGGCGGGGGCGGGTCTCCAACGCGGTCATCGGCGGTGCCGTGCTCGCGACCGTCGAGAACGGGCTGGGCCTGCTCAAGCAGCCGGCCGCGGTGGTGTTCATCATCACCGGCCTGGTGCTGCTGCTCGCGGCGGGCGTCGACGTCCTGTCCCGGCGGAAGTCGGCGGCCGCCGGCAGGTGACCGAGCGAGCCCGCGAGCGAGAAGTCCGCTCGGTCCCGACCTCCGGCACCCGTCCCGACGACGCGCGCCGGCACAACCGGACCGCGCTGCTGCGCCGCCTCCACGTCGAGGGGCCCTGCACGCGCGCGACGCTGGCGAGCGAGCTCGGGCTCAACCGGAGCACGATCAAGGCGGTGGTCGACGGGCTGGCGGAGGCGGGCGTCGTCACGGAGGCCGTCCCGGCGCAGCGCACCGGCGCCGGGCGGCCCTCCCTGCTGGTGCTGCCCGAGGCGCAGGCGGCGGTCGTCCTGGCCGTCGACGTCCGGGTGGACCAGGTCGCGATGGCCATGGTCGGGATCGGCGGCCAGATCCTCGGCCGGCACAGCTGGAACCTGCACCGCACGACCCGGCTGCCCGGCGAGGTGATCACGCACATCGCCGAGTCGGCCCAGCTGCTGCGCGACGAGCTCGGCGTCCGGGAGCAGGGGGTCGGGATCTCCGTGCCCGGGGTCATCCGACGGGCCGACGGTCTGGTCCACGAGGCACCCAACCTCGGCTGGCGGGAGATCGCCCTGGGCAGCCGGCTGGCCGCGGTGCTCGGCTCGCCCACCACCGTCGGCAACGACGGCGACCTGGGTGCCCTCGCCGAGCACGTCCGCGGGGCGGCGCGGGACGCCTCCGACCTGCTCTACCTCTCCGCCGACGTCGGCGTGGGCGGCGGGGTCATCGTCGGCGGCGTGCCGCTGCGGGGGTCCGGCGGGTACGTCGGCGAGATCGGGCACATGATCGTCCGGCCGGGTGGGCGGGCGTGCTTCTGCGGTGAGCAGGGTTGCTGGGAGACCGAGGTGGGCGAGCCGGCGCTGTGCCGGGCCCTGGGGCTGCCCGAGGACACGCCCCGCGGGGTCCTGGTGGCCGAGCTGCGGGACCTCGAGTCCCGGCCCGGCCGGCTCGACCTGCTCGCCGAGTTCGCGGAGTGGCTGGTCACGGGCCTGGTCACGGCGGTGAACATGCTGGCACCCGAGCTCGTGGTGCTGGGCGACCTCTTCGCCGCCCTCCCCACCCCGCTCGTCGACCGCATCCGCGACGAGCTCCACCGCCGCAGCCTCGTCAGCCGCGCGGCCGGCCGCACCCGCGTCGCCGTCTCACCACTCGGGCGGGACGGGAAGCTGGTGGGTGCCGCCGAACTCGCCTTCGAGCCGGTGCTGGGCGCGGTGTAGGAGCCGTTCCCGCGAGTCGGGGTCTGGGCTTCCGCGAGTCGCGCTGTGGGCTTCGGCGAGTCGGGGTCTGGGCTTCGGCGAGTTGGGCTTTGGGGTTCGGCGAGTCGGCAATTCGGGTGCCTGAGTTGCACATCCCCGTCGTCCCCCGACATGTGCGGTTCGGTGGCCCGGAACTGCCGGCTCGCGGGAGGTTGACCGGGTCGTTCCGAGCGCCCACCGTCGTCACGCACTGTGCGGCGGTAACGGCCGCACCCCAGGGGCGAGCCTCGGGGCGGGAGCAGTGGCGAGGAGACGGGCATGCGGGGGATCGGCCGGGCGGTCGTCCCGCTCCGGCGTGCCCTGCTGATCGTCCTGACGGTCGTCGGGCTGGGCACGCTGTCCGCCGGTGCCGCGGCGGCGGACGTGACCCTCTCGCCCGACCACACCGAGGCCGGCGCGCGGGACGTCGTCGTGATGTTCCGGGTGACCGACGACGACCCCTCCGACCCGGTCGTCGCGCTGCGGGTGGACCTGCCCACGGCGCGCCCGCTGGAGGACCCGCAGCCGTCGGCACCGTCGGGATGGAAGGTCACGACCACGGCGACGGGGATCGAGTGGAACGGCGGTCCCGTCGGGGCCGCTCCCGTGGAGTTCGTGCTGCGCGTGGGCCGGATGCCCGACGGCGCGGGTCCGGTGCGGTTCCGGGCGACGCAGACGAGCCGGTCCGGTGCCGTCCTCGAGTGGTCGGACCTGGTGACGCCGGGTCGTCCCCCGCCCGCGCGCGCGGCCCTCGTGCTCCCGTACGGAGCGGCGGTCCAGGCGATCCCGATCGGCGGCCATCACGACCACGACCAGGCGGCCCGCGACGCTGCGGCCGGCCTGCCCGCGACGCCCTCGCCCGGCTCGAACGCGGCGTGGACCATCGGCGTCGGGATCGCGCTCGCGGCGCTGGTCGCGATGGGGATCCGGGAGCTGGGGAAGTGGCAGGCCGCCCGGTTCGCCGCCCACCGTGGGAACGGGAGCGAGGCCACCGAGGATCGTGAGGAGGGCCGGAAGCCCGAGGTGGTGGCGCCTGCCGGGGCCGGAGGTCCGCGGAACCTCAGGCGGCGAGCAGGGCGCGACCGGACTCGGTGAGGGCGACGGAACCGTCGGCGTCGGCGATGAGACCGGCGTCGGTGAGGCGCGGGGCGGCGAACGGGTCGGCGAGGAACAGCCCGTCGACGACGAGGGCGGAGCCACCGGACAGCCGGACACGGCCGGCCTCGATGGCGCGCAGGACGGCGCGGTCGCGATGGGAGAGCGCCGTGCCGCCGGTGCCGGTGACGAGAGCGAGCTGAGCGGTCTGTGCGGACATCGTGCTTCTCCTTCCGTCCTGGCGCCGGGGCCCTCCCGGTGTCGGTGTCGAACGACAGGAAGCATCCCGCCGGACCGAGCCGACGACGATGACGCTGGCCCCACTCCTACCGGGGCCGACCCGCCGACCGGGGTGGGGGTGACCCCCACGCCAGAACCGGCGGAGCGATACCCGTGGTCCGGCGACCTGAACACGAATGACCGGGCGATCGGAGAATTCCCCCGAAGGGCGGTACCCCGGCGCGCACCGCGAAATGTCGGCGCGAGTCGCAGGAGCGACCGCGATGGGCAACTCGGTCATCCGACAATGCCGACCCGCGGTGCCCGGGCTCGCGACTCGCACCGCCGGAACTCCCGACTCGCGGAACATCAGGACGTGACTCGCGGGAGGTGAGGGCCCGACTCGCGGGAGGCGAGCCGGGAGTTCGTCGGCCGAGGCGTGCGGCGGCCGAGGCATGCGGGGGTGGAGCCATTGCCGGTGCCGTTGCCGGTGCCGGGAGTGGGGCGGGACCGGAGCCCCGGGGTCAGCCGGTCAGGTTGACCTCGGTCAGCGTGCCGCTGTTGAGGTTGGTGATGTAGGCCTTCTTCCCGTCCGGGGTGACCGCGAGGCTGGTCGGGGCGTCCCCGGTCGGCAGGGTGGCGGTGACGCCCCAGTTCTGCGCGCTGATCACCGTGAGGTTGTCGCCCTCGACGCCGGTGACGTAGAAGAACCGGCTGTCGGGCGCCCACGCGATGTCCTGCGGCTTGTGCCCGACCGGCACCGTCGCGACGACCTTCTGGGTGGTGGTGTCGATGACGGTCGCGGAGTCGCTGTCGTAGTTGACGTTGGCGACCCACTTGCCGTCGGGCGACACCGCGAGGCTGTGCGGGCTGACCTGCACCTTGACCTCACCGGTCACCGTGTCGTCCGCGGTGTTGATGATCGAGATCACGCCGGACTCGTGGTTGGCCGTGTAGGCCGTCTTGCCGTCGGGGGCGAAGGCGACCCAGTGCGGGTTCGGCGCGACCTTGATGTCGTGGATGAGGGTGTCGGTCGCGGTGTCGATCACGCTGACGGTGCCGGAGTCGTGGTTGGGCACGTAGAGCTTCGACCCGTCGGGGGTGACGGCGAGGGCGTACGGCGCGGTGCCGACCGGGATGGTCGAGGTGATCGAGTTGCTGGTCGTGTCGAGGACACCGACGACGTTGACCGTCTTCTGGTCGTTGAAGATCGAGACGTAGACGCGCTTGCCGTCGGGCGCGAAGGCCAGGTACTGCGGCGGCCCGGCCTGGACCGGGATGGTCGCGACGACCTTGTCGACCGAGGTGTCGAAGACGGTGATGACGCCGGCGTTGCGGTTGGCGATGTAGCCGAGCCGGCCGTTGGGCGACAGCGCGATGAAGCCGGGGGTCTTGCCCACCGGGATCGTCGGGCCCAGCGACGGGATCGGCACGCTGGTGGCGGGCGGTTGATTGGTGGGCTCGGTGAGAGGCGGCATCTCCCCGCCCGGCTCGCCCGGGGCCGGAGCCGTCGCCGTCGTGCCGGAACTGCCGAGCAGCCCGAACTGCTTCGCGGCGAACCAGCCGACGCCGCCGACGGCGGCCAGCAGCACCAGCACCACG